>NZ_JBIRPW010000012.1:0-91051 GCF_044332905.1 Streptomyces sp. NPDC021224 | reverse complement strand
AGTACGCCGGGTCGGCCGCGTGAACCGAGTCGGCCGGGATCCCAGAGGCGCCCAAGTGGCCGGGTACGACCAGGTGGGCCGGAACGGGCGCGTCACCAGCGACGACCGGATACGCGAGGTCCGCCAGGTACGCGGGGTCCGCCAGGCGCGCCGCCGTGGTCCCGTGGTCGGCGGGCGGCGTGGCGGCGCGCAGCGACAGGCGGACGTCCAGCGGGCCCAACGGCCGTTCCGGAGACGGTACTTCGACGAGCGACGGGGCGCCGGGGCCTTCCGTGCGCAGCCGCCAGGCAGGGGCGTCCGGCAGGGGGAGCAGGGGTGGGGCGGTCCGGGTGAGCCGGGGGGCGAAGGGGCGGCCGCCGCGGACGGCGACCTGCGGTTCGCCGGTGGCGGCGGCCGCCGCCAGGGCTTCGTCCGTGCGGCTGTCCACGTCGACGAGCAGGAGCCGTCCGGGGTGCTCGGCCTGGGCGGAGCGCACCAGGCCCCACACGGCGGCACTGACAGGGTCGGGCCGGTCCATGAGCGTGCCCCGGGTGACGACGGCGAGCCGTGCGCGCTCCCGTGCCGGGTCGGCGAGGAAGCGCTGGACCGACTCCAGCACCTCGGCCAGCCGGGTCCGCGGGTCGTCGCCGCCCGGTTCGACGGGGACGACCGTGAGGTCGGCGTGGTCGGCCGGGAGCGCCGGGACGCCCGCGGTGGGCAGCGGCCGCCAGCGCAGGTGCAGGCCGCCGGGCCGGTCCGCGGCCGAGCCCCCCGCCGCCATCGGCCGCAGTGCGAGCGCGTCGACGGTGACGACGGGGCGGCCGGAGGTGTCGGCCGCGGTCAGGGACACCGCGCCGTCGCCGGTCGCCGCGAGCCGGACGCGCAGGACGGCGGCGCGGGTGGCCTCCAGGTTCACGCCGGTCCAGGAGAACGGCAGCAGGGGCCGGTCGGCGCCGCTCGCGGCGAGGTCCGGGAGGCCGAGGGTGACGGTGTGCAGGGCGGCGTCCAGGAGCGCCGGGTGCAGGCCGAACCCGCCCGCTTCGACGGGCAGTTCGACCTCCGCCCACAGCTCGTCCGCGGTGCGCCAGGCCGCGCGCAGGCCGCGGAAGGCCGGACCGTAGTCGTAGCCGCGCGCGGCCAGCCCGGCGTAGAAGCCGTCCAGCGGTACGGGTGCCGCCCCCTCCGGCGGCCAGGTCCACTGCGCGGAGGGCTGCAGCGGGGCGGCGGCCGGGGCGAGCACGCCCGTGGCGTGGCGGACGGATGCCTCGGCGGCGGCCGGGGCCGACGGCGAGTCCGTGGAGTGCAGGGCGATCGTCCGGCGGCCGTCCTCGTCCGCGGCGCCCACGACCGCCTGGAAGTACACCGCGGCGCCGGAGGGCAGCGCGAGGGGCGTGTGCAGGGTCAGTTCCTCGACGACCGGGCAGCCGGTCTCCGCCCCGGCGTGCAGGGCCAGTTCGAGGAAGGCGGTGCCGGGCAGCAGCGGTGTGCCGTCCACGGCGTGGTCGGCGAGCCAGGGCTGCGCGCCCGGCAGCAGCCGTCCGGTGAGGACGGTCTGCCCGTCGGGCAGGTGCACGGCGGCGCCCAGCAGCGGGTGCCGGGTGGCGCTGAGCCCCGCGGCGCGCAGCCCGGTGACCGTCTCGTCGGCGGCCTGCCAGTAGCGCTGCCGCGCGAAGGGATAGCCGGGCAGCTCCACCAGGCGGCCGCCCGTCAGCGTCCGCTCCCACGCGACGGGCAGGCCGCCCGTGAACGGCACGGCCAGCGCGGCGGCCAGCGCCTGCGCCTCGGGCCGCCCGGGGGTGAGCGTCGCCACGGCGGCGTAGCGGCCGTCCGGCAGCGCCGCGTCGAGGGTGGCGTGCGCCATCGGCGTGAGCACGGCCGACGGACCGACCTCCAGGAAGGTGGTCACCCCGCGGTCGGCCAGGCAGCGCACCCCGTCGGCGAACCGCACGGCCCGGCGGACGTGCTCGACCCAGTACGCGGGCGTGCACAGGTGCGCGGGATCGGCGAGTTCGCCGGTGAGGTTGGAGACGACGGGCAGCCGCGGCGGCTCGAAGGCCAGGCCCGACAGCACCTCGGCGAACTCCGCGAGCACGGGCTCCATGCGGTGCGAGTGGAAGGCGTGCGAGACCGACAGCCTGCGCGTCCGCCGCCCGGCGGACCGGAAGTGCTCGGCGACGGCGACCACGGCGGCCTCGTCCCCCGAAACCACCACGGCCCGGGGCCCGTTGACGGCGGCGATGCCCGCCACTCCCGCCGACCCGGCCACGTCCGCCGACCCGGCCGCGCCCGCCGCGTCCGCCGACCCGGCCACGTCCGCCGATCCTGCCGCGTCCGCGCGTCGGGCCGATTCCGCCAGTCCGGCCGACTCCAGGTAGGCGCCGACCTCGTGCTCGTCGGCCTCGACCGCGAGCATCGCACCGCCCTCCGGCAGCGCCTGCATCAGCCGGCCGCGCGCCGCGACCAGGGCGCACGCGTCGGGCAGGGACAGCACGCCCGCCGCGCAGGCCGCGGTGATCTCGCCGAGCGAGTGCCCCATCACGTAGTCGGGCGCGACGCCCCACGACCGCAGCAGCTCCCACAGCGCCGTCTCCAGTGCGAAGAGCGCGGTCTGCGTGTACACGCTCTGGTCGAGCAGGGCCGCGAGGGGCGAGCCGGCGGGCGCGAACGCCACGTCGCGCAGCGGGTGTTCGACGTACCCGTCGAGGTGCGCGTCGACCGCCGCGCACACGGCGTCGAACGTCCCGGCGAAGACCGGGTACCGCTCGTACAGTTCCCGGCCCGCCTCGGCGCGCTGCGCGCCCTGGCCGGAGAACACCAGGGCCAGGCCGCCGGTTCCCGCCGGTCCGACCGCGCCGAGCACGGCGTCCGGTGTGCCCTCACCTGCGGCGACGGCGGCCAGCGCCGTGGTCATGGCGTCGTGGTCGGCGCCGAGGACGACGGCCCGGTGGTCGAGCAGGGCGCGCCCGGAGGCGAGGGTGCGCGCGATGTCGCGCGGGTCGAGGCCGGGGTGGACGTCGAGGTGGGCGAGCAGCCGTGCGGCCTGGCGCCGTACGCCGTCCTCGGTCCGCGCCGACAGGATCCAGGGGGTGAGGGACGCGGGCGGCTCGGCGCCGGGCTCCTCCGTGACGTCAACGGACGGCGCTTCAAGGATGACGTGGGCGTTGGTGCCGCTGATGCCGAAGGAGGACACCGCCGAGCGGCGCGGCCGGTCCACGTCGGGCCACGGCCGGTTCTCGGTCAGCAGCCGGACCTGGCCCTGTTCCCAGTCGACGTGGTGGGTCGGCTGGTCGGCGTGCAGCGTCTGCGGGAGGACGCCGTGGCGCATCGCCTCGATCATCTTGATGATGCCCGCGACCCCGGCTGCCGCCTGCGCGTGACCGATGTTCGACTTGACCGACCCCAGCCACAACGGGCGGTCGCCGGGGCGCTGTTGGCCGTACGTCGCGAGCAGCGCCTGCGCCTCGATGGGGTCGCCGAGCGGGGTACCGGTGCCGTGGGCCTCGACGGCGTCCACGTCCGCGCCGTTCAGCCCCGCGCTTGCCAACGCATCACGGATGACGCGCTGTTGGGAGGGCCCGTTGGGAGCCGTCAGGCCGTTGGACGCACCGTCCTGGTTGACCGCCGAGCCCCGCACGACGGCGAGGACCTGGTGGCCGTTGCGCCGCGCGTCCGAGAGCCGCTCGACCACCAGCAGGCCCACGCCCTCGGCCCATCCGGCACCGTCGGCGGAGTCCGAGAAGGCCTTGCACCGCCCGTCGGGGGACATCGCCCGCTGCCGCGAGAACTCCACGAACGTCGTCGGAGTCGACATCACCGTCACCCCGCCCGCCAGCGCGAGCGAGCACTCACCGTTCCGCAACGCCTGAGCGGCAAGGTGCAGCGCGACCAGGGAGGACGAGCACGCCGTGTCCACCGTCATCGCCGGACCCTCAAGACCCAGCAGGTACGAGATCCGGCCCGACGCCACGCTCGACGCGCTGCCGAGCATGCGGAAGCCCTCCATGCCGTCGACCGGTTCGTGCAGGGGCGGCCCGTACTCGCCGGCCATCAGACCGGTGAAGACGCCGGTGCGGGTGCCGCGCAACGACGTCGGGTCGATCGCCGAGCGCTCCAGCGCCTCCCACGCGGTTTCCAGCAGCAGGCGCTGCTGCGGGTCCATCGCCGCCGCCTCACGCGGGCTGATCCCGAAGAAGTCGGCGTCGAAATCACCCGCACCGGCCAGGAACCCGCCGTGCCGGGCGTAGCTCGTCCCGGCGTGATCGGGGTCGGGGTCGTAGAGTTCCGCGAGATCCCACCCACGGTCGGCGGGGAATTCCGAGACCGCGTCGAGGCCGTCCACCACCGCCTGCCACAGCTCGTCGGGCGACGCGATCCCACCCGGCAGCCGGCACGCCGTCCCCACGATCACGATCGGGTCGGCGTCCACGTCGGCCTTGGTGGGCGGCTGCGGTGCCGCCGGGAGCGTGGACGTGCCGCGCACCTGCTCGTCGAGGTAGCCGGCCAGCGCGGTGAGCGTCGGGTAGTCGAAGACGAGGGTGGACGGCAGCCGGAGCCCCGTGGCCGTCTGCAACCGCTGGCGCAGTTCGAGGCCGGTGAGCGAGTCGAAGCCCATCTCCCGGAAGGCCCGCTGCGGATCCACCGCACCCGCCGAACCATGGCCCAGGACGAGCGAGACCTGCGCCCCGACCAGCGCGACCAGCGCCGCCGACCGCTCCTCCGCCCCCAACACCGCCATCGCGGCGGTCCAGGACGAGGCCCCCGTCGCCCCGCCTTGGGCGACGGGACGCCGGACCGGTGCGCGGACGAGGGAGGAGAACAGCGGCGGGAGACCGTCCTTGACGGCACCCTTCCGGAGAGCCGGCAGGTCGAGCAGGGCGGTGACGAGGGCAGGGCGGTCGGACCGCAGGGCGGCGTCGAAGAGCGCGAGGCCGTCCTCGGTGCGGAGCGGGGCCAGTCCGGTGCGGGTCAGCCGGGCCAGATCCGCGTCTCCCAGGTGACCGGTCATGGAGCTGCTTTCCGCCCACAGGCCCCATGCCATCGAGGTCGCGGGAAGGCCGTCCGCGCGGCGGCCCTGCGCGAGCGCGTCCACGTAGGCGTTCGCGGCGGCGTAGTTGCCCTGCCCCGCCGTGCCGATGACACCGGCGGCCGACGAGAACACCACGAAAGCCGACAGCTCCGCGCCCCGCGTCAGCTCGTCCAGCCAGCGGGCACCGTCCACCTTCGGCGCGAGGACGGTGTCCACCCGCTCCGGCGTCAACGCCGTCACCACACCGTCGTCCAGCACACCGGCCGTATGCACCACGCCCGTCAGCGGATGCTCGGCACCGATACCGTCCAGCACGCTCGCGACCGCGTCCCGGTCCGCGACATCGCAGGTGACGAACCGCGCCGACGCGCCCGCCGCCGCCACCTCCGCCACCAGGTCGTCAGCCCGCTCGCTCTCACGACGGCCGACGAGGACCAGATGCCGCACCCCGTGACGTGCCACCAGATGCCGCACCACATGACCCGCGAGCACACCGCCCGCTCCCGTCACCAACACCGTCCCCTCGGGCGGGAAGGAAACAGCCGGGCCGTCCGCGTCCACCGTGGACGCGGTCAGCCGGGGGACGAGGAACTGGCCTTCGTGCAGGACGACTTGGGGTTCGTTCGTTGCGAGGGCGGCCTCCACCGCGCTCGCGGTGTCGGCGTCGGCGGGTGTGTCGAGGACGACCAGACGCCCGAGGTGCTCCGCCTGGGCGGAACGCAGCAGCCCCCACACGGCGGAGGTCACCGGATCGGCGACCCCGGCCATCCGCCCGTGCGTCACCACGACCAGTGGGCCGTCCTCCTCCGGGCCCTCGGTGAGGAAGTCCTGCACCAGCGACAGCACTTCACCGAGCCGGGCGCGTACGTCACCGCCCGGCGCGACCTCCTCCACGCGCGCGGCGAAGGTGCCCGGTATCGCTTCCGGAACCGGAGCGGCCGTCCAGCCCAGCTCGTACAGGCCGCTCGTCCGACCGGCGGCGACCTGTCGGAGCTGGTCCTCCGACATGGGGTGGATACGCAGCTCGTCCACCGTCACGACCGGCAGCCCGGCACCGTCGAACGCGGCCACCCGCACCACACCCTCGGCCCCGGGCGTCAACCGCACCCGCAGCACCGAGGCCCCCACCGCACGCAGCCGGACCCCGCTCCACGAGAAGGGCACCCGCAAGTCGTCCGTCGGCAGGGGGTGCAGGGCGGCGTCCAGCAGCGCGGGGTGCAGCCCGAAGCCGCCGGGCTCGACGGGCAGCCGCACCTCCGCGAACACCTCGTCCCCGACCCGCCACACGTCCCGCAGGCCCTGGAACACCGGCCCGTACCCGTAACCGAGCCCGGCCAGCCGCTCATAGGTGCCGGAGACGGTGTCGGGACCGTCGATCCGCCGGGCGCCCGGGGGCGGCCACGCGGTGCTCAGGGGCGGTACGGGCAGGGGCGTTCCGGGAACCACGACGCCGACGGCGTGCCGTACCCAGTCGGCACCCGTGTCGTGGGGGCGCGAGTGCACGGTGACCGCCCGCCGGCCGGCCTCGTCCTCCGGGGCGCCCACCGCCACCTGGACCACGACCGCCGCGCCCTCCGCCAGCAGCAGCGGACGCTCCAACGTCAGCTCCTCCACCACCTCGCACCCCGCCTGCCCACCCGCATGCAGGGCGAGTTCGACAAAGGCCGTGCCCGGGAGCAGGGCCGCACCGAAGACGGCGTGGTCGGCCAGCCAGGGGTGTGTGTCGAGGGAGATCCTGCCCGTGAGCACGATGTCCCCCCGGTCCGCCAGGGAAACGGCGGCGTGCAGAAGGGGGTGACCGGCCGGGTCGAGGCCCAGCCCGGCCGCGTCCACGGGCGGCCGCCCCGCCGACAGCCAGAAGCGGCGGCGCTCGAACGCATACGTCGGCAGGTCGGCGAGACGGCCGCCGGAGAGCCAGGACGACCAGTCGACGTCCACACCGGCCGTGAACAACTCAGCCGCATGGCGCAGCAGTTGGTCACGGCCGCCCTCGTCCCGGCGCAACGTCCCCACGGCAGTCACACCCTCGACCTCTGCCGCCTCGGCCGCCTGCACCACCGCGCCCAGCAGCACCGGATGCGGGCTGACCTCGACGAAGGCCCGGTGGCCGTCCGCCAGCAGGGTGGAGAGGGCCCGGTCGAAGCGGACGGCCTGACGCAGGTTGGTGAACCAGTAGTCGGCGTCCACGGTGGCGGTGTCGATGACCTCGCCGGTGACGGTGGAGACCAGGGGGATGTCGGAGCCGCGGGGCTCGACCCCGTCTAGGACGTCCAGCAACTCCGCCCGCAGTTCCTCCACTTGGGGTGAGTGGGAGGCGTAGTCCACGGCGATCCGCCGCGCCTGGACGTTCTCCTGTTCGCAGCGCTTCACGAACGCGTCCAGCTCGTCCGGGGCACCGGACACCACGACCTGCTCGGGCCCGTTGACCACCGCCACCGCAAGCCCGTCCGTCACCCACTCGTCCACTCGTTCCGCAGGCGCCAGCACCGAGACCATGCCCCCACGACCGGCCAGCGAGCGGATCGCCCGCGACCGCAACGCCACCACCCGCGCCGCGTCCTCCAACGACAGCGCACCCGCCACACACGCGGCCGCGATCTCCCCCTGGGAATGCCCCACCACCGCCGCAGGACGCACCCCCAGCGACTCCCACACCGCCGCCAACGACACCATCACCGCGAACAACACCGGCTGGACCACATCCACCCGCACCAGCTCAGCCCCGTCCCCCCGCACCACCTCCAGCAACGACCAATCGGTCAGAGCGTCCAGCGCGGTGGCACACTCACCCATCCGCGCAGCGAACACCTCGGACGAATCCAGCAACTCCCGCGCCATACCCGCCCACTGCGAGCCCTGACCCGGAAACACCCACACCACACCGCCCGTCCGCACCGAACCGACCACCGCGTCCGGGGTGTCCTCACCGGCAGCCACCGCAGCCAACGCCGACGACAACGCCTCACGATCCGCACCCAGCACAACCGCCCGGTGATCCAGCAGACCCCGCCCCGACGCGAGCGTCAGCCCCACATCCCGCAACCCCAGCCCCGGAGCATCATCAAGATGCGCCAGCAGCCGCGCGGCCTGGCGCCGTACACCGTCCTCGGTCCGCGCCGACAGCACCCAGGGAGTGAGGGACGCGGGCGGCTCGGCGCCGGGCTCCTCCGTGACGTCAACGGACGGCGCTTCGAGGATGACGTGGGCGTTCGTGCCGCCGATGCCGAACGACGAGACCGCCGAGCGGCGCGGCCGGTCCACGACGGGCCAGGGGCGGTTCTCCGTCAGCAGCCGGACGTCGCCCTGTTCCCAATCGACGTGGTGTGAAGGCTCGTCCGCGTGCAGCGTCTGCGGCAGCACGCCGTGGCGCATCGCCTCGACCATCTTGATGATGCCCGCGACCCCGGCCGCCGCCTGCGCATGCCCGATGTTCGACTTGACCGAGCCCAGCCACAACGGCTCTCCACCGGCACGCTCCTGGCCATAAGTGGCAAGGAGGGCCTGCGCCTCGATCGGATCGCCCAGCGCGGTGCCGGTGCCATGGGCCTCGACGGCGTCCACGTCGGCCGCGTTCATCCCGGCGGCCGTCAACGCGTCGCGGATGACGCGCTGTTGGGACGGACCGTTGGGGGCCGTCAGACCGTTGGACGCACCGTCCTGGTTCACCGCCGAACCCCGCACCAGCGCCAGCACCCGATGTCCGTTGCGCCGCGCATCCGACAAGCGCTCCACCACCAGCAGGCCCACGCCCTCGGCCCACCCGGCACCGTCAGCCGCGTCCGAGAAGGCCTTGCACCGCCCGTCGGGGGACATCGCCCGCTGCCGCGAGAACTCCACGAACGTCGTCGGAGTCGACATCACCGTCACCCCGCCCGCCAGCGCGAGCGAGCACTCACCGTTCCGCAACGCCTGAGCGGCCAGGTGCAGCGCGACCAGGGAGGACGAGCACGCCGTGTCCACCGTCATCGCCGGACCCTCAAGGCCCAGCAGGTAGGAGATCCGGCCCGAGGCGACACCGCCGCTGGTGCCGGTGATGAGCATCCCCTCGACGTCCTGAGCCGCCTCGGTCTGCGGGGAGCCGTAGTCGTGGTACATCAGGCCGGTGAAGACGCCGGTCCGGCTGCCGCGCAACGACGTCGGGTCGATCGCCGAGCGCTCCAGCGCCTCCCACGCGGTTTCCAGCAGCAGGCGCTGCTGCGGATCCATCGCCGCCGCCTCACGCGGACTGATGCCGAAGAAATCGGCGTCGAAATCACCCGCACCGACCAGGAACCCGCCGTGCCGGGCGTAGCTCGTCCCGGCGTGATCCGGATCCGGGTCGTACAACCCCGCCAGATCCCACCCACGGTCCGCCGGAAACTCCGACACCGCGTCCACACCCTCCGACACCACCCGCCACAACCCGTCCGGCGACTCGATCCCACCCGGCAACCGGCACGCCATCCCCACGATCACGATCGGGTCGGCGTCCACGTCGGCCATGGTGAGCGCGGGCGGCACGGCCGGGAGCGTGGACGTGCCGCCGACCTGCTCGTCGAGGTAGCCGGCCAGCGCGGTGAGCGTCGGGTAGTCGAAGACGAGGGTGGACGGCAGCCGGAGCCCCGTGGCCGTCTGCAACCGCTGGCGCAGTTCGAGGCCGGTGAGCGAGTCGAAGCCCATCTCCCGGAAGGCCCGCTGCGGATCCACCGCACCCGCCGAACCATGGCCCAGGACGAGCGAGACCTGCGCCCCGACCAGCGCGACCAGCGCCGCCGACCGCTCCTCCGCCCCCAACACCGCCATCGCGGCGGTCCAGGAGCGGGCCTCTTCGGCAGCGGGCGCCGCCGCCTGGCGCAGCGGGAGCCGGACCAGGGAGGCGAAGACGGCGGGAAGGCTGCCCTGGGCCGCGCGGTTCCGCAGCGCGGGCAGGTCGAGACGCGCGGGCACGACCGTCGCGCGGTCGGACCGGAGGGCGGCGTCGAAGAGAGCGAGGCCGTCCTCGGTGGGGAGGGGAGCCAGCCCCGTGCGCGTCAGCCGCGCCAGATCCGCGTCCCCCAGGTGACCGGTCATGGAGCTGGTGTCGGCCCACAAACCCCACGCCATCGAGGTCGCGGCAAGGCCCTCCGCCCGGCGCACATGAGCCAGCGCGTCCAGATACGCGTTCGCTGCCGCGTAGTTGCCCTGCCCCGCCGTACCGATGACACCGGCGGCCGACGAGAACACCACGAACGCCGACAGCTCCGCGTCACGGGTCAGCTCGTCCAGCCAGCGGGCACCGTCCACCTTCGGCGCGAGGACGGTGTCCACCCGCTCCGGCGTCAACGCCGTCACCACACCGTCGTCCAGCACACCGGCCGTATGCACCACGCCCGTCAGCGGATGCTCGGCACCGATACCGTCCAGCACGCTCGCGACCGCGTCCCGGTCCGCGACATCGCAGGTGACGAACCGCGCCGACGCGCCCGCCGCCGCCACCTCCGCCACCAGGTCGTCGACCCGCTCGCTCCCACGACGGCCGACGAGGACCAGGTGCCGCACCCCGTGACGTGCCACCAGATGCCGCACCACATGACCCGCGAGCACACCGCCCGCTCCCGTCACCAACACCGTCCCCTCGGAAGCGAGGGAGGCAGCGGCCCCGTCCTCCTCGGCGGGCAGCGCCGCGAGCCGGGGTACGAGGAAACGGCCCTCGTCGAGCACCACTTGGGGTTCGTTCGTCGCGAGAGCGGCCTCCACCGCGCTCGCGGTGTCGGCGTCGGCGTCGGCGGGTGTGTCGAGGACGACGAGACGCCCGGGGTGTTCCGCCTGCGCGGAGCGCAGCAGGCCCCACACGGCGGCGGTCACCGGATCGGCGACCCCGGCCATCCGCCCGTGCGTCACGACCACCAGACGGCCGTCCTCCGGGCCCTCGGCCACGAAGTCCTGTACCACCGCGAGCACTTCCGCGAGCCGCCCGCGTACGTCCCCACCCGGCGCGATCTCCTCCACCCGCACCTGGGACACGTCCCGTGCCGTCGGCTCCTGCACCGGGACGACCGTCCACCGCAGTGCGAAGAGCCCCCCGCTCCCCTGCCCCGCCACCTCGCGGAGCTGGTCCTGCGCCATCGGGTGGAGCCGCAGCCCCTCCACCGTCACGACCGGCAGCCCCGCACCGTCGAACGCGGCCACCCGCACCACACCCTCGGCCCCGGGCGTCAACCGCACCCGCAGCACCGAGGCCCCCACCGAGGACATACGGACCCCGCTCCAGGCGAACGGCACGCGGAGTTCGTCGCCGAGCAGGGGGTGCAGGGCGGCGTCCAGCAGCGCGGGGTGCAGCCCGAACCCGCCGGGCTCGACAGGCAGCCGCACCTCCGCGAACAGCTCCTCCCCGACCCGCCACACGTCCCGCAGGCCCTGGAACACCGGCCCGTACCCGTAACCGAGCCCGGCCAGCCGCTCATAGGTGCCGGAGACGGTGTCGGGACCGTCGATCCGCCGGGCGCCCGGGGGCGGCCACGCGGTGCTCAGGCGCTCCTCCGGTACGGGGTCTCCGGGCGCGAGGGAGCCCGTGGCGTGGCGGCTCCATTCGTCGCTGCTGCCCTGGGGGCGGGAGTGCACGGTGACCGGCCGGTGACCGGCCTCGTCCTCCGGGGCGCCCACCGCCACCTGGACCACGACCGCCGCGCCCTCCGCCAGCAGCAGCGGACGCTCCAGCGTCAGCTCCTCCACCACCTCGCACCCCGCCTGCCCACCCGCATGCAGGGCGAGTTCGACAAAGGCCGTGCCGGGCAGGATGACGGTGCCGTGGACGGCGTGGTCGCTCAGCCACGGGTGGTCCTGGAGGGAGAGCTGTCCCGTCAGTACCCATCCGTCCTGCGAGGCCAGCGGGACGGCGGCGTGCAGGAGGGGGTGACCGGCCGGGTCGAGGCCCAGCCCGGCCGCGTCCACCGGGGACCGGCCCGCCGACAGCCAGAAGCGACGGCGCTCGAACGCATACGTCGGCAGATCGACGAGCCGCCCGCCCGCGACCCACGACGACCAGTCGACGTCCACACCGGCCGTGAACAACTCGGCAGCGTGACGCAGCAGTTGGTCCCGGCCGCCCTCTTCCCGCCGCAACGTCCCCACGGCAGTCACACCCTCGACCTCTGCCGCCTCGGCCGCCTGCACCAGCGCGCCCAGCAGCACCGGATGCGGGCTGACCTCGACGAACTCCCGATGCCCGTCGCCCAGCAGCGTGGAGAGGGCCCGGTCGAAGCGCACGGGTCGGCGCAGGTTCGTGAACCAGTACTCCGCGTCCATCACCGAGGTGTCGATGACCTCGCCGGTCACGGTCGAGACCAGGGGGATGTCGGAGCTGCGCGGCTCTATTCCGCCCAGGAGGTCCAGCAACTCCCCTCGCAGTTCCTCGACCTGGGGTGAGTGGGAGGCGTAGTCCACGGCGATCCGCCGCGCCTGGACACTCTCCTGTTCGCAGCGCTTCACGAACGCGTCCAGCTCGTCCGGGGCACCGGACACCACGACCTGCTCGGGCCCGTTGACCACCGCCACCGCAAGCCCGTCCGTCACCCACTCCCCCACCCGGTCGGCCGACGCCAGCACCGAGACCATGCCCCCACGACCGGCCAGCGAGCGGATCGCCCGCGACCGCAACGCCACCACCCGCGCCGCGTCCTCCAACGACAGCGCACCCGCCACACACGCGGCCGCGATCTCCCCCTGGGAATGCCCCACCACCGCAGCCGGACGCACCCCCAGCGACTCCCACACCGCCGCCAACGACACCATCACCGCGAACAACACCGGCTGGACCACATCCACCCGCTCCAGCTCAGCCCCGTCCCCGCGCACCACCTCCAGCAACGACCAGTCGGTCAGAGCGTCCAGCGCGGTGGCACACTCACCCATCCGCGCAGCGAACACCTCGGACGAATCCAGCAACTCCCGCGCCATACCAGCCCACTGCGAGCCCTGACCCGGAAACACCCACACCACACCCGCCGAAGCCGCCGCCGAGCCAAGCACGGCATCCGGTGACGCGACCCCCGCCGCCAGATCACGCAGCCCCGCGCACAGCGTTTCGCGCTCCGTGCCCCACACCACCGCGCGGCACTCCAGCCGCGCCCGTCCCGCGACCAGGCTCAACGCCACGTCGCGCCGGTCGAGTTCGGGGCGGTCGTCGAGGTGGGCGAGCAGCCGTGCGGCCTGCCGCCGCACGCCGTCCTCGGTCCGCGCCGACAGCACCCAGGGAGTGAGGGACGCGGGCGGCTCGGCGCCGGGCTCCTCCGCCACCTCGGCGGGCGGGGCTTCCAGGATGACGTGGGCGTTGGTGCCGCTGATGCCGAACGACGAGACCGCCGAGCGGCGCGGCCGGTCCACGACGGGCCAGGGGCGGTTCTCGGTCAGCAGCCGAACCTGGCCCTCATCCCAGTCGACGTGGTGCGACGGCTCGTCCACATGCAGCGTCTGCGGCAGCACACCGTGCCGCATCGCCTCCACCATCTTGATGACACCCGACACACCGGCCGCGGCCTGCGTGTGCCCGATGTTCGACTTCAGCGAGCCCAGCCACAACGGGTCGCCGTCGGGGCGCTGTTGCCCGTACGTCGCGAGCAGCGCCTGCGCCTCGATCGGGTCACCGAGCGCCGTACCCGTACCGTGTGCCTCCACCACGTCCACGTCGGCCGCGTTCAGTCCGGCGCCCGCCAACGCGTCGCGGATGACGCGCTGTTGGGACGGACCGTTGGGGGCCGTCAGACCGTTGGACGCACCGTCCTGGTTCACCGCCGAACCCCGCACCAGCGCCAGCACCCGGTGCCCGTTGCGCCGCGCATCCGAGAGCCGCTCGACCACCAGCACGCCGACACCCTCGGCCCACCCCGTACCGTCCGCCGCGTCCGCGAACGCCTTGCACCGCCCGTCCGGCGCCAGCCCCCGCTGCCGCGAGAACTCCACGAACATGCCGGGCGTGGACAGCACGGTCACGCCGCCCGCGAGCGCGAGCGAGCACTCGCCGCTGCGTACCGCCTGGGCGGCCAGGTGCAGGGCGACGAGCGAGGACGAGCACGCCGTGTCCACCGTCATCGCCGGACCCTCAAGACCCAGCAGGTACGAGATCCGGCCGGACGCCACGCTCGTGGTGTTGCCGGTGAGGCGGAAGCCCTCGGTGCCGTCGACGGGTGCGTGCAGGTGGGGGCCGTACTCCATGTTCATGGCGCCGACGAAGACGCCGGTTCGGCTGCCGCGCAGCGACGTCGGGTCGATGACCGAGCGCTCCAGCGCCTCCCACGCCGTCTCCAGCAGCAGGCGCTGCTGCGGATCCATCGCCGCCGCCTCACGCGGACTGATCCCGAAGAAATCGGCGTCGAAATCACCCGCACCGGTCAAGAAGCCGCCGTGCCGCGCATAACTCGTCCCGGCGTGATCCGGATCCGGGTCGTACAACCCCGCCAGATCCCACCCACGGTCCGCCGGAAACTCCGACACCGCGTCCACACCCTCCGACACCACCCGCCACAACCCGTCCGGCGACTCGATCCCACCCGGCAACCGGCACGCCATCCCCACGATCACCACCGGATCCGCGTCCGCGTCCACGTCCACGGGGGTGACGGCGGGTGCGGCGGGGGTGTCGAGGGCGCCGACGATCCGGTCGTGCAGGTGGGCGGCGAGCGCCTGGGGGGTGGGGTGGTCGAAGAGCACGCTGGTGGGCAGGCGGAGCCCGGTGGCGGAGACGAGCCGGTTGCGCAGCTGGACCGAGAGCGCGGAGTCGAAGCCGAGGTCGCGGAAGGCGGTGTCGGGGTCGCGGAGGGCGGTCTCGGGGTCCGCCCCGTGGCCGCCGGCGATCTCGGCGACGTGTTCGGCCAGCCAGCGCTGGAGGAAGCCGTCGGGGGAGCTGCGGATCGTGTCGCGCAGGGCGAGCGTGGTGGAGCTGAGGTGCTGCTCGGCGGCGAACGCGGCGGATGCGGCGGATGCGGCGGGGAGTTCGTCGAGCCAGTAGCGCTCCCGCTGGAAGGCGTAGGTGGGGAGGGCGACGAGGCGGGCGTCGCCGACGGCCTCGGCCCAGTCGACGGGCAGGCCGGTGACCCAGGCGGCGCCGAGCCCGGTGAGCAGGGCCTCGGGTTCGGGGACGTCCCGGTGCTGGAGGGCGACGGCGACCTCGGTCTCCGTGGGGTGGACCAGCGGAGTGAGGACGGAGTCCGGGGAGAGTTCGAGGAAGCGGGTGACGCCCAGCTCGCGGCAGGCGGTGACGGCGTCGTGGAAGCGCACGGTGGCGCCGACGTGGGCGATCCAGTACGGCTCGGTCATCGGGGTGCCGGTGCGCCCGGTGACCGTGGAGACGACCGGGATACGCGGTGCGTCGGCGGTCAGCCCGCTGATGCTGCGGGCGAGGTCGTCGAGCATGGGCACGGTGAGCGGTGAGTGGGCGGCGTTCTGCACGCGCAGCCGGGTGGTGCGGCGGCCCCGGTCCTGGAAGGCGGCGGCGACGCGGGTGACGGACGCGTCGGCGCCCGACAGCACGACGGAGCGCGGGCCGTTGATGACGCCGATGGACACGTCGTCGGTGTCCCGCAGCGCTTCGGCCGCCTCCTCCTCGGTGGCCTCGACGGCGATCATGGCGCCGCCGGGCGGCAGGTCCTCCATGAGCGCGCCGCGGGCCGCGGCGAGGGCGGCGGCGTCGGCTAGGGAGAGGGAGCCGGAGACGTGGGCGGCGACGATCTCGCCGAAGGAGTGGCCCACGAGCAGATCGGGGGTGACGCCCCAGGAGGTGACCAGGCGGTACATGGCGACTTGGAAGGCGAACAGCGCGGGCTGCATGAGGCGCATGCCGTCGAGCGCGGCGGCCGCGGTCTCCGCGTCCGCCGTGTCGTCGTGGGCGTCGAGGAGCACCTCGCGCAGGCCGAGGGCGGGGTCGAAGTGGTCGAGCACCTCGTCGAGCGCGTGGGCGAAGACGGGGTGTGCCGCGTACAGTTCGCGCCCCATGCCGAGGCGGTGCGCGCCGCCGCCCGCGAACAGGAAGGCGGTACGGCCCTCCGCCGCGGTGGCGCCGGGGTTGCCGGTGGCACCGGCCGCACTCGTCACGCCGGTGACGGCGGCGGCGTGCAAGTCGGCCAGCTTGGCGGCGAGTTCGGCCCGGTCGGTGCCGATGACGACGGCGCGGTGTTCCAGGGCGGTGCGGGTCGCGGCGAGCGAGCGGGCGATGTCGGCCGCGTCGTCGCCGCTGTCCGGGAGGTCGCTGTCCCGGAGGTCGCTGTCCCGGAGGTCGCCGTCCCGGAGGTGGTCCAGCAGGCGGCCGGCCTGGGCGTCGAGGGCGCGGCCGGTGCGGGCCGAGATGACCCAGGGCAGCGGGCGGGGGGTGGCGGGCCGGGCGACCGGGCGGCCGGGGCGGCCGGTGTAGGGGCCTTCGGCGAGCACCACGTGGCAGTTGGTGCCGCCGATGCCGAAGGAGCTGACGCCCGCGACGAGCGGGGCGTCGGGCCGGGGCCAGGCGTCGAGCGCGGTCTGCACGCGCAGGTTGAGCGTGTCCAGCGGGATCGCCGGGTGCGGGGTGCGGAAGTGCAGGGTGGGGGGCAGTTGCCGGTGCCGGACGCTGAGGGCGGCCTTGAGCAGTCCGGCGATGCCGGCGGCGGCCTCCAGGTGGCCGATGTTGGTCTTGACCGAACCGACGTGCAGCGGGGGGCGGTCGGTGCCGCGTCCGACGACGGCGGACAGGGCGGCGGCTTCGACGGGGTCGCCGACGGGGGTGCCGGTGCCGTGCAGTTCCACGTACTGGACGGCGTCGGGGCTGGTGCCCGCGTCGGCGTAGGCGCGCGCGAGGACGTCCTGCTGGCCTTGCGCGTCCGGGTCGGTGAGGCGGTCGCCCGCGCCGTCGTTGTTGACGGCGCTGCCGCGGATGACGCAGTAGATCGGGTCGCCGTCGGCGACGGCCCGCGCGAGCGGCTTGAGCAGGACCATGCCGCCGCCCTCGCCGCGTACGAACCCGTCGGCGCTCGCGTCGAAGACGGCGCTGCGGCCGCGAACGGACAGGGCGCCCAGGCCCGCGGTGGCCGTCATGCTCTCCGGCGAGAGGATCAGGCTGACGCCGCCCGCGAGGGCGAGGTCGCACTCGCCGCGGCGGATGCTCTCGGCGGCCAGGTGGACGGCCACCAGCGACGACGCCTGGGCCGCATCGACGGCCAGGCTCGGCCCGCGCAGGCCGAGGGTCCAGGAGATCCGGTTGGCGACGACGGCGCGGTGGCGGCCCACGAAGTCGTCCAGGTCGCCGCCGCCGGTCCGGCCGGTGAGCGCGGCGCGGGTGGCAAGGGTGGTGTAGTCGTCGGACGCGACGCCGACGAACGTCCCCGTGCGGGTGCCGCGCAGCCGGTCGGCGGGCGTCCCGGCGTCCTCGGCCGCCTCCCAGGCGAGTTCCAGCGCGAGGCGCTGCTGGGGGTCCATGGCGGCGGCTTCCTCGGGCCGTACCCCGAAGAAGGCCGCGTCGAAGGAGCCGACGTCGGCGAGGAAGCCGCCACGCCAGGACGGGGAGCCGGGTCCTCTGTCCTGTGGCCACGGGGAGACCGCGTCGGTTCCTTCGGACAGCAGTCGCCACAGCTCGGCCGGGGTGGAGGCCGACGGGACGCGGCAGGAGAGGCCGATCACCGCGACGGCGTTGTCGTAGGAGCCGTCGGTCACCTGGTCACCGGGCATGGATGGCTTCATACTCGGAGTATCCGCAGCGACCCCAAGATCGGCTTCCGTCAGAGGAACGGCCCGGACCTGGGGCTTCGGTAGGGGTTTTCCGGCCGGTGCTGGACCTTCGTCCAGGTTGTCCGGCCGCCGGGCCTGTGCTGCAATCAGCGGGGCCGGGTGGTCGGTGCCGCCCGGGGCGTGGGCGGTCGGAGGCGTGGACGGCCGGGGCGTGGACGGTCGGGGGCGTGGACGATCGGGCGTCCGCGGTCGTTCGTGCTCGCGGGGCCCCGGCTCACATGGTTCTGGCGGAGGCGATGAGCTGGGCCCGGGAGGCCATGTGCGCCTTCGCGAGCACGTTGGAGACGTGGAACTTGACGGTCTTCTCGCTCAGTCCGAGCCGGCGGGCGATCTCCTTGTTCGCCATGCCGCGCCGTACGAGCTCCAGCACCTCGGACTCGCGCGAGGTCAGGGGCGCGTGGGTGGGGACGACGGTCAGGCGCCGCGGCAGTGAGGCGCGCACGTACCCGAGCAGCGGGCCGCTGAGGCCGGGTGAGACGTATCCGGTGCCGTCGGCGGTTCTGCGGACGGCGGTGACCAGCTCTTCCTCGGGGTCGTCGGAGTGGACGAGGGCCTTGATCTCGGCCCGGGTGCAGCCGATCCAGCCGAGGGCGACGTCCGCGTCGGGCACGACGACCACCAGGTCGGCGCCGACACCGACCATCTCGTGGGTGTCGGCGTAGGACGCGGAGGGCGGGTCGGCCAGCACCACGACGTCGGGGCGGCACAGGTCGACGACCGGGACCAGTTCGCCGAGACCGGGCGCCTCCCCGACCACGCACAGCGCGGGGTCCCGGCCTAATGCCTCGCGCATACCGAGACGTCCGTAAGGATGCTGGTCGCACACGACAATTCGTATTCTGGGGTCTTTGTTCATCATCGCTCCCCTGCTGGGCGTGAAATGCACGCAGTGAGGACGCGCAGCGACACACCGTTTCCGGACGCGGACACGCACGGGTTCGCCCCGTGCGCCAGAGAGGCGGGCACGCCGAAGAAGCACCGGAGGAAGACGACGATCCATCCGGCGCTCGCGGCAGAATTCACAGCGGACCCGGAACCGGGTCCGGCGGGCCGGTGATATTCATCGGTCCCCCGCCGGACGGTTCACGGGCAACGGCGCACTCGCCCCCGCACTATGGCGTCGTCAATTCGTCGAAGCAGCCTGCGGACTGACACTGATCGCACCCACCGGGCACATGTGCGCGGCTCTTTCCACCTGCGCCCGGAGATTTTCGGGCGCTTCTTCCACCAGCAGTTGTACGAGTCCTTCGGCATCGTCCTGGTCGAACGTCTCGGGGGCGTTGGCGACGCAGTTGCCGGACCCGCAGCACAGTTCCCTGTCGACGGTGATGCGCATTACCACGTCACCGGGAGCTCGCCGACCCCGAAGGTCACGGCCATGTGGCGCTTGGGGACGTCCGCGAGCGTGGTCAGGGAGCGCAGGCCGGGGAAGCGGCGGGCGAGTTCCACCAGCGCGATGCGCAGTTCGGCGCGGGCCAGCGGCTGGCCGACGCACTGGTGCAGGCCGAAGCCGAACGCCATGTGGCGGTGGGCCTCCTGCCGTTCGGGGTCGAAGACCTCGGGGTCGGGGAAGGCCGCCGCGTCCCGGTTGGCCAGCGACAGCATGGCGACGACGCCCTCGCCCTCCCGGATCAGGTGGCCGTCGATCTCGACGTCCTCCATGGCGAGCCGCGGCAGGCCGGTGCGGACGACGGTGACGTACCGCAGGAGTTCCTCGACCACGTTGGGGGCGAGGCCGGGGTCCTTGCGCAGGGCGTCCAGGGTCTCCGGGTGCTCCAGCAGGGCCAGCGCGGACAGCCCGATCATGTTGGCGGTGGTCTCGTGGCCGGCCACGAGCAGCAGCTGGGCCATGCTCAGCAGCTCGTCCTCGCGCAGTTCGCCGGGGACGACGCGCTCGGCGACGAGCCTGCTCAGCAGGTCCTCGCCGGGCGTGGTGCGCTTGTAGGTGATCAGTTCGCCGAGGAGCTGGCTCAGGGCGCCGAGCGCGGCCCCGACCTCGGCGGGACCGGAGTTGCGGTCCATGATCGCGCGGCTGTGCTCCTGGAAGAACTCGTGGTCGGAGTACGGGACGCCCAGCAGGTGGCTGATCGTCATGGACGGGACGGGGAGCGCGAACTCGCTCATCAGGTCGGCGGGCGGGCCGCCGGCCCGCATGCGCTCCAGGGTCTCGACGACCGTCTCCTCGATCAGCGGCTCGATCCGCCGGATGTTCTTGATCATGAACTCGGCGGTGAGCATGCGCCGCAGGCGGCTGTGCGCCTCGCCGTCCATGAAGATGAACAGCCCGGTGGCGTCCGCCTGCTGGGGCGGCAGCGGATTCAGCACCGGGAATCCCGGACGGTACTGGTCGGAGCTGAATCCGGGGTGCCGCAGCAGCTGCTTGACCTGATCGTGCCGCGTCGCCAGCCAGGCCCATCCCCCGAAGGGGAGCCGGACCTTGCCCATGGCCCCTTCTAAGCGCGCCAGGTCGTCATCACGGACCGGAATGAAGGGATTGCTTTCCGGGCCTATGAATGGGAAAGCAGGGAGATTTACGACATCAACGTCCGGAACCTTATTCGTCACAGTGGACCCCCGAACAACGTGCTGTCAATAAGGGGTCATCATCGTAACAGGGATCGCACCAAAGGGCCGCCAAAGAGTGATCTGACTCACACTTGGCCCGGGGCCAACGGAATAGTTTGTTCCGGTGTTTGGGCAGCCTATATGGCGCGAACGCCCGATACCTCTCGACAAACGGGTCAGACCACGGCGGGCAGCGCGAAACTCACTCCGGTCAGCTGTTCGGAAAGCTGCCACAGCCGGGCGGCGGCCGCCGGATCGGTGGCGCGCGGGGCCAGCTCCACCCGCTTGGGCGCGCCACGCAACTCACCCATGCCGTCGGGCCCGTAGAGCTCACCGCCGCGCGCCTGCGGATCGGTGGCCGCGTAGAGCTGCGGCAGCGCGCCCTGCTCCGGTGCCTGCGCGAGCGGCAGCAGCAGCCGGCCGAAGACGAACTTCACCCGGCCGACAGGCGCGCTGGTCTGGAGTCCGGTGGCGGTGTAACCGGGGTGCGCGAGCACGCTGCGGACCCGGCTGCCGACCGCACCGAGCCTGCGGTGCAGCTCCCAGCCGAACAGGGCGTTGGCGAGCTTGGACTGGTTGTAGTAGCCCATGGGCGCGTACTTGCGCTCACCCGTCAGGTCGTCGAAGAACATCCGCGCCTGGCGGTGGTTGGCGGAGGTGACGGTGACGACGCGGGGGTCGTCGCTGTCGGCCATGAGGCCGAGCAGCAGGGCGGTGAGGGCGAAGTGGCCGAGGTGGTTGGCGGCGAACTGCACCTCCTGGCCCCCGGCGGTGAGCGTGCGGGGCGGCGCCATGAGGCCCGCGTTGTTGACGAGCACGTCGGGATGCACCCCGTCGGACTTCAGCCCGTCGGCGAAGGCGTGCACCGACGCCAGGTCCGCCAGGTCCAGCGGGCGGACCTCCAGTCGGGCCCTGGCCTGCTCGGACATCAGCTGCACGACGGCCCGGCGGCCCTTCTCCTCGTCGCGGACGGCCAGCACCACCCGGGCACCCTTGCGGGCCAGCGCCCTGGTGGTCGCCAGTCCGAGGCCGCTGTTGGCCCCCGTGACGACGAACACCCGTCCGTCCTGGTCCGGCATCTGGTCGGCTCGCCAACGGCTCTCACGCGTCATGCGGCTCATCGTGCCCTCCGTGGCATTGAGTGTCAAGCGTGGCATCTGGAGGCGAAAACGGCGCGGCGCCTACGATGGGTGGATGACTTCCCGACCCGCTGGGACCCTGGCCGAGCGCAAGCGCGCGCTCGTCGCGGACGCACTGACCCAGGCCGCGCTGAACCTGCTCGTGCGCGAGGGGTTCGACGCGGTGACGGTGGACGAGATCACCGCGGCGGCGGGCGTGTCCAAGCGGACGTTCTTCCGCTACTTCTCCTCGAAGGAGGACGTCGTCGTCCAGTTCCTCGCGGAGATGGGCGCCGGCATGCGCGACGAACTGGCCGCCCGCCCGCCGCAGGAGCCGCCGTCCGTCGCGCTGCGGCACGCGGTGCAGTCGTCCGTCGACGCCTGCGCGGGGCACGCGGACCGGGCGCTGAGCGTGGTGCGGCTGATCCTGCGCACACCGCCGCTGCTCGCCCGTTTCCTGGAGCGCCAGGCGCAGTGGCGCGGCGAGCTGGCGGCGGAACTGGCCCGGCGCCTCGGCATGGACCCGGCGGCGGAGCTGTACCCGGAGCTGGCCGCGGGGATGGCGCTGACGGCCTTCGACACCATCCTCCAGCGGTGGAGCGACGACGACACCGTGGACCCGGCGGAGCTGACCGGCCGGGCCTTCGCCGTCGTCGCCCCGGCGCTGGACTCCGTCGTGGACCGCGCCCGGTCCTGAGCCGCGCCCGCCCCGCCACGGGTGCCGCGCCGCCCGGGAGCGAGCCGGGACGGGGAGCCCCCTTTGCCGCGGGCGCGCAGCGTGCCAGCATGGGGGGTGGTCCGGGGACACCGTCAGGGTGCCTCGAGATGACGTGAAGGAGCCGTCGAGAATGACGTCACTTTCTGCTGCCCAGGAGCAGGGCAAGGGGCTCGACAATCCCAAGGCGCTGTACGGCGGGAGCCGCAGCCGCCGGGTCACGGTCCGTGATCTGGCGCTCGCCAAGGAGCGCGGGGAGCGGTGGCCGATGCTCACCGCGTACGACGCGATGACCGCGTCGGTCTTCGACGAGGCCGGGATCCCGGTGCTGCTGGTCGGGGACTCGATGGGCAACTGCCACCTCGGCTACGAGAGCACCGTGCCGGTCACGCTGGACGAGATGACGATGCTGGCCGCGGCGGTCGTGCGCGGGACGAGCCGCGCGCTGGTCGTCGGGGACCTGACCTTCGGGTCGTACCAGGAAGGTCCCGTGCAGGCGCTGCGCAGCGCGACGCGGCTGGTCAAGGAGGCCGGGGTCGGTGCGGTCAAGCTGGAGGGCGGGGAGCGCTCGCTCGCGGCCACCGGGCTGATCGTGGAGTCCGGCATCCCGGTCATGGCGCATCTGGGCCTGACGCCGCAGTCGGTCAACACGCTGGGGCACCGGGTGCAGGGCCGCGGCGAGGAGGCGGCGCAGCAGCTCATCCGGGACGCGAAGGCCGCGCAGGACGCGGGCGCCTTCGCCGTCGTGCTGGAGCTGGTGCCCGCCGAGGTCGCCGCGGAGGTCACCCGCTCGCTGCACATCCCGGTCGTCGGCATCGGCGCCGGGCCGGACACCGACGCGCAGGTGCTGGTGTGGACGGACATGGCCGGCCTCACCGGCGGCAAGGTGCCGCGCTTCACCAAGCAGTACCTGGACCTGCGGCGCTCGCTCGGCGACGCGGCCAAGGCGTATGCCGAGGAGGTCGTCGGCGGGGCCTTCCCCGCCGAGGAGCACACGTTCCACTGATCCGCTGATCGTTTCGATCCGCTCGATCCGCGACGGGCGTCCGCACGGGGTGTGTCCTCGTGCGGGCGTCTTCGCGCAGGACGTCCGGAAAGGGCCTTCCCGCGAAATCCGCACGGGCCCTTTTGAGACATTCCCGCCGTCCGCCCGTATGTGCCGGTGAGCGCTCCGCCCGGGGGCGCCCACCGGCACCGACGGGACGGACCGGACCTCCGCCATGAACCTCACTCCGCGTCGCGGTGCGCTCGCCGTGGGAGGCGATCTCGACCGCGCGGGCCGGGTAGGGCAGGATGCGCCCGTGGAAGGACCACCCCACGGGCCTTCGGGGCCGGCCGGCGCCGCTCCGGAGGAGGAGCTGATGCGGGCGCTGTACCGCGAGCACGCCGGCGCGCTGTACGCGTACGTCGTGCGGCTCGTGGCCGGTGACCGCTTCCTGGCCGAGGACATCGTGCAGGAGACCCTGCTGCGGGCCTGGAAGAGCGCCGCCACGCTCGACCCGGCGGCCCGCTCGCTGCGGCCGTGGCTGGTGACCGTCGCCCGGCGGCTGGTCATCGACGGCCACCGCAGCCGCCAGGCACGCCCGCCGGAGACCTCCCCCGCCGCCCTGGAGCAGCTTCCCGCGAGCGACGAACTGGAACGCTCGCTGCGCCTGATGACCATTTCCGACGCGCTGCAGGACCTGTCCGAGGCACATCGCGAGGCCCTCGTCGAAACGTACTTCCGGGGCCGTACCGTCAATGAGGCCGCCGCGGAACTGGGGCTGCCGCCCGGCACCGTACGCTCGCGGGTGTTCTACGCGCTGCGCGCGCTGCGCAACGCGCTGGAGGAGAGGGGGGTGACGACGTCGTGAACCCGCACATGGACGTGGGCGCCTACCTGCTCGGCGCCCTCGACGACGACGAGATGGCGCGCTTCGAGACGCACCTGGCGGAGTGCGACCTGTGCGGTGACGAGCTGGACCAGCTGGGCGGGGTCGTGCCGGTGCTCGCGGAGCTGCGCGCGGACGGCGTCGATCTCGCCGGTCCGCCCAGCGGCGACGCGCTGCTGGACCGGCTGCTCGCGCAGGTCGCGGGCGCGCGCAGGTCGCGCCGGCGGCGGCTGGCGGTCGCGGTGGCAGCGGCGGCGGTGCTGGTGGTGGGCGGTCCGGTGGTCGCCGTGGTGTCCGTGCAGGGCAGCCGCTCGTCCGCCGCGCAGCCGGGCTTCAGCACCCAGCAGCACAGCGGTTCGGACCCGGCGACGGGCGTCTCGGCGGTCGTCGGCGTGACGGACAAGGGCTGGGGCAGTGTGATCGACCTGCGGCTGACCGGTGTCCGCGGCCCGCTGACCTGCCGGCTGCTGGTCTACGCGATGGACGGCGACCAGCAGACGGTGGCCACCTGGTCCGTCCCCGCGGACGGCTACGGCACCGACACGCAGCCCGTTCCGCTCACCGTGCACGGCGCCGCGGGGCTGCACGCGGGCGACATCACCCACTTCGAGATCCGCACCGAGCGCGGCGACCTGCTCGTCAGCGTCCCCGCCTGACCCCGCCGCCCGAGCGTTTCCGCAGGTCAGCGGCATACCGAAAGCGCACCGACGGCGTACCGACACGGCGTGCCGGGGCGTGTCGGCGGCACCGACAGGGCGTGTCGGTGCCGTGTCGGTGCCGTGTCGGGGGCGCCCGGCACAGTGGTGGACATGACGACGCGACCGAACAGGAACAACGAGTCCGCCGTCGAGGTGCGGGGGCTGGTCAAACACTTCGGCCAGACCAAGGCACTCGACGGCGTTGACCTTGACGTGAAGCAGGGCACCGTCCTCGGGGTCCTCGGGCCGAACGGGGCCGGCAAGACCACCCTGGTGCGGGTGCTGTCCACGCTGATCCGGCAGGACGCGGGCACGGCCACGGTGGCCGGCTACGACGTGCTGCGGCAGCCCCGGCAGCTGCGCCGGGTGATCGGCCTCACCGGGCAGTACGCCTCGGTGGACGAGAAGCTGTCCGGCCGGGAGAACCTCTACATGATCGGGCGGCTGCTCGACCTGTCGAGCCGGGACGCCAAGGCGCGGGCCGACGAGCTGCTGGAGCGCTTCTCGCTGACCGAGGCCGCCAAGCGCCCCGCGATGCACTACTCCGGCGGTATGCGCCGCCGCCTCGACCTGGCGGCGAGCATGACAGGCCGCCCGCAGGTGCTCTACCTGGACGAGCCGACGACCGGTCTCGACCCGCGCACCCGCAACGAGGTGTGGGAAGAGGTCCAGCGCATGGTCGCCGAGGGCGCGACGGTGCTGCTGACCACGCAGTACATGGAGGAGGCCGAGCAGCTCGCGAACGAGCTGACGGTCATCGACCGCGGCCGGGTGATCGCCAACGGCCGGGTGGCGGAGCTGAAGGCGAAGGTCGGCGGCCGCACGCTGGTGATCCGCCCGTCCGACCCGCTGCAGCTGCACGCGATGGCCGCGGCCGTCCGCGACGCGGGCCTGGCCGGGCTCGGTGAGGTGCAGACCGCCCCCGCCGACGGCGAGGTGTCGGTGCCGATCCTCACCGACGAGCAGCTCACGGCCGTGGTCGGCCTGCTGGCCGAGCGGGGCTTCGGCATCGCGCACATCGGCACGCACCTGCCCAGCCTGGACGAGGTCTTCCTCGCCATCACCGGCAAGAAGGCCGACGACGGCACGCACGACGACGACTCCGCGCCGGCCGCCGCCGACGCGACCACCGCCCGCACGGCGGACCACGGGGAGAAGAAGAAGGTGACGGTATGACCACGGCCACGGCCACCCTCGACCGGCCGGCCACGACCGCCGCGGCGCCCGCCGAGGGACGGATAGGCCTGCGGGCCAACCTGCGGCACATCGGCGCCCTCTCGCGCCGCAACCTGCTCCAGATCAAGCAGGACCCGGAGTCGATGTTCGACGCCGTCCTGATGCCGATCATCTTCACGCTGCTGTTCGTGTACGTCTTCGGCGGCGCGGTCTCCGGCAAGGGCCACCAGCACGAGTACGTCAACTACGTGGTGCCCGGCCTGATGGCGATGATGGGCATGAACATCGCGCAGGCCGTCGGCACCGGTATCAACGACGACTTCAAGAAGGGGGTCATGGACCGCTTCCGCACGATGCCGATCGCGCGGTCCTCGGTCCTGATCGCCAAGATCGTCGTCGAGCTGGGCCGCATGATGATCGCGACCCTCATCCTCCTCGGCATGGGCTTCGCGCTGGGGATGACCATCGGCACGGACGTGCTGCACCTGCTGGCCGCGATCGCGCTGTCCGCGGTGTTCGGGGCGTCGCTGATGTGGATCTTCATCCTGCTGGGCCTGACCATGAAGACGCCGCAGGCAGTCCAGGGGGTCGCCATGCTCGTGCTGATGCCGCTGCAGTTCGGCAGCTCGATCTTCGCCAAGCCGACCACGATGCCCGGCTGGCTGGAGGGCTTCACCAAGGTCAACCCGCTGTCCACGCTCGCCGACGCCTCCCGCAACCTGATCAACGGCGGGGCCGTCGCCCACTCGGTGTGGATCACGCTCGCCTGGACCGCGGGCATCACCCTGGTCACGGCGCCCCTCGCGGTCGCCCGCTTCCGCAAGAAGACCTGAGTGCGCGCCGGTTCAGCCGGCCGGCTCCGCCACGTCGCGCATGAGGGCGACGGCCTCCTCCACCGTGAGGCCGTCGCCCTCGGCGTGCGCGGCCGCGTACCGCTGCGCGCCGAGCAGCACGTGCAGCCGCTCGGTGGTGGCGGCCACCCGCTGGGCCTCGGCGGGCGGCAGCGCGTTGGGGCGCAGCCGGCGGTGGGCGTTGAGCAGGGCCGCGGCGCGCCGGGCGCGGCGGTCGGCGAGCCCACCGGGCGGCACGGGGGCGGCCGGGGACGCCGACTCGGCCAGCACCGACAGGAGTTCGGCGGCGCCGGGGGCCAGAATCATGCCGATCCGCGGGGTGATGACATGGGCGATCGGGTGCGCGGCGAGCACCGCGAGACCGTCGCGGACCATGCCCAGGCCGCCGAGCGGGTCGCCGAGCAGGCCGACCAGATAGCCCTTCATGCTCACGAGCATGCCGACGATGAAGCCGGGCTGCCCGCTGGTGTGCCGGCTGTCGTGACGCGTCTCCTCGATGAGCTCCAGCGCCTCGGCGACCCTCCCGATGTGCGTGAGCGCGCCCGCGAGCAGCACCCGGCCGTAGAAGCGGGCGCCGTCGTGGTCGGCGCCGTACTCCGAGGCCTCCTCGACGCCCCGGCGCAGCGTCCTCATGCCCTCGTCGATCTCGCCGAGGTTGACCAGGGCGTCGCCCAACCGGACGGTGAGGACCGGGACATGCTGCTGGGAGCCGATCTTACGGGCCAGCGCGATGCCCTTGCGGCAGCTCTCGGCGGCGTGCGCCCAGTCCCCCGCGTTGCCGGCCGCCTCCGCCTCGGCCGACAGCGTCTCGGCCATGCCCCACTCGTCGCCGAACCGCTCGAAGATCTTCCGGCTCTCGGCGATGTCGCGGATCGACGCCTCGACGTACTCGCTCACGTCGTTGTTGACCTTGGCCCGCATCTGGAGGGAGAAGGCCAGCTCCCATTCCCGGTGGTGGATGCGGCAGGACTCCACCGTCTCGTCCACCAGGCTGCGCAGCTTCTCGAAGTCGCCGGTGAAGAAGGCCGCGTACGGGCGCATCAGGCCCGGGAAGCGGGCCGACTGCGGCAGGTGCGGCGGGTAGCTGGCGATCATCCGCTCACCGAGCCGGGCGACCTCCGGCATCGTCCACCACTCCGTGTCGCCCTCGGAGGCGGCCATCTGCACCACCCGCACCCAGCGCCGGGCCTCGATGAGCTGCTGCTCGCCGAGCGGCGGCGGATCGTCCAGCGGCCCGCGCTCGACGGGTTCCAGATACGGCGGCGTGTCGAACGGGTCCTCGCCCATCGCGGCCACCAGACCGGGCCAGTAGCGGCGCTCGGAGAGGTAGTTGCGCACCTCCCAGAACCACGAGCAGGCCAGCACGAGGATCAGCGCCTCGTCCTCGTCACCGGTGTCGACGGCACGGCGCAGCGCCGCCCGCAGGTTCTCGTGCTCGCGCTCCAGCCGCTCGAACCAGGCCAGTTGACCGGCCCCGCGCATCTTGGGGTGCGCGCTGCGGGCCAGTTCCCGGAAGTGGACGAGGTGCCGTCCCGCGACCGCGTCCCGCTCACCCGACTCGTCCAGCCGCTCGGCGGCGTACTCGGCGATCGTCTCCAGCATCCGGTAGCGCTCGCCGTCGCCCGTGAACTCAGCGAGGACCAGGGACTTGTCGACGAGCGAGGCGAGCAGCGGCGCCGCGTCGGCGGCGTCGATCCGGTCGCCGGACCCGCCGGGCGCGGGGGAGGTGGGGGTGCGGGCGCCGCCGTCCGGTGCCGGGTCGGCGCAGATCGCCTCGATCGCCTCCAGCGTCCAGCCGCCGCGGAAGACGGCGAGGCGGCGCAGCAGGGTGCGCTCCGCCGGGTCGAGGAGATCCCAGGACCAGTCGACGACCGCGCGCAGCGTCTGCTGGCGCGGCAGCAGCGTACGGCTGCCGCCGGTCAGCAGCCGGAAACGGTCGTCCAGTCGGTCGGCCAGGCCGCGCGGCGACATGCTGCGCAGCCGGGCCGCGGCCAGCTCGATCGCCAGCGGCAGCCCGTCCAGCCGACGGCACAGCTCCGCGCACGCGAGCGGGTCGTCGTCCACGGAGAAGCCGGGGCGGGCCGCCGCCCCGCGGTCGGCGAGCAGCCGCAGCGCGGTCGGATCCGGCAGCGGATCCAGCGGCCGCACCAACTCCCCCGGTACGCCCAGGGGTTCGCGGCTCGTCGCGAGGACGACGAGACCGGGGCAGTCGGCGAGCAGCCGCTCGGCGAGGGTCGCGGCGGCGTCGATGACGTGCTCGCAGTTGTCGAGCACGAGGAGCAGCTCGCGGCCCGCGAGCAGATCGGTGAGGCGGCGCACCGGGTCCTTGCTCTTGTTCTCGACCGCGGCTATCGCCTCGCTGGTCAGACCGTGCAACTGGGTGTCGCGCAGGCCCAGCGAGCTGATGACGGCCTCGGGGAGGCCGCGCGGGTCGCTGACCGGGGCGAGTTCGGCGTACCAGACGCCGTCCCGCCAGCGGTCGGCGACGAGATCGCCGGTCTCCTGCGACAGCCGGGTCTTGCCCGTGCCGCCAGGACCGGTGAGCGTCACCAGCCGGGCGCGGGTCAAGTCATCGGCCACCGCGCCGAGTTCGGCCTCCCGGCCGACGAAGCTCGTGAGCCGGGCCCGGGAGTTGCCCTGCCGGGCGGGCCGCCGCCGCTGCGCCGCGGGCCGCGGCGGTGGCACCGGCTCGGCCGCGGGGTTCAGCAACTCCGCGTGCAGCGCCCGCAGTTCGGGACTCGGGTCGGTGCCGAGCCGGTCCGCGAGGGCGCGCCGTACACTCTCGTACGCCGCGAGCGCGTCCGCCGTACGGCCCGCCGCACGCAGGGCGCGGATGTGCAGGGCGTGCAACGGCTCGTCCAGCGGGTGGTCGGCGGCCAGCCCCGCGAGCTCCGGCAGCACACCCGCTGCCCGGCCCAGCTGCACCTCCGCCGCCAGCCGCAGCCGCCGGGCGTCCAGCCGCAGCGCCTCGGCCCGCACCGCCGCGCTGCCCCGGTCCGGAAGGTCCGCGAGGGCGGGGCCGCGCCACAGCGCGAGCGCGTCCGCGAGCAGACCCGCGGCCTTGGCGGGGTCGCCGTCGGCGAGCGCGCGGGAGCCCTCCTCTGCGAGGCGCTCGAAACGGAAGAGGTCGATGTCGTCCTTCTCCGCGACGAGGCGGTAGCCGCCCTCGACGGAGTCGACCGCGTCGTGCCCGATCGCCCGGCGCAGCCGTCCGACCAGCGCCTGCAGTGCGCCGGTCGCCCCGGCGGGCGGCTCGCCGTCCCACACGTCCTCGATCAGCGCGTCGGCCGCGACAACGCGGCCGGGCCGCAGCGCCAGCGCGGTCAGCAGCGCGCGCAGCCGCCCGCCGGCGAGCGATCCCCTCGCCCCACCGCCGTCCCCCCACACCTCGGCGCCCCCGAGGATCCCGTATCGCACTCCCCCATTCTTACGGATGCCCTGCGGATGCCCCGCCGGGCAGGCGTTCCCGGGGCATGGATGCTCTGCGGGGCACCCGTTTTCCGGGGCGCGGATGCCCCGCCGGGCACCCGTTTTCCAGGAGCGCCTGGGGGTGCCCCCAGGCGAAGCTCTGGGGAAGAACGGAGCGAGCAGCCCCCACCGGCCGGTGGTCCGGTACGAAACCGAACTGCCCCTTCGGGCCGGTGACGACGTGCACGCAGTGGGTGGCTGAGCGCGCAGTTCCCCGCGCCCCTGAAAACGGGTGCCGCCCTGGGCAGGGCGCGGCCCGGGGGGAGTGACCGGCGCCGACAGGCGCCCCCGCATGGGAAAATGCACGACACGCCGGGGCGGCCGGAGCCCCGGGAAGGGGAAAGGCCCGTTCATGAGCGTCACGCCCATTCGTCAGGCCCGCGGGAGCGGGGACCGGTGGGTGAGCCCGGTGTTCCTGGGGATCGCCGCCGTCATGGGCGTCTCCGGCTGGGCCCTGTGGACGGACTTCGCCTCCGACCCCGGCTTCGCCGTCTTCCTCTTCGTCGTGTCCGGCTGGGTCGTCTCCCTGTGCCTGCACGAGTACGCGCACGCCCGTACCGCCCTGCACAGCGGTGACATAAGCATCGGGTCGAAGGGCTATCTCACCCTCAATCCGCTGAAGTACGTCAACGCCGGGCTGTCGATCGTGCTGCCGGTGATCTTCGTGATCCTGGGCGGTATCGGTCTGCCGGGCGGCGCGGTGTTCATCGAGCGCAACCGTATCCGGGGCCGTTGGAAGCACACCGCGATCTCGGCGGCGGGCCCGCTCGCGAACGTGCTGTTCGCGGTGCTGCTGATGCTGCCGTTCACCACGGGGCTGGCCGACGGCTGGCCGCTGATCTTCTGCACGGCGCTCGCCTTCCTGGCGTTCCTCCAGGTCAGCGCGGCTTTCCTGAATCTGCTGCCGGTGCCGGGCCTGGACGGCTACGGCATCTGGGAGCCGTGGCTGTCGTACAACATCCGCCGCCAGGCGGAGGCGTTCGCGCCGTTCGGGCTGCTCGCGACGTTCGGTGTGCTGTACATCCCGGCGGTCAACGAGAAGTTCTTCGACGGCGTCTACCACGTCCTGCAGTGGTTCCACGTGCCGCCGTGGCTGGCCGCGAACGGCTACTACTACTTCCAGTTCTGGCGGCACTGAGCCCGGCGGGGCCGGCTCATCACCCCTGGTCGGCGCCCGGGGCGCCGGCCGCGGTGAGGCGCGCCTTGCGGTGGTAGTACCACCACATGTTGCTGGAGACGCCCGCGACGAGCACCCACACGATGCCGATCCAGTTGCCCTTCACGAAGGACACGACGGCGGCGGCTACGGCGAGCACGCACACCACGAGGGCGTAGAGGGCGAGGCGGGGCATGGGCGTACGGCTCCTGTCCTGAGCAGCGCGGGGCGGCGTTCCGCCCATTCTCCCCCACCACGGGCGGCGGGCCGTCCCCGGCCATATCCTTTACGAGTAAAATACCTGTTAAGCTTGTTCGTATGCCCCGCACGCCCGCTCCCCGCACCCGCAGCCTCCCCCGTCTCCCCCGCCTCTCCCTGTCCGGTCTGATGCGGCTCGGCGTGCCGTCGGAGACATGGTTCAAGCCCGCACTGAGCGTCGTCGTGTCCGTGGCCCCGCCCAACCTGCTGCTGCTCGCGCTCGGGCGGCTCGACCTGGCCCTTTACACGATGGCCGGGTCGCTGTGCGCCCTGTACGCGCACAACCGGCCGTACGCCGCCCGCGCCCGCGTGCTGGGCTGGGTCGTGCTCGGCATGCTCGCGGGTTTCGCGGCCGCGCTCGTGACGGCGTCGCTGACCAGCAGTGCGGTGGTGCTGGTGACGGTCGGGGCGCTGCTGGCCGCGGGCCAGAAGGCGGTGTGCGACGCGACACGGGTCGGGCCGCCGGCCAACGTGATCTTCACCTTCATCAGCTCGGCGACGCTCTTCGCCCCGCAGGAGCTGTGGCAGGTCCCCGGGCATGTGGGCCTCGCGGCGCTCGCGGGCCTGTGGTCGTGGGTCGTCGGCATGGCGCCGGGGCTGGTCCGGCCGTACGGACCGGAGCGCCGGGCCACCGCGCACGCCCTGCGCGCCACCGCCGGGTACGCGCAGTCCGGCGACGGGGCCGCCCGCGGCGCCGCGGCCGCCGCCCTGCACGCGGCCTGGCAGACGCTGGGCGCCTCCGGGCCCCGCTCCACGGCCGCCGCTCCCCTCGCCCGGCTGCTGACCCGCGCGGAGGTCGCCCTCGCCGCCCCCGCCGACGCGGACCCGGCCCGGCTGCGGGCCTGGGCGGCGCAGCTGCGCGGCAACGGGGCCTTCCCGGCGCCGGAGGGCGCGGCGTCCCCGGGGTGGGAGACGTGGACCGCGCACGGCGTACGGCGGAAGCGGGCAGCGGCCACCGCCGCCGCCGGGCCCCGGTCGGGGCAGCCGTTCGCCGCGCTCGTACGGGAGCGGCTCGCGGCTGTCGCGCCGCTCGCCGTGCGGACGGCGCTCGGGTGCGCGCTCGCCGGGTACGCGTCGCTCGCGCTCGGCGTGGGGCGGCCGTACTGGGCGCTCGTCACCGCCGCCTCGCTCTACCAGGCGAACGTCACGCTCACCTGGAACCGCGGGGTCCAGCGCGTCGTCGGCAATCTCCTCGGCGTCCTCTTCTTCGCCGCCCTGGCACCGCTCAGCCACGTCAGCCGGCTGTCGCTCGTGCTGTGCTGCGTCGTCCTCAACTTCGGCGCCGAGGCGCTCATCACCCGCAACTACTGGCTCGGCAGCGTGTGCGTCACACCCATGGCGCTGCTCGTCACCGACTTCGCCCGCTACCAGGAGCCCGGGACGCTCATGGCCGACCGCGCGCTGGACACCGTCGTCGGGGCGCTCGTCGGCTTCGCCGCGGCCGTCGCCGTCACCAACCGGCGGGCCGGCGACCGAATCGAGCACGCGCTCGCCGCCGTCCACCGCGCCCGCGAGCACTCCGCCGGGCTGCTCGCCGCGCCCGAACCCGACCCGCACGCCCTCACCGCCGCGCACCGCGACCTCACCGGCGCGCTCGTCGCCCTGCGGACCGCCGCCGACACCGCGGCCGGCGAGTGGTGGCAGCGGGACCTCCCGCGGGAGCGGGTGCTGCACGCCGAGCAGGCCGGGCACCGTACCCTCGCGGTGGCGATACGGCGGCAGGCGCCGCCACCTGCGGAGGGCGTACACGTATGACGGCAGCGGACGGGACGGCGCGCGGCGTCGCGGACGACACGGTGGCCGGTGTCGTCCGGCAGTGGTACGCGGTACGGCCCGACATCGACACCGCGCCCATGGAGATCATCGGGCGCATCAACCGCTGCGCCGCGCTGCTCCAGCAGGCGGAGGACGCGCCGCTGCGCCGCGCCGGGCTGACCCGCCCGGAGTTCGACGTCCTCGGCACGCTGCGCCGCACCGGGCACGAGCTCACACCGGGCGAGCTGGCCCGTGAGACCTTCTCGTCCGGCGCGGCCGTGACCAAGCGGCTGAAGTCGCTCACCGAGCGCGGCCTCGTCGACCGCCGCCCCGACACCCGCGACCGCCGGGTCGCCCTGGTCCGCCTGACCGACGCCGGACGCGACCTCGTCGACGGACTGCTGCCCGACCAGCTCTCCTACGAGGCCGCGGTGCTCGCGGGCGTCCCCGGCGCGGCCCGGGACGAGCTGGCAGCGCGGCTGAGCGACCTGCTCGTCCAGCTGGAGGGGCGGCTCGGCAGACCCTAGGGGCGGGTCAGGCCTCGTCGATACGGGCGAGCAACTCCCGTGCCTCGACGGTGCGGTAGTGGTCCGGTCCGAAGGCGGCGAGGCACGCCTCATGGCCGGCCGAGGCCTGCGCGCGGGCCTCGGTGGCGCGGTCGAGGCCCAGCAGGGCGTTGGCCGTGGCCAGTTCGACGGCGCCGGCGATGGACCGCTGGGCGGCCTGGTCGGCGTACTGCGCGGCCGCGCGCTCCGCCTCCACCAGCCCCTCGGCGTGCCGGCCCTGCCCGTTGAGGCTGCGGGCCAGACCGAGCGTGAGGGACAGCGTGAACTGGGCGGGCACACCGGGCACGGCGAGCGCGGCACGGACGACGGCCTCGGCCTCCGCGTGCCGGCCCTGGCTGTTGAGGGCGTAGACCTGTCCGTTGCGCGCCGCCACCGTGATGTTCGGCATCTCCGGCCCCTTGCCGCGGGCCGCCGCACGGGCGATGTCGGCGCACTCCGCCTCGGCCTCGGCGTGCCGGGAGAGCGCGGTCAGGACCTGTGCGCGGTTCGAGCGCAGGATCAGGGTCTGCGCGTGCCTGGCCCCGAAGATCTTGCGGAACCGGGGCACCAGGTCGTCGTACGCGGCCAGGGCGTCCGCGTGGCGGCCCTGCGCGTTCACCGCGAGGGCGGCGAGGCCGAGGGCCATCGGCGCGTCCTCCGGCGGCCAGTTCCGGGCCGCGGCGACGGTACGGGCCTCGGCCTCCGCCTCCGCGTAACGCCCGGCCTGGTAGAAGGCGGCGGCGCGGGCCAGTTCGGGCATGGCGAGCACTCCCTGCCCTGCGGCGCCACGGGACTTGGGGCGGAATATCGTCATACCCGGAGCATATGGCGTACGGGGCACGCCTGTTCGAGGACGCGCCCGCGCCGCCGGGCGCGTGGGGCACCTCCCAGCCGGAGCCCGGTCCGGGAGGTGCCCCACGCGCCCCCTGCGGGGCGCTCGGCTCAGACGTCCGTCAGGCGCAGGCCCGCGTGGGCCTTGTAGCGGCGGTTGGTGGAGATGAGGTTGGCCACCAGGGACTCGACCTGGTGGGCGTTGCGCAGCCGTCCCGCGAAGACGCCGCGCATGCCCGGGATGCGGGCCGCGAGGGCCTGGACGGTGTCGGTGTCCGCGCGGGAGTCGCCGAGGACCATGACGTCGGTGTCGATCGCCTCGACCTCGGGGTTCTGCAGCAGCACCGCGGACAGGTGGTGGAAGGCCGCGGTGACGCGGGAGTCCGGCAGGAGGGCCGCGGCCTGCTGGGCCGCGCTGCCCTCCTCCGGGACGAGCGCGTAGGCGCCCTGCTTGTCGAAGCCGAGCGGATTGACGCAGTCGATCACGAGCCTGCCCGCGAGGTCGGCGCGCAGCTCCTCCAGGGTCTTGGCGTGGCCCTCCCACGGCACCGCCACGATCACGATGTCGCTGCGCCGCGCGCACTCCGCGTTCTCCGCGCCCTCGACGCCGTGGCCGAGTTCGTCGGCGGCGACCCGCGCGCGGTCCGCGCTGCGCGAGCCGATGATCACCCGCTGGCCCGCCCTGCCGAGCCGGTACGCGAGGCCGCGGCCCTGGTCACCGGTGCCGCCGAGCACCCCGACGACCAGGCCCGAGACGTCGGGCAGCGCCCAGGGGTCCTTCGCGGGAGCCTTGGGCTTGGCAGGGGCGGCGGTGTTGCTGTCGTCAGCGTTAGTCATGACGGCGATCCTGCCAGGTGGCCCCCGGCGCGGGGGGTTCCGGGGGCCACGGCGCCGCCCGAACGGCGGCTTCCCGGCGCCGGGTCAGGCCCGCGCGGGGGCCGGGCGCAGCTCCATCGTGCAGCACTTCACGCTGCCGCCCGCCTTGTGCAGCTCGCTCATGTCGACGCCCACCGGCTCGTACCCGCGGTGGCGCAGTGCCGCGGCGAGCCCGGCCGCCTCGCGCGGCAGGAGGACGTTGCGGCCGTCGCTCACCGCGTTGAGGCCGAGCACGGCCGCGTCCTGCGCGGTCGCGAGCAGGGCGTCCGGGAAGAGCCGGGCGAGGACGGCCCGCGAACCCGGCGAGAAGGCGCCGGGGTAGTACATGATCTCGTCGGCGCCGTCGTCGAGGACGGCGAGCGCGGTGTCGAGGTGGTAGTAGCGCGGGTCGGTCAGCTCCAGGCTGATCACCGGCCGCCCGAAGAACTCCTGCGCCTCGTCGTGCGCCAGCGGGCTGCTGCGGAAGCCCTGCCCGGCGAGCAGCCACCCGGAGGTCACGGCGAAGTCACCCTCGCCCTCGTTGACGTGCTCGGGCTCGCGTATGTCGGCGAAGCCCGCCGCCCGCTCGCGGAACCACGCGAGGTGCGCGGGCGCCTCGCCCGCGCGCTCGGGGTTGGCGAACCGCGCGCCCAGCACACGCCCGTCCACGACGGTCGCGCCGTTCGCCGCGAAGACCATGTCCGGCAGACCCGCCACCGGTTCGAGGGTCTCCACGGTGTGGCCGAGACCGCGGTAGCGGTCGCGCAGGTCCTCCCACTGGAAGGTGGCGAGCGCGGGATCGACGGGCTTGCGGGGGTCCATCCACGGGTTGATGGAGTACGCGACCCGGAAGTGCGCGGGTGGGCACATCAGGTAGCGACGGGGCGTGGCTGTGCGCAATGCGGGCTCCTCGGGGTGTGAGTTCCCTGATACGGGGCCGGGCCGGTGGGCCCGTACCCCTGGCAGGATTGTGCGCCAGATCGCTGCGCGAAGAGCCCTGTCGTTCGCACCGGGCCTCAGCGGACGGAGGGGCCGCGCGGCAGCGCGAAGCCTGCTCGGCGGGGGGTCAGTCGCGGAGGGGGAGGATCAGGGGGGTGGACGTGCGGGGGTGGGGGAGGACTTCGACGGGGTGGGCGTAGACCTCGGTCAGGAGGGGCGAGGTCAGGACGTCGGGGGGCGGGCCGCAGGCCGTGATGCGGGCGGCGGCGAGGACGGCGACCCGGTCGGCGTGCGCGGCCGCGAGGCCGAGGTCGTGGAGGACGACGACGACCGCCCGCCCGGCGGCGGCCTGCTCACGGCACACGCGCAGCACCAGCTCCTGGTGGTGGAGGTCGAGCGCGGCGGTCGGCTCGTCCAGGAGCAGCAGCGGCGCGCGCTGCGCGAGCACCCGGGCCAGCGCGACCCGCGCGCGTTCGCCGCCGGAGAGCGCGGGGTAGGGCCGGTCCGCGAAGCCCCCCGCTTCGGTCGCCGCCATGGCCTCGGCCACCGCCGTGTCGTCGTCGGCGGCGAGCGGTGTGCCCGCCCAGGGCGCGCGGCCCATGCGTACGACGTCTCCTGCGGTGAACGGGAAGGCGAGCGGCGCGGACTGGGGCAGCACCGCGCGGCGCCGGGCGAGGTGGCGCGGGGCCCACGCGGTGACCGGTGTCCCGTCGATCGTCACCTCGCCGCCCGCCGTGGGCAGGTCGCCCGCGAGCGCGGCCAGCAGGGTGGACTTGCCCGCGCCGTTCGGGCCCACCAGGGCGAGCACCTCACCGGCGGTGACGTCGAGGTCCACCCCGTCGAGCACGGTCCTGGTCCCGAGCCGTACCCGCAGCGCGCGGGCGGCGGCGAGCACGTCCCCGGGGCGGGGCGGCGGGGGCACCGGGGTGCCCGCGCGACGGCGGGCCAGGTGCGTACGGCCGCGGCGCAGCACCGAGTCGAGGCCGCTCATGCCCAACCTCCCTGCCGGGCGCGGGTCCTGCGCAGCAGCCAGAAGAAGAAGGGGCTGCCGACGAGGGCGGTGAGCACTCCCAGGGGGAGTTCGGCGGGCACCGCGAGGGTGCGTGCCCCGAGGTCCGCGGCGACCAGCACGAGCGCGCCGCCCAGTGCGCTGCCCGGCACGAGGAAGCGGTGGCCGGGGCCCGCCACCATCCGCAGCAGGTGCGGCACGACGAGCCCGACGAAGGCCACGATCCCGGCGACGGCGACGGCGGCCGCCGTGAGCAGCGCCACCACGAGTACGAGCGTGAGCCGCAGGCGTTCGACGTCCACGCCGAGGTGGCCCGCCTGGCGTTCGCCGAGCGCCAGCAGGTCGAGGCGGCGGGCGAAGAAGGGCGCGACGGCGAAACCGGCTGCCGCGCAGGGCAGTACGGCCAGCACCTTGGGCCAGGTGGCCTGGGCGAGGGAGCCGAGCTGCCAGAAAGTGATCTGTGTGAGCTGGGAGTTGTCGGCGTAGAACACGAACAGGCCGATGAGCGCGCCGGAGAAGGCGTTGACGGCGATGCCGGTCAGGACGAGCGTCACCACTTCCGTTCGGCCGCCGGAGCGCGACAGTCCGTACACCAGGAGGACGGTGAGCAGCCCGGCGGCGAACGCGCACACCGTGACCGTCCACGTCCCGGCGAAGGTCAGGCCGAGCGCGATGGAGCCGACCGCGCCGACCGCGGCGCCCGACGAGATGCCGATGACGCCGGGTTCGGCGAGCGGGTTGCCGAACACGCCCTGCATGAGCGCTCCCGCGCAGCCGAGGGAGCCGCCGACGAGCAGGGCGAGCACGATGCGCGGCAGGCGGACGTCCCAGAGGACGGATTCCGCGACACGGTCGAGCCGGTGGCCGCCGGCCCCCGCGCGGTGGGCGGCGGAGGCGAGGACGTCGGCGGGAGGAATGTGGTAGGCGCCGATGCCCGCGGAGAGCAGGCAGACGAGGAGGAGGGCGAGGAGGAGGGCGAGCGTCAGCGGGGCGGTGCGCCGGGAGGCGGGGCGTGCGGCTTTGCCCTGGTGGGTGGTTGCGCGCGCGGCGCTTTTCGCGGGTATCGCCGGGGAGGCGTCCGCACGTGCCTGCGGTGTGCTCGGGTCGGCCCCGACCCGAGCAGCGGATGCGCCCGCGGCCGGTGGGCGTGTGGGCGGCCGGTCGTCGGTGGGGGAGGCGGTCATGACGTCTTTCCGTGGATGCCGGCGGACAGTTCGCGTAGGACGGCGTCCGTGCGGGGGCCGAAGTTGAGGAGGGTGCCGTCGTCGATGGCGACCACACGGTGGTCGAGGCCCGCGGGGGTCTGGGCGACGCCGGGGACCTTCTCCAGGCCGGCGACGCCGCCGACGGACGCGAGGCCCTTGGTCATCACGAGGATCACGTCGGGGGCGGCCTTGACGAGGGCCTCGCTGGTGATCGGGGTGAAGTCCTTGGTCAGGCCGGAGGCCACGCCCGCGTCGACCCCGCCGGCCGCGTCGATGAGGGAGTCGGCGCCGGAGCCGCGGCCGCCGATCAGGTAGACGGAGGCGGTGCCGCGCAGGTAGAGGAAGGCGACCCGCGGCTTGGTGGTGCCCGCAGGGAGAGAGTCGCGTACGGCGGTGATGCGCTGCTCGGTGCGGTCGCGCAGGGTCTTGCCCGCGGCCGGGACACCGAGTGCGGCGGCGACTGCGGTGATCCGCGGGCCCACGTCCGCGAGGGAGGTCGCGGCCGGGAGGATCACCAGCGGGATGCCCGCCCGGCGGATCTGGGCGACGGCCTCGGCGGGGCCGGTGGATTCCTCGGCGAGGACGAGGGTGGGGTGCAGGGAGAGGACGCCCTCGGCGGACACGTCGTGCGCGCGGGTGACCAGCGGGAGGGGGGCCGCCTGCGGGAAGGTCGCGGTGATGTCGCGTGCGACGACGTGGGAGCCGAGGCCGAGCGTGAAGACGATCTCGGACAGGCCGCCGGTGAGCGGCACGATCCGGTCGGCGGAGGTGACGGTGACACCGCGGCCGTCCGCCGAGGTCACGGTGGCGGGGAGGGCGGGGGTGGGCGCGGCGCCCGGCAGGGGCTCGATCGTGTCGGCGGGCGCGGCGGAGGGGGCGGCGGCGGTGTCCTTCGCGCCGCCGCACGCGGTGAGGGCGAGCAGGGCGGCGGTGGCAACCGCCGCGAGCGCCATGCCCGTTCGGCGCCGGGCGCGCGGGGTGCTCGTTCCGCCGGGAGCGCCTTCCGCCGCGGCGCGCCGTCGCGCGTGACGCCTGTACGTGTCCGGGCTGTGCACGGGGGCGGCCCCTTTCGCTCCTCGTCGGGGGCGGGTGGTTCCCGCCGCCTGCCCGGGTAGCTTAGGTTAGCCTTACCTAAAATCACAGCCCGGAGGGGGCCTGATGCCGCTGCTTCGCCATGCCCGCGTCCGTATCGCGTGCGTCCTCGCCGCGGTCGTCGTGGCCGCTGCCGCCGCGCTCGGCGGAGCACCCGCCGCGCGGGCCGCCGACACGGTGACGGTGAGCGGCGGACGGCTGGACTGGGGGATCAAGTCGTCCTTCCAGAGCTACGTCACCGGGCCGATCGCGCACGGGAGTTGGAGCCTGACCGGAAGCGCGGACACCGTCGGGAGCGAGCAGTTCCGCTTCCCGTCCGCGCAGGGGTCGTACGATCCCGCGTCCGGCACGCTGAGCACGGGCTTCGCGGGCGGCGTGCACTTCGTCGGGCACAAGCAGAGCAACGGGGTCTACCAGCTGGACCTCGCCATCTCCCGCCCCTCGGTGCGGATCTCGGGGCGCAGCGGCACCCTCTACGCCGACATGAGCAGCAAGGACAAGGACACCGGCAAGGTCACGGTGTCCCGGCAGGTGCCGCTCGCGCGCCTCGCGCTCGGCGGGGTGGACACCCGCGGGGTGACGGGGACACGGCTGGCGCTCACCGGGGTGCCCGCGACGCTCACCCCGCAGGGAGCCCGCGCCTTCGCCGGGTACTACACGGCGGGCACCGCGCTCGCCCCCGTCACCCTCTCCGTCGATCTGCACCCGAAGGCGGCGGCGTCCGCCGCACCGTCCAAGACGCCGACGCGGAAGCCCGCGTCGCAGGCCCCCGGCAGCATCGCGGACGGCGCCGTCGACTGGGGCGTGCGCCGCACCTTCCGGGAGTACGTCACCGGCGACATCGCGCACGGCAGCTGGCAACTGGCGGGCGGGGCACGGGAGGGCGGCGCCCTCTTCCGCTTCGGCTCGGGCAGGGGGACGTACGACGCGGCGCGGCACACGCTGGACGCGTCCTTCTCCGGCAGCGTCCGCTTCCTGGGCATGCGCGGCCAGGACGGCTCGTACGGGCTGGACCTGACGCTCACCCAGGTGCGGGTCACCGTCGCGGACGGCAAGGGCACGCTCCACGCCGACGGGCAGCCCTTCGTGACCTTTCCCGCCGCGCCCGCCGTGAAGGACGGCCTCGCCACCGTGGACGAGGCCGCGGCCACGCTCACCGCACAGGGGGCGGCGGCCTTCGGCGGGCTCTACACGGCGGGCACGGCGATGGACCCCGTGAGCCTGTCCGTCGCCCTCACCCCCGGCGTCGCGCTGCCCGCGCTGCCCGACATCGGCTCGGACGCCGCCACCACCGCGCCCGCGGCCACCACCACTCCCCCGGCGGCCCGTTCGCCGCAGCCGGTCGCGTCGTCCGGCAGCGGCGGGGGCGGGACGCCGGGGGGCCTGATCGCGGCTGCCGCCGCCGTCGTGGCCGCCGCCGCGGCCCTGACGGCGGGGCTGCTGATACGCGCCCGCCGACGCCGTACGGCGGCCGGCCCCGAAGGGGCGGGGGACTCACCGCCGGGCGCCGACTCCCCGAGCGGTGAAGGCGATTCGGCCGGCGCCACCACGCCGGGTGCCAACTCCCCCACCCCTGGCGCCGATTCGGCAGGCACCGCCCCGCCGGGCGCCAACTCCCCCGCCGGTGAAGGCGGCTGACGCTCCCGGCCCTCAGATCGTCCGCGGGCGGCGCGCTTTCGCCGCCGCCCCCGTCCCGCCGCGCGAGAGCGCGCGGCATCCCGATCCCTGTCCCGCTCTTTGAGGAGAGATCCACCATGACCGCCCGAACCCGTACCCGCAGAACCGCGCTCGCGACGGCCGTTGTGCTGGCGGCCGGCGCCGTCGCGCTCGGCACGCCCGCGCTCGCGTCCGCCGCCGGGAGCGGAACGCTGCCGATCAGCGGCGGCACCTTCGACTGGGGCGTGAAGCAGTCCTTCCGCTCGTACGTCACCGGTGCCGCCCAGGGCACCATCACGACCGCGGACGGCGCCACCACCAACAGCGGCGGCACCTTCCACTTCACCTCCGGCACCGGCTCGTACGACACCGCGACGCACGCGGTGACGGTGGCCTTCGAGGGCAGCGTCGAATTCGCCTCGACCGCGCACGGCTTCGACATCACCCTCGGCGACCTCCAGGTGACCACGCAGGGCACCTCCGGCACGCTCACCGCCGACGTGACGGCGGGCGGCAGCACCGCGGACGACGTGGAGTTCGCCACGCTCGACCTCTCCGGGGTGCGGCCGGGCAGCGGCGCGGACGGCGCCATGACGTTCGACGGCATACCGGCGGCCCTGACGGCGGCGGGCGCGCAGGCCTTCAACGGGATGTACGCGGCGGGCACCGCCCTGGACCCGGCCGACCTCGCCGTGCAGGCGGAGGCGCCCACGGCACCGCCCACCAGCCCGCCGACCACGCCCCCCACCACCGCGCCCACCACGCCCGGCGGACCGGCCACCGTGGCCGACGGCAACCTCGACTGGGGCGTCAAGGAGTCCTTCCGTACGTACGTGACGGGCCCGATCGCCGCCGGGAAGGTCGAGCTGAGCGGCGGGGCGACCGCCACCGCGTCCGGCTACCGCTTCCCGAAGGGCACCGGCGCCTGGGACGCGGGCGCCACGGAGCTGAACGCGGCCTTCTCCGGCGGCGTCCGCTTCCTCGGCCACCTCCAGCAGGGCACGTACGCGCTGGATCTGAAGCTCTCGGACCTGAAGGTGCACACGGAGGGCGCGACCGGCACCCTCACCGCCGATGTCGCGAGCAAGGACCTGACCAGCGGGAAGGTCACCGACTACGACGACCTGGCCGTCGCCGACCTCACCGGGGTCGCGCCCGCCGCGAAGTCCGGCGTGGTGACCGTCAGCGCCGCGAAGGCCACGCTCACCGCGGACGGCGCCAAGGTCTTCAGCGGCTTCTACGAGAAGGGCGCCGCGCTCGACCCGGTGACCCTCGCGGTCTCGCTGAGCGACGACGCGGCCCTGCCCACCGCCGCCCCGTCCACCGGCACCTCCTCCGGCGGCACGGGCACGGACGGCGGCGCGGACGGCGGCACCTCCGGCGGCACGGGCACGGACGGCGCGGGCAGCGTCGGCGGCACGGGCGCGCAGCTCGCCGAGACGGGCGCGGGTGCGCCCACCGGCGCGCTCGTCGGGGCCGCGGGCGCACTGGTGCTCGCGGGCGCGGCCTTCACGGTGACGGCGGCCCGCCGCCGCGCCTGACGGCCGTCACCGCGAAAAGCGGGCGCCCGCCCCCTCCGCACCGGGGCGGGCGCCCGCTCGACGTGGGCAGCTACGGACGTACGCGAGAGCGTACGCGGCCGTTCGCGGGGCTCCGGGCGGACCACCACCGGCCGCCCGGAGCCCCGCCGCTCCCTGGCGGGGAGCAGCTCGGGGGGACCGGCTCACGCGGCGCGCGGGAATTCCTCACCGAGCGCGGCGAACAGTTCGCTGTTGAGCCGGAAGGCCTCGCGGCATTCCTCGACGACGCGGTCCTGCTCGTCCGCGCCGATCGGCAGGGCGTCCAGCAGCTCGCGGTACTCGCGCTTGAAGGCGGCCGGGTTGGCGATGTCCTCGAAGACATAGAAGCGGACGCCGTCGCCCTTGTGGGGCAGATTCCAGGTCTTCTCGGCGATGCCGCGGATGACCTGGCCGCCGGAGAGGTCGCCGAGGTAACGGGTGTAGTGGTGCGCGACGTATCCGGCGGGCCATTCGGCCGCGGTCCGGGCGATCCGGGCGGCGTAGCGGGCGGTGGCGGGCAGCGGGGCGGTGCGCTCGCGCGGGCCGTCGCCGAGGAGGTGGTCGAGATCACGTTCCAGGGCGGGGACGCGGCGCAGCTCGGGCCGCAGGAAGGGCCCGGCGACCGGGTCGCCGGCGAGGGTGGCGGCGCCTTCCTCCAGGGCCCGGTAGATGTGCAGGAGCTGCTCGGTGAGGCGGGCGTAGGCGGTGATGCCGAGGTGCCCGCCGAGCAGGTCGGCCATGAAACGGGAGTTCTCCGCCTCGGTGTGCTGGGCGCGGCTGGCGTCGCGGATGACGGCGGAGAAGGGCTGCGCCGGTGCGGGCGGGGTGAGCGCGGACAGGGGCGCTGACATGGGAGACCTCCGGTGTCCTGCCGGGAGCCCGTGCGCCGCCCGGCAGTCAGATCATCACAACTTAGGCATGCCTAAGTCAATGGGTTGCCGACTCCGTGTCGGAAAAAATCGCCGGTGGAAGTGGCGGGAACACGGCGACCCCGGGTGGGTGTTCATTCCCGGCAAGAGGGAGGATGTCCTCCACCAGCCGCGTACCGTGGACACTGCGGGACGGGGGCCAGGGAAGGAGCTCGATGGCAGGCAAAGGCAGGTTGGCCGGGTGGGTGCGCCGCCGCGCGGAGGGCGCCTCGGGCGCCGCTGGGGCCGCCGTGCCCGACCTTCGCCGGGACCCCTTGGTCAGGGCCGCCACCGCCGCCGGATTCCCCGTCGCACCCGCCGCCCACCCCGCGAACTACGGGTGCTCGTGCGAGCGCATCGGCTGTCCCATCCCCGCCGTCCACCCCGTCTCCCCCGCGTGGCAGACACAGGCCAGCACCGATCCGGACACCCTGGAGCGCTGGCTCGGACGTGACCCGCTGGCCAACTTCGTCACCGCCACCGGTGTCGGCCACGACGTCCTCGACGTCCCCGCCGAGGCCGGGCGGCTCGCCATGGAGCGGCTGATCGCCGACGGCGCCACGCTCGGCCCGGTCGCCCTGGCCGGCGACCGGCTGCTGTTCTTCACCGCGACCCGCGGCAATCCCGCCGACGAGGACGAGTGGTGGCCCTGCGAGCTGGACTGCCACCCCGAGACGCGCGACGAGCACCCCGGCATCCGCTGGCACTCGCGCGGCAGCTACGTCCTGCTGCCGCCCTCCCGGCTGCCGTCCGGCGAGACCGTCGAATGGCTCCCCGGCCACGGCCCCGACCTGCCGCTCCCCGACCCGCTGCCGGTCCTCGACGTCCTCGCGGACGCGTGCGCGCAGTTCTCCTACGAGCCGGAGCGCGAACCGGCGACCTGGCTGCGCTGAGCGCCCGCCCCCGGCGCCGGGCTCACTCGCCCTTCGCCGAGACCAGGCCCACCACGCGGCTGAGGAAGGTCACCTTGCCGCCGCCGCCCGCCTTCGGCACCGTCACCAGCTCGTCGGCGACCGTCGAGCGGGTGATAGACGTCTTCGGGGTGCCCGTCATCAGCGCCTTGGTGTCCTCGTCGAGCGAGAGCCCGTAGCCCGCCCGGAAGGTCGAGCGCGACTGGTGGCGGGTGGCGAAGAAGACCACCGCGCCGCCGTCCGCGGTGCGCAGCGCGACCGGCGCGAAGTCGCCGCCGCTCGTGGCCTGGTCGGCGTACTGCGTCACGGAGTTGGCCGTCTTGCCCTGCGCCGCGCGGTCCGCGCGCACCTGCGAGGTCGAGCGGCCGTCGGCGAAGGTGCCGTCCCCGCCCTTGCCGAGGTAGTCGGCGTACGTCTGACTCAACTGCCCCGGCTGGACCATCAGATCGGTACCGCCCAGACCCAGGTCGAGCCCGTAGCCGTCCTTGTCCTTCGCGAACCGCGGCATCTGCCCGGTGGCCACGGCCGCCACATAGGCCGCCTTCCACGGCTGGTCCGGGCCCGCGTGCCGGAAGACCAGCAGCCAGCGGGAGTTCGACCCGCGGTTGGTGGCCACGTCGGCGACGAAGAACTTGGGCCAGCCCACCTGCCGGGGTATGAGGTAGTGGGCGTCGGAGAAGGCCAGCGGCTGGTAACCCGGGTTGCCCTCCGGGTGGTTGGTGTGCCGCGCGCGCAGCCCCGCCTCGTCCGTCGTACCGAGCGCGCCGGACTCGATGGTGAGGATGTCCGCGGGCACATACGCCTTGTTGGCGCGGTTGTTGACCGTCAGGAAGTTCGCCAGCACCGCGGCGGCCTTCTTCTGCTGCACCGACGGTATGTTCTCGCGCTCCCCGTGCACCGTCATGCACCCGGCCAGCGGCAGCAGCGCGAGCGCGGTGACGGCGGCCCGGAGGCCCACCCTGCGGCGGTTCATGGCGCGTGGCTCCTCGACTCGTGCGCTTGAGCTCTGGCTGAACTCCTGCGCGATGACGCGCGGAATCGGCGCCACATTACCGGCCGCGGGCCCGCTCTCACGGCAGGGTCAGAATCTCCGCGCCCTCCGCCGTGACGACGAGGGTGTGCTCGAACTGCGCCGTGCGCCTGCGGTCCTTGGTCACGACCGTCCAGCCGTCGTCCCAGATCTCGTACTCGTGCGTGCCCAGCGTCAGCATCGGCTCGATCGTGAACGTCATGCCCGGCTTGATCACGGTCGTCGCCCGCGGGTCGTCGTAGTGCGGGATGATCAGCCCGGAGTGGAAGGACGTGTTGATGCCGTGCCCGGTGAAGTCCCGCACCACCCCGTAGCCGAAGCGCTTGGCGTACGACTCGATGACGCGCCCGATCACGTTGATCTGCCGCCCCGGCCGCACCGCCTTGATCGCCCGCGCCAGCGACTCGTGCGTGCGCTCGACGAGGAGCCGGGACTCCTCGTCGACCTCGCCCACCAGGTAGGTGGCGTTGCAGTCGCCGTGCACCCCGCCGATGAACGCGGTCACGTCGATGTTCACGATGTCGCCGTCGCGCAGCACCGTCGAATCCGGGATGCCGTGGCAGATCACCTCGTTCACCGAGGTGCACACGGACTTCGGGAAACCGCGGTAGCCGAGATCGGACGGGTACGCGCCGTGACCGATCATGTACGCGTGCGCGATCGCGTCCAGCTCGTCCGTGGTCACGCCCGGGGCCACCGCCTCCGCCGCGGCCGCCATCGCCTGCGCGGCGATCCGCGAGGCCACCCGCATCCGCTCGACCGTCTCCCCGTCCTGCACCTCGGGCCCCGTGTACGGGGTCGGCCCCGGCTTCCCCACGTACTCCGGACGGGGAATCGACGCGGGCACCTGCCGGGTGGGCGAGAGCGTGCCGGGAACGAGCGGCGAGGACGGCGCAGACATGCCGCCGAGTGTATCGGCGCGCATCATGGGGCTGCGCCCTGCCGGGGTGGGTAGGTGCTCTCACGTGCCCGAAGCAGAGCAGGAGCGGGAGCAGAAGGAAGAGGAGGAGCTGATGGCGGTCTTCCGGACGAAGAAGCCGGCCGGCAAGCCGGGCGAGTGGTTCTACTGCCTGGACCACAAGAAGGCGGAGGAGGGCCCGCAGTGCCCGTCGAAGAACCGCTTCGGCCCGTATCCCTCGCGGGAGGCGGCGGAGGCGGCGATGGAGCAGGCCGCGGAGCGGAATCTTGAGTGGGACACGGATCCGCGGTGGTCCGACAAGTCCTGACCACCGCGGGGTGAGGCGGGGGAGGGTTCTCGTTTTCAGGGGCTGCGTGGGGGTACCCCCAGGCGAAGCCCTGGGGGAGAACTGCGCGACCAGCCACGACGGTGGGAAAGTCGCGACGCCCACCGCAAGGGGCCCCGTGGCGGAGAAGCCACAAGCCCGGCGGCGAGCCTAGAGTGCCGGGATGGAGTACGACGTCGTCGTGATCGGCGGTGGGCACAACGGCCTCACCGCCGCAACGTACCTCGCCCGCGCAGGCCGCACCGTGCTGGTCGTGGAGCGGCTGGAGCATGTGGGGGGTGCGGCGGTGTCGAGCCGGGTGTTCCCCGGGGTGGACGCGCGGTTGTCGCGCTACTCGTACCTGGTCAGCCTGCTGCCGGGGAAGATCGTCCGGGATCTGGGCCTGGACTTCCGGGTACGGCGGCGGCGCATCTCGTCGTACACGCCGTACGCCGGGGGCGGCCTGCTGGTGGACGCGGAGGACGCGGCGCGGACGCGTGCGGGTTTCGCGCGGCTCACCGGGTCGGAGCGGGAGTACGCCGCGTGGGAGGCGTTCTACGGGATGACGCGGCAGGTCGCGGAGGCCGTCTTCCCGACGCTCACCGAGCCGCTGCCGACGCGGGCGGAGCTGGAGCGCCGGGTGGGGGACCGCGCGGCGTGGGGCGCGTTGTTCGAGCGGCCGCTCGGCGAGACGGTCGAGGCGGCGTTCGCGGACGACACGGTGCGGGGCGTGGTGCTGACCGACGCGCTGATCGGGACGTTCAGCCACGCCCATGACCCCTCGCTGAAGCAGAACCGCTGCTTCCTCTACCACGTCATCGGCGGCGGCACGGGCGACTGGGACGTGCCGGTCGGCGGCATGGGCGCCTTCACCGACGCCCTCGCGGCGGCGGCCCGCGCGGCGGGCGCGCACGTCCGTACCCGCACCGAGGTCACCCGTATCGAGACCGACGGTGTCCGGGCCGAGGTGACGTTCGCCGACGGCGGCACCGTCCAGGCCCGTGACGTGCTGGTCAACGCCGCCCCGCACACCCTGGCCGCGCTGCTCGGCGCGGAGCCGCCAGGCCCCGCCCCGGAGGGGTCCCAGCTCAAGGTCAACATGCTGCTGCGCCGTCTGCCGCGGCTGCGGGACACCGCGGTGGACCCGCGGGACGCGTTCGCCGGGACCTTCCACGTCGCCGAGGGCTACCGCGGGCTCCAGACCGCGTACGAGCAGGCGGCGGACGGGCGGGTGCCGGACGCGCCGCCGTCCGAGATCTACTGCCATAGCCTGACCGACCCGTCGATCCTCGCCCCGGAACTCGCCGAGCGGGGCATGCACACCCTGACCCTCTTCGGCCTGCACGCCCCCGCGCGGCTCTTCGCCGAGGACCCGGCGGGCACGAAGGACGAGCTGCTGCGGGCCACCCTCGCGCAGCTCGACGCCGTGCTGGCCGAGCCGCTCGCGGACTGCCTCGCGCACGACCCGGAGGGCCGTCCCTGCATCGAGGCGAAGTCGCCGCTGGACCTGGAGGGCGAGGTGGGCCTGCCCGGCGGGCACATCTTCCACCGCGACCTGGCGTGGCCGTACGCCGACGGCGACGTGACGGACGCCACAGGGCGATGGGGCGTCGGCACCGGGTATGCGAACCTCTACCTTTGCGGCGCGGGCGCGGTCCGCGGCGGCGGGGTCAGCGCGGTTCCCGGGCACAACGCGGCGATGGCGGTACTGGAGAAGGCACGATGAAGCAGCACAGGTCCGAGGCGGCGGCACCGGCCCGGCACAGGACCGGCCGGCAGTGGCGGCACGGCGGACGCTGGCACACCCTGGAGGGCGCCGACGACGTCCCCGAGCAGCGCCGCTGCACCGCGGACGTGGTGGTGGACTGCGCGGTGTACGAGGACGGCTGCCGCGCCGCCTCGCTGCCGCCGCAGCAGGCGCTGGACGAGGCCCGCAAGCGCGGCGGCTTCGCCTGGATAGGCCTGCACGAGCCGGAGGCCGAGCACATCGCGGAGATCGCCGAGGTCTTCGGGCTGCACCCGCTGGCCGTCGAGGACGCGGTGCAGGCCCACCAGCGGCCCAAGCTGGAGCGCTACGGGGACACGCTCTTCCTCGTCCTCAAGACGATCGTCTTCGTCGAGCACGAGAAGCTGACCGCCACCAGCGAGGTCGTCGACACCGGCGAGGTGATGATCTTCCTGGGCCCGGACTTCGTGGTCGTCGTCCGGCACGGCAGCGCCCCCGGCCTCTCCCGCGTCCGCCGCGCCCTGGAGGCCCGCCCCGACATGCTCGCGCACGGCCCCTCGGCCGTCCTGCACGCGATCACCGACCAGGTCACCGACGACTACCTCGACGTCGCGGACGCGGTCGAGCTGGACGTCGAGGCGCTGGAGACGGACGTCTTCTCGTCCACCCACGTCGACGACGCCGAGCGGATCTACCAGCTCAAGCGCGAGATGATCGAGTTCAAGCACGCCGTCTTCCCGCTGGCCCGCCCCCTGGAACGCCTCACCGAGGGCGCCGACGGCCTGCTCGACACGGAGATGCGCCGCTACTTCCGCGACGTCTCCGACCATCTCTCGCACGTCCGCGAACGCCTCGTCTCCAACAGCGAACTCGTCGACGGCCTGCTCGCCGCCAACCTCAGCCAGCTCGCCGTCCAGCAGAACGTCGACATGCGCCGCATCTCCGCGGGCGCCGCGATCCTCGCCATCCCGACGATGATCGCCGGTTTCTACGGCATGAACTTCCACCACATGCCCGAACTGGGCTGGACCTACGGCTACCCCCTGATGCTCGGGGTGACGATCACCCTCTCCACGATCGTCTTCCGCGCCTTCCGCCGCATCGGCTGGCTCTGACCCCACATCCCCGCCGGGCACCCCGTTTTTCAGGCGCGCAGCCCTACGCGGTAGGGGGCCACGCGTCACCCCACTCCGTGTCGCGCGCCGCGCGGTAGAGGTCACCGTGGCGCTTGCTCACCGTCGTACGCGCCAGTCCCGGTTCCGCCTCGCAGAGATCGAGCATGACCAGCCCCTTGCGGATCTGCGGGTGCCGCACCACCCGCCCCTGCGCCGGCTGCGCCGGAAAGCGCGCGGCGGCGACGTAGCTGAACTTCTCGTCCTCGTAGGGCAGCGTCGCGCCCTTGACCTGGCGGTGCAGCGCGGTGCGCTGCACGCGCGCCGCGAAGTGGCACCAGTCCGTGCCGGTGACGGGGCAGGGCCCGTCGTGCGGGCAGGGCGCGAGCACGTGCAGCCCGGCGGCGATCAGCCGGTCGCGGGCGGCGAGGACGCGGGCGTAGCCCTCGGGGGTGCCGGGTTCGACGACGACGACCGCGCCCTGCGCGGAGGTGAGGGCGGCATCGACGAGGGAGGCGCGGTCCGCGGGGGTGAGTTCGCCGAGGACGTAGGAGACGGTCACGAGGTCCGCGCCCGGGAGGGCGGACGCGCCGCCGAGGGGGCGTCGCGTCCAGGTGGCGGTACGGACGGCGGGGGTGCCGGCGGCGCGGGCGAGGTCGGCGCCGAGGTCGAGGGCGGGCTGCGACCAGTCGAGGACGGTGCTGGTGTGGCCGGCGTCCGGCCAGGTGTCGGCGACCGCCCAGGTGGCCGCGCCGGTGCCGCCGCCGAGGTCGAGGTGGGTGTGCGGGGCCCATGCGGCGGACTGCAAGCGGAACGCGCCGAGGGCGGTACGGACCGCGGCATAGGTCGCGGGCATCCGGTACGCGGCATAGGCGGCGACGTCGGCGGCGTCCCGCAGGACGGGCGCGGCGGTGGGCGTGGCGCCGCGGTAGTTGTCCATCAGCCGCTCGACCTGGGCGGACGCGCTGGTGGGGGCAGTGGACCGCAACCGGTCGGCGAGGGCGGCGCGCAGGTCGTCGGGGAGGGGCACGGTAGGCACAAGCCCCAACTGTAAGGGGCGTTCACCCTTGTCACGCGCCCCTTACACTGCGTGGCCAACGGAGCGCCATAGGCGTGTTAACTCGCACAAAACATCGGCTCGAATATGCGTGAACCACAGCGGAAGGGCCTCCCCGTGGCCTAGCGTTCCTGGGAGCACGGCGGGACACCACAAGGGGAAGTGGAAGACGTCGAGTCGCGAGGTGCCTGGGGGGTACATGCGGCGTGTCGAGTCACAGTCGGCCATACCAGTCATGCCCGTTGCACGTGAGCGAAGTTCGGGGCGGAAGGACGAACCGCCCGCATGGGGAGCGCAGCCGGCGCTCCCGGGCGCCCTCGGCGCGCCGGTGCCGCCGTCGTACGCGCGGCGTCCGGGCAGCGGTGCGGGTTCCGCGCGCGCCGCGGCGTTAGCCGGGCGTACGGCCGCTGCCGCGGCCTGGCAGGGCGCGCAGCGCGAGAGCGGCGGCAAGGCCGCGTGGTACGCGGTGAACCTCACCGTCGACGCGGTCGGCGCGGGCGTGCCCACGGCGCTGGCGCTGCACGCCTCGGACGCGCCGCACGCGGTCGCGTGGGGCCTGGCGGCGGCGCTCGCCTGGCCGGTGGTGCGGGCGTTACGGCGGCGGTACGCGCCGGGCGCGTTCGGCGAGACCCGGGGCGGGACGCAGGTGGTCGTGGACTGGCTGCTGCTGCTCGGGGTGCTGACGGTGCTGCGGACGGCGTCCGGCGCCGTGGCCGGGCCGTCGGCGGCGTTCGCCGGGCTCGTCTGGGCACCGGTACTGACGGCGCTGTGCTGCCGGGTGACGTACCACCGGCTGCGTGCCGCGCGGCGCACCGCGCACGCGGTGCGCCCGGTGCTGGTGGTGGGCGAGCCGGGCGCCGTGGACCACGCGGTGGCGCATCTGGCGGCCCGCGCCGGGCACGCGTACGCCGTCGTGGGTGTCGTGCCGGTGGGCAGCAGGCGGCTGGCGAGCGGCGCGCCGGTCGCGGGGCGGCTCGGTGTGCTGGAGCCGGCCGGGCCGGGGCAGGACGCGCAGGCGATCCTGCGGGCGGCGCGTGAGACGCGCGCGCAGCTGGTCCTGGTGGCGCCGGGCCCGCGGCTGTCGGCGGAACGATTACGCCGGCTGTCCTGGTGGCTGCACGACGCGGGTCTGCCGGTGGCGCTCGCGCCGGGGCTGGTGGACGTGCAGGTGCGGCGGGTGCGGCTGGAGGATCCGGCGGGCCTGGTGCTGCTGCACATCACACCGCCCGTGCGGCACGGGATGCAGTTGCGGCTGAAGTCGGCGCTGGACCGCGCCGGGGCCGCGCTCGGCCTGCTGGTGCTGGCGCCGCTGTTCTGCGTGCTGGCGGCACTGGTCAAGGTGACGTCGCGGGGCCCGGCCTTCTACCGGCAGGTGCGCTGCGGGCAGCACCGCACACCGTTCACGATGTGGAAGTTCCGCACGATGGTGGTCGACGCCGAGGACCGCAGGGCGGAGCTGGAGCGCAGTGGCGCCAACGAGCACGACGGCCTGATGTTCAAGATGCGGCACGACCCGCGGGTCACCGCCGTGGGCCGCTTCCTGCGGCGCTGCTCGCTGGACGAGCTGCCGCAGCTGCTCAATGTGCTGCGCGGTGAGATGTCGCTGGTCGGCCCGCGTCCGCCGCTGCCCGACGAGGTGGACCGGTACGACGAGGTGGCGCTGCGCCGGCTCGCGGTCAAGCCGGGCATCACCGGGCTGTGGCAGGTCAGCGGGCGCTCGGACCTGTCGTGGGACGAGACGCTCGCGCTGGATCTGCGGTACGTCGACAACTGGTCGCTGGCGGGCGATCTGGAGGTCATGACCCGCACGCTGCGGGCCGTGGTCGACGGGCGCGGGGCGTACTAGTGGGCCGCCGCCACGCCTCCGGCCCCCGGGTCCGGCACAGACCCGGGGCCCTGCGCGGCCTGCGACTGCGCGCACCACTGGGCGTACACGGCCGCGATGCCCTCGCGCAGCGCGATCCGCGGGCGCCAGCCGAGCGCGAACAGCCGGGAGACGTCGAGGAGTTTGCGCGGGGTGCCGTCGGGCCGGGTGGTGTCCCAGCCGATCCGGCCGCGGTAGCCGACGACGTCCCGTACGGTCTCGGCGAGTTCGCGGATGGGCAGGTCGGTGCCGCAGCCGACGTTGACCGGTTCGTCGGCGTCGTACGTGCGCAGCAGCAGGGTGCAGGCCGCGGCGAGGTCGTCGACGTGCAGGAACTCGCGGCGCGGGGTGCCGCTGCCCCACAGGGTGACCTCGGGGGCGCCGTCCCGGGCGGCCTCGTGGAAGCGGCGGATCAGCGCGGGCAGGACGTGCGAGGTCTCCAGGTCGAAGTTGTCGCCGGGCCCGTAGAGGTTGGTCGGCATCGCGGAGACGTACGCGGCGCCGTACTGCCGCCGGTAGGACTGCACCTGGACGATGCCGGCGATCTTCGCGAGCGCGTAGGCCTCGTTGGTGGGCTCCAGCGGGCCGGTCAGCAGGGCGTCCTCGCGGATGGGCTGCGGGGCCAGCCGCGGGTAGATGCAGGAGGAGCCGAGGAAGAGCAGCCGGGGCACCCCGGCGGCGTGCGCGCCCGCGACGACGCTGAGCTGGATGCGCAGGTTGTCCTCCAGGAACTGCACGGGGTAGGTCGCGTTGGCCATGATCCCCCCGACCCGGGCGGCGGCCAGCACGACCGCGTCGGGGCGGGCCGCGCGCAGCCACCCGGCGGTGGCGGCGGCGTCCCGCAGGTCCAGTTCGGCGCGGGTACGGGCCAGCACCTCGTGGCCCTCGGCGGCCAGCCGGCGGGCGACGGCCGAGCCGACGAGCCCGCGGTGGCCCGCGACGAAGATCCTGGCCCGGTCGGGGAGCAGTGACCGCGTTCCCGCCGTACCGGGCCGTGCCCGTGGGTACGCCGCTCCGGCCGTGTCCGCCGGGGTTTCCGCCGCCATATCCGCATGTCGCGTCATGAACCGCATTGTGTCAGCACACTTCACCCTTCCGGGTGCCGATTCCGCATGCTGCATGGGGAGTTGTGCGTGCCGGACGACCACGACCACCACTGGGGGACCGCGTGGGCAAGACCGCGCTCATCACCGGCGTGACCGGGCAGGACGGCTCCTACCTGGCCGAGCTGCTGCTCGCCAAGGGCTACACCGTGCACGGCATCGTGCGCCGTTCGTCGACGTTCAACACCGAGCGCATCGACCACATCTACCAGGATCCGCAGGGCCCGCGCCGCACCTTCGTCCTGCACCACGCGGACCTCACCGACGGCGTGGCGCTCGTGAACCTGCTGCGCGAGGTGCGGCCGGACGAGATCTACAACCTGGGCGCGCAGTCGCACGTGCGGGTGTCCTTCGACGCCCCGCTCTACACCGGCGACGTGACGGGCCTGTCCGCGCTGCGGCTGCTGGAGGCGGTACGGGCCAGCGGCAGCGGGGCGCGCATCTACCAGGCCTCGTCGTCGGAGATGTTCGGCGCCGCTCCCCCGCCGCAGAACGAGCGCACCCCCTTCCACCCGCGCAGCCCGTACGGCTGCGCGAAGGTCTTCGGCTACTGGGCGACGGTCAACTACCGTGAGGCGTACGGGATGTACGCCGTCAACGGGATCCTCTTCAACCACGAGTCGCCGCGCCGTGGGGAGACCTTCGTGACCCGCAAGATCACCCGCGCGGTCGCGCGGATCAAGGCGGGCCTCCAGGACCGGCTCTACCTCGGCAACCTGGACGCGGTGCGCGACTGGGGCTACGCCCCGGAGTACGTGGAGGCGATGTGGCGGATGCTGCAGCGTGACGAGCCCGACGACTACGTGGTGGCGACCGGCGAGGCCGCGACCGTACGGCAGTTCGTGGAGACGGCCTTCGCGCACGCCGAGCTCGACTGGTCGCGGTATGTGCGCTACGACCCGAAGTACGAGCGGCCCAGCGAGGTGGACGCGCTGATCGGCGACGCGAGCAAGGCCCGCGACCTGCTGGACTGGCAGCCGCGGGTGCGGGTCGGCGGCCTCGCCCGGATCATGGTCGAGGCGGACATCCGCCAGGTGGCCGACCAGCTGGCGGGCGTGACGGTACGGATCGACCGGTGAGCGGCTCGGCGGCGCGCTGCAACCGGCGTAGGCCGAGGGGTCGTTCGCGGGCGACACATGACCCGATGTCGGGCGTCGTCCGGGTACGTCCGACGGTTTCGGCAAAAAGCAGCACCGTGGCAAGTGGAACGCCCTACTCTGCCCAGGACCGCGACGGCCGGCCACGGCCGCCGCACCTGAAGGGGACCGGGGGCACACATGCGTAAACGGTCGGCGTTGACCGGAGTGCTGGCACTGGCGGCGGCAGCACTGGGGGCGTTACCGGCGGCACCGCCCGCCACGGCGCTCCAGGCGCCCGTCGCGCTCACAGCGGACAGCCTCGCCACCTACCAGACCAACGGCGTCGTATGGGCGATGGCCCAGGCGAACGGCATCGTCTACACCGCGGGCACCTTCTCCGCGATCCGCCCGTCCGGTGCGGCGGCCGGCACGAGCGAGACGGCGGTGGCGAACTTCGCCGCCTTCGACGCGGCGACCGGGCAACCGGCGGGCTGCCAGCTCAACTTCACGGTGGGCTCCAACAACGCCACCGTGCGGGCGCTCGCGGTGTCGCCGGACGGCGGCACGCTGTACGCGGGCGGCTTCTTCGGGCAGGTCAACGGGGTGGGCGTGAGCAGCCTCGCCGCGATCGACCTGGCCACCTGCCAGGTCAGCAGCACCTTCCACCCGGCGGTCGCGGGCACCGTACGGACGATCCAGGCCACCGCCGACACGGTCTTCTTCGGCGGCGACGTCACCTCGGTCGGCGGCCAGCACCGGGGACGGTACGCGGCCGTCAGCACGTCGGGCGCGCTGCTGCCGTGGGCGCCCGACGCCGACAACCCGGCCCGCGCGCTCGCCCTCACCCCGGACGGCCAGGACGCCGTCCTGGGCGGCGACTTCAACACGGTGGACGGGGTGAACTCGCACTCCCTCGCCGTCGTGGACACCGTGACCGGGGCGCTGGTGAAGGCCTATCCGACGGGCTTCATCGACGCGACCTCGGTGACCAAGGACATCGTGATGGACGCGGCGAGCAACAGCTTCTACACCGCCAACGAGGGTACCGGCGGCGGGGTGTTCGACGGCCGGATCCGCTTCAGCCTCACCGACTTCTCGCAGGTCTGGCGGGACAACTGCCTGGGCGCCACGCAGTCGCTGACGGTCTATCAGACCGTGCTCTACAGCGGCAGCCACGCGCACGACTGCTCCAGCATGGGCGAATACCCCGACTCGGTGCGCAAGCACCTGCTCGCCGAGTCCGTGGACGACCCGCACCTGCTGTCGTGGTTCCCCGACACCAACGACGGCATCGGCGAGAAGATCGGCCCGCGCGTCATGGCGCTGGCGTCGTCCGCGGGCACCGACTACCTGTGGGTCGGCGGTGAGTTCACGACGGTCAACGGTGTCGCGCAGCAGGGCCTCACACGGTTCGCGAGCGGTCCGGACACCGGCGCCCCGACGCTGCCGCAGACGTCCGTGACGAGCATCGCGCCGGGCGCGGTCAAGGTCAGCTGGCAGTCCAGCACCGACAACGACGACGGCGTGCTCACCTACCGGGTCTACCGCAACGGCGGCGCCACGCCCGTCTACACCGTGACGGGCTCCTCGCTGCCGTGGGTACGCCCGCAGCTGACGTACACCGACACCGACGTCACCCCGGGCGTGAAGTACACCTACCGGGTCTCCGCGAGCGACGGCGTCAACACCAGCGCACTGTCACCCAACGCGTCGGCCACGGTGCCGACTTCGGCCGAGGCGTACCCGACCCAGGTGCTCGCGGACGGGGCAACCCTGTACTGGCGCTACGACGCCGCCTCCGGCTCGTACAACGCCGACTCCTCCGACGGCGACGACAGCGGCATCAGCGTCGGCGGGCCCGTGCACGCGGTGACGCCGGGCGCGGTGCCGGGTTCCAAGGCGTACACCTTCAACGGCTCGACGCAGTGGACCTACAGCGACCGGCTGCACCCCACCCCGGCGCAGTACAGCATCGAGACGTGGTTCCGCACGACGACCACCAGCGGCGGGAAGATCATGGGCTTCGGCTCCAATTCCACCCACCCGAGCGGCAATTACGACAAGCATGTCTACATGACAGACAACGGACGGCTGATCTTCGGCGTCTACACGGGCACGACCCGCACCGTCACCACACCGGCGGCGTACAACGACGGCGCCTGGCACCACATGGTGGCCACGCAGGGCGCGGACGGGATGAAGCTGTACGTCGACGGGGTGCTGCGGGCCGCGGACGGCTCGGTCACCACCAGCCAGGACTACCCCGGTTACTGGCACATCGGCTACGACAGCCTGGGCGGCTGGCCGTCCGCGCCGACCAGCTCCTACTTCGCGGGCTCGATCGACGAGGCCGCCGTCTACCCGGCGGTGCTCACCCCCGCGCAGATCGCGCAGCACTACACGCTCGGAACCGCCGGATGAGCCGCGGCCACCGCGCCGGCGCTGCCGCCGCCGTCTCTTTGACGGCGGCGGCAGCGCTGCTGCTCACGGCCTGCGGGTCGGACGGCGGCCACGACCGCGCGAAGGACCCGGCCACGGCCTCCGCGCCGTCGTCCGCGGCCCCGGCGGCGCCGACCGCGAGCGGCTCCGCGGACGCGTCCCCGGGCTCCGGGGCCGGGCAGCCGGGGTCGGCCGCCGACGCGCCGAAGGTGCCCGACACCCAGCTCACCCCGCCGGGCGGCGGCACCTTCACCGCGCAGCAGAAGAAGTACCTGTCCGGGCGGGTGCCGCGCGGCACGGACCCGGTCGCGGTGCTGGAGGGCGGGCAGGAGATCTGCGAGCGCCTGACGCGCACCGCGGCGATCGACAAGGACGCCGCCGCGACCGCGATCGTCACCGGCGACATCTCCTACGACGGCGCCGCCGCGGCCGTCGGCGGGCTGTGCCCGGACCAGCAGGGCGTCGTCGACGCGGCCCGCCGCGGCTTCGCCGACGGCACGTACACGGTCGGCGCGAAGACCGTGCCGGGCACGGTGGTCGTGCCGGGCGTCTACCGGGCGCCGCACCCGTCGGCGTCCTGCTCGTGGCGGGCCACCGGCGCGGACGGCAGCGTCCTCGCCTCGGGCCGCGGCACAGGCGCGGACCGCCCCGCCGCGCTCATCGTCCCCGCCGACGCGCGCGGCATCACCTCCAGCGGGTGCTACGCCTGGCTGGCCTCCCCCGGGACAAGGAGCTGACGTCACCCTTGGACGAACTGGACACTCTGCCGCTGGTCGTGGTCATACCGACGAAGAACGAGGCGGAGAACATCGCCCGGACGGTCTCCTCGATCGTCGACCATGTGCGGGCCGTCGTGGTCGTCGACTCGCACAGCACCGACGACACGTGCGCGATCGCCGCCGGGCTCGGCGCCGAGACCGTGCTCTACGCGTGGGACGGGCGCTACCCGAAGAAGAAGCAGTGGTGCCTGGACCATGTGCGTCCCGACATCCCGTGGGTGCTCTTCCTGGACGGCGACGAGACGCCGAGCCCCGAACTCCTCGGCGAGCTGCGGTCGGTGTTCGCCGCGGGCCCGCCGTCGGTGGCCGCGTTCGACATCCCGCTGGGCTACTGGTTCGCCGGGCGGCGGCTGCGGCACGGGTACACCATCGTCAAGCGCGCCCTCATGGACCGCACCCGCTGCCGCTTCCCGGAGGTCGGCGACCTCGGCGCCCCCGGCATGGGCGAGCAGGAGGGCCACTACCAGCCGGTCGCGGAATCCGCCGCCCGGCTGCGCTCCCCCATCGAGCACGAGGACCTGGACCCGGTCCGCACCTGGTTCGACCGGCACAACCGCTACTCGGACTGGGAGGCGTGGCTCGAACTGCACCCGGAGGTCAAGGAACGCATCCGCCGGGTCAAGACCCGGCAGGGGCAGCTCTTCCACAAGGTGCCGTTCAAGCCGCTGGTGTCCTTCGGCTACGCCTACGTCTACCGGCGCGGCTTCCTGGACGGGCGGGCAGGGCTGGACTACGCGCTCGCGATGAGCTTCTACCGCTGGCAGATCGGTCTCAAGACGCGTGAACTGCGCGCCGCCGAGCAGCAGTCGGGCGACCGGGCCGGTCGGACATGACGTCGCCGTAGACGCCGAGCAGGGTGTCCACGACCGCGTCGATCGAGAAGCGGTCGTGGACCAGCTGCCACGCGGCCTGCGACGCCCGCTCGTTGGCCTCGGGCTCCAGCAGTTCCAGCACCGCCCGGCCGACCAACTCGCCGTTGTCGGCGTCCGGCAGGCTGTCGGTGACCCGGCCCGCGCCCGCGGCCGCCACGTCCGGCGACAGCCCGCCGGTGCGGGCGACCACGACCGGCAGCCCCACCGACATCGCCTCCAGCACCGACACGGCGAACGGCTCGACGACGGACGGCAGCACGTACACGTCCGCCGCGCGCAGCGCCGCCAGCACCGCGTCGTGCCCGAGCGGGCCCGGACACTCCAGTGCGTGGCCGACCCCCAGGTCGTCGGCCAGCGCCCGCATGGGCGCGGTCAGTCGACCGGTGTCGGGCCCGGCGAGCACGAACCGGGCACCGGGGTGCCGGGCGAGGACGTACGGCATCGCGCGGACGAAGTCCTCGGGCCGCTTGCGCTGCTGGACGCGCGCGCAGTAGAGGACGGTGGGCGGCCGGTCGCCGCGCGGCGGGCGCATCTCCTGCACGGCGACACCGTTGACGAGGCGGCGGAAGGTCCGCAGCGGGGTCGTCGGCACCACGGCCTGCACGCCCTCGCGTTCCATGTCCGTCAGGTGCAGGATCGCGCCCGCCCGGCGCAGCACCCGCTTCATGCCCAGCACGTCCACGGCCTTCGCGAACAGCTTCTCGGTGGGGTCGATCATGCCGTGCGTCTGCACCACCAGCGGGGTGCCCGTCTCCAGCGCGACCAGCGCGAAGGGCAGCGTGATCAGGTCGCGCATGAGGTGCACATGGACGACGTCGGCGCCCTTCACCATCCGCCGCGCCCGCGCCAGCAGCGCCCCCGAGGTGATCCCGCTGACCTCGAACGCGGGCAGCACGTGCCGCGCCTGCCGCACGAAGGAGGGCACGCCCTCGACCTCGCTGGGCAGCGGCCCGGTGAACTTGTCGCCGAGCGTGGCGATCCGCGCGTCCACCCCCTTGGCGCGCAGCCCCTTGCTGAGGTTGAGCGCGACGCGGGTGGGCCCGCCGAAGTCGTTCGTCGGCGTGTGCAGCGTCACGACATGTAAGACCCGCATCGTCCCGTCCCCCTTCGCCGGGCGCTCCCGGCACCCCTCCCGGCCTGCTCCGCAGCCTACCCGCGAGAGGGCGAACACCGCCCCGTTTTGGGCGGATTGGCCCCGGCCCTGTGCGCCGCTCCCCGCAACACCCCGCGACCGGGGGGTTCCGGCCCGTAAACTCCCCCCAGGGGGTGGGCGGATGGCCGTGGACGCGGCGGTGGGGACACCGCGAGCTGCCTCCGTGCCGCGGGCCGCGCTGTCGCGGGCGCTCGCGGTGCCGCTGGTCGTCGCCCTCGTCGGCTTCCTGCCGGGATACGTCGTCGCGCAGCCCGGCGGGGGCGGGCCGCGGGACGGGGCGTACTGGCTCCAGCTGACGCTGACCGTGTACGCGGGCGGACGGCTCGCCGCGATGGTGCTGGCCCGGCGCCGACGACTGGTGCAGGGGGCGTTCTGGCTCTTCGTGTACGTCGCGATGGGCGTCGCGCCCCTCACCCAGGAGGTCATCGGGCAGGTCCCGACCCCGGTGGTCGGGCCGCGCGGGGACACCACGGCCGCGCTCGCGCTCGTCATCGCCGGGTGCGCGGCCTTCGACGTCGGGGCGCTGCTGGCCCGGCACCGCCCGGCGGCGCGGGCGCGCGGCGGGCGGGCGGTGGCGCAGGTGTCGCGGCGGCGGCTGTGGGTGCTCGTCGCGGTCGCCTACGTCGGCGGCGCGTACTCGATCCTCAAACTCGGCGGCCCCGCCGTCTTCTTCGACAGCAGGCAGGCGATCAGCGAGTCCGTGCGGTCCTGCGGGCTCGGCGGCGACGGCGGGCAGAGCCACGTCGGATCGGCCTTCGTCCGCGGCTTCGGCACGGTGCCGGCGCTGCTCGCGCTGCTCTTCCTCACCCGCTGGATGATCACCTCGCGCGCGGCCCGCCGCAGCCTGCCCGCGATCACCGCGCTCGGTGGGCTGGTGGTGCTCAACGCGATCGTCAACAACCCGGTCTCCAACCCGCGGTACTGGTTCCTGACGGTCGTCTTCGCGCTGCTGTTCACCGCCTTCCCGCGCAGCCCGGTGATGTACCGCACGGCCCTGGTCACCGGCGTCGTCGCCGCGCTGCTGCTCTTCCCCTTCCTCGACCGCTTCCGCTACGACTCCGGCGGCTACCACCCCGTGGAGACCACCTCGGTGCTGGAGCCGCTCACGGTCAAGGACTACGACCAGGTCGGGATGTTCGCCAACACCCTGACGTACGTGCACTCCGGCGCCGGGCACACCGACGGCCGCCAGCTCGCCGCCGACGTCTTCTTCTTCGTGCCCCGCTCGGTGTGGCACGGCAAGCCGGTCGACTCCGGGGTCCGCGTCGGGCAGTGGATGGGCATGACCAACACCAACCTGTCCTCCCCGCTGTGGGCCGAACTCTGGCTGGACTTCGGCCCGTTGGGAATGACCGCGGGCTTCCTCGCGGTCGGCTACGCGGCCGCGCGCGCCGACCGCCGCTACGCCCAGCGCACCCAGGAGGACGGCAGGCCCGGCACGATCGCGGCCGTCGTGATCCCGCTGGTGTGCGGCTACTCCTTCATCCTGCTGCGCGGCCCGCTGCTCCAGGCGGCGGGCCGGATCGCGATCGGCGCGCTGTGCCTGGCCCTGGTGACGACCTTCAGCCAGGACCGCCGGAGGATCCTGCGCTGACGGCGCCGTGGGCGTACGCGTCCCCCGCGCCGTCCTCCCCGTCGTCCTCCCCCGCCGGGGCCGGGCGGCGGCGCAGCACCGCGATCCGCCGCCACAGCGCGACCGCCTTGAGCACCGAGCCCGCGCACAGCCCCCACGCGGCCCCGTACACGCCGTCGAGGCCGTAGCCCGCGAGCATGCAGCCGACCGACGCGAGCGAGAAGACCACCTGGATCGGCAGCGTCGCCCTCGGCTGGAGCACCCGCAGCGTGAGCAGCGCGCTGGTGCCGAGCGCGATGGCCGCGTACTGGCTGCCGGACGCGGCCAGCAGCGCCGACGACGCGTCCCAGGTCTCGCCGAGCAGCTGGCGCCCGGCCCGGCCGGGCAGCACCATCAGCACGAGCGTCCACAGCCCGGCGACGGCGGCCAGCGCGCACGCCAGCACGGCGGTCGCCCGCACCTTGGCCGCCGCGCCCCGCACCCGGTTCAGCAGCGGCGGGCCGAAGGCCGTCGCGGAGTTGAACAGCACGTTCATCGGCCCGAAGAGCGTCGTCGCCCCGCGCAGCGCGCCCACCGCGAGCGGCGCCGCGAACAGCCCGAGTCCGACGACGGCGAGCTGGCTGGTGGCGTTGCCGACGCCGAACTCGATCACGAAGCGCCGACCGAGGTGCCCGCGCCGTACGTACCGCCGCACGTCCAGCGGCGCGCCCCGCACCCGCCGCCGCAGCAGCGCCCACGCCACGAGCAGCGCGGGCAGCGCCGACACCCCCCAGACGGCGACGAGCCGCTCCGGCCCGGCCCCGTGCGGCTGCACCGCCAGCGCGGGCACCGCGACGAGCAGCCGCACGGTGTCCCCGGCGAGCGCGTAGTGCGGCAGCCGCAGCGCGGAGAAGCAGTAGCGCAGACCGTCCTGCGTCAGCACGACGGGCAGCACGAGCCCCAGGACGGCGAGTCCCCGGGCCGTGCCGCCGTGCGCGGCGAGCCCGAATCCCGCGGCCATGCCGAGGCCGATGACGGTCGAGGCGAGCGCGGTGAAGGCCGCCGCGGAACGGCACGCGGCCCGCACCCGGTCGGTGCCGCGCTCCAGCACCAGCGCCTGCCCGACGTAGCTCACGCCGACACCGAGCAGCACGGTGAAGACCATGTAGACCATCGAGAAGACCGCGAAGCCCGCGGCGCTCGACAGCCGGGCGGCGACCACCAGCACGACGATGTTGGTGAGGGCCGCGATGCCCTGGTCGGCGACGGAGGCGGCGATGGCGGCCTTCGCCCCGAGCCCTGGGGAGCCGGGCGCGGCGGGCACCGGGTCGTCCTCCGGGGGCGGGGGGCGGCCGTACGGTTCGCCGTACAGGTCGCCGGGCGGCGGTTCGTACCGCCGGCCGGGTAACTCCCCTTCGGGGGGCGGGGCGTCGAGGCCGTACGGGTCGCCGTAGGCGTCGCGGAGCGGGGCGTCGTGGACGTCGCCGGGCGTACCGTACGGGCCGAACGCGTCCGCGTCCGGCGGGAGTTCGGGGGCGGCCCCGGGGGGCGCGGGGGTGAGCCGCGGGTCGGGGCCGCTCAAGGGACCGGGTGGCGCTCCGCGGTGGGGGTCGTGTCCGGGCGCGGGCGGTCGGGGTCGCGGCGGGCCGCGGGCACGGCGGTACGGGGCGTGCGGCGCAGGCCGAAGCGGCCGCGGGCGCCGGGTTCGGCTGCGTGCAGGACGACGCCGAGGACGTGCGCGCCGGCTGCGTCGATGAGTTCGCGGACGCGTTCCAGGTCGGCGCGGTGCACCGCCCGCGGGTCGCACACCACGACGACGCCCTCCACGCGCCCGGCGAGCGCGACCGCGTCGGCGTACGTGAGCACCGGCGGCGCGAGGACCACGACGGCCGAACCGGGCTCGTCCGCCTCGGCGAAGAGCCGCCCGGCGGGCGAGGAGGTCAGCGCCCGGGCGACGTTGCGCACCCGGCGCCCCGGCACGAGGTCGAAGGAGCCCGACTCCCCCGCGTCGATGGGCACTTGGAGCCCGGCGGGCCAGCCGCCCTCGCCCGGCGCGGGAGTACGGGCCCAGCCGGGCCGGACACCGTCGACCGTGCGCAGCCGCGCCGCGAGGGAGGGGGCGCGCAGGTCGGCCTCGACCAGCAGCACCTCCATGCCCATCTCGGCGAAGGACGCGGAGAGGTTGGCGGCCACCGCCGCCGGGGTGTCGCCGCTGCCGCGCGGGGCGACGACGAGCAGCCTGCGCCGCTCGGCGAAGCGTTTGTCGTGGGTGAGCCGGAAGGCGACCGCGCGGTACTCCTCGGCGAGCCGCACGTCGGCGCGTCCGCCGGTCAGCAGACCGGGCGTGCCGTCCGCCGCGGCGGCCGCGGACCGGCGGCGCAGCCGGGGCAGCGTGCCGAGCACGGGGGCGCCGAGCGCGCGGGTGACCTCGGCGTCGCTGCGCACGGTCGGGTCGAAGACCAGCCGCACCCAGGCGCCGAGCAGGCCCAGGGCGATACCGACCGCGCCGCCGAGGCCGAGCATCATCGGCAGCCCCGGCCCGGCGGGCGCGCCGGGTACGACCCCCGGCTTGATGACGAGGCCGGGCGTGGTGTCGAGGGCGCGCAACCCCGCGATGTCGGAGGTGAGTTCGGTGATCCGGCTGAGCAGGCTGGTCTGCGACGAGACGAGCGTGCCGACGATCTGGCTGTTCTTGGCCTGCTGGATCTGGTCGAGGATGTCGTTGCGCTGGGCGACCATCGGGTCGAGCTGGGCCTGATAGCTGGCCACCATGCGCTCGATGGTGGCCTTCGTCTGCGCCTGCCGGTCGTCGAGGTAGGCCTTGGTGAAGGCGTTGACCCAGTCCGCGGCGCGCTGCGCGGAGGTGGTGGTGCAGGTGAAGCGCAGGACGAGGGTGTTGGGCGGGTTGGTCACCTGGAGGCAGTGCGACATGGAGGCCACCGACGCGCCCGCGGTCTTCGCCGCGGTGTCGGCGACGGTGCTGCTGAGGGCGGTCTGCCGCTCGGTGCCGATGTTGATGTTCTTGTCGGCGGTCGCGCCGCTCGCGAAGGGGTCCTCGGTCGCCGCCCGGACCATGACCTCGCTGGTGGCGGTGTACGAGTCCGCGCCGCTGAAGGCGAGGAAGGCGCCGCCGAGCAGGCCGACGAGCACACCTGCGACGAGCAGGGCCCGGTAGCGGAGCAACTGGCGGAACTGGTCACGCAGCAGGTCGCCCTCGTCGGGCTGTGCCTCGGTGCGCGTCGCGTCGGTCACTGGCCCCGCGTCCCTTCGTCGTCCACGCCGCCCTTGCCCGTACCGTCCGGGGTGCCGCCCAGCGCCTCCGCGAGCAGCGCGTCCATCCGTGCCAGTCCCGCGGCGCGGCTGAGGCGTTCGCGGACGTACACCGGGCCGCGCGCGCCCAGCGCGTCGGCCCTGTCAGGATCATCGGCCAGCGCGCGCACGGCGTCCAGCAGTCCGCGCGGGTCCTCGGGCGGTACGACGACCCCGGCGCCGGAACGCTCGACCTCCTCGGCGGTGCCGCCCGCCGAGGCGACCGAGGCGACGACCGGGCGGCCCGCGGCGAAGTACGAGGTCAGCTTGGACGGCACGCTCATGTCGAGCACCGAGGCGCGCTGGGTGACCGCGAGCACGTCCGCGGCGGCCAGCACGTCGGGGAAGTCCGCCTCCGCGGCGGGCGGTTCGAAGCGCAGGTTGGGCAGTGTCCCCGCCGACTCCCGTAACCGCTCCCGCTGGTTGCCGTCGCCCATGAGGACGACCAGCAGGCCCGGATCCAGCCGCGCGGCCTCGACGAGCACCTCCAGGCCCTGCTTGAGGCCCATGTTGCCGCTGTGCAGCAGCACGGTCTGCCCGGGACGCCAGCCCAGCCGGGCCCGCGACTCCGCACGCGGACGCGAAGGGCCGGACACGTGCGACCAGTTGGGCACCACCCGGATCCGCTCCGGCGGCACCCCGAGCGCGGCGACCTTCGGCACGAAGCTCTCGTGGATGACGCCCACGAGCGTCGCCCGCCGCAGCGCGTACCCCTCCGCCGCGCCCGCCAGCGAGGCGACCCTGCCCCCGCCGCGGATGCCGCTCTGCGCCGCCGCCGCGCCCATCAGGTCCTGCACCACCGGCACATAGGGCACACCGTGCCGCCGGGCCAGCCGCGCGCCGAGCACCCCGCCGGCCAGACTGGGCAGTTGGGCCACCACCGCGTCGGGCCGCGCCATCGCGGGCGGCGCGACCAGGCCGTGCCCGAGCAGCGAGGCCTCGAACACCGCCCGGCGTAACGCGCTCTGCCGCGCGGGCACCGTGTGCCGCCGCCGGTGCACCCGCACCCCGCCGCGCGTCTCCTCCCGGCGCCACACCCCGGCGTACTCCGGTTCGACCTTCCACGCCGGGTAGTGCGGCATCCCGGCGAGCACGTGCACCTCGGCGCCGCCCGCCGCCCAGTGCTCGGCGACCTGCGTCGCGTACGGGCCGATCCCGGCGTGCTCCGGCGCGTAGTTGGTGGACACCAGCAGCACCCGGCGTACGCCGCCCACCCCGGCGGAATCCCCCACGACATGCCCCTTCCCCCGGTCCCGCACGACCGCCGGGAACCCCCCGATCCCGCTGATTCCGCCACACTAGCCGTTCACCGGGGCATCCCGCCGCGTCTTGCACGGCGTCGTACTTTCGCAATTCCCCGCCGGAGTCCACGGCGCCCGGACTATCGTCTGAACTCCCGTACGCACGGGGTGTGTTGTACGGGTTTTCCGTGACGCTGGGGGGCATGTCATGACACATCGCGTCGGCTACGCACCAGGGGTCTACGACCTCTTCCACGTCGGACACCTCAACATCCTCCGGCACGCCCGCAGCCAGTGCGACTACCTCGTCGCCGGTGTCGTCTCCGACGAGATGGCGCGGCTCGCCAAGGGCCGCGACCCCGTGGTGCCCCTCGTCGAACGCCTGGAGATCGTCCGCAGCGTGCGCTTCGTGGACGCGGCCTTCGTCGAGACCGTGCCGGACAAGGTCGAGACCTGGCACCAGGTCCGCTTCGACGTCATCTTCAAGGGCGACGACTGGCGCGGCACCGACAAGGGCCGCAGGCTCGAACGGGACTTCGCCGCCGTCGGCGTCGAGGTCGTGTACTTCCCGTACACCGTCCACACGTCGAGCACGCAGTTACGCCGCGCGCTCGACGTCCTCGCGGTCACCGCACCGCCCGAAGCTCTCTGAACCACTTCCCCAGGAAGCCCACGAGGAACAGCGCGTTCACCCCGAACAGCACCGCGTACCCCCAGCGGAAGGCGCTCTGGCTCCCCAGCAGCAGAAAGACCCCGCAAAAGACCCCGTAGTCCACCGGCAGCAGCGCGACCGCCCGCCACCGCGCGGGCGCCGCGGCCAGGGCTGCCGGATCCTTCGGGGTGAGCTTGTCCTTGAGCAGACCCCCGAAGAAGACCATCACCGCCGCCAGCTGAAACCCCAGCGGCAGCAGCAGCCACCCGTCGCCCGGCAGGGCGAAGTGCCGGTAGAAGGTGATGAGTACGGCCGCGTGCACGCCGGTGATCTTCGCCGCGTCCACCACATGGTCCAGCCACTCCCCCGCGGGCCCGCCCTTCCCCAGCAGCCGCGCGAGCTGCCCGTCGGCGGAGTCCAGCGCGAACCCGACCACGAGCGCCGCGTACACCCCCACCGCGAGCCCCCACGACGGCTCCCCCACCGCGAGCGCGGCGATGCCGCCGTAGCTGAACGCCGCGCTGAGCAGGGTGACGTGATTGGGCGTCAGCCCGACCCGGTACGCCCCTGCCGCCAGCACCCGCCCGGCGGGCCGGTTCACGTACCGCGAATACAGCGACACCCCCTTCGTACTCTTCTGCGCCGCCCGCAACCGCCCCAACGCCACACCGGCCCGCCGCGGCTCCCCCGCCTCACCCTCCGTGACCACCACGTGACTCCCCCTCTCCCCCCGGGGGAGGGTACGCGCCCGCAGCCGACTCGGTCGACCCACGCCACGACGGCGAGGCCGCGCGGGGCGGCGCCGGAGCGTCCGGCACGGCGAGTCCGCTCCGGGGCGAGGGGTTCGGTTTGCCGCGCGACCAGCCACCACCGGCAGAAGATCGCGACGCCCCCCGCAAGGGCACCCCGGAGCGCCCCCCAGACGGCCCACTCTCCGCCCCGCCTCGCGGATAAAACGGGTCATAACACTTAAACTCGGCCCCGATGCCGATCACCCGCCGCACCGTCCTCCAGCTCAGCGCCACCGGCGCGCTCCTCACCGGCTGCTCGCCCGCCGGCGAGAACGCACCTGCCGCCGCGGCGCGCCCCGCCGCGCCGTCCGCGCCCGACTCCCCCAAGCCCACCCCGCAGCTCCCCGACCAGATCGAGCACGGCCCCCGCACGCGCCCGCAGCTCGCCCTGACCTTCCACGGCCAGGGCACCCCCGCGGAGGCGGAGGCCGTGCTCGCCGCGGCGGAGAAGGGCGGCGCGCGGGTCACCGTGCTGGCCGTCGGGACGTGGCTCGACGCGTATCCGCAGCTCGCCGCCCGCGTGCTGAGCGGCGGGCACGAGCTGGGCAACCACACGCAGACGCACGGCGACATCGGCGCGATGGACGAGGCCGCGGCCTCCGCCGAGATCACGCAGTGCGCGGCGCGGCTGCGGCGGCTGACGGGCAGCCAGGGCCGCTGGTTCCGGCCGTCGCAGGCCCGGCTGACGACCCCGCGGGTCGTCGCGCTGGCCCAGCGGGCGGGCTATCCGCATCTGCTGGCTTACGACGTGGACACCCTCGACTACACCGACCCCGGCCCCGCGGCGGTCCGCGCGGCCGTCGCCGAGCAGGCCGGGCCGGGCTCGGTGGTGTCGCTGCACTTCGGGCACGCGGGCACGGTCGCCGCACTGCCCGGCATCCTCGACGACCTGCGCCGCCGCGGTCTGCGTGCGGTCACGACCTCGGAGCTCCTGACGTGAAGCGCCGCAAAGAACTCAGCGCCACCGCCCTGCTCGTCCTCACCGCCCTGCTCGCCGCGGGATGCGGCGACCGCGGTGACCGCTCCCTCGCACCCACCCCGGCGGAAGCGGCGGTCGCGTCGCAGGCGGCGGCAGCGGCTGCCGCCACGAAGGCGCAGCAGCGGGCGGCCAAGGCCCACCCGGCGCTGCCCGGGATGCCGCCGCTCATCAGCCGGAACGACGTGTACGCGGCGGACCGGCCGAACAACCTCTCCCCGGTCGTGCGGAACATGCCGAGCCTGGTCTACGTCCCGAACAGCGAATCGAACACGGTGTCGGTCATCGACCCGAAGACGTACAAGGTCGTCCGGACGATCCCGGTCGGGCAGCAGCCGCAGCACGTCGTGCCGTCGTGGGATCTGAAGACGCTGTGGGTCAACAACGACGTGGGCAACAGCCTGACGCCGATCGACCCGGCGACGGGCAAGGTCGGCACGCCCGTGGCCGTGCACGACCCGTACAACCTGTACTTCACGCCGGACGGGAAGTACGCGATCGTGATGGCCTCGCTCGACCGGCAGCTCGTCTTCCGGGACGCGCACACGATGGCGGTGGCCAAGACCGTGCCGGTGAGCTGCTACGGCGTGAACCACGCCGACTTCTCCCCGGACGGCCGCTACTTCATCGTCTCGTGCGAGTTCTCCGGCGAGCTGCTGAAGGTGGACACGGCGGCGATGAAGGTGGTGGCGCAGCAGAAGATCCCGTACCCGGGGTCGATGCCGCAGGACGTGAAGATCTCACCGGACGGCCGTACGTGGTACATCGCGGACATGGTCGCGAACGGCGTGTGGACGATGAACGGCGACACCTTCTCCACCCCGAAGCTGCTGCCGACCGGGGCGGGCGCGCACGGCCTGTACGTCTCGCGGGACTCGCGCTTCCTGTACATCTCCAACCGTGGCGAGGGCTCCGTCTCGCTCCTGGACTTCGCCACCGGCAAGCTCACGGCGAAGTGGCACATCGACGGCGGCGGGTCCCCCGACATGGGGGGCGTCTCGGCGGACGGCAAGGTGCTGTGGCTGACGGGCCGCTACAACGCCGAGGTCTACGCCCTCGACACGACGACGGGCCGCACCCTCGCCAAGATCCCGGTCGGCTCCGGCCCGCACGGGCTCGCGGTCTACCCCCAGCCGGGCCGCTACAGCCTGGGCCACACGGGCATCTTCCGCTGAACCGCCGCTGAACCCCCGCCGCACCCGGCTCCCGGGAATCCGCGCTTGACCTGGTGCGCGCTCCAGGTCCGAGCATGGCTGCCATGACAGCGAACATCGTTCTCGGCACCATGGACTTCGGCACCCGCGTCGCCCCCGACGACGCCTTCCGCCTCCTCGACGCCTTCGTCGACGGCGGCGGGGTCTGGCTCGACACCGCCAACTGCTACAGCTTCTGGTCCGATCCCAGCGGCGTGGGCGGGGCGAGCGAGCGCGTCATCGGGGCGTGGCTGCGGGCCCGGCCGGGCGTACGGGAGCGGGTGCGGATCGCCACGAAGGTCCGGCAGAATCCGCTCGTCCCGCACGTGTGGCCGGACAGCGCGGAGGGGCTGTCCGCCGACGCGATCCGTACCGGCTTCGCGGAGAGCCTGGAGCGGCTCGGGACCGGCCGGGTCGATCTGCTGTGGGCGCACGCCGAGGACCGCACCGTGCCGCTCGCCGAGACGGTGGGGGCATTCGGCGAGCTGGTCGCGCGGGGCACGGTCGGCAGGGTCGGGGCGGCGAACCACGCGTCATGGCGGGTCGAGCGGGCGCGGGCGCTGGCCCGCGCGCAGGGCGTCGAGCCGTGGACGGCGCTGCAGCTGCGGCATTCGCTGGTGCTGCCGCGTCCGCTCACGCCCGTCGCCGAGGGCGGGCACCGCATGCTCGTCCCCGACGACCTGGACCTCGCCCGCGCGGAGGAGCTGGCCGTCTGGTCGTACAGCTCGCTGCTGTGGGGGGCGTACGTGCGGGCCGACAGGGCGCTGCCGGATACGTATGATCACCCCGGTACGGCGCGGGTGCTCGCGGTGCTGGCTGACGTCGCCGGGGAGCTGGGCGCGACCGCGAACCAGGTCGTGCTGGCGTGGCTGATGCGGCAGGGCATCGACCCGATCGTGGGCGTGAGCCGGGTGGAGCAGGTCCGAGAGGCGCTCGCCGCGGTCCCGGTACGGCTCGCCGACGCGCACATGGAGCGCTTCGCCGCCGCGCGGTGACCGCGGGCGGGACGACAGGAGGACCACATGACCGGTACGACGACCCTCACCCCGGCGGACGCCGTCGACCGGACCGGGGTCTCCCTGGACACCCTGCGCTACTACGAGCGTGAGGGCCTCATCGGGCCGATCGGGCGGACCGCGGGCGGGCGGCGGCAGTACACCGAGGACGACGTCTTCTGGATCGGCCTGGTCACGTGCTTCCGCGAGGCCGGGCTCGGCATCGCGGACGTGCGGGCGTTCGTCGCGATCCTGCGGGCCGAGCACACGCCCGAGGACCGTGTCGCCTTCCTGCGCGGGCGGCGCGCCGACCTGGAGCAGCGGGTGGCGGCGCTGCACCGGGCCATCGGCGTCCTCGACGACAAGATCACGTACTACGGGCGGGCCGCCTCCACCGGCACGCCCTGATCCAGCGCCCGCGCCAGGCACTCCGCCGCTGCGGCGCGCGGCCCGCTGCCCTGGGTGTGCCGCACCGGGTGGACGGTGTTGGCCAACAGGACGAGGAAGCCGCCGGAGCTCGGGTCCAGCACGATGCTGGTGCCCGTGAAGCCGGTGTGGCCGATCGCGCCGCGCTCCGCGAGGGGGCCCATGAACCACGGGCGGGCCGTCTCGAAGCCCAGGTCGGGGTGCAGCGGGAGGGCGCCGGTGAGCAGGGCGTGGGCGAAGAGGGCGAGGTCCCAGGCGGTGGAGAAGAGCCCGGCGTGGCCCGCGACGCCGTCCATGGCGTAGGCGTTCTCGTCGTGGACGGTGCCGTGCACCGTGCCGCGGTCGAGCTTGCCCCACGGGCGGCGCTGGTCCTCGGTCGCGGCGATGCGCGGGCGCCAGTCGGCGGGCGGGGCGAAGCGGGTGGACGTCATGCCGAGCGGGGTGGTGATGCCGTCGGCGACGAGGCGGTCCAGCGGGCGTCCGGTGACGTGCTCCAGCAGCGCCTGGGTGAGCAGCAGGTTCAGGTCGGAGTAGGTGCGCTGCTCACCCGGCGGCGTCAGCGGCTGCTCCGCGGCGAGCCGGGCGGCGCGGGCGGGCGCGTCCGGCAGCTCGTACAGGGGCAGCTCGGGGCGCAGGCCGGAGGTGTGGGTGAGCAGGTGCCGCAGCGTCGTGCGGGGGTCGGCGACCAGGCCGGGGACGTACGCGGTGAGCGGGCGCTCGGGGTCGAGGACGCCGGCCTCGATCTGCTGGACGGCGGCGGTCGCGGTGAAGAGCTTGGTGAGGGAGGCGAGGTCGAAGACGGTGCCGGGCGTCATGGGGACGCGCTCGGCCGCGGGCAGCTCGGTCCCGCGGCCGGTGTGCTCGTCGTACCCGCGGTAGCGCACGGCCCAGCCGACGGCCTCGTGCAGCGCGACGACGTCCCCGCGTCCGGCGAGCACCACGGCCCCGGCGCACCAGGGGTGGCCGTCGGCCGGCCCCGCCGCGTACGCCGCCGTGTCGGGCGGCCCGGTACGGGGCGAGGGGACCGGCGGTTCCAGGACGGACTTCAGGCCCGGGACGATCCGGGCGATCTCGGCAGCGTCGAGGCCCGCCTCAGGGCAGGTACCTCTCGACAGCGGCGGCGCCATGTTCCTCCAGCTCTCTGCGGGCCTTCTCGATGCGCTCCGGGGTGCATTCCCGGCCCGAGGCCATGACCAGGTCCTCGGGATCGACGGGGGTCTCGGACCCCGTCCTCAGCGAGCTGTCGGCTGTCTTGAACGCCCAGGTGCGTTCGTCCGGATCAGACATCGCTTCCTCCGTACGGGCTCGACGCCTATCGTCCCTCCACGGTACGTCGGCCGGGGACGCAGAGCCCGGCAAAAGCCGCGCACGCGACGAGTGTGCAGGTCACGATGGTGATCGCCATGGGCACCGCGGTGCCGTCCCCGGCGACGGAGGCGAGCGGCGAGACGATCGCGCCGACCAGGAAGGACGAGGTGCCGATGAGCGCCGAGGCCGCGCCGGCGTTCCGCTTGGTCAGCAGCAGCGCCTGGGTGTTCGTGGTGGGCATCACCAGGCCCATCGAGGCCATCATCACGAACAGCGCGGCGGCGATCTCGAAGAGCGAGGCCCGGCCGAAGACACCGCAGGTGAAGAGCAGCAGCATCGTGCCCGCCGCGGTGATGAGCAGCAGCCCGACCGCGAGCACCCGGTCGAGGTCGACCCGGCCGACGAGCACCTTGCCGTTGAGCTGGCCGACGGCGACCAGGCCGACCGAGTTCACGCCGAAGAGCAGGCTGAAGGTCTGCGGCGAGGCGCCGTAGATGTCCTGCACGACGAAGGACGACGCGGAGACGTACGTGAAGAGCGCCGCGAAGGCGAAGCTGCCCGCGAGGACGTAGCCGCTGAAGGCGCGGTGGGCGAGCAGGCCGCGGAAGGCCCCGAAGGTGCCGCGCAGCTCGCCGGAGTGGCGCTGCTCGGGCGGCAGCGTCTCGCCGAGAGAGCGCCAGACGACGGCGGTGAGGGCGACGCCGATGACGGTGCAGACGACGAAGACGCCGCGCCAGTCGGTCAGCCGCAGGATCTGGCCGCCGATGACGGGGGCGACGATGGGGGCGACGCCGGAGATCAGCATCAGGGTGGAGAAGAAGCGGGCCATCTCCACGCCGTCGTAGAGGTCGCGGACGATCGCCCGGGAGATGACGATGCCCGCGGCGCCCGCGAGGCCCTGCACCAGCCGGAAGCCGACGAGCAGCGGCGCGCTGGGCGCCAGGGCGCACACGGCGGTGGCGACGACGTAGACGACCATGCCGATCAGCAGCGGGCGGCGGCGGCCGAAGCGGTCGCTGAGCGGGCCGACGAGCAGCTGGCCGACGGCCATGCCCGCCAGGCACGCGGTGAGGGTGAACTGCACGGTGGAGGCAGTGCTGTGCAGGGCGTCGGTGACCTGGGGCAGCGCGGGCAGGTACATGTCCATGGACAGCGGCGGCAGCGCGGTGAGGCCGCCGAGGACCAGGGTGACGAGCAGGCCGACGTGTGCCTGGCGCCGGGTGTGCGGGGTGAGAGCGAGGACAGGGACGGGGGTGGGGACTTGCGCGGCGGGTCTCGGCCCGGCGTCGTGCACGGGGGCACTCTCCATGGGAGGGAGGAAGGGGGACGGATCAAGTGGTTGAAACGTTGCCTATTCTTTCAGTGATCGGGGACCGCGAGACCAGGTTTTCTGGGGCATGGAGGAGTGACGTGGACCGCACTATCCGCTGGGGCGTGCTGGCGACCGGCGGCATCGCCGCGACGTTCACCGAGGCACTGGCCACCGTGCCGGGCGCCGAGGTCGTCGCGGTGGGCTCGCGCAGTCTCGACAGCGCGGAGAAGTTCGCCGAGCGGTACGGCATACCGCGCGCGTACGGCAGCTGGGCGGAGCTGGCCGCCGACGACGGCGTGGACGTCGTCTACGTCGCGACCCCGCACTCGGCGCACCGCGAGGCCGCCGGGCTGTGCCTGGAGGCGGGCCGGGCGGTGCTGTGCGAGAAGGCGCTGACCCTCAACACCCGCGAGGCGAGCGAACTGGTGGAGATCGCCGGGGAGCGCGGGCTGTTCCTGATGGAGGCCATGTGGACGTACTGCAACCCGCTGGTACGCCACCTCGCCGCGGCCCTCGCGGACGGCGTGATCGGTGAGGTCCGGGCGATCCACGCGGACTTCGGCTTCCACGGCGACTTCCCGCCCACCCACCGGATGCGCGACCCGCAGCAGGGCGGCGGCGCGCTGCTCGACCTCGGCGTCTACCCGGTCTCCTTCGCCCACCTGCTGCTCGGCGAGCCGGACAGCATCGACGCGTGGGCGCATCTGACGCCCGAGCGCGTGGACGACACCACGGGCATGCTGCTCGGCTGGAACAGCGGCGCCGTCGCCACGCTGACCTGCACCTTCGCCGCCGACACCGGCGCGCCCGCGACGATCAGCGGCACCGGCGGGCGGATCGAGATCCCCGAGGGCTTCTTCAACCCCGAGCGCTACGTCGTGCACCGGCAGCGCGAGACCCCGCACACGGTGACCTTCGCCGACGTCACCGACGACGGCCTGGAGCGCGGCACCATGCGCTACGAGGCCATCGAGGTGGGCCGCTGCCTGCGCGCGGGCCTGACCGAGTCGCCGCTCGTGCCGCTGGAGGGCTCCCTCGCGGTGATGCGCACGATGGACACCGTGCGCGAGCGTACGGGCGTGCGCTACCCGGGCGTCGACTGACGCGGCGGCTGTGCGGCGGGCGCGGGGCCGGTCAGGCGGCTCCGTGCCCGTCCGCGACGGCGGCGATGCGGTCGGCGAGGTCGAAGTCCTTGGCCGTGAGCCGGCCGCCCGCCGCGTGCGTGGTGATCTCGACGCGCAGCGTGTCGTAGCCGAGCGTGAGGTCCGAGTGGTGGTCCAGCTCGGCCTGGATCCCGGCGATGTGCAGCGCGAAGATCGCGGCGGGCAGGTGGTCGAGCCGGTACGTGCGGCGCAGCGTCCGGCCGTCCTCGCTCAGCTCCCAGCCGGGCAGCCGCCCCAGCCGGGCGTCGATCTCCTGGGCATCCAGCGGATCCGCGTAGGGCATGCCGGGTCTCCCTCCAGCGCTCTGGCTCCTGCCCTCATCGTCCCACCGCGGCCCCGGGCCGTCCCGCCGACGTCCGGGCGCCGGACTCGTCCGGCGGGGCCGGGGCCTTGGGCGCCCACGGGGTGAAGGCCACCGGCAGGGCGGCGAGCGCGCGGAAGAACGGACCGGGGCGCCAGCGCAGTTGCTCGGGCGGCACGGTCTGCTCCATGTCGCACAGCCTGCTGGTCAGCTCCTCGATCGCGGTGATCGCGATGAGCAGCGCGGGCTGCCGGGCCGGGCAGCTGTGCGGGCCGGCGCCCCAGGCGAGGTGGGCGCTCTCGCTCGCGCCCCACGCGTCGGTCGTGGCGCCGCCGGGCCGCGAGGAGGTGTTGGCGGCGGCGTAGGAGACCAGGACGAGCTGCCCGGCGCGCAGGCCGATGCCGTGGAAGGTCGTGTCGTAGCGCACGTAGTAGCCGGTGGAGGTGGCCTGCGGCGGGTTGCGCCACAGCACCTCGTTGATCGCCTCGTGCGCGGTCATGGCGCCCGCGTAGACGGAGCGGTCGTAGCGCGGGTCGGCGATCATGTGCTGGAGGGTGTTGGCGATCAGGTTGGCCGTCAGCTCGTGCCCGCTGCCGAAGGCGACGGCTATCTGCCGTACGGTCTCGGCGTCGTCCAGCCCGGCGGGGTGCTGGAGGAGGTACGAGGTCAGGTCGCGGCGCGGGTGGGCGCGGCGGTCGGCGACCAGGTCGCGGATGGCGCCGGTGAGGTCCTCGTGCGCGGCGTGCGCGTCCTCGCCCAGGTCGAACATGGTGCTGTGGGTGCGGGCGAGCCGCTCGCCCTCCGCCAGCGGCAGCCCGAACCACTGGCTGAAGACCCGCAGCGGGATCTGCTGGGCGTAGTCGGCGACGAGGTCGGCCCGGCCCGCCCCGGCGAAGCGGCCGATGAGTTCGGCGGCGGCGTCGGAGACCTGCCGCTGGAGCAGGTGCGGGCCGATCAGGGCGAGGCTGTCGCCGATGACCTTGCGGTAGCGGGCGTGGGTGTCGCCGTCGGCGAAGGTCACCGCGGGCCGGTAGGCGAGCACCGAGCGCACCGGGGAGTCGGCGGGGACGGTGTCGGGCCAGGGCCGCGGGTCCTTGCCGAAGGTGTGGGTGTCGCGCAGCACGTCGAGCGCGGTCTCGTAGTCGGTGGCCAGCATCGCCTCGACGCCCGGGGCGATCTCGACGCGGGCCAGCGGGCCGGTCGCCCGCAGGGCGGCGTAGTGGCGCTCGGGGTCGGCGGCGAAGTCCTCGCCGTAGAGCGCGGGCAGGGGGCGGGCGGTCATGACACGTCCTCGTTCTCGTTCGCGCGGGCGTGCCCGCGGGCGCCGGTGTCCCCGACGTCCCCGGCGTCGTCGGCGTCGTCGTCGGGCAGGCCGCTCAGCACGTGCTCGGCGAGCGCGACGAGGGTGCCGATGCTGTCGCGGCGGTTGCGGGCGTCGCACTGCACGAGCGGGGTGCCGGGGGCCAGGTCGAGGTGGCGGCGCAGCGTCTCGTCGGTGTGCGCGGGGGCGCCGGGGAAGCGGTTGACGGCCACGGCGTAGGGCAGGCCCTGCTCCTCGACCATGTCCATCACCGGGAAGGAGTCGGCCAGCCGCCGGGTGTCGGCCATCACCAGGGCGCCGAGCGCGCCGCGGGCGATGTCCTGCCACAGCGGGAAGAAGCGTTCCTGCCCCGGGGTGCCGAAGAGGTAGAGCACCATGTCGCCGGGTACGGTCAGCCGTCCGAAGTCGACGGCCACCGTGGTCGTGGTCTTCTCCGGCAGGCCGTGGAGGTCGTCGTGGCCCACGCTGGAGCGGGTCATGACCTCCTCGGTGTGCAGGGTGGGGATCTCCGACAGGGTGCGGATCAAGGTGGTCTTGCCGACGCCGAAGGGGCCGGTGACGATCAGCTTCATCAGGGTCTGCCCGGTCGCGGGCAGATAGCGGACCTGGCCCGGCCCCTGGGCCGGCCGCGGTTCGGCGACCGGCGGGGTCGCCGTGTCAGGGGAGGGCACGGAGTCCAACGAGCAGCCTCTCGATGAGCGTTCGGTCGATCTCCTCGGCCTTGGGGACCGGGGACCGGGCGAGCAGATGGCCGCCGCCGACCAGGTCGGCGGCCAGGAAGATCGTGGCGCTGACGGGCAGCCCCAGATGGGCCGCGCACTCCACCACCGTCAGCGCGCCCGGCCGCAGCAGCGTCCACAGTCTGCGGTGCTCCGGGCCGAAGTCCGGTTCCGGCGGCTGCTGGTCGGTGGCGACCAGCAGCGTCAGCCGGTCGAAGCCGGCCGTGCCGCGCGGGCGTTCCCGGCCTCCGGTAGCCAGGTACGCGGGTATCAGGCGGCGCCCCCGTCCGCCGGGCGGCCCGCCGTCGGGCGCGGCCGCCGCTCCTGAGGTGCCGGGCCGGCCGGGTGTCATGGCCGGCCGGCTGCGTCCGGCTCGCGGGCGGGTGCGGCCATCGCCCGGGCGAGGGCGGCCACCTGCACCTGCATCTGGTAGGCGATGTTGCCCAGTTGGGTGTCGGGCGCGGCGAAGACGGCCAGCGAGGTGTTCTGCCCGGCGGGCACCACGACGGCGAAGCCGAGGTCGGACTCCACCACGGTCTGGGCCAGTTGCGGCGACTCCTGGTCGGTGAAGGCGGTGGTGAAGGCGCGCGCCGAGGCGTGCAGGGTGGCTGTCATCGCGGCCACCCGCTCCGCGGCGGCCCGGTCCAGGCTGGGTGAGGACCCTTCCAGCAGGCCGTCACCGGTGGCGATCAGCGCGTGCTGGACACCCGGCAGTTCGAGCAGCGGGTCCAGTACCCAGGCCAGGTCCTGTGCCAGGGGTCGGCGGGTGGTCATGACGTGTGGTCTCCTTGCTCGTCACCGGTGACGGCGGTCCCGGCCGCGGCGGTCCTGCCGCTGCGGGTGCCGTCCTGCAGTGCGCCCCACAGCGCGCCTGCCTGCTCGGGTGTGCGGGCCGCGGCCGCCGGTTCGGACGGCGGGACCGGCGCGACCGGGCGGGCGGCGGCGGCCTTGGGGCTGCGGCGGCGGCGCGAGGGCAGCGGCGTCGCCTCGGTCACCTGGGTGTCCTCCTGCGGTGTCTCCGGCTGCCGCGGCGGCGCCGCCGTCTCGGCGGGCGCGGGCACCAGCACCGACAGCGTGTGCTCGTCGTCCAGTACGGTCAGCAGCTCGGCGGGCACCCGCAGCATCGCGCGGATGCCGCCGTACGGCGAGGACTCGATGTGCACGGAGAAGCCGTACTGCCGCACCAGCCGCCCGATCACCGCGAAGCCGGCCTGCGGCGGGTTGCCCAGCTCGGTCAGCAGCAGCGTCTCGGGTCCGTCGAGCAGCCGCCGGGCGTGCGCGAGCGTCTCGTCGTCCATCCCGATGCCGCCGTCGTCGACCACCACGAGCGCCCCGCGCCCGCCGCTCTGCTGGATGGTGACGGGCACGGCGGTGTCCGGGTGGGAGTACGAGGTGGCGTTCGCGAGCAGCTCGGCCACCGCGATGGCGAGCGGCTCGGCGGCCCGCGCGACGACCGCGAGGCGCTGCTCGCGCAGGTGGTTGGCCATCTTGATGCGGGCGTAGCCGGCCACCCGGGACTGCGCGCCCATCACGACCTCGGCGAGCGGCGAGTCGCTGCGGGCCAGGCCCGGCCAGGCCTCGCACAGCACCGCGGTGGCCTGGATGCGGCGCAGCGCCAGCTCGTTGCGGAAGTCCAGCTCCAGCAGCCGCGGGTCGTCCAGCTCGTGCTGGAGGTCGTGCAGCACGCTCTGCGTCTGGTAGAGCAGCGACTGCACCTTGGCGGTGGCGCCGCGCATCGCCGAGCGGGCGGCGGCGTCGACCCGGTCGCGTTCCCCGGCGGCGGCGTTCTCGGTCGCCGACAGCACGTCCCGCATCGCCTTCGCCAGCTGGGCGTTGGCCTCCTGCGGGTGCAGCAGGCCGGGCACGGGGGCGTGTTCGTGGGTGAGCGCGAGGACGGCGGCCGGGATGCGGTCGGCGGCCAGGAAACGCAGCTCCTCGATGGCGATCCGGAGCTGCTCCTCGGCGTTCTTGGCGCGCACCTCGGCCGTCTGCACGGTGGTGCGTGCCATGCGGACGAGCTGTGCGTCCCGCACATGTCTGAGGCCGGACCAGATGCCGCCGACGATGGCCAGCAGCAGAACGATGACGAAAGCAACGAGCACGACGCGATCCCACCCCGCAACAGTCTTGGAGCGTGATTATGCCGTGGCGAGATCGCGCCACAAGGTTCTGGGGGCAAATTCGTTCCAGATTCGCGCACTTCCGAAAGTCTGACAGCGTGTACGGACAGAACGGACGGCCGACACTTGGTGACGCACCGTTGGTCGGAGTGCGGATCCGGTGCTGATCGGGGCGTTCACCTGCGATGTCGGTGGTGGCCGTGAGCCTGACGGTACGTCAGCTCCGGGTGTGTCCGAGCGGGTCGTCGAGCAGCGGGGCGAAGGCGAGTTCGGCGGCGCCGACGAGCGGGGCGCGGTAGCCGAGCGCCGAGCGGCGCAGCGCGTAGGGGGCACGGGCGTGCGCGAGGCCGGTGAGGGCGCCGTAGTGCGCGATGCGTTCGGCGGTGGCCTCGTGGATGTCCTGCAACCCGCCGCCGAAGATGACCAGTTGCGGGCTGAGCACGACCGCGAGGTTGCCGAGTCCGATCGCCAGCCAGCGCGCCGCCTCGTCCAGGGCGCGCGCGGCGGGTTCGTCGCCCGCCTCCGCGGCCTCGACGACGCCGGTCAGCGCGTGGTCGGGCGGCACGGGCAGCCCGGCGGCGGCGATGATGACGTCGGTGCCGATCTCGGTCTCCCAGCAGCCGCGCGCGCCGCAGCGGCAGCGGTTGCCGTCCGGGTTGACGATCATGTGGCCGATCTCGCCCGCGTAGCCGCCCTGACCGGGCACCGGCCGCCCGCCGCAGAACAGCCCGCCGCCGACGCCGACGTTCGCCGAGAGGTAGACGAAGTCGCGGTAGCCGCGCGCGGCGCCGCGGGCGTGCTCGCCGAGCGCGCCGAGGTCGGCGTCGTTGCCGACGGCGACCGGCAGCCGGTCCCACGGCGGCGCCAGCCGCTCGGTGAGCACCGCGGCGAGCGGCTCGTCGGTCCAGGCGAGGTTGGGCGCGAAGCGCACCAGGCCGTCCGCGCGGCGCACCAGGCCGGGCACGGCGATGCCGATGCCCGCGACGGTGCCGCCCGCGGCCGCGGGGGTGCCGAGCGACTCGACGAGGCCGGTGAGCCGGGCGACCGTACCGTCGAAGGTGACCGGCTCGTCCGCCTCGGGCATCAGCGTGCGGCGCTCCAGCACCTTGCCGCCCAGGCCCACCCGCTCGACCCGGATGCGCTCCACGCCGACCTCCAGCGCGATGGCCTGGGCACGCTCGGGCACGGGCAGCACGAGCGGCGAGGGCCGCCCGGCGGAGGGGTGGGTCTGCGGGGTCTCCTCGCGCACCAGCCCGGCCTCCGTGAGGGCGGCGACGAGCACCCCGGTGGTGCTGCGGTTGACGCCCGTGACACGGGTCAGCTCGGAGCGCGTCACACCTCCCGAGAGGTGGACGTGGCGCAGCACCTGCCCGAGGTGGTGCTGCCGCGCCTCGGTGTGCGGCGCCCCCTGTCCCGCCCCCGGGTTCTGCCCTGCGGACATGGCGGCCTCCTCGTGCGGTCACTCCGTGGAGCGGGGTCCCGGCAGCGCGGAGCCGGCGAACTCGGCCCAGGCGAGCGTTCCGGCCGGGCCGGCGAGCCGGCCGTGCGCCTGCGCGAGCGCCTCGACCAGGGCGAGCCCGCGCCCGCCCGCGTCCGGGTCGCGTTCCAGCGGCACCCCGCAGGGGCCGCCGTCGGCGACCTCGACGCGCAGGATGCCGCACGGCAGCCGCGACAGGTGCAGGCACACCGCGGGCAGTGCGTGGTTGAGGGCGTTGGTGACCAGCTCGGAGACGACCAGCACCACGTCGTCCGCGGTCTCGGCGGGCACCTGCCAGCGTTCCAGCAGGACCTCCGCGCTGTGCCGCGCCTGCCGTCCGGCCTCCGGGCGGTGCGGCAGCGGCAGGCACCCGGCGACGCGGTGCGGCCCGCTGTCCTGCGGGCCCGCGAACCACGGGGTGCGCGGCAGGCCCCGGTCGGCCCGCTGCGGCTGCCGCGGCGGGTGGAAGACCGGGAGAGCTGATTCGGGGCTGAGGATGCGCATGTCGTCACCTGGGCGTCGGGGGAGGCCCGCCTGCCGTGGGGCCGGTGGGACCGGGGATGACGCGCCTCGCGTCGGAGCCGGACTGCGCCGCCGTGCAGGGGACGGGCACGCATGCGCGCGGACGTGCTGACGGGCGGGGGTTGCGGCACGGGCCGCGGATCTCCGGCTCGCCGGACTTGCTCCGGTGTTCCGGACGGAAGGCGCGCACTCCGCGCCCGCCTGCGGCCTATTTGTTGTCGATCACCACAATACGACGATTTGCGAAAAAGGCACCCCCCTGACTGCCGGAATTTCCGGACATGCGGTGTCATGGCCGTCGACTCCGACATCGCAGCAGGTCAGGGGGGTGGTCTAGGGGGCGGAGGAAATCCGCGGGTCAGCCGCTGAACGAATAGCGGGGAGTGGTCACCTGATAGGTCTGCGTGACGGGCTGGTAGTCGAAGAAGTAGCTCAGGGTGTGCCCGGCGGGCACCGTCACGGGCACTTCCCAGCGGCCCGCGGAGCTGTTGTACGTGGCCATGTAATTGAGCTGGCTCCCGCCGTCCAGGGTGTAGTGGACGGCGACGAAGGTCTCGGTGGTGCCGTTCGGCCGGAACCAGACGGTGTCCTGGCCGCCGCTGCCGGTCGCCACGCCCTGCGTGTAGTCGCCGGAGGCCGGCGGGGTGGTGGGAGGCGTGGTGGGCGGGGTCGTCGGGGGCGTGGTCGGCGGGGTGGTGCCGCCTCCCGTGCTGCCGCCGGTGGTTCCGCCGGTGGTGGTCCCGGAGCAGGTGCCGGTGGCGCCGCCGACGAAGACGCACTTGCGCAGCTCGTTCAGGAACGCGTCCCGGACGGTGGCGTTGGCCTGGATGCGGGCGTCGCCCCAGTAGCCGTTGGCGCAGCCGGTACCGCCCGCGGAGGCGCCGTCCGCGCACTGCCACTGCGTCTGGCTGTCCCAGTCGGTGTTGATGTAGGCGGCGACCCGGATGACGTCGCTGTTCTGCTCGATCCAGTTCCAGTACCCGGCGTACCACTCGCTCAGCACCGAGGCCGCGCTCGTCGGCTGCGGGCTCTTCTTCATGATGCAGCTCTTGGTCGGACCCGAGGTGGTGTAGCCCTGCGGGGAGGCCTCGGCGATCATGACCGGCTTGGCGTGCGAGCGGGCGAAGTCCAGGACGCGGTTCTGCAGCGTGACCGGGTTGACGTCGTAGCTGCTGCATCCCCACTGGGTGGCCAGCGAACCCGCGTTGTAGAAGTCGGACAGCCCGACGTAGTCCACGTAGGCGTCACCGGGGTACCACGGGTTCAGGTGGTTGGGGTCGATGACGGTGTAGCCGTACTCCGGGTGGTCCGGCGAGGAGTTGAGCGGCCAGGCGGCGGACTGCCAGACGGTGGCGACCTTGGTGGCGCCGAGGGCGTCGATGCGGCCCTTGATGTACTGGAAGGCCTGCTTGTAGAAGTCGGTGTTGTAGCAGTTCCACGGGCCGTCGAACTCGTAGCCGATGCGCAGGAAGACCGCCCGGTTCCAGGTCTTGAACTGGGTGATCATGCGGTCGATGTCGCTGCGGTACTGCTGGGTGAGCTGCGGGGTGATGTCCGCGTCGGTACGGCCGATGACGGCGCGCAGCGGCTGGTTGCCGCAGCCCGCGGTGGCGTCGGAGAGGTAGAGGCCGACGGCGAGGGCGGCGCCGGGGTACTGGGACATCGTCTTGGCGAAGTCCACGGTGCCGCTGCCCCAGTCGGCGGGCGAGAACATCCCGGACAGCGGCGCGGGGCCGCCGCCCTCGACGAGGTTGGTGTAGAGCGTGACGCCGCCGGGCGCGGGGGCGTTCGGCGCGGTGTCGTCGAGCACCTGCGTGCGGTAGTCCGACAGGGTGTCGGAGTCCTGGCCCATGACGGGCAGGATCTTGCCGTCGGCGGGCAGGTTGCGTGCCGTCAGCCCGGCCGCGGCGGCGGTGGAACTGCCCGCGGTCAGGCCCGCGGCGAGCAGGGCGAGGGTGGCGGCCATCGCGGCGGCGGCCGATGCGAGGGCGGTACGACGTCTCACTGCGGACCCTCCTTGGTGGGGGGTGATGCCCGAAACTATCCGCCGGAAGAGCAGAAACTATCTCAGTGTTTCCGGCTCTTCCGATGCGGAACCGTAGGAGTCCGCGGCCGCCGCGTCAATGGATCGGACGGGATCACTCCGCACGCCCGGCGCGACGCCGTCCCGCGCGCGGGCAGCACGAGACCCCGCCCGGCGCAGCACGCCGGGCGGGGCGGGGGGAGGGGGCCGTAGGGGTCAGCCGGTGCGCGGCGGGGCGGTGCTCTCCCGCTCGACGAGCGCGGTGGCCAGCTCGGCGCGGCGCATGTCGCCGGGCAGCACGTTGTCCACCCCCTGGAGCACGATGCGGGCGGCCATCGCCGCCATGTCGCTGAGCGGCTGGCGGACCGTCGTCAGCGGCGGCGAGGCCCAGCCGGCGACCGGCAGGTCGTCGAAGCCGACGATGCTGATGTCCTGCGGGACCTGGAGCCCGGCGCGGCGCACCGCGTCGTACGCGCCCAGCGCCTGGAGGTCGCTGCTGGCGAAGATCGCGGTGGGCGGCTCGGCCAGCGCCAGCAGCTGCCGGGCGCCGGAGAAGCCGGTCTCGTGGTGGAAGTCGCCGCGCACCTCCAGCGCCGGTTCGACGCCGAGCCCGGCGCCTTCCAGGGCGGCGCGGTAGCCGTCCAGCCGGGCGCGGGCGCTGAGGATGTCCTCGGGCCCGGTGATGATGCCGATCCGGCGGTGACCGAGCGCGAGCAGGTGCTGGGTGGCGGCGAGCCCGCCGTGCCAGTTGGTGGCGCCGACCGAGGGGATCGTGGGGTCGGGGTGCCCGATCGGGTCGACGACGACCAGCGGGATCCCCAGCTCCTCGACCTTGCGCCACTGGGCGGGCGCGAGCGCGGTGACCGCGAGGATGACGCCGTCGCTGCCGCGTTTGATGAGGTTGTCCAGCCAGCGCCTGGTGTCGGCGGAGCGCCCGTGCACGGCGGTGACGACCAGGCCGCTGTCGTGCTGGGCGGTGGTCTCCTCGATGCCACGCACGACCTCGACCGACCAGGGGCTGTCCAGTTCGTTGATGACGAGGTCGATGAGGCCGACCGTGCGGGACGGACGGCTGCGCCGGCGCAGGTAGTTGTGCCCGGCCAGCAGTTCCTCGACCTTCTGCCGGGTCGCGTCGGCGACGTGGGCGTGGCCGTTGAGGACCTTGGACACCGTGGCCACGGAGACCCCGGCCTCCTCGGCGATGTCCGCGATCGTCACGCGCGGGGCGCGGGCGGCCTGCCCTGACGCGGTTGGTCCTGACGCCCGCGTGCCGTCCTGTGCCACCTCGGTCACCTCACTGCTAGTCGTCGCGGGCAGCCTATGGGACCGCCCGCGCCTTTCCTGCTGGATCCCCGCTCACGCGGCGGTACGAGCCGGTGCCCGGCTGATGTGACCGCACTGTGACCCGGTCCCGCGTTGACGCCGACTGCCGGAAACTCTACCTTCCTGCGAAGCGGAAACTATCGTAACTTTCGGCAAGTAAGGCTGCAATGTTTCAGCCCGAGGAGCGTGTTCGATGATGAAGAGTGCTCTGACCCGCAGAACCCTCATCGCCCTGTGCGCGGTGACGGCACTGGCCAAGCCCGGCCGCCGACCCGGCAGTCGGGCGCCGTGAGCCCGGTGGGCCCCGGTCAACGGGCCCCGCACCCTTCGCACTTCCGAAAGGCATCCATGTCCACCGGAGCCACCACCTCGCCGGTCCGTCCGGCGGCCGGACCGGGCGACGGCGCCGCCGTCATCGCCAACCCCGTCCTGACCGGTTTCCACCCCGACCCCTCGATCCTGCGGGTCGGCGACGACTACTACCTCGCCACGTCCACCTTCGAGTGGTACCCGGGCGTGCGCATCCACCACTCCCGCGACCTCGTCCACTAGCGACCGCTGCCCGGCGTCCTCGACGAGCGGCGGCTGCTCGACCTGTCCGGTGTGCCCGACTCCGGCGGTGTGTGGGCGCCCTGCCTGTCGTACGCGCACGGCCTGTTCCACCTGGTCTTCACCCGCGTCGACAACCACCACGGGGGCTGGTGGGACGCGCAGAACTACGTCGTCACCGCGCCCTCCGCCGAGGGCCCGTGGTCCGACCCGGCGCCGGTGCACGCGCGCGGCTTCGACCCCTCCCTCTTCCACGACGACGCCGTCGAGGACGGCGGCAGCGGCCGCTGCTGGATGCTGGCCCTGACCGGCGACTGGCGCCCGAACCGCACCCCCTTCGCCGGGATCCAGGCCCAGGAGTGGGACTGCGCCGCCGGGCGGCTCACCGGCGAGGTGCACATGCTCTTCGACGGCACCGAGGCCGGTGTCACCGAGGGCCCGCACCTCTACCGTGTCGGCGGCTGGTACTACCTGATGACCGCCGAGGGCGGCACCTCGTACGACCACCAGGTGACCGTCGCCCGCTCCCGCGACCTGCTCGGCCCCTACGAGCCCGACCCGGCCGGGCCGGTGCTCACCTCGCGCGGCCGCCCCGACCTGGTGCTCCAGAAGGCCGGGCACGGCAGCCTCGTCCAGACCCCCGGCGGCGAGTGGTACCTCGCGCACCTCACCGGCCGCCCCGCGACCCCGCTCGGGCGCTGCGTGCTCGGCCGGGAGAGCGCGATCCAGCACGTGGAGTGGAGCCCGGACGGCTGGCCGCGCGTGCCCGGCGGTGTCCCCGCCGAGCAGGTGCCCGCGCCCGCGCCGGCCCCGCATCCGTGGGCCCCGGAGCCCGCGCGCGACGACTTCGACGGCGACCGCCTCGGCCCGCGCTGGGCGACCCTGCGCCGCCCGGCCACGCCGGAATGGGCGGACCTCGCCACCCGGCCGTCCCACCTGCGGCTGCACGGTGGGCAGTCGCCGCGCGGCCTGCGCTCCCCGAGCCTGGTCGCCCGCCGGGCGGGCAGCACGCACTGCTCCCTGACCGCCTCGGTCGAGGCCTCCTCCCCCGCCGGCGTGCGGCAGCTCGCGGGCCTCACCGCCTACTACGACAGCCGCAACTGGCACTACGCGTACGTCGGTTGCGACGACGCGGGCGTCACCGTGCTGGCGGTGCTGAGCTGCGACGACGGCGCGCGTGTCGTCGGCCCCCAACTGCCGCTGAGCGGGGGGCCGGTGGAGCTGCGCGTCACGCTGGAACTGCCCGAGGTGCGGTTCGCGTACCGCCTGCCGGGCGGGGAGTGGACGCCGCTGGGCGAACCGCTCGACGCGACGATCCTGTCCGACGAGTACGCGGGCGAGAAGCAGGACACCGACGGGCGCGCGGCCAGCCCCGCCTTCACCGGCGCCTTCCTGGGCCTGTGGGTGCAGGACATCGGCGCGGACGGCGGCTACGCCGACTTCGACTGGGCCGAATACCGCGAGCACTGAGTGTGCCGACGACCGGTGGCCCGGCGGGAGATCCCGCCGGGCCACCGGTCTTTCCGCTCTTCCCGTACCGCCGGTCAGCCGGCGTCCGGGCACAGGTGCAGCGCCAGGACGTTGCCGCCGCTGACGGTGACGGCGACCCGGCCGAGCGTGCCGGTGTCACCGCTGTTGGCGACCCGGAAGTCGCTGCCCGCGTTCTCGCCGTTGCGGAAGACCGCGTCGTCGAGCGTGAAGGTGGCCGTCTTCCAGGTGTCCGTCCCCGTCTTCTGCACGAACTCCGACTGCTTGTAGGCGGCCGAGGCGGAGTCGTAGTGCAGGCTCCAGGTGCCCGTGCCGTGGTCGAAGTAGTCGATCGTCACCGTGGCGCGGTAGGACGTGCCGGCCGCCGCCCCGGGGACGATCGTGTTGTCGACGTCGAAGTACTCGAACGGCGAACCGTCCGTCGTGGAGCGCCCGCTGCGGCCGTCGAGCGTCACCGGGACGGTGTGGCCGTCACCGTTGTCGCGGAAGCGCAGGCCGCACTCGGTGTCGGTCGCGCCGAGCGTGTCGCACGCTGTCGCCGTGCCGTCCGCCGCCGGGACGGTCACCACGACGGCCCCGCCGGGCAGCCGCGTCCCGTCCTGCGCGCGGAAGTCCACGTGCACCGGGTGGTAACCGGACGGGGTGCCGTCCGCGACCGCGAGGGTGACCGGCACCGTCGCGCTGCCCGCGTGCCGCAGGTCCAGGGTGCCGGACGACGGGGTCACCGTCACGCCCGGCACGTCCGAACTCGCCGTCCAGCGCACCGTCTTGGCCTTGCCCGCGAGCGACGAGACGCCGACGGTCGCGGGCACGCTGCTGCCGCCCGCCATCACCTGGGTACCGGTCGGGGTGAAGTAGCCGACCGCCGGGACCTCACCCGTACGCCAGGACGGCGGGGCCGCCTTCGCGCCGGTCGCCCAGTGGGTGTCGGGCCGGGTCGACAGGTCGACGTGCAGGTCCCCGCCACGGGTGGCGAAGGAGGCGGGCAGCGCGGTGGATTCAAAACGCCCGCCGTTCAGCCGCATCCCGGTCACGTACGGGGCGTCCGTGGCGGCCTCCGGGGCGTCGATGGTGATCCGGTGCCCGTTGCCGAGTCTGATCACCGCCCGCTGCACGAGCGGGGAGTTGAGCGCGAGGGTGGGCGTGCCGGGGGTGGCCGGCATCATGCCGAGCGCCGCCCACACGTACTCCGACGACAGCGCGCCGTTGTCGTCGTTGCCGGGCAGCCCGTCGGGGGCGGTGGTGAACAGCTCCGTCTCGAACCGCCGGGCGACCTCCTGGGTCTTCCACGGCTGGCCCACGTAGTCGTACATCCACGGGGTGGTGGTGTCGATCTCGTTGCCCGCCCAGTCGTAGGGCGCGTTCCCGCCCGCGTTGAGCCGGCTGAAGTAGTCGTCCAGCCGCGGCACGACCTTGTCCGGGCCGCCCATCGCGGTCACCAGGCCCGCGATGTCCTGCTGCACCGAGAAGTTGTACTGCGCCGCGTTGCCCTCGTCGTAGCCGTCCTGGCCGAAGGCACCGGCGGGCGGCGCCTGGAAGCCCGGACCGGCCGGGAAGGAGCCGTTGTCATCGCGCGGGCGGAGATAGCCGGTCGCCGGGTCGAATATGTTCTGCCAGTTGTTGCCGCGCCGGGCGTACTCGGCGGCGGTCGCCCGGTCCCCGACCTTCGCGGCGAGCTGTGAGATGGCGAAGTCGTCGGTGGCCCACTCCAGTGTCTCCGACGCGCCCTGAAGGCCGTGATCGCCTTGCGAGGTCGCGTTGTTGGGCGCGTAGCCGAGGCGCACGTAGTCCTCGACACCGGGCCGCTCGACCCAGCCCCAGCCGACCTTCTGCGAGACCGTCGCACCCTTCTTCATGATCGGCAGCGCGTCCTTCACATCCACGCCGGTCGCGCCGAAGGCGACGTACTGCGCGAAGAGCGGGACCCCGTTGTCACCGTTCATGACGTTGCCGGTCATGTTCTGCGAGGGCCACTTGGGCCACCAGCCGCCCTGCTGCTGGGCGTCGCGCAGCAGCGAGTTGGCCATGTCGCCCGCCTCACGCGGGTAGAGCATCGTCTGCAGCGGGGCGAGCGAACGGTAGATGTCCCAGTCCGAGAAGTGCGCGTACTGGGTGTGCCCGCGCGGCACCTTGCGCACGACGTCGTCGAAGCCGATGTAGCGGCCGTCCACGTCGTTGAAGACGCTCGGCGACTGGAGCGAGCGGTAGAGCGAGGTGTAGAAGACCGTGAGCTGGTCCTTGGCCGCGCCGCCGACCGACACCTTGCGCAGCGCGTCCCGCCACGCGTCCCGGGTCTGCGCCTGCACCTTCGGCACGCTCCACCCCGGTATCTCCGCCTTGGCGTTGGCCGCGGCGCCGGACGTGCTCACGTACGACATGCCGATCTTGGCCGTGACGTTACGGCCCTTGGCGGTGTCGAAGGTGAGGTAGGCGCCGGAGCCGGAACCGGTCGCGCTGTCCGCGCCCGGGGTGACGGCGGTCGCGCCGCTGCCGGTGCCGCCGCCGCGCTGCCATGTGCCGTGGGCGGTGAAGGGGCGGTCGAAGGTGATGTCGAAGTACATCGTGTACTTGCTGTTGTTGCACAGCCCGTGCGGGGTGGTCGTACCCGAGATCTCGCGGTCGCTGAGCACGTTGACCTCGGCCGCGTAGTCGCCGCCCAGGTTCGTCCCCGACTTGACCAGCACCTGCGCGGTGCTGCCCGCCGGGTAGCCGAAGGACGCGATGCCGGTGCGGGTCGTCGCCCCGATGTCCACCTGCACGTCCGAATCGGTGAGGTGGACGTCGTACGAGCCGGGCGCCGCCTGCTCGTCGTCGTGCGAGAAGTGCTCGGTGCGCCCCGCCGGGTCGGCCCCGATGTCGCCGGTGACCGGCAGCAGCGGGATGTCCCCGAAGGAGGAGCAGCCGCCGGAGAAGTGGTCGAGGCTGAAGCCCTTGATCGCGTCGTCCGTGTACCCGTACCCGGTGGGCGCGTTGGTGGTGTCGGGGCTGAACTGCATCATGCCGAAGGGCGCGGTGACACCGGGGAAGGTGTTCTCCCAGTCGACGCCCTTCTGCGTCCCGATGAAGCTGTTGACGTACGAGGTCGGGTCCGCGACGAGCGCGGCCCCTCCCCCGTGCCGACCGCCCGCGGTGGCGGCCCCCGCGGCGGGCACGGCGAGCGCCCCCACGGCAGCGAGCACGGCCCCGACGACCGCGCCGCGGCGCCATGGTCGTTGGCGCGGCGACTGATGCTGGTGCCTCTGACGGAACACGTGTGACCTCCCTTGTCACCCTGCGGCTCTCCGGAGGCGGCGACGGCTGTCAACAAATTCCCCTGACAACGTTGTCACTCCCTCCGTGCCCGAGCTTTCCCCCGAGGCCGTGCACACGTCAACCCTCGGGGCGGTTTCGCGTGGGCGCAGGTCGGGACGATGCTGCTGTCCGTGGCCGCCTGCTGTGGCCGCCCGCCGGGCGACCGGCCGGGGGGCGACCGGCCGAGGGGCGACCGGCCGAGGGGCGCCCAGCTTGAGGGCGACCGGCCGGAGGGGCGTACGAGCCGATGCGCCGCACTAGACTTCCCCCGACCGGACTTCAGGGGGAGGCACGGCATGCGCGAATGGCCCGAGGGCCCCGCCGCCGACCAGCAGGCGGCCCGCGAGCGCTACACCGCGGACGTACGGGCGTCACGCCGAGCCGTGCGCGCGCACTTCCGCGCCGACCTGCCCGCCGCCCACGTCGGCCTGGCGATCGTCGCCGCCGTGAGCACGGCGGTGGCCGTCCTGGCGAGCCCACTCGCCGGAGCGGCCGTCGCCGCGGCCTTTGCGGCCTTCTTCCTCACGACGCTGACCGTGACCCTCCTACGCGGAATCCGCGGCACGGAGGCGGTACGCCGCTCCTACGTCCTCGCCTTCGGGTGGGCGAACGTGCTCTAGTCTTCTGAGTCAGGAATTTCGTTCATATCTGTAGACTTGGCCTGTGGCACGGACGGGTCGGCCGAAGGCCGAGTTGGTGTTGTCGGTTGAT
>NZ_JBIRPW010000011.1:156085-234924 GCF_044332905.1 Streptomyces sp. NPDC021224 | reverse complement strand
CCGACCCCAAGCCCTACATCTGGACCAAGACCGCCGACGACATCCTCGAGCGCCTCGCCGGATATTTGAAGCGAATTCCTGACTCAGAAGACTAGGGGCGTGGCACGGACAGCGGCCCGAGCCGGAGGGTGTATCGGCTGGTCAGTGGTCATCCGCGGGGTTCACCTGTCCGTGCGGCGCGGGGTGCGGGGGCGACACCGGGGCGGCGGCGGGTCGTTGGGCAGGGCGCACATCCGTGCCGTCGTCGCGCCGCCGCCCCCGCCGGCGCCCGTGCTGCCGCGAGGAGCCCCCCGTGCCGACCCCACCGCCACCGCCGCCGCCCGCCGGGGACCCCGCACCGCCGCAGGGCCCGCGGCCCCGCCCGTACGGCAGCGTGCGGCTCGCCGCCCCGGTGGCCGCCGTGGCGCCGCCGGTCACCGGGCCGCGCGCGGCGGCCGCCGGGCACTGGCCCTACGGGAGCGTGCGGCTGCCGCTGCTGAGCATCGCGGCGCTACGGGCCGGCCGGCGTCGCAGCGGGTGACGTCCGGCGCAGGACGACGCCGCGCACGGTGGACATCACGCCGAGGGCGAGCAGCGCCTGTCCGGCCAGGTACGTCGCCATGACCCAGGCACCGTGGCCGGGCAGCGGCGGCCAGTCCGCGAGGTCGGTCGCGATGAGGCTGTCGGACAGCAGGAAGAGCAGGCCGCCCGCGCGGGCGACGGCCCCCACCCCGTACGCGCCCGCGGCCATCGCCGTCAGCAGCACGCTGTAGAGGGCCACGGGCACGCGCATCCCCGCGTCCAGTCCGGGCCACAGGGCCACGACGAGGGCGGCCCACACCACGCCGTAGGCGGCGCAGCGCACACGGACCGCGGTGCGGGGGCCGCGGAAGGAGCCGAGCCGGGTGAAGAGCCGCAGGTAGCAGATGTGGCCGGCGGCGAAGGAGGCCATGCCGAGCAGGAAGGGCACGGTGCCGCCGACGTCGAGCAGCACGTCGCCGCCGCAGCCGCACAGCAGCGCCGCGACCAGCAGCCGCGGGCCGCGCCGGCACAGCACCCACCAGGCGAGCACGGGCATCAGCAGCGGTTTGGTCACCACCCGCAGGACGTCGAAGTGCTGGGTGACGGCCGACATGTGCAGCGCGGCGAGCGTCGCGAACAGCACGACGACGCGCGCGGCCCGCTCGGCGTCGGGCCGCGGGGTGCTCTGCGTCATGCCGCGGCCTCGGGGGCGGCGGCCGGAGCAGGAGCGGCAGCCGGAGCAGGGGCAGGGGCAGGGGCGGGGGCCCAGCCGGGGCCGTTGACGAGGTGGCGGAGCCGGTCGCGCCAGCTGCCCGCCTTGGCGAGGTCGCGCGCGATGGCGGCGTACTCGTGGGTGGCCACGCGCAGCGGGTTGTACGTGGCGATGTTCTTGGTCAGGCCGTAGACGGGGCGCTCGGTCTCGGCGGTGAAGGAGCCGAACAGGCGGTCCCAGACGATGAGGATGCCGCCGAAGTTGCGGTCGAGGTAGCTGCCCTGCGAGGCGTGGTGGACGCGGTGGTGGGAGGGCGTGTTGAGCACGAACTCCAGCGGGCGCGGCAGCTTGTCGATGCGTTCGGTGTGGATCCAGAACTGGTAGACGAGGCTGACCGACGAGCAGAAGGCGAGCGCCGCCGGGTGCATGCCCAGCGCGATGAGCGGCAGGTAGAACGGCCAGGACGTCAGGCTCGTCCAGGGCTGCCGCAGCGCGGTGGAGAGGTTGAAGTTGCGGCTGGAGTGGTGCACGACGTGGCAGGCCCACAGCAGCCGGATGACGTGGTGCCCGCGGTGCGACCAGTAGTAGAAGAAGTCCTGTGCGAGCAGCATGAGCAGCACCGTCCACCAGTGCACCGGCACCCGCAGCGGGGTGAGGGCGTACAGGGCGGAGTAGACGGCGACGATCGGGATCTTCCACAGTGCGTCGGTGAGCAGGCTGCCCAGGCCCATCGACAGGCTCGCGGCGGTGTCCCGGCCCGCGTACCCGGCCGCGTCCTCGTCGGGGTGAATGCGGTAGCTGACCACCTCGACGACGGTGAGCAGCACGAAGGCGGGTATCGACCACAGGACGACATCGGGCAGTTGCGGCATGCGCGCACCATAGAGGCACGTCCCGGGCGGGCACCAGATGTTGTTACCGATTAGTACGGGCGCGTACGCGTCAAGCCTGCCGGGGCACCGCGCGGTCCCGCCGGCCGGACGGGGATGATCCACTGTCGGCGCGGCGCCGTATCCTCCTCACCATGCTGGACAACCCGACCGCGCCGCCCTCCCCCACGCCCTGGCCCGAGAACTACCCCGGGGGCTACGCCGTGGTCGACGTCGAGACCACCGGTCTCGGCCGGGACGACCGGATCGTGTCCGCCGCCGTCTACCGCCTCGACGCCCACGGGGAGGTCCAGGACCACTGGTATTCGCCGGTCAACCCGCAGCGCGACCCGGGCCCGGTGTGGATCCACGGGCTGACGGCCGCCGCGCTCGCCGACGCCCCGCTCTTCGCCGAGGTCGCGGGCGAACTGGCCGAACGCCTCGCGGGGCGCGTGCTGGTGGCGCACAACGCGGTCTTCGACTGGTCGATGCTGGCCCGCGAGTACGCCCGCGCCCGCTCGGCGGCGCCGGTCGAGCAGCGGCTGTGCACGATCGTGCTGTCCAAGGAGCTGCGGCTGCCGCTGGCCAACCACAAGCTGGAGTCGCTCGCCGCGCACTACGGGGTGGTCCAGCAGCGCGCCCACCACGCCCTGGACGACGCGCGGGTGCTCGCCGAGGCCTTCCGGCCGAGCCTGCACCTCGCGGCCGCGGCCGGGCTGCCGCTGCCGCTGCACGCGTGCCGCCCGCTGACCGAGTGGGTCGACTCCCCGGTGCCCGCGCCGCGCTTCGGGCGGCTGTACGGGTCGGGTCCGCGCTCGGGCTGGCGGCCGGCCCGCAAGCGCCCGGCGTGCCCGTACCCGAACCCGGGGCGGCTCGCGCCGGGCGGGGCGCTGGTGCAGGGGATGCGGGTGGCCTTCTCCGGCGACACCGGGATAGACCGCGAACTGCTGGAGGACCGGGCGACGGACGCGGGGCTGCACGTCGCGACCTCGGTGAGCCGGCTCACCAGCCTGCTGGTCACCAACGACCCGGACTCCCCGACGAGCAAGGCGGTCAGGGCCCGGGAGTACGGGACGCCGGTGATCGACGAGCGGGAGTTCACCGAGCTGCTCAAGGCGGTCACCCCGGCGCAGGACGTGCACGGCTGAGGACGCGGGGCGTGGCGCCGCCGTCCGGGTGGCAGGGGGGCAACACGCCCGCGCGCGCGTTGCCCGGGGTGTCCGCGGACCGCAGCCTGTGCCCCATGGCACGATGCGAAGTCTGCGGAAACGATTATGCGATGACCTTCGAGGTGCACGCGCAGGGCGCGGTGCACGTCTTCGACTGCTTCGAGTGCGCCGCCCACCGGATGGCGCCCGTGTGCGAGCACTGCCGGGTGCAGATCCTCGGGCACGGCGTCGAGGCCGACGGCCACTTCTACTGCTGCGCGCACTGCGCCGCCGCGGAGGGCGCCGCCGGCATCGTCGACCATGTCGAGACCCCCGCCCCGGCCTGAGACCCCGACCGCCGACCGGCACCGGAGAGCCCCCGCCGGGCCGCCGGTGACCCCTACCCGCGGGCGCCCCACGGCCGGGTTGTACCGTCGTGGGGTGTACCGCTTCCTGCTGTCCCGCCAATGGGTCGTCCTCACCCTGGTCGGCCTCGTGCTGATGCCGGTGATGGTCAGACTCGGCTTCTGGCAGCTGCACCGGCACGAGCACCGGGTGGCCAACAACCACCTCATCGCCGCGGCCCTGAAGGCCGCGCCGGTCCCGGTGGAGTCGGTGACCTCGCCCGGTTTCCAGGTCCCGCACGAGGACCTCTACAAGACCGTCACCGCGCGCGGCCACTACGACACCGCGCACGAGGTCGTCGCCCGGCACCGCACCGCGGGCAACTCCGGCTCCGACGACTCCTCCGGCGGCGGCGAGCAGGTCGGCTACCACGTCATCACCCCGCTGATCCTGGACGACGGCCGCGCGGTGATGGTCAACCGCGGCTGGATCGCCCCCGGCGACGACCCGACGAAGTTCCCCAATATCACCCCGCCGCCGTCCGGCGAGGTCACCGTCGTCGGGCGGCTGCGCCCGGACGAGACCAGCTCCACGACCGGCATCCGCAACCGCACCGGCCTGCCCGACCGGCAGATCATGCTGATCAGCGGGCAGCAGGTGGAGGACGCCGGCCACCTGCGGGCACAGGTGCTCGGCGGTTACCTGGAGCTGGTGTCCACCACGCCCGACCCCGGCCACGGCCAGCCCGGCCTCATCCCGGAGCCGGACCACCAGAGCATCGGCCCGCACATGGCGTACGCGATCCAGTGGTGGCTGTTCACCGCGATGGTGCCGGTCGGCTGGGTGGTGCTGCTGCGCCGGCAGCGGGCGGAGATCCTCGCCGAACGCGCGCTGCAGACCGCGGACCCGGCGGAGCCGCAGGAGCCGGAAGGCAGCGTTCCGGTAGCGGTGCGCTAGCCGCGCCAGCACACTCGACACCAGGACCGGAAGGCGACGAGGCGGGGCCGTGCCAGGACGTATCGAGGACTACGCACTCATCGGCGATCTGCAGACCGCCGCGCTCGTCGGCCGGGACGGGTCGGTCGACTGGCTGTGCCTGCCGCGCTTCGACTCCGCCGCGTGCTTCGCGGCGCTGCTCGGCGACGAGGGCAACGGCCGCTGGCGGATCGCCCCGCTGGACAGCACCTCCGACGAGTGCAGCGAGCGCTCCTACCGCGGCGACACCCTCGTCCTGGACACCGTCTGGCACACCCCGGACGGCACGGTCAAGGTCACCGACTTCATGCCGCAGCGCGACCACGCGCCCGACCTCGTACGGATCGTCGAGGGCGTGTCCGGCGAGGTCGCCGTGCGCAGCGAGCTGACGCTGCGCTTCGACTACGGCAGCGTCGTGCCCTGGGTGCGCCGCGCCGACCACCAGCGGGTCGCCGTCGCCGGGCCCGACGCCGTATGGCTGCGCACCGAGCCGCCGCTGCCGATGTACGGCAAGGACATGCGCACGTACGCGGACGTCACGGTCGCCGCCGGGGACCGGGTCGCCTTCGTGCTGACCTGGCACTCCTCGCACACCGGCAAGCCCAGCCGGATAGACCCCTTCGAGGCGCTGGACCAGAGCGTCGAGGACTGGGAGCAGTGGTCGGCCCAGTGCTGCTACCAGGGGCCGTGGCGGGACGCCGTGCTGCGCTCCATGATCACCCTCAAGGCGCTCACCTACGCGCCCAGCGGCGGCATCGCCGCGGCCGCCACCACCTCGCTGCCCGAGGAGATCGGCGGGGTGCGCAACTGGGACTACCGCTACTGCTGGCTGCGCGACGCCGCCCTCACCCTCAACGCGCTGGTGTCCGGCGGCTTCCTCGCCGAGGCGCAGGCGTGGCGCGACTGGCTGCTGCGGGCCGTCGCCGGCGACCCGGCCGACCTCCAGATCATGTACGGCATCGCGGGCGAACGCCGGCTCACCGAGTACGAGGTCCCCTGGCTCAAGGGCTACGCGGGCTCCGCCCCGGTCCGGGTCGGCAACGCCGCGGCCGGCCAGCTCCAGCTGGACGTCTACGGCGAGGTGCTGGACTCCCTCTTCCTGGCCCGCAACAGCGGCCTGCGCGACGAGCCGCACGCCTGGAACCTGCAACGCGCCCTCATGGAGTTCCTGGAGGGCAAGTGGCGCGAGCCCGACGAGGGCCTGTGGGAGGTACGCGGCCCACGCCGGCACTTCGTGCACTCCAAGGTCATGGCCTGGGTCGCCGCGGACCGCGCGGTACGCACGGTCGAGGCGCACCCGACACGGCGCGGCGACGCGGACCGCTGGCGCTCCATGCGCATGCAGGTGCACGCCGAGGTGTGCGAGAAGGGCTACGACGCCGAACGCAACACCTTCACCCAGTCCTACGGCTCCACCGAACTGGACGCGGCCACCCTGCTGATCCCGCAGGTCGGCTTCCTGCCCGCGACCGACCGGCGGGTGGCCGGCACCGTCGAGGCGGTCCGCCGCGAACTGGACCACCACGGCTTCGTCCGCCGCTACTCCCCCGACTCCGGCGGCGTCGACGGGCTGCCCGGCAGCGAGGGCGCCTTCCTCGCCTGCTCGTTCTGGCTCGCCGACGCGCTGCACGCCACCGGCCGTACGGACGAGGCCACCGAACTCTTCGAACGGCTGCTGACCGTACGCAACGACGTCGGGCTGCTCGCCGAGGAATGGGACCCGGTCGCCGGGCGCCAGCTGGGCAACTACCCGCAGGCGTTCAGCCATGTCGGCCTGGTCAACACCGCGCTCGCCCTCACGGGACTCGACGGAAGGACGCCCTGAGATGGACCTCGGACTCAAGGACCGGGTGTACGTGGTGACCGGCGGCGGCCGCGGCCTCGGCCTCGCCGCCGCCCGCGAACTCGCCGCGGAGGGTGCGAAGGTCGTCGTCTCCGGGCGCACCGCCGCGACGGTGGACGCCGCCGCGGCGGAACTGGGCGGGCCCGAGCGGGCGCTCGGCGTCGTCGCGGACAACGCGGACCCGGCGACCGCGGAGACGCTCCTGGCCACCGCGCGCGCCCGGTTCGGGGCGCTCGACGGGGTGCTCATCAGCGTCGGCGGGCCGCCCGCCGGGGCCGCGGCCGACATGACCGACGAGCAGTGGCTCGCCGCCTTCCAGTCCGTCTTCCTCGGAGCCGTCCGGCTCGCCCGCTCCGCCGCGGCGGCCCTCGGCGAAGGCGGTGTCATCGGCTTCGTGCTCTCCGGCTCCGTCCGCGAGCCCATCGCCGGGCTCGCGATCTCCAACGGGCTGCGCCCGGGTCTCGCGGGCTTCGCCAAGACCCTCGCCGACGAGGTCGGACCCCGCGGGATCCGTGTCGTCAGCCTGCTGCCGGCGCGGATCGACACGGATCGCGTGCGCGAGCTGGACTCGCTCGCCGGGGACCCGGAAGCGGCCCGCGCCACGCACTCCGCCCGCATTCCGCTGCGGCGCTACGGCACTCCGGAGGAGTTCGGCCGCGCCGCGGCCTTCCTCCTCTCGCCCGCGGCCTCCTACCTCACGGGCCTCACCCTCCCGGTGGACGGCGGAGCGCTTCACTCCCTGTGAGGGTGGGGGGGGTACGCCCCAGGGTGCCTCTTGCGGTGACCCGCGCGACCTTCTGCCGGTGGGCGGCTTGTCGCGCAGTTCTCCCCCAGGCTCCGCCCGGGAGGTACCCTCACGCGCCCCTGGTTTGTTCCCCTGCGCGGCAGAAGCGAGCCCTTGCCGGAGGAGGGCACCCGTTTTTCAGGGGCGCGGGGAACTGCGCGCTCAGCCCCCACCGGCGGAAGGTCGCGACGCCCGCCGCAAGGGGCGCCCCGGGGCGCAAAAGCGGGGGCCTACCGGGTCACGTGACCCGGGAGGCGCGGTGGCGGACGGGGCGAAGGCGCGCTTCCGCCGGCAGGGAGTCGAGGCCCGCGGACGTGCGGGCACGTTCCAGAACGTGGGAGTCGAGGCGCGCGACGACGTCCTCGGGCGTGGCGCGGGGTTCGAGCCCGAGCACGAGCCGGGCCCCGGGAGTCCCCCGGCGCCCCGTGAGCATCGTGTTCGCCCACGCGACCCCCTCCGTGTCCTCCGACTCGGAACGCAGCACCGTCTCCAGCGCGCGGCCGCGCAGCAGCGCGCCCTGCCCGTCGCCGCTGTCGATCCGGATCTGCCGCAGCCGCCGCGTGCGCGGCTGCGCGAGCAGCCACCACAGGCCGGCCAGGAAGAGCACGCCGAGCACGGCGAAGACGACCGGCCACCACCAGCCGTCGGAGCGGTAGCGGGTCCTGCTGTGGTCGGTGAGCAGGACGTCCTTGGGTCCGGTGAAGGGCCACCAGCCGGGCATGGTGAAGCCCCAGTGGCGCTGGAGGTCGAGGCTGCCGACGAGTACCGACAGGCCGACCACCAGCAGGATCAGCCCCATCAGGGCGAGCAGCACCCGGTTGACGGTCGTCCGCACGGCGCCCTCACCCCTTCTTCTCGGCCCGGTGGAGGTGGATGTGCAGCTGCGGGGCGCGGGCGAGCCCGAGCTGCCGTACGGCCTCGCCGAGCGCGGCGGTCAGGTCGTCGCGCACTTCTTCCAGTTCGCGGAAGTGGGAGGCGGCGCGGGCCTTGATACGGCGGCGGCCGACGTCGACGCGCGCCCAGCGCACCCCGGAGACCTCCATGGCCCGGTCGCGCAGCACGAGTTCGGCGGCGCGCCGGTCGAGTCCGGCGCGGACGCCGTCCGCCCCGTTGCGTGCCATGGGCAGCAGGCCGCGTTCGCCGGGGGTCGCGGCGAGGATCAGCAGCCACAGCCCGAGGGCGGCGCAGACCGCGGCGCCGAGGATGATCCAGACGTTGTCGAGGTGCCGGGTGGCGAGCTGGTGGGCGAGCGTCTTGCGCCACTGCATCGCCTGGCGGTCGGCGCGCACCGAGGCGATGTCGTAGAGGAAGAGGCCGGTGAGCCCCAGGCCCACGGCGGCGGTGAGCGCGGCGGGGACGCGCCGGCCGGCCCAGAAGCGGCGGACCTTGGGGCCCTCTCCGCCGCCGGGCAGCCCGGACGTGACGGCGTAGGGCTTGATGGGCGGCCGTTTGGCGATGCTGACCCGGGCGTTCTCCTCGTCGGACTCGTTCGGGTCCTGCTCGCGGTATTCGTGACTGCCGCCGCTGTCGTCGCTCACTCCACCCTCCCCTCGTCGCGGCCGGCCGCCGCGGAGTGCAGCCGTTCCACCTCGACGGCCACCTCGGGTACATCCATACCCGTCAGGGACTCGACTCTCCCGGTGACATGGCGGCGGACCGTGCCGCAGACCGCGCCGATGTTCGCCGGGTAGCCCAGTTCCAGGGTGAGCCGGAGCCGGGCGGTGTCCTTGCGCACGGACACCGAGGCGTGCGGCCGGGCGTCGCGCGGTACGAGGTCGGCGCCCGGCGCGTCGGTGAGGACCTCACCGGCGGCCTGGGCGGCGATCTTGGCGACGACCCGGTCCGCGATACGCAGCGCCCCGCGGTCCGCCGCGGGGAGCTGTCCGGGAACCGCCGACGCCATCAGCGCCGCCGGTCACGGTCGCGGTCGCGGTCCCTGGTGCGGAAGAAGTCACCCGGTTCGAGATCCCCGTCGAAGAACTTGCCGGCGAGGAAGCCGACCGCGCCGAGCAGGGCCACCACGAGGAAGGCGCCGAAGCCGCCGAAATAGCCGGCGAACCCCAGTGCCATGCCGGCCGCGAGGCCGATCACCGCCATGCTCATCGTCCGCTCCAGGTCCGTCTCGCCGCTTCAGGTGCCGGGTGCCGCGCAGTCGTCACTACTGGACCCGCTGCTCACGGTCGTCGTCATCGTCGTCGTCGGGCAGCTTGACGTCGCCCACGGCCACGTTGACCTCGACCACTTCGAGGCCGGTCATGCGTTCCACCGCGGCGATGACGTTCTCCCGCACCGCGCGGGCGACATCGACGATGGAGACGCCGTACTCGACGACGATGTCGAGGTCCAGCGCGGTCTGCACCTCGCCGACCTCGGCCTTGACGCCGCGGGTGACCGACCGGGTGCTGCCCGGGACGCGGTCGCGTACCGCGCCGAACGTCCGGGACAGGCCCGTGCCCATGGCGTGCACGCCCACCACGTCCCGTGCGGCGAGGCCGGCGATCTTCTCCACCACGCCGTCCGCGATGGTCGTACGGCCCCGGCTCGCGGGGTCGCCGAGCACCTTGCGCGGCGTACCTCCCGCCGATCCCTTGTCCAGGGTCCGCCCGCTCTCACCTGCGGCCGAGGAGCCCTCGGGCTCCGGCCGGTTGTGCTGCCCGCTGTCCGTCATCGCGAGTCGTCCCTTCGTCTGGGCTGCTCCGTGCACCACACTATGTGCGCATGCCCTGGAGCGCTCCGGGGATGCGTCCAGAGGGGGCTGCCGGCCCCCCGTTCGAGTGGTAGTACACCGGAAGGCGATGAGACCTGGTGACCATGGACCGACTGGCCAGGACGGTGCGGGAACAGGTCGCACTGGGCCGCCTGCTGCCGCTGGGCGAGGCGGCCGACTCCGCCTGGATCACCGAGAACGCCGCCGTGGCCGCGCTGCGCCGAGTGGCGGACGCGCTGCCGGGCGTACGGCTGGGCGCGCTCGTGCTGGAACTGGACGACAGCGGCGGGGACGACGGCGGGTCAGGCGCCGCGCCGGGCGGCACATCGGGCGGGGCGTCAGGCGTCGCGCCGGGCGAGGGGCCGTCAGGAGCGGTCGCGCCGCGGGCCGAGGGCGCCGCGCCGGTGGGCGCGCTGCCGTACGGGCCGCTGCGGATCACCGCGGACTTCGCGGCCTCGCTGGACGACCCCCTGCCGCGGACCGCGGAACGGCTGCGGGCCGTGCTGTGGGCGACCGCGCGGGAGGCCCTCGGAGTGCCGGTGGGCTCGGTCGACCTCGCGGTGACCGGGCTGCTGGACGAGCTGCCCGCGCCGGACGCGGTGCTGGAGGGCGTGGTGGTGGAGGGCGAGGGCCCGCCGGAGCTCACGGACGGGGAAGCGGGCGGACCCGCCGACCGGGTGGCGGCGGCCGCGCTCGCGGTGCCCGGCGTGCTGCGGCTGACCCGGCGGCTGGCGGGCTTCGGCGCGGGCGTGCGGGTACGCGACGCGGCGGACGGCCGCCGGGTACAGGTGCAGCTGGCGGTGGTGGCGGGGAACCGCCCGTACGTGGTGGCCCGCGCGGTGGCCGCGGCGGTCACGGCCGCGGCGGCGGAGGGCGCCCCCGGCCCGGTCGCGGCGGCGGTCGTGGTGACCGCCACGCAGTGAGCCGGACCCGGGGGCGTATCCCGGCGGGCGGCTACTCGGCGGCGCCCGCGAGATCGCGCAGCCGGCGGCCCTGGGCGGCGCGCTCGGCCGCGTACTGCGCGTCCTCCGGGTTCGCGCGGGCGGTACGCAGGAGGGCCTTGGTCTCGTTGACGGCGTCGCGCGGCGGGGCGAGCAGCGCGGCGGTCAGGTCGGCGACGGCGGCGTCCAGCTCGGCGGCGGGCACGACGAGGTTGGCGAGCCCGGTGCGCTCGGCCTCCTCGGCGTGGACGTAGCGGCCGGTCACGCAGATCTCCAGCGCGCGGCCGTAGCCGACCAGCTCGGCGAGTGGCTTGGTGCCGGTGAGGTCGGGCACCAGGCCCAGGCTGGTCTCGCGCATGGCGAACTGCACGTCCTGCGCGCACACCCGCAGGTCGCAGGCCAGTGCGAGCTGGAATCCGGCTCCGATGGCGTGGCCCTGGACGGCGGCGACCGTGATCAGGTCGGTGCGCCGCCACCAGGTGAAGGCCTGCTGGTACCCGGCGATGGTCGCGTCGAGCTCGCCCGCGTCGCCGCGCCCGAGATCGAGGAACGACGGCCCGCCGTCGAAGCCCTCGGGCGTGAACGCCTGCCGGTCGAGTCCGGCGGAGAAGGACGGCCCCTCGGCGCGCAGCACCGCGACCCGTACCTGCCCCGGCAGCAGCCGTCCCGCCTCGGTCAGCGCCTGCCACAGGGCGGGCGACTGCGCGTTGCGCTTGGCCGGGTTGCACAGGGTGATGGTGGCGACGGTGCCGGTCCCGTCCAGGGCCAGCCGGATTCCGTCGCGTTCGAGCAGGATGGTGTCTTCGGGCATCGGGGACCTCCGAAACGGACCGCGTACGTGATTACCGAAGAGTAACCACAAGCTCGGCACGCAGTCGCGCAGGGTCGGAAGGCGCCCGCCCGTCTGGACCGGGCACAGCGCCCGGTCAGGCTGTGACCAGCCCGGACCCGCCCGGAAGAGGGCGGGATCAGGCGGTGACGGCCTTCTTGCCCCGTGTCGCTCCGCCGCGACCGCGCAGGGTCACGCCGGATTCGCTGAGCATCCGGTGCACGAAGCCGTAGGACCGGCCGGTCTCCTCGGCCAGTGCCCTGATGCTCGCACCGGAGTCGTACTTCTTCTTCAGGTCTGCCGCGAGCTTCTCGCGCGCGGCGCCGGTCACCCGGCTGCCCTTCTTCAGAGTCTCGGCCACCCGTGCCTCCTCCAGGGAAGTGCGCTATGGACTCTCATGATCACCCCTAAGCGCTCTCCTGGCCACCCATTCGACAAGGTCTGTCACGGGACATTCACCGCGTGAATGCCGCGATAGCCGCCGAAGAACGTTCCGCGGCGGCCGTTTTTCGCCGCAGAATTCCCGGCCGTGAAGCGCTTCCGCACAAGAGCAGCAGGTCAGCGGGCATCCGTAAGGTGTTTGCCGACGTCACACCACTGATCGCCTTCGGATCCCGGCGCATGGCGCGGGGTGCGCGCGAGTACCAGCCGGACTCACACAGATGACGGACGCGCGGTGGGCCGAATGATCCAATGGGCATGATCATCCGGCCCCTGCGGTGATCGTCAGGCGAGCGCGACCAGGTCCGCGTAGTCCTGGCCCCACAGGTCCTCGACGCCGTCGGGCAGCAGGATGATGCGCTCCGGCTGGAGCGCCTCCACCGCACCCTCGTCGTGCGTGACCAGCACGACCGCGCCGGTGAAGGTGCGCAGCGCGCCCAGGATCTCCTCGCGGCTGGCCGGGTCCAGGTTGTTGGTCGGCTCGTCGAGCAGCAGCACGTTGGCGCTCGACACGACCAGCGAGGCGAGCGCGAGCCGGGTCTTCTCACCGCCGGACAGGACACCGGCCGGCTTGTCGACGTCGTCGCCGGAGAAGAGGAACGAGCCGAGGATCTTCCGTATGTCCACCAGATCGGTGTCGGGCGCGGACGACCGCATGTTCTCCAGCACCGTACGGTCCGGGTCCAGCGTCTCGTGCTCCTGCGCGTAATAGCCGAGCTTCAGCCCGTGGCCGGGCGTGACCTCGCCGGTGTCGGGCGTCTCCACCCCGGCCAGCAGCCGCAGCAGCGTTGTCTTGCCCGCGCCGTTCAGCCCCAGGATGACCACCCGCGAGCCGCGGTCGATCGCCAGGTCCACGTCCGTGAAGATCTCCAGCGAGCCGTACGACTTCGACAGGCCGCTCGCCATCAGCGGCGTCTTGCCGCAGGGCGCCGGGTCCGGGAAGCGCAGCTTGGCCACCTTGTCCGAGACGCGCACCGCCTCCAGACCGGAGAGCAGCTTGTCCGCACGCCGCGCCATGTTCTGCGCCGCGACGGTTTTGGTGGCCTTCGCGCGCATCTTGTCGGCCTGCGAATTGAGCGCCGCGGCTTTCTTCTCCGCATTCGCGCGTTCCCGCTTGCGGCGCCTCTCGTCGGCTTCCCGCTGCTGCTGGTAGAGCTTCCAGCCCATGTTGTAGACATCGATCCCGGCGCGGTTCGCGTCGAGATAGAAGACTTTGTTCACGACGGTCTCGATGAGGTTCACGTCGTGGGAGATGACGATGAATCCGCCGCGATAGGTCTTCAGGTAGTCGCGCAGCCAGCTGATCGAGTCCGCGTCGAGGTGGTTCGTCGGCTCGTCCAGCAGCAGGGTGTCGGCGTCCGAGAACAGGATGCGGGCCAGCTCCACACGGCGCCGCTGACCGCCCGACAGGGTGTGCAGCTGCTGCCCGAGGATACGGTCCGGCAGGCCCAGCGCCGCGGCGATGGTCGCCGCCTCGGCCTCGGCCGCGTAGCCGCCCTTGGTGAGGAACTCCGTCTCCAGGCGGGCGTACTTCTTCATCGCGTTCTCGCGGGTGGCGCCCTTGCCGCTCGCCATCCGCTCCTCGTTCTCGCGCATCTTGCGCAGCACGACGTCAAGGTCGCGGGCGCCGAGGATGCGGTCGCGGGCGAGGATGTCGAGGTCGCCGGTGCGGGGGTCCTGGGGGAGGTAGCCGACCTCCCCGGACCGCGCGACGCTCCCCGCCGCCGGCTGGCCCTCGCCGGCCAGCACCTTGGTCAGGGTCGTCTTTCCGGCGCCGTTGCGGCCGACCAAACCGATGCGATCGCCTTTGGCGACCTGGAAGGAGGCGGACTCGATGAGGATGCGGGCGCCGGCGCGCAGCTCGATGCCGGTGGCGGTGATCACGAGGCCAGTCTACTGGCCCGCTCCCCTCCTCCTTTTGCCGCCCGGCGGCGGGGGGCCTCCGTGGCCCGGCGGCGGGGGGCCTCCGTGGCCCGGCGGCGGGGGGCCTCCGTGGCCCGGCGGCGGGGGGCGCCCCGAGGGTGCCCCTTGCGGTGGGCGTCGCGACCTTACGGTGCGTGGGGGGTTGCTCGCGCAGTTCTCCCCCAGGCTCCGCCCGGGAGGTACCCCCACGCGCCCCTGAGTGAGTGCCACTTGCGGTGGCAGTTCGCCTGTCCCCCGGTGGCGGGCTGAGCGCGCAGTTCCCCGCGCCCCTGAAAACGCTCACCCAGCGCGGGGGGCACCTCCCAGGCGAAGCTCTGGGGGAGAACTGCGCGACAAGCCCCCATGCGCGGAGATCGCGCAAAGCACCTCCGGGGGCAGCCCGGGGCGTGAGGGCGCGCGGAGTCAGGGGGTGCCGGTGTGGACCTGGAAGGCCGCCTTGCGCATCGCCTTCGCCAGGACCGGGTCCGGGTGGGCGGCGGCGAGGGCGACGAGGACCTGGACGGTGCGGGGGTGGCCGACGTCGCGGACCTCCTCCAGGAGTCCGCGGACGGAGCCCTGGACCGCCGTGTCGAGGTGGCTCACCAGCAGGTGGTCCTCGCCGTGGTCCGCGACCGCGGCCGCCGTGTCGACCCACAGCCACGTCGCCTCCTCCCGGGTGAGGAGGCCCGTCGCGGTGTCGGGGTCGTCGCCGTCGAGTTCGGCGAGCCAGAGGACCGCGTACGGGCGGAGCACCGGCTCGTCCACGACGGCCCGCACCGCGGGCTCCGCGGGGTCGCCGACGACCCGCAGCGCCTCGAAGGCGAGGCCGCGCAGCAGCGCGTCGTCGCCGCGGGCGGTGTCGAGGAGTTCGGCGACGGCGGGCGCGACGGGGCGCGCGGCGAGCCAGGCGCGGTACTCCGCGCGGGCGGGGCCGGGCGAGAGCCGCGAGCAGGCCCGCAGCATGGTCGGGGCGGACTGCTCCATGTGCCCGGCGGGCCCCTGCGCGGCGACGCAGATCTGTTCCAGCTTGACCCACACCGCCCAGCTGCCCAGCGGGGTGAGGGCGACCTCGTCGGGGCGGGCGGGGTCGCGCGGCTGGAGCGCTCCCACGCGGGCGACGGCGTCGAGCGTCCAGTCGAGCAGCGTCGGCAGCGGGTCGCCGGCGCCGTCGGCGGGCGGTTCGTGGCGTTCGGTGCGCAGTTCGGCGACGCGCTGGCGCAGCAGGTCCAGCAGCGTGTCGATCGGGACGGGCCCGTTGGACAGGTGCAGGAAGGACAGCAACTGCGGCGCGGCCTCTATGACTTCGGCGACCAGCGCCGGGTCGGGGCCGGTGCGGTCGCCGGGCAGGAACGGGTGGGCGAGCGACCACGCGTCGAAGAGCGCGACCCAGCCGCGCAGCACCGCCGTGTCGTCGCTGTCCCACGCCCGCAGCCGCCAGCCGGGCACCGCGGCCCCGCCGTGCAGTTCGATGAGGCCGGACAGCCGGGCGTGGTCCCACGCGGTGCGGATCAGCCGGGGTGTCAGGCCCAGGTCGGCGGCGGCGCGGTCGAGCGCTTCCGCGGAGAGTATGCCGGTCGGTCCCGCGGTGCCGGGGCCGGTGCCCGCCCAGCGCGCGAGCCGTACGGCGGCGCCGAGTTCGGCGCGGGCGAGCCGGGCGAGGTCCGGCAGCGGAGGCGTGCCTTCGGGGGGACGGGCAGGCCGCGACCTGCGCGTTGTCGCGGTCCTGCGGGCCGCGGTGAGCGGCCGCCGGGGGACGAGGCGGAGCGGAGTGTCTCGCGGGCTACGGGACGTCACTTGAGCAGTCTCGTACGAGCGGGCCCAGATTCCCAATCGGGCGCGGATTCACGCACTGACGCGCTCACATGAGCGGGGTGAGGAAGCGCCGCAGCGTCTCCTCGTACCCGGCCGGGTCGGCGTTCCACATCGCGCCGTGCTGGGCGCCGCGCACCGTGTGCAGCAGCACCGACTCCGGGTGCCGGGCGGCGAGTTCACGGGAGGCGTCCCAGGGGGCGACGGTGTCGTCGGGGCCGTGGAAGATCAGCGTCGGGACGGTCGGCGGCGCGGGGTCGGCCGGGGCCGTGCCCTCGCGCAGCGGCTGCACCCGGCGGCCCTCGGCCGCGCGCACCGCGAGCTGGGTCAGCGGGGCGGGCAGGCCGTGCGACTGCGCGGCCGCGGACACCGTGGCCCGCCAGTCCAGCACGGGCGAGTCCAGGACGAGTCCGGCGACCCTGGCCCGTACGGCGGACAGCCGCTGCGCGTGCAGCGCCATCGTCGCGCCCACCGACCAGCCGTACAGCACGAGGCGCTCGGCGCCGTACTCGACGGCGTAGCGCATGGCCGCGTCCAGGTCGCGCCACTCGGTACGGCCGAGGTGGCCGATGCCGTCCGCGGGCCGCGGGGCGTCCGGGTCGCCGCGGTAGCCCAGCACCAGCTGGGTGAAACGGTGGTGGTGCAGCGTCGGCAGGACGTTCATGGCCTGCTCGCGGGTCGTGCCCAGGCCGTGCACGGTGATCACCCAGGTGCTGCGGGCGCCTGGCAGGTACCAGGCGGGCAGCGGGCCGAGTTCGCCCGGCACGGCGACCTCGGTGAAGTCCAGGCCGAGCGCGGTCCGCGGGTTGCCGCTGTGCACCTGTGGGGTGAGGCGGACGGCCGTGCCCTGGTCGAGGGAGCCGTGCGGGACGGCGAGCAGTTTGCGGGTCACCGCGTAGGCGGTGCCGTCCACGACGTCGCCCGCGATGGCGTGCAGGCCGTTGTCCGCGGTGAGGCCGTACACGCCGCGGCGCGCGGAGGAGGCCGTGCGGGTGAGGGTGACGCGGTCCTCCGTGACCGCGTGCACGGTGACCGCGCCCTCCGGGGCGGGGCCCTCGGCGGGCGGCCGCAGGGCGAAACGGGAGCCGTACCGGCCGGCCACCACGAGGGCGGCGGTGCCGGCACCCAGCACGGTCGTGGCTGTCGCCACGGCGGTTCTCAGTCGCATCCCGTCCAGTGTCGCGCGGGCCCACGCACCCGGCCATCCGAGAGCCCTCCCCGGGTGACCCGGCCTCGCCCTTGAGCTGCCACTAGCGGTGGCCGGTCGCCATCGCCCCGGCGGGGGCCGGCCGCTCCGTTCTCCCCCAGGCTCCGCCCGGGAGGTGCCCCCACGCGCCCCTGGGTGAGTGCCACTTCCGGTCGCGGGTCGCCATTCCCCCGGCGGGGGCCGGCCGCTCCGTTCTCCCCCAGGCTCCGCCCGGGAGGTGCTCCCACGCGCCCCTAAGTGAGTGCCACTTCCGGTCGCGGGTCGCCATTCCCCCGGCGGGGGCTGAGCGCTTCGTTCTCCCCCAGGCTCCGCCCGGGAGGTGCTCCCACGCGCCCCTGGGGGTTGCCCTCGCTGCGCAGGGTGGGCGTTTTCAGGGGCGCGGGGAACTGCGCGGCCAGGCTCCACGCGCGGACGATCGCGAGAAGCACCCCCCGGGGCAGCCCGGGGCGAGATGGGGCGCGGGGAACTGCGTGCTCAGCCCACCAACGGGAGAAGGTCGGGGCACCCGCCGCGAGGGGCAGCTCAGTGCGGCTGGCCGTAGGCGGCGAGGGCGGCGGACGCCGCGGTGAGGTCGTCCGGGGACAGGGTGCGCGGGTGGCCCGCGGAGGAGGCGAGGAGCCAGACGCGGCTCATCCATTCGAGCTGGGCGGTGTGCTCGTAGGCGCGGGAGAGGGACGCGGCGTGCACGAGGGTGCCGTGGTTGGCCAGCAGGCACGCGGTGCGGCCCCGCAGCGCGGCGACCGCCCCGGCGGCCAGCTCGTCCGTGCCGTAGAGCGCGTAGGGCGCGACGCGTACGGGCCCGCCGAGCGCCGCGGCCATGTAGTGGACGGGCGGCAGCTCGTCCGTGAGAAGGGTCACCGCGGTGGCGTGCGGCGCGTGGGTGTGGACGATCGCGGCCGCGTCCGTGGCGCGGTAGACGGCGAGGTGGAGCGGCAGCTCGCTGGTGGGGCGCAGGTCGCCGCGCACCTGGCGCCCGTCGAGTTCGACGGCGACCGCGTCGGCGGGGCGCAGCCGGTCGTACGGCACGCCCGTGGGCGTCACGACGACGCGTTCTCCGACGCGTACGGAGACGTTGCCGGAGGTGCCGACGACGAGCCCGTCGGCGACGCTGCGGCGGGCCGTGGCGACGACCTCTTCCCATGCTTCAGCGACAGCGTCCCGCACGGTGATCCCTTCCGTTGCCGAGGCCCGGCACGGACATTGTCACCGGCCCCGCGCCCGCACAGTTGTAGCACGCTTTGTATACCGTGAGGACGATCACCCTTGGCATTCCATTCATCGTCCTGTCATGTTGGCACCACGAGTCCCCTACCAGTTCACCTCCCGTTCATGAACGGTCCGTACGGTCGGCTCGCCACTGTCCGATCGAACGATTGCCTGGGTCCATGGAACACATGACGCTCCTGATCGGAATCGTCATCGCCACCGCTCTCGCGTTCGATTTCACGAACGGTTTCCACGACACCGCGAACGCGATGGCCACGACCATCTCGACCGGCGCCCTCAAGCCCAAGACGGCGGTGGCCATGTCCGCCGCGCTGAACCTCGTCGGGGCCTTCCTGTCCGTCGAGGTCGCCAAGACCATCTCCGGCGGCATCATCGACGAGTCCGCCGGCGTCAGACCGCAGATGATCTTCGCGGCGCTGGTCGGCGCGATCGTCTGGAACATGCTGACCTGGCTGGCCGGGCTGCCCTCCAGCTCCTCGCACGCGCTGTTCGGCGGACTGATCGGCGCGACGCTGGTCGCGGTCGGACGGCACGGCGTGCACGGCGACGCCGTGGTCATGAAGGTCCTGATACCGGCGCTCGCCGCCCCCTTCGTGGCGGGCCTCGCCGCCTTCGCCGCGACGCGGCTGAGCTACCGGCTGGACCGCAAGGCCGACCCGCGGGCGACGGCGAAGGGCTACCGCGCCGGGCAGATCGCCTCGGCCGGGCTCGTCTCGCTCGCGCACGGCACCAACGACGCGCAGAAGACGATGGGCGTGATCACTCTCGCGCTCATCACCGGCGGTGTCGTCGCCCCGCACTCCGACCCGCCGCTGTGGGTCATCGTCTCGGCGGGCGCGGCCATCGCGCTGGGCACGTACATCGGCGGCTGGCGGATCATCCGCACGATGGGCAAGGGCCTCACCGACATCCAGCCGCAGCAGGGCTTCGCGGCGCAGACCGGCGCCGCCGCCACCATCCTGGCCTCCTCGCACCTGGGCTTCGCGCTGTCCACCACGCAGGTGTGCTCCGGCTCGGTCATGGGCGCGGGGCTGGGCCGCAGCGGCGCGGTGGTGCGCTGGAGCACCGCGGGGCGGATGGTCGCCGCGTGGGCGCTGACGCTCCCCGCGGCCGGGCTGGTCGGCGCGGGCGCCGCGCTGCTGGCCGACCAGGGCAACTGGGGTGTGGCCGCGGTCGCCGTGCTCGGACTCGCGGTGTGCGCCGCGATCCGTACGGCGGCGCGCCGCAGGCCCGTCACGCACGCCAACGTCAACGACGAGGTCGGCGGTGACACCGCCGGTGCCGCCGAGCCGCAGGGCGCGGTCACCGCGGCCATCGCCGCCGTGATCCCGCCGCCGGCCGGCAGCCCGGCACCCGCCCCCACCGCGACGGTCTGACCCCGGTCCGAAGGAGCCCTCATGAGCATCGACTGGCACGCCCTCGGCACTGTCCTGGTCGTCACCCTGCTGTCCACCGTCGGCCTGGTCGGCGTCTTCACCCTCGGCGTGGTCGGCCTGTCCCGGCCCGCGGCCGGGCCCGGCGGCGTGGCCGCGCGCGGCGGCGCGTACGTGTGCTTCGCCGCGTGCGCGGCGGCGGTCGCGTGGGGCATCTGGCTCATCGTCGCCAAGTAGCGCCCCCTGCCCGCCGGCGCCGTCCGGCTCTCTTCCGCGACGGGGTGTGGACCTCACCACACTCCGTCGCCGCAGGTCAGGGGCAGGTTGACGCGGTCGTTGCGGGCGTGGTGGACTGCCGGATGCCATAACGGCGGCAGGAGAGGAAGTCCGGTGCGAATCCGGCGCGGTCCCGCCACTGTCACCGGGGAGTGCACTCCCGAACCCGTACGTCACGGCCGGTTCACCGGCTGGAAGACCCGGGAGTGCGTAGATCCGGGAGCCAGGAGACTCTCACCGCCGGTCACGTCGAACCAGGGCGCGGACCCTGAGTGAGGACAACAGCCATGCCCGGCGCCACTCCCCCACCCCCTCCCACCGCCACCGCCCCGCGAGGTGTGACGGCGGTCTGAGCCATGCGTGCCGACCGCACCTACGCGTACGGCGCCGCACTCGGCTTCCTCGGCGATCTCGTCGCGGGCGACCCGCGCCGCGGCCACCCGGTCGCGGCCTTCGGGCGCGCGGCGGGAGCGCTGGAGCGCCGGCTGTGGCGCGACGACCGACTCACCGGCGCCCTGTACACGGCGCTGTGCGCCGGGGCCGCCGCCTCCGCCGCCGGGCTCGCCGCGCGTGCCGCCCGCCGCTCCCCCGCGGCCTCCACCGCGCTGGCCGCGGCCTGCACCTGGGCCGTCCTCGGCGGCACCTCGCTGGCGCGCGAGGCGCGCGCGATCGGCGCCGCGCTGGAAGCCGGGGACCTCGACGCGGCACGGGCCCGGCTGCCGCACCTGTGCGGGCGCGACCCGCAGCACCTGGACGCCGCCGGGATCGCCCGCGCGGTCGTCGAGTCCGTCGCCGAGAACACCTCGGACGCGGTCGTCGGCGCCCTGGTGTGGGGCGCGGCCGCAGGTCCCGCCGGGCTCGCCGGATTCCGCGCCGCCAACACGCTGGACGCGATGGTGGGCCACCGCTCCCCGCGCCACCTCCGGTTCGGCTGGGCCTCGGCCCGGCTCGACGACGTGGTGGGATGGCCCGGCGCCCGCCTCACCGCGGCGCTCGCCGTCCTCGCGGGCCCGCACCCGCGCGACGCCCGGCGCACCTGGCGGCGTGACGCCGCCGCCCACCCGAGCCCCAACGCGGGCCCGGTGGAGGCCGCCTTCGCCGGTGCCCTCCGTGTCCGGCTGGGCGGCACCCTCTCGTACGCGGGCCGCACCGAGCACCGCGCGGTGCTGGGTGCCGAGTTCCCGCCCCCGGCGGTGGCGGACATCGAACGGGCGATCGCCCTGTCCCGCCGGGTGTCGGCGCTGGCCGTCGCGGTGAGCGTGCTGCCGTCGCTGCTGACCGGAGACGGCGACGGCGGCGGCCCGCCGTCCGGCCGTCGCCGCCGGGGGGAGGCGTCGTGAGGGGTCTCATGGTCGCCGGGACCGCGTCCGACGCGGGCAAGAGCGTGGTCACCGCGGGGATATGCCGCTTCCTGGTGCGGCAGGGCCTGCGGGTCGCCCCGTTCAAGGGGCAGAACATGTCGCTCAACTCCTTCGTCACGCGGGACGGCGCGGAGATCGGGCGGGCGCAGGCCGTGCAGGCGCAGGCGGCGCGCGTGGAGCCGTCCGCGCTGATGAACCCGGTGCTGCTCAAGCCGGGTGGCGACCGCAGCAGCCAGGTGGTGCTGCTGGGGAAGCCGGTGGGCGAGATGTCGGCCCGCGGCTACCACGGTGCCGGCGGTTTCCAGGGCGGGCTGGTGGACGTCGTCGCCGACTGCCTGGCGCAGCTGGGGCGTTCGTACGACGCGGTGATCTGCGAGGGCGCCGGGAGCCCCGCGGAGATCAACCTGCGGCGTACCGACATCGTCAACCTGGGCCTGGCGCGCCGCGCGGGGCTGCCCGCGCTGCTGGTGGGCGACATCGACCGAGGCGGCGTCTTCGCCGCGTTCTTCGGCACGACCGCGCTGCTGCCGCCCGAGGAGCAGGCGCTCGTCGCGGGCTACGTGGTGAACAAGTTCCGGGGCGACGTGACGCTGCTGGAGCCGGGCCTGGAGATGCTGCGCGGGCTGACCGGCCGCCCGACGCTGGGCGTGCTGCCGTACGCGCGCGGCCTGGACATCGACGAGGAGGACGGCCTGCACGTCCGCGAGCACGCGGCGGGCGAGCCGTACGGGCACGAAACGCTGCGGGTCGCGGTCGTGCCGCTGCCGCTGATGTCGAACTTCACGGACCTGGACGCGCTCGCCGCCGAGCCCGGTGTGGAGGTGCGCTTCACCGACCGGCCCACGGAGGTGGCCGCCGCCGACCTGGTGGTGCTGCCGGGCACCCGCGGCACCGTGCGGGCGCTGGAGTGGCTGCGCGGGCGGGGCCTGGCGGCGGCGGTGGAGCGCCGCGCGGCGGCGGGCCGCCCGGTGCTGGGCATCTGCGGCGGCTTCCAGATCCTCGCCGAACGCATCGAGGACGACGTCGAGTCGAAGGCCGGTACGGTCCGCGGCCTCGGACTGCTGCCCGCCCGGATCCGCTTCGCCGCCGCCAAGACGCTGGCCCGGCCCGCCGGTTCGGCGTACGGCGAGCCCGTCGAGGGCTACGAGATCCACCACGGGGTGGCCGAACTCGGCGCCGGGGGCGAGCCGTTCCTCGACGGGCTGCGGGTGGGCGCGGTGTGGGGCACGCACTGGCACGGCTCGCTCGAATCCGACGGCTTCCGCCGGGCCTTCCTGCGCGAGGTCGCGCACGTCGCGGGCCGCTCCTTCGTGCCCGCGCCGGACACCGACTTCGCGGCGCTGCGCGAGGCGCAGCTCGACCGGCTCGCCGACCTGGTCGCCGAGCACCTGGACACCACCGCGCTGCTGCGGCTCATCGAGGGCGGCGCTCCGGCCGGCCTCCCCTTCGTCCCACCGGGGGCACCATGACGACCGTTCTGCTGCTGTCCACCGCCGACACCGACCTGCTCGCGGCCCGCGCCGCCACCGGCGGGGCGGCCGACTACCGCATCGCCAACCCCTCCCGGGTGGATCCGGACACCGGTCTTCCCGGGCTGCTCGCGGGCGCCGACCTCGTCGTGGTGCGGCTGCTGGGCGGGCGCCGGGCGTGGGAGGAGGGGCTCGCGGTCGTCGCCGCGTCCGGGGTGCCGTCGGTGCTGCTGGGCGGCGAGAACGTGCCGGACGCGGAGCTGATGGCGCTCTCGACGGTGCCCGCGGGCGTCGTCGCGGAGGCGCTGCGCTACCTCGTGGAGGGCGGCCCGGCGAACCTGGCGGAGCTGGCGCGCTTCCTGTCCGACACGGTGCTGATGAGCGGCGAGGGTTTTGAACCGCCGCGTGCCATGCCGCAGTTCGGGGTGCACGGCGAGGACGGCGGGCACGACCCGGCGCGCCCCACGGTGGCGGTGCTCTTCTACCGGGCGCACGAACTGTCCGGCAACACCGCCTTCGTGGACACCCTGTGCGCGGCGGTGGAGGCGCGCGGCGCCAACGCCCTTCCGGTGTACTGCGGTTCGCTGCGCGGCGCGGATCCGGAGCTCTTCGCGCTGCTGGGCCGGGCGGACGCGATCGTGGCGACGGTGCTGGCGTCCGGCGGCACGGTCGCGGCGGACGCGTCGGCGGGCGGTGACGACGAGGCGTGGGACATCGGCGCGCTCGCCGGGCTCGACGTGCCCGTGCTCCAGGGCCTGTGCCTGACCTCCTCGCGCAAGGCGTGGCAGGAGTCGGACGCGGCGCTGTCGCCGATGGACGCGGCGATGCAGGTGGCGATCCCGGAGTTCGACGGGCGGCTGATCACCGTGCCGTTCTCGTTCAAGGAGAGCGGCGAGGGCGACGTGCCGGTGTACGTCGCCGATCCGGAGCGGGCCGCGCGGGTCGCGGGCATCGCCGTCCGGTACGCGGCCCTGCGGCACGTACCGAACGCGGACAAGAAGATCGCGCTGGTCTTCACCGCCTACCCGACCAAGCACTCCCGGGTCGGCAACGCGGTGGGCCTGGACACCCCCGCCTCCGCCGTGCGGCTGCTCGGGGAACTGCGGGCGGCCGGTTACGACACCGGTGAACACCCCGAGGACGGGGACGAGTTGATCCACCGGCTGATCGCCGCCGGCGGGCACGACGTGGAGTGGCTGACCGAGGAGCAGCTCGCCGCCGCCCCGGCCCGGGTGCCGCTCGCCGACTACCGCGGCTGGTTCGCCCGGCTGGACGAGGGCCTGCGCGCGTCGATGCTGGAGCACTGGGGCGAACCGCCGGGCTCGCTCTACGTGGACGGCGACGACATCGTGCTGGCGTCGCTGCGCTTCGGCAACGTGGTGGTGCTCATCCAGCCGCCGCGCGGCTTCGGGGAGAACCCGATCGCGATCTACCACGACCCCGACATGCCGCCGTCGCACCACTACCTGGCCGCGTACCGCTGGCTCGACCACACCCTCGGCGCCGACGCGATCGTGCACCTGGGCAAGCACGGCACGCTGGAGTGGCTGCCCGGCAAGGGCCTCGGCCTGTCCGCCGGATGCGCGCCGGACGCGGTGCTGGGCGAGATCCCGCTCGTCTACCCCTTCATCGTCAACGACCCGGGCGAGGGCACGCAGGCCAAGCGGCGCGGCCACGCGACCGTCGTGGACCACCTGGTGCCGCCGATGGCGCGCGCGGACAGCTACGGCGACCTCGCCAAGCTGGAGCAACTCCTCGACGAGTACGCCCTGGTGAGCGATCTCGACCCGGCGAAGGCCCCGGCGATCCGCGGCCGGATCTGGGAACTGGTGCGGGCCGCCGAGCTGCACCGCGACCTGCACGTCGACGAGCAGCCCGGCGAGGACGACTTCGACGACTTCGTGCTGCACGTCGACGGCTGGCTGTGCGAGATCAAGGACGTCCAGATCCGCGACGGCCTGCACATCCTGGGCGCGGGCCCGCTCGCCGAGGCGCGCGTCAACCTCGTGCTGGCGGTCCTGCGTTCGGCCCAGGTGTGGGGCGGCAGGGGCGGCGCGCTGCCGGGCCTGCGGGCCGCTCTCGCCGAGCATGTCGGGCTGGTGGAGAAGGAGTTGCTGGCCGCGCCCGGCGAACCCCTCGCCGTACCGGCCGCGTTGACGTCCCTCGCGGACGGCCCGGCGCGTACCGCGTCCGACGCGGTGGACCTGCTGGAGCAGGTCGCGCGGCGGCTCGCCGAGACGATGGAGGCACGCGGCTGGGCACCGCAGGCCGCGGCCGCGACCGTACGCGAGGTGCTGGGCGCCGAAGTCCCGGCAGCGTTGCGGGTGCTGGACTTCGCCGCCACCGAGGTCGTGCCGCGGCTGGAGCGCACCAGTGACGAGCTGGGCCACATCCTGCGGGCCCTGCGCGGCGGTTACGTGCCCGCGGGCCCCTCCGGCTCCCCCACCCGCGGCCTGGTCAACGTGCTGCCGACCGGGCGGAACTTCTACTCCGTCGACCCCAAGGCGATCCCGTCCCGGTTGTCGTGGGACGTCGGCTCCGCGCTCGCCGAGTCGCTGCTCGCCCGGCATCTCGCCGACCACGGCGCCTACCCAAAGTCGGTGGGCCTGACGGTGTGGGGCACCTCCTGCATGCGCACGCAAGGGGACGACATCGCCGAGATCCTCGCGCTGCTGGGCTGCCGCCCGGTGTGGGACGACGCCTCGCGCCGCGTCACCGGCTTCGAGGTCGTCCCGGCCGCCGAACTGGGCCGCCCGCGCATCGACGTCACCGTGCGCATCTCGGGCTTCTTCCGCGACGCCTTCCCGCACGTCGTCGCGCTCGTCGACGACGCGGTGCGGACGGTCGCCGAACTCGACGAGGACGCCGACGCCAACTACGTGCGCGCGCACGCCGACGAGGACACCGCCGCGCACGGCGACCGGCGGCGCGCCACCGCCCGCATCTTCGGTTCCAAGCCCGGCGCGTACGGCGCGGGGCTGCTGCCGCTCATCGACGCCCGCAACTGGCGCTCCGACGCCGACCTCGCCGAGGTCTACGCGGTGTGGGGCGGCTACGCGTACGGCCGCGGCCTCGACGGGCGCGCCGCGCGCGGCGACATGGAGGCCGCCTTCCGGCGCATCCAGGTGGCCGCGAAGAACGTCGACACCCGCGAGCACGACCTCGTCGACGCCGACGACTACTTCCAGTACCACGGCGGCATGGTCGCGATGGTCCGCCACCTCACCGGCACCTCCCCCGAGGCGTACGTCGGCGACAGCGCCCTCACCGACCAGATCCGCACCCGCACGCTCGGCGAGGAGACCCACCGCGTCTTCCGCGCCCGTGTCGTCAACCCCCGCTGGATGGCGGCGATGCGGCGGCACGGCTACAAGGGCGCCTTCGAGATGGCCGCCACCGTCGACTACCTGTTCGGGTACGACGCGACGGCGGGCGTCGTGGACGACTGGATGTACGAGCGGCTCGCCGCGGAATACGTCTTCGACGCGGAGAACGCGGACTTCATGCGGAAGTCCAACCCGTGGGCGCTGCGCGGGATTTCGGAGCGGCTGCTCGAAGCGGCGGACCGGGGCCTGTGGGCGGCCCCGGATCCGGAGACGCTCGCGCGTCTGCGCGAGACCTACCTCGCCCTGGAGGGCGACCTGGAAGGCGGCGAGGCATGAGCGCGTCCACCGCTCCCGGCGGCGCGGCCGCCCGCCGCGGGGGCACCCGCCGTTCCCGGGTACGGGTCCCTGCCTGCGGTGGGACAACCGGTATGTCCCGTTGCGGGCCGTCGTCCTGCTCGGCCGGGGGTCCTCCCGGCGCGGGCAGGGGGAGGGCGGGCGCGAGGGACCCGCGCCCGGCGACGGCGAGCACCACCGCGGCAGGCTGCCGCGACCAGGCGGAGGAGGAAGCGTGACGTACCCGTTCAGTGCCCTCGTGGGACAGGAAGAGCTGCGGCTCGCCCTCGTGCTCAACGCCGTCTCGCCCGCGGTGGGCGGCGTGCTGGTGCGCGGTGAGAAGGGCACCGCCAAGTCGACCGCCGTGCGGGCGATGACCGCGCTGCTGCCCGCCGTCCGGGTCGTCCCCGGCTGCCGCTTCTCGTGCGCGCCGGGCGCCGCCGACCCCGCGTGCCCGGACGGCCCGCACCCCGCGGACGGGGGCGCCCTGGAGCGCCCCGCGCGGCTGGTGGAGCTGCCGGTCGGTGCGTCGGAGGACCGCCTCGTCGGCGCCCTCGACCTCGAACGCGCGCTGGCCGAAGGAGTGAAGGCCTTCGAGCCGGGCCTGCTCGCGGCCGCGCACCGCGGCATCCTCTACGTCGACGAGGTCAACCTGCTGCACGACCACCTGGTCGATCTGCTGCTGGATGCCGCCGCGATGGGCGCAAGCCATGTCGAGCGCGAGGGCGTGTCCGTCACGCACGCCGCCCGCTTCCTGCTCGTCGGCACGATGAACCCCGAAGAGGGCGAGCTGCGCCCGCAGTTGCTCGACCGGTTCGGCCTGACCGTCGAGGTCGCGGCGTCCCGCGACACCGACGAGCGGGTGGAGGTCGTCCGGCGGCGGCTCGCGTACGACGCAAACCCCGCCGGTTTCGCCGCCGGTTGGGCGGCGCGGGAGCAGGAGGTCCGCGAACGCATCGCGGCCGCAAGGGCGTTGCTGCCCGAGGTGCGGCTCGGGGACTCCGTGCTGCGGCAGATCGCGGCCACCTGCGCGGCCTTCGAGGTCGACGGCATGCGCGCCGACATCGTGATGGCCCGCACCGCGACCGCGCTCGCCGCGTGGGCGGGCCGCACGGTCGTCCTCGCCGAGGACATCCGGCAGGCGGCGCTGCTCGCGCTGCCGCACCGGCGCCGCCGCAACCCCTTCGACGCACCCGGCCTGGACGAGGACACCCTCGACCAGGCGCTCGCCGAGGCCGCCGCGCAGTCCGAGCCGGATCCGGAGGCGGACCCCGACGCGGACCCGGACGACCCGGACGACCCGAACCCCGACGGCAACGGCCCCGGTGGTGGCGGCGGCATCCCCCCGCAGCCCGCGGACGGCCCGCCCGACACCGCGGACGCCGCCGACTCCCCCGGCTCCCCCGCGCAGAGCCCCGCCGCCCCCGGCTCCCCTGACGCCGACGCCGAGGGCGCCCCCTCCCCCGGCTCCCCCCGCGAACAGCCCGCGGCCGCCGCCGAGACGCCCTTCCGGGTACGGCCGCTGACCGTGCCCGGCCTCGGTGAGGGCGCGGCCGGCCGCCGCTCCCGCGCCCGTACCGCGCACGGCCGTACGACCGGCGCGCGGCGCCCGCGCGGCGCCCTCGGCAAGCTGCACCTGGCCGCGACCGTGCAGGCCGCGGCGCCCCACCAGCGGGCGCGTGGGCGCCGCGGCCCCGGGATCGTGGTGCGCGCCGACGACCTGCGCGAGGCCGTGCGCGAGGGCCGGGAGGGCAATCTCGTGCTCTTCGCCGTCGACGCGTCCGGCTCCATGGCGGCCCGGCAGCGGATGTCGGCGGTCAAGGGCGCGGTGCTGTCGCTGCTGCTGGACGCCTACCAGCGGCGCGACAAGGTCGGCCTGGTCACCTTCCGCGGCAAGGACGCCGAGCTGGCGCTGCCGCCGACGTCGTCGGTGGACGCGGGCGCCGCGCGGCTGGAGCGGCTGCCCACCGGCGGCCGCACCCCGCTCGCCGCGGGCCTGCTGAAGGCGCACGACGTGCTGCGCGTCGAGCGGCTGCGCGACCCGGCGCGGCGCGCGCTGCTCGTCGTCGTCACGGACGGGCGGGCCACCGGCGGTCCCGAGCCGCTCGCGCACGCCGCGCGGGCCGCCCGGCTGCTGGCGGCGACGGGGACGGCCGCGGTCGTCGTGGACTGCGAGTCCGGTCCGGTCCGCCTCGGGCTCGCGGGCACGCTCGCCGCCGACCTCGGCGGGGTCGCGGTGACCCTCGGCGAACTGCGGGCCGACACGGTGTCGTCCCTGGTCAAGGACTTCCGGAGGGCCGCGTAATGCCGCAGGGACAGCCCGCTTCCGTACCCGACGACGGCCTGACGACGCGGCAGCGCCGCAACCGCCCGCTGACGATCGTGCACACCGGCACGGGCAAGGGGAAGTCGACGGCCGCCTTCGGGCTCGCGCTGCGCGCGTGGAATCAGGGCTGGCCGGTGGGTGTCTTCCAGTTCGTGAAGTCCGCGAAGTGGCGGGTCGGCGAGGAGCGCGCGCTGCGCGTCCTCGGCGCCTCCGGCGAGGGCGGCACGGTGGCCTGGCACAAGATGGGCGAGGGCTGGTCGTGGGTGCAGCGCTCGCTCGACAGCAGCGAGGAGGCCGCCCGGGAGGGCTGGGAGCAGGTCAAGCGCGACCTGGCCGCGCAGACGTACCGGCTGTACGTGCTGGACGAGTTCGCGTACCCGATGACGTGGGGCTGGGTCGACACCGCCGAGGTCGTCGCGGTGCTGCGCGAGCGGCCCGGCACCCAGCACGTCGTGATCACCGGCCGCAACGCCCCCGCCGAACTGGTGGCCGCCGCCGACCTCGTCACCGACATGACCAAGGTCAAGCACCCCATGGACGCGGGCCAGAAGGGCCAGAGGGGCATCGAGTGGTAGCCCGTCTCGTCGTCGCCGCGCCCGCGTCAGGATCCGGCAAGACCACGGTCGCGACCGGCCTGATGGCCGCGTACGCCGCCGCCGGTCACACCGTCTCCCCGCACAAGGTCGGCCCCGACTACATCGACCCCGGCTACCACGCGCTCGCCACCGGGCGACCCGGCCGCAACCTCGACCCCTTCCTGTGCGGCGAACACCGTGTCGCCCCGCTCTTCCGGCACGCCGCGCAAGGCTGCGACCTCGCGGTCGTCGAAGGCGTCATGGGCCTGTTCGACGGCGCCGCGGGGCGCGGGGAGCTGGGCTCCACCGCGCAGGTCGCGACGCTGCTGCGGGCACCCGTCGTGCTCGTCGTCGACGCGTCCGCCCAGGCCCGCTCGGTGGCCGCGCTCGTGCACGGCTTCACGACGTTCGACCCGCGGGTGCGGGTGGGGGCGGTCGTCCTCAACAAGGTGGCTTCGCCACGGCACGAGCGGATGCTGCGGGACGCGCTGGAGGAGGCGGGCGTCCCGTGCGCGGGCGCGCTGCCGCGCGGGGCGGAACTCGCGGTGCCGTCCCGGCACCTGGGGCTCGTGCCCGCCGCCGAGCGCGACGGTGCCGCCCGCGCGTTCGTCCGCGCGGCGGCGGCGCGGGTGCGCGAGGCGTGCGACCTCGACATGCTGCTCGCGCTGGCGCGCACGGCCCCGCGGCTCACGGCGGAGCCGTGGGACGCGGCGGCCGAGGTCGCCCTCTCCCGCAACCGGGGCTCCGCCCCGGACCCCGCTCCTCAATCGCCGGAGGGGCTTGATTCTGCCCCGCCCGCGGCCCCGGGCGGAGGCGAATTCCAGCCCGTCCGGCGTTTGAGGACCCGGGTTCGGGGCGGAGCCCCGGGCGGGGGCCGGGGTGGCACCCCGGTTTCGGGAAGGGGCGGGTCAGGGGCAGAACCCACCCGCGCCCGCCCCGTCGTCGCCGTCGCCCGCGGGGCGGCCTTCAGCTTCTCCTACGCCGAGCAGGCGGAACTGCTCCGCGCCGCCGGAGCGGACGTCGTCAGCCTCGACCCGCTCACCGACGAAGCCCTCCCCGAAGGCACCCGCGGCCTCGTCCTCGGCGGCGGCTTCCCGGAGGTCTACGCGGCGGAGCTGTCCGCCAACTCCGCCCTCCGCAGCGAGATCACCCGCTTCCGCGGCCCCGTCGCCGCGGAGTGCGCGGGCCTGCTCTACCTCGCCCGTGACCTCGACGGCCACCCCATGTGCGGCCGCCTGCCCGCCTCCGCCGCGATGACCGGCACGCTCACGCTGGGCTACCGCGAGGCCGTCGCGCTGGACGGCGACAGTGTGCTCGCCGCGGCGGGCACCCGCGTGCGCGGGCACGAGTTCCACCGCACGGCGGTGACCCCGGCGGCGGGCGCCGCCGCCGCGTGGGGCTTCACGCACCCCGAGCGCCGTACCGAGGGCTTCGTGGACGGCGCCGTGCACGCCTCCTACCTGCATCTGCACTGGGCCGGCGAGCCGTCGCTCGCGACCCGTTTCGTCGAGAGGTGTGCCGCATGAACGGCAAGCTCCTGACCGGCGTCGGGGTCGGCCCCGGCGATCCGGAGCTGGTCACGGTCAAGGGCGTGGGCGCGCTGCGCGCCGCGGGCGCGGTGGTGGTGCCGGTGATGGACACCGGCGAGACCGGCCGCGCCGAGGCGACGGTGCTGCACTACGTGGACCCCGCGCGCGTCGTCCGCGTCGTCTTCGCGCTGAACGAGCGCGCCGACCGGGCCCGCCGGGAGGCCGCGTGGGACGCGGCGGGCGAGCGTGTCGCGGACCTGCTTCGTACGCACGGCACGGTGGCGTTCGCGACGATCGGCGACCCCAACGTCTACTCGACCTTCACCTACCTCGCCCAGACCGTCGCGGCCCTCGTCCCCGGCCTGACGGTCGCGACCGTCCCCGGTGTCACGGCGATGCAGGATCTCGCCGCGCGCAGCGGAGCGGTCCTCACCGAGGGGACGGAGCCGCTGACGCTGGTCCCGGTGACGGCGGGCGCCGCCGTGCTCAAGGCCGCGCTGGAGGGCCCCGGCACGGTCGTGGCGTACAAGTTCGGCCGTCTGGCCGCCGAGGTCGCGGCGGCCCTCGCCGCCACCGGTCGCACCGCCGACGCGGTGTGGGGCAGCGCGCTGGGCCTGCCCGGGGAGTCCATCCGCCCCGCGGCGGAACTGGCCGACGGCGGCCCGCTGCCGTACCTGTCGACCCTGATCGCCCCCGCCCGGCGGGACGCACGAGGAGGAAAGCTGTGAACGGCGCGGTGCGGGGCGCGGTGGTCCGCCGGAGCGGAGGCGGCCGGTGAGCGGGAAGGTCACGATCGTCGGGGCCGGGCCGGGGGCGGCCGATCTGCTGACGTTCCGCGCCGCGAAGGCCATCGCCGAGGCGGATGTCGTCATCTGGGCGGCGAGCCTCGTGCAGGAGGCGGTGCTGGAGCACGCCCGGGAGGGGGCGGAGATCCTGGACTCGGCGGGGATGTCGCTGGAGGACGTCGTCGCCGTCTACGAGCGTGTCGGCCGCGAGGGGCTGCGCTGTGCGCGGGTCCATTCCGGGGATCCCGCCCTGTGGGGCGGGACGCAGGAGCAGGTGGACCGCTGCGCCGAACTGGGCGTCGAGGTGGAGATCGTGCCCGGCGTGTCGTCCTTCTCGGCGGTCGCCGCGCGCGCCGGGCGGGAGCTGACGATCCCGCGGGTCGCGCAGTCCGTCGTGCTCACCCGGCTGGGCGGCGGCAAGACGCCGATGCCGCCGGGCGAGGAGGTCCGGGAGTTCGCCCGGCACGGCACGACGATGGCGGTCTTCCTGTCCGCCGCGCGCAGCGGCCAGCTGGCCGCCGAACTGCTGGAGGGCGGCTACCCGGTGGACACGCCGGTCATCGTCGCGCACCAGGTGACGTGGCCGGAGGAGCTGCTGCTGCACTGCACGGTGGGCACGCTGGAGGAGACGGTCAAGGCGCACCGCCTGTGGAAGCACACGCTCTTCCTCGTGGGCCCCGCGCTCGCCGCCTCCGGCACGCGCTCCCACCTCTACCACCCGGGCCACTTCCACGGCTTCCGCCGCGCGGACCCGGCCGCCCGCCGCGACCTGCGGACTCCCCGTGACTGAGCGCGCGACCGCGCGGGAGGGCGCCGGGGCGGGTACGGCCGGGAGCGGGAACGACGCGCACGGTGCGGGCGACGACCCGCGCGCGACGGGCGCCGCGAGCGGGCGGGGCGGTCGTCCGGAGCCGCTTCCGCCGGGTCCCGTCGCTCCCGGGCTCGTCACCGTCCTCGGTGCCGGTACGGGCGGGGCTGCGCCGGTCGTCGCGGGGGACGCCGCGCTGGTCGTCGGGGGTGCGCGGCATCTGGAGGCCGCCGAACTGCCCGCCGGGGCACGGCGGTTGGTGCTGGGGCCGCTCGCGCCCGCCCTCGACGTCGTCGCGGAGTACGCGGCCGCCGGGCGGCGGGTCGTGGTGCTGGCGTCCGGGGATCCGGGGCACTTCGGGATCGTACGGGCGCTGGGCGAACGGTTGGGGGCCGCGGCGCTGGACGTGCGGCCGTCCGTGCCGTCCGTCGCCGCCGCCTTCGCCCGGGTCGGGCTGAGCTGGGACGACGCGGTCGTGGTGAGCGCGCACGGGCGGGCGCTGCGGACCGCGGTCAACGTGTGCCTCGCGCACCGCAAGGCCGCGGTGCTGACCGGCCCCGGCGCAGGGCCCGCCGAACTGGGCGCCGCGCTCGACCGCGCCGGGGCGGACCGGCGGCTCGTGGTGGCCTCACGGCTGGGCGCGGACGGCGAGTCGGTCGTGACCGTCTCCCCGCGGGAGGCGGCGCGGCGGGAGTGGGGCGGGGCCGTGAGCGTCGTCCTGAGCCTGCGTCCGGAGCTGCCGGTCCGGCCCGCCGTCACCGTGGCGGGCCCGGCGCCCGCGCCCGCGGGCTGGGCGCTGCCCGAGGAGGCGTTCGCCCACCGGGATTCGATGATCAGCAAGTTCGAGGTCCGGGCGCTCGCGCTCGCCCGGCTCGGGCCGCGCACCGGCGAACTGGTGTGGGACGTCGGCGCCGGGTCCGGCTCGGTGGCCGTGGAGTGCGCGCGGTTCGGGGCGGCGGTCGTCGCCGTCGACAGATGCGCGGACGCGGTCGCCCGGGTCCGGGCCAATGCCGCCGCGCACGGCGTGGACGTCACCGCCGTGCACGGCGCCGCGCCCGGCGTCCTCGGCGAACTCCCCGACCCCGACGCGGTGTTCGTCGGCGGCGGCGGGGAGGACGTCGGCGCCGTGGTCGCCGCGTGTGCCGCGCGGGCGCGGCGCACGGTCGTGGTGACGCTCGCGGCGGTCGAGCGGGTCGCGGCGGTACGTGCCGCGCTCGGCGCCGCGGGTTTCGCGGCGGACGGGGTGCTGCTCCAGTCCTCGCGGCTCGCGCCGCTGCCCGGCGGGGTCGCACGGCTCGCCGCGGCGAACCCCGTGTTCGTACTGTGGGCCGAACGGCGGCCCGGCGTTCGGCCCGGCGAAGAAGAAGGAGCATCCGCGTGATCGGCCTCATCCACGCCACCGCGGCGGGCAGGACCGGCTGCGAGCGGCTCGCCGCCGCGTGGCCCGGCCGTACCCGCCGCTACGACGACGGGCCGGTGGGCGAACGGCTGGCCGCGGCGTTCGCGGAGTGCGACGCGCTCGTGGTCTTCCTCGCCACGGGCGCGGCCGTACGGGTGCTCGCGCCGCTGCTGACGTCCAAGACCGGTGATCCGGCGGTCGTGACGGTGGACGAGGCGCACCGGCACACCGTCGCCCTGCTCGGCGGCCACGCGGCCGGGGCGAACGCGCTCGCCGCCGAGGTCGCCGAGGTGCTCGGGGCCGAGCCGGTCGTGACCACCGCGACGGACGCGACCGGCACACCGGCCCTCGACGCCCTCCCCTACCCGGTGGAGGGCGCGGTCCCCGCGGTGACCCGGGCCCTCCTGGACGGCGCCCCCGTCCACCTCCTGAGCCCCGTCACCTGGCCCCTCCCGCCCCTCCCCCTCGACCCCTGGCCGGACGAAGCCCCGGCAACGCCTCCCGCGGCACGGCCCGCCGCCGAAGAGGGCGCCGGATCCTACGTCGTCGAGGTCACCGACGAGGTGCGGCCTCGCGGGGAGCGGGTCGTGTACGTCAGGCCGCCGTCGCTCGTGGTCGGGGTCGGGGGGTCGCGCGGGGTCGGTGTCGAGGAGGTCGTGGGGCTCGTCGAGGGGGCCCTGGCCGATGCCGGGCTCGCCCGGAGGAGTGTGTGGGCCCTCGCGACGGTGGAGGCCAAGAAGGACGAGGCGGGGATCGTCGGGGCGGCCCGCGCGCTGGGCGTGCCGTTGCTGACGTTCGCGGCGGCGGACCTCGCCGGGGTCGAGGTCCCGAACCCCTCCGACGCGCCGCTCGCCGCCGTGGGGACGCCCTCCGTGGCGGAGGCGGCGGCGCTGCTGGCCGCCGGGCCGGGGGGCGGACTCGTCGTCGAGAAGCGGAAGTCGGCGACGGCGACGGCAGCGGTGGCGCGGCGCAGGCCGCGCGGGCGGCTCGCGGTGGTGGGGCTCGGGCCGGGGGCCCGGGATCTGCTGACGCCGCGCGCGGCGGCGGAGTTGCGCCGGGCGTCGGTGGTCGTGGGGCTGGACCAGTACGTGGACCAGGTCCGGGACCTGCTGCGGCCGGGCACCCGGGTGCTGGAGTCGGGCCTGGGCGCGGAGGAGGCGCGGGCCCGTACGGCGGTGGCGGAGGCCCGCGCGGGGCACGCGGTCGCGCTGATCGGCAGCGGCGACGCGGGCGTGTACGCGATGGCCTCGCCCGCGCTCGCGGAGGCCGCGGACGACATCGACGTGGTGGGCGTGCCGGGCGTGACCGCGGCGCTGGCGGCGGCGGCCCTGCTGGGGGCGCCGCTCGGGCACGACCATGTGTCGATCAGCCTGTCGGATCTGCACACCCCGTGGGAGGTGATCGAGCACCGGGTGCGGGCGGCGGCGCAGTCCGATCTGGTCGTGACGTTCTACAACCCGCGCAGCCGCGGCCGCGACTGGCAGTTGCCGAAGGCGCTGGAGCTGCTGGCGGCGCACCGTGCGCCGGCCACCCCGGTGGGGGTCGTGCGGTCCGCGTCCCGGCCGGGCGAGCAGGTGACGGTCACGACGCTGAAGGACCTCGACCCGGCGACGGTCGACATGATGACCGTCGTGACGGTCGGCAACACCGCCTCCCGCGTGGTCGCGGGCCGCATGGTGACCCCGCGCGGCTACCGCTGGCAGTCCCCGCCGCCGCCCCGCCCCCCGGCCCCGCCGAAGCCCGCGGCGCCCCCGCGCCCGTCCGCACCCCCGCGTCCGGCGGGCGAACCGGCGGGCGAACCGCCCGTCCCCGCACGGCGGGTGGTGCATCCGATCGAGCAGGAGTCGTACCGGATCCTGCGCACCCGGCTGGACACCTCCGCGCTGCCGCCGCTGCGCCGCGCGGTGGTGGAGCGCGTGGTGCACGCGAGCGCGGACCTCGGGTACGCGGAGGAGCTGGTCATGGACGAGGCGCAGCTCGCCGCGGCGCACGCGGCGCTGCGCTCCGGGGCCCCGGTGGTCGCGGACGTGAGGATGGTCGCGGCCGGGATCACCGGGCGCCCGGTGGTGTGCCGGCTGAAGGACGCCACGGCCGGGCCGGACGGCCTGACGCGCAGCGCGCACGCGGTGCGGCTGGCGTTCGAGGAGGTCGGGCCGGGCGCCGTGTGGGTCGTGGGGTGCGCCCCGACCGCCCTGGAGGAACTCATCGCGCTGGACGCGGCGCCCGCGCTGGTGATCGGCCTGCCGGTCGGTTTCGTGGGCGCCACGGAGAGCAAGGAGCGTCTGCGGGCCTCGGGCCTGCCCGCGATCAGCAACGTCTCGGAGAAGGGCGGTTCCGCCGTGGCCGCCGCCGCGCTCAACGCGCTGCTCTACACCCCTTACGGCAGTATCGAGGAGAACGACCAGTGACATCCCTACCGCCCCCCGCCCTGCTGCTCGTCGGCCACGGCACCCGTGACGCCGCCGGTGCGCAGGCCTTCCGGTCCTTCACCGAGGGGCTGGGGACCGCGCACCCGGACCTGCCGGTCGGCGGCGGTTTCATCGAGCTGTCGCCGCCGCCGCTCGCGGACAGCGTCGCGGCCCTGGTCGCGGCCGGGGTACGGGACTTCGCCGCGGTGCCGCTGGTGCTGGTCTCGGCGGGGCACGCCAAGGGCGACATCCCGGCGGCGCTGGCCCGGGAGAAGCTGCGCCACCCGGGGACGTCGTTCGCGTACGGCCGCCCGCTGGGCCCGCACCCGGGGCTGCTGGCGGTGCTGGAGCGGCGGGTGGACGAGGTGCTGGCGGCGACGGGGACGGCGCGGGCCGACGCGACGGTGCTGCTGGTCGGCCGGGGCTCGACCGATCCGGACGCGAACGCCGAGGTCTTCAAGGCGGCCCGGCTGCTGTGGGAGGGCCGCGGTTACGCGGACGTGGAGACGGCGTTCGTGTCGCTCGCGGAGCCGTCGGTCGCGGCGGGCCTGGAGCGCTGCGCGCGGCTGGGCGCGCGGACGGTCGTGGTGCTGCCGTACTTCCTGTTCGCCGGGGTGCTGCCGGACCGGGTGCGCGCCCAGGCCGCCGCGTGGGCGGCGGGCAACGGCGCCGTGGACGTGCGCTGCGCGGACGTCCTCGGGCCGGAGCCGGAGCTGGCGGCGCTGGTGCTGGAGCGCTACCGGGAGGCGGTCGCGGGCGATCTGCGGATGAACTGCGACTCCTGCGTCTACCGGGTGGCGATGCCCGGCTTCGAGGACCGTGTGGGCCGCCCGCAGCAGCCGCACCACCACCCGGACGACCCGTCCCACCCGCACGGGCATGCGCATGCGCATCACTGAGAACGGGGCCGGGGCGTACGACCTGGCCCACCACGGCGACCGCGAGGCGGCCGACGGCCTGGTCGATCTCGCCGTCAACGTCCGTACGGGCACGCCTCCGGCGTGGCTGGCGGAGCGGATCGCGGGCTCGCTCGCGGACCTGGCGCGTTACCCGGACGGGCGGGCGGCGCGGGCGGCGGTCGCCGCGCGGCACGGGCGCGACGATCCGCGCGAGGCGCTGCTGACGGCGGGCGCGGCGGAGGCGTTCGTGCTGCTGGCGCGGGCGCTGCGGCCGCGCTGCGCGGTGGTGGTGCACCCGCAGTTCACCGAGCCGGAGGCGGCGCTGCGGGCCGCGGGCCACCCGGTGGAACGGGTGCTGCTGACGGCGGCGGACGGCTTCCGGCTGGATCCCGCGGCGGTGCCGGAGCGGGCCGACCTGGTGGTGGTCGGCAACCCGACGAACCCGACGTCCGTCCTCCATCCGGCGGCCGTGCTGCGGCAGTTGGCGCGGCCGGGGCGGATCCTGGTGGTGGACGAGGCGTTCATGGACGCGGTGCCGGGCGAGCCCGAGTCGCTCGCGGCGGCCCGGGACGTCCCCGGGCTGCTGGTGCTGCGCAGTCTGACCAAGACATGGGGCCTTGCGGGGCTGCGGATCGGCTACGTGCTGGGCGGCCGCGAGCCGCTCGCGGCGCTGGAGCGGGCCCAGCCGCTGTGGGCGGTGTCGGCCCCGGCGCTCACGGCGGCGCAGGCGTGCGTGGAGCCCGCGGCGCTGGCGGAGGCCGAGGCGGCGGCCGTGCGGACGGCCGAGGACCGCGCGCATCTGCTCGCGCTGCTGGCCGCGGTGCCCGGCGTGGCGGTCGCGGGCGAGGCCCCGGCTGCGCCTTTCGTGCTGCTGCGGCTGCCGGACGCGGCGGCCGTGCGGGAGCGGCTGCGGGCGCGCGGCTGGGCGGTGCGCCGGGGCGACACCTTCCCGGGCCTGGGCCGGGAGTGGCTGCGCGTCGCGGTGCGGGACAAGGCGACGTCCGACGCGTTCGCCGCGGCGCTCACCGCGGCGGTACGGACCTGATCCCGTACCCGCCGGGGCCGTACCCGCCGGGGCCGTACCCGGCGCGTCAGCCGGCCAGGCCCAGCGCCGTCAGGTCGGGGGCGCCGTAGACCTCGTGCTCGTAGACGTTGGTGAGGCGGCTGCTGCGGAAGACCAGGTGGCGGCCGTGGATGAGGGGGACGAGCGCGGCGTCGGTCATGACCTTCGCGTCGGCCTCCCGCCAGGCCGCGGTGGACTTCTCCGGTTCGTCGGCGCTCTCGCCGCGGGAGAGGACGGTGTCCAGGCCCGGGTCGTTGACCCCGGCGTAGTTGGTGGGGCTGCCGGGGGCGACGAGGGTGCGCAGGAAGCCGCCGCCGTCGGGCCAGTCGGCGGCCCACGAGGTCATGACCATGCCCCACCCGTTCTGCTTGACCTTGCTGGGCGTGCCGAGGTCGCTGTACAGCTCGCCGATGGGGATCTGCTTGATGACGACGGCGATCCCGGCGTTCTTCAGCGACTGCTGGATCGCCTGCATGGCCGCGAGCGTCGTCGGGTTGTTGGCGGCGCCGACGAGCGTGGTGCTGAAGCCGCCCGGTTTGCCGCACGCGGCGAGCTGCTCGCGGGCCTTGGCGGTGTCGCCCCTGCCGTCGGCGCTGCCGTAGGGGTGGGCGTCGGGGTCGAAGCCGTCGGTGGTGGGCGGCAGCATCGTGGTGGCGACGTCGCCCGCCAGGTCACCGCCGAGGGCGGTGCGGACGGACGTGCGGTCGAGGGCGTACTGGACGGCGGCCCGGCACGGCTGCTTGTCGAGGGGCGCGACGGCCGTCTGGAGGCTGATGTAGCGGGTGCTGCTGTCGTAGGCGAGGTCGGTCTGCGCGTGCAGCGTGCTGTCGGCGGTGACCTTCGCCTTGTTCCCGGCCGTCAGCTGCTGGGACTCCAGGTCGAGATCGGCCTGGCCGGAGAAGAGGGCGTTCTCCACCGCGTCCTGCGAGTTGTACACCGACAGGTCGATCGTGTCGGGCAGTGCGGAGCGGATGGGGTCGGTGGACTGGTTCCACTGCGTGTTGCGCACCATGTGCAGCGACTTGCCGTCGGTGTAGCTCGCGACCTTGTAAGGCCCGCTGGACAGCGGCTTGTCGCGGTAGCCCTTGCCGCCGTCGGTGTCGGCCTTGCGGGGTACGGGCGCGCCCATCGGCAGCGCGAGCACGTAGGGGAAGTCGGCGAAGGGCGCGGCGAGGGTGAAGACGACGGTCCGCGCGTCCGGCGTGGCCACCGACTTCAGGCCGAGCTTGTCCGGGTCGGAGTCCTTGTACGGGCCGGGGTAGTGCTGGCCCTGGTCGAGGAGTTCGACGAAGTACGTGGGGCCGCCGATGAACACGTCCCGGTCGAAGGTCCGCTCGACGCCGTACTTGACGTCCTGCGACGTGATGGGGGTGCCGTCCTCGTACTTCAGACCGGCCTTGAGCGTGAAGGTCCACGTCCTGCCGCCGTTGCTGACCGTGCCGGTGTCGGTGGCCAGGTCCGGCAGGAGCTTGCGCCCGGCGGGGCCCGGGTCGGGGGCGTAGTCGACGAGTTTGCGCTCGTAGAGGCGCTGGAGGTTCCACGACGGCTGGGTGTAGACGGCCGCCGGGTCGAGCATCGCGTCCTCGGGGTAGGCGGCCGCGAGCCGCAGGTCGCCGCCCGTGCGGTCGAAGGCGTTGACCACGCCGTCCAGTCCGCCGTTGTAGCCGGTGCCGGCCTTGCCGCCGTGCCGGGCGAGCATCGCGGGCTGCGCGGTGGGCTTGCCGGTGGCGGTCGGGCGGTGGGTGGGTGTCGGGGTGGGGTCCGCGTTGTCGTGGTGCTTGCCGCCGAGCGGGCCGTACAGGAGCGTGACGGTGACGCCGACGGCGGCCACGGCCACCGCCGCGACGGCCGTCATCCAGCGCCGCCGGGCACGCCGGGACGGGTCGAACTCCCCCGAGTTGCCGGACCCGTTGAAGGGCAGCGGGGTGTCCGGGCGGTAGGGCGGCGGGAGCGGCACCTGCGGGCGCAGCGCGTAGGCCGGGTGCTCGGTGGGTGCGTACGCCGGGTGTTCGGCGGGGGTGGGCGGCGGCGGGGTGCTGGGGCCGGGGGCCGCGCCGAAGCCGTTGCCGAAGGGCGGGGGCGTGGCGGGCGGCGGGGTCGAGGGGGGCGGCGTCGGGGGCTGCGCGGGCGGCGGCGGGGTGCCCGAACCGGCGGACGACTCACCCGAGGTGGACCCGTCCGAGGCGTCGTCACCCGAGCCGTAGGGGGACTTGGCAGCGGCCAGCGGGGTGGTCGCGGTGTCGAGGGAGGGCGGGATCGCCGGGCCCGCGAGCAGCACCGCGTGACCGGCGGAGACCAGCCAGGCGCGCAGCCGGTCGCGGAAGACCCCGGCGTCGCCGTGCCGGTCGGCGGGGTTCTTCGCGAGCGCGGCGAGCACGAGCGCGTCCAGCTCCGGCGGCACCCCGGGGTTGCGCGACGAGGGCGCGGGCGGCGGGGTGTGGACGTGCCAGTACATGAGGTTGATCGGGTTGCCGTCGGTGAACGGCGGTTTGCCGGTGAGCAGTTCGGTGAGCACGCAGCCGACCGCGTAGACGTCGCTGCGGGCGTCGACCTCGGCGCCGTTGATCTGCTCGGGCGACATGTAGCTCGGGGTGCCGATCGCCGAACCGGTCGTGGTGAGCCGGGAGTCGGTGTCCAGCACGCGGGCGATGCCGAAGTCCGCGACCTTGACGATGCCTTCGGGTGTGACCATCACGTTGGCCGGCTTCACGTCGCGGTGGACGGTGCCGTGGCTGTGCGCGTGCGCGAGGGCGTCGAGGATGTCGCAGGCGATCCGCACGGCCCGCTCGGGCGGGAAGAACACCCGGCGGCGCAGGAGTTGGGACAGCGAGCCACCGGGCACGAACTCCATGACGAGGTAGGGCACGACCTCGTCGCCGTCGCGTATCTCGTCCTGGTCGTGGACGGTCACGATGCCGGGGTGGTTGAGCGAGCCCGCGGCCTGCGCCTCGCGGGCGAACCGGCGCCGCGCGTCGGGGTTGTCGGCCAGGTCCGGCAGCAGCGTCTTGACGGCGACCGTCCGGCCCATCCGGGTGTCCTGGGCTCGGTGGACGCGGGCCATGCCTCCCGAACCGAGCAGCCCGGCCAGCTGGTAGCGCCCCGCGAAAAGCCCGTCAGTCATTCCCGCCCCGTCCGCCTCTGCACCTCGGCGCCCGCCGTCGCGGCCACCCCGCGCAACTCGCCGTCCGCGGCGCCGGGTTGCGCACGACGTACGCCGACCTGCCCCGGCCGAGGACGAGTTCCGGCCGCCCGCACAGCCTACGGGGCGGCGCCGGTGGTCCGGCGCCGCCCCCGGGGCTTTCGTTCCCCCGTTGTGACCTTGCTATCGCGAGGCGGTGACGTTCGGGCCGCGCGTCAGTCCCGCGGGTCCGCCGCACCGGCGCCCCGGCGGCGGCGGGCGGTCAGCAGGTACGCGCCCGCGCCTGCCGCGAGCAGGGCCACGGCGCCGCCCGCCATGTAGGGGGTGCTGGAACTCGCGCCGGTCTCGGCGAGGTTGCCGGTGCCGGGGCCGGTCTGGACGACCGCGCCCGAGCTGCCCGAGCTGCCGGCCGAGCCGGTCCCGCCCGTCGCGCCGGTGGAGGCGCCGGAGGTGCTGCCGCCGCTGCCGGTGGCGCCGGACGAGCCGGAGGTGCCGGACGTGGTGCTGCCGGAGGTGCCGGAGCTGCCGGAGGTCGAGCCCGAGGTGGAGCCGGACGTGGTCCCGGTGGTGCTCCCGGACGTGGTCCCGGTCGTGGTGCCGGACGTGGAGCCGCTGGTGCTGCCGCTCGTGCTGCCCGACGTCGTACCGGAGGTGGAACCGGACGTCGTGCCCGAGGTCGTACCGGAGGTGGATCCGGACGTGGAGCCCGACGTGGAGCCGGAGGTCGAGCCGCCGGTGGTGGTGCCGCCGGAGTGCGGGGCGGTGCAGGTGGCCGACGCGAGCGTGATCTCGCCGCTGACCTCGGCGACGCCCAGGCTCAGCGGGTTGAGGTGGATCGCGAGCCGCAGCGCGGTCGCGGCCGCGGTGGTGGACGTGGTCGTGGTCTGCGTGAGGTCCAGGCTGACGCGGCCGACGCCGGGCACGGTCAGCTCGGTCGTGCCGACCGCGCTGAGGTTGATCCGCTGCCCGAGCACGGTCAGGCCCGCGAGTTCGGAGTGCGCGGCGGGCTTGCGGCCCGCCTCGCAGGTCGCGGTCGAGGTGATGGCGTCGGCCTTGACGAGCGCCAGCAGCGGCAGCCCGGGCACGTGCACCTGGGCGTGCGCCACGTTGGCGTAGCCCTCGGCGCCGTGGGCGTCGGCGGTGGCCCGCGAGGTGGCGACGTCGGCCCGCAGGACGCTGATGCCGTGCCCGTTCTCCACGCCCTGGCCGACCGTGACCGTCAGCGCGGTCTTCTTCGCGTCGGCGGGCGCGTGCACGTCGTTGAGCGCGACGTTCACCGGCACGTCGACCGCCTTGCCGAGCAGCGACACGTCCAGGCCCGCGCGCAGCACGGCGGCGGTGGACGCGCCGCCGTGCGGGTCGCCGGCCGGGGCCGCCTGCGCGCCGGGCGCCAAGGCCGCGGCGCCCGCGGCGAGGGCGACGGCGGCTCCGACGGCGGCGGCGCGGCGGCGGACGGGCAGCGGGAAGGTGTTGGTGGTGCGGTACATCGGTGTGGGACCCCCACGGGAGACATCGGTGAACATCGGACTCCCCCCGGCCGTACGCGAGTTGGGGACAGCGGGCCGGGGCTTGCCGGGTAATGTTTACGCACTGAGAGTGAATGCACGGCTACGCGACGCCAGTTCACCCAAAAGGGTGGTTTCTGGTGGGATCCCCGGCGAGCGGGGCGGGACGGGGCGGACCTACCACCACTAAGCGCCCATGCCCCGACGCACCCGCCGTGACGTGCGGCCCGTCCCGCCGGGTGCGTCCCGTGCCGGTGTCCGGGCACGCCGAAGCGCGCGCCCGCGCGTGCGCGGCGCTCGCGTACGGTCGGGTAGAGGCCGCCCCGAAGTCCTGCGTGCGGTATGGGTGTTCAGCACCACGGCGTACAGGGGGCGTTCGACGCCCGCCTGCCCGACGGTGTTCGGCACCCCGTCCGCCCGGCCCACCAAGGCCCGTCCACCGGACGCGTGTTCAGCGCCCCGGCGCCGGACGCCCGTCCGCCCCGCGGGTGTTCAGCCCACCACCGTGCCGCGCAGCACGACCCGGCTCGGCGCCGCCAGCACCCGGACGTCGGCGCGCGGGTCGGCGTCGTAGACGACCAGGTCCGCGGGGGCGCCCTCCTCCAGGCCCGGGTGGCCGAGCCACTCCCGCGCCTGCCAGGTCGTCGCCGACAGGGCGGCCGTCACCGGCAGGCCCGCCGTGACGAGTTCGGCGACCTCGGCGGCGATGAGGCCGTGCGGCAGGCTGCTGCCCGCGTCGGTGCCGGCGTAGACGGCGATCCCGGCGTCGTACGCGTTGCGTACGGTCTCGTGGCGGCGCGCGTGCAGGCGGCGCATGTGGTCCGCCCAGCGGGGGTACTTGGCCTCGCCGACGGCCGCGAGGTCCGGGAAGGTCGCGATGTTGACGAGCGTGGGCACGATGGCCACCCCGTGCTCGACGAGCAGCGGGATCGTCTCGTCGGTGAGGCCCGTCGCGTGCTCGACGCAGTCGATGCCCGCCGTGACGACGTCGTGGAGGGTGTCCTCGGCGAAGCAGTGCGCGGTGACCCGCGCGCCCTCCTCGTGCGCGGCGGCGATCGCCTCGGTGAGCGCGTCCTTCGGCCAGCACGGGGTGAGGTCGCCGACCTCGCGTTCGATCCAGTCGCCGACGAGCTTGACCCAGCCGTCGCCGCGCCGTGCCTCCTGCCGCGCGTACGCGGCCAGGTCGCCGGGCTCGATCTCGTGCGCGAAGTTGCGGATGTAGCGGCGGGCGCGGGCGATGTGCCGCCCGGCGCGGATGATGCGCGGCAGGTCGGCGCGGTCGTCGACCCAGCGGGTGTCGCTGGGCGAGCCCGCGTCGCGCAGCAGCAGCGCGCCCGCGTCACGGTCGGCGAGCGCCTGCTTCTCGGAGGTGTCGTCCGGCACCTCGCCGAAGTGGTCGAGGCCGACGTGGCAGTGCGCGTCGACCAGGCCGGGCAGCGCCCAGCCGCGTACGGTCACGGCCTCGGCGGCGGGCCGGGCGTACGTGATCCGGCCGTCGACCACCCACAGCTCGTCGGTCGCATCGTCGGGCCCGGTCAGGATCCGGCCCGTGATGTGCAGCACCTCACCCATGGGGGCACTGTACGGGTCCGGCGCCCTCCCTCACGCGGCGGGCAGCCGGCTGAAGGCGGCGCGGTAGTCGCTGGGGGTCAGGCCGACGCGGCGGGTGAGGTGCTGGCGCAGCGAGTCCGCGGTGCCCAGGCCGGACGCGCGGGCGACCTGGTCGACGGGCAGCGTGGTGGTCTCCAGCAGTTCGCGGGCCCGCTGGATGCGCTGGTGCAGCAGCCACTGGAGCGGGCTGACGCTGGTCTCGGCGCGGAAACGGCGGTTGAGGGTGCGGACGCTGACGGAGGCGTGCCGGGCGAGGTCGGTGAGGGTGAGCGGCTGGTCGAGCCGGGTCATCGCCCAGGCGCGGGTGTCGGCGAAGGAGGTGCCGGTCACGGCGGGCAGCGGCGTCTCGGTGAACTGCGCCTGCCCGCCGCACCGCACGGGCGCCACCAGGGCGTGCCGGGCGACGCTGTTGGCGACGGCGGCCCCGTAGTCGGTGCGGATGATGTGCAGGCACAGGTCGATGCCGGCCGCGTAGCCGGAGGAGGTCAGCATGGGGCCGTCCTGCACGAAGAGCACGTCGGGCTGGACGTCCACCGCGGGGTAGCGCTCGCCGAACTCCTCGGCGAGCAGCCAGTACGTGGTCGCGCGCCGCCCGTCGAGCAGGCCCGCCTCGGCGAGCAGGAAGGCGCCCGAGCAGATCGAGGCGATGCGGGTGCCGGCCTCGGCGGCGCGCCGCACCGCGGCGAGGATGCGCGGGTCGGGCTCCTCGCGCAGGCCGGTGCCGGCGACGATGACGGTGTCGGCCCCCTCCAGTGCGTCCAGCCCGCGGCGGATGACGATCTCGGCGGGCCCGTTGGTCGCGACGGCCCCCGGGTCGGGCGTGCACAGCTCCACCTCGTAGCCGGGCCGGCCGTCGGTCTCGACGCGGGCGAAGAGCATGTCGGGCACGGCGAGGTTGAACATCGACACGGGCGGCGCGGCGATCACCACGACCCGCCGCGGCCGGGCGGGCACGGCAGCCGGTACCGCCGACGGCGGCGCGGGCACGGCGAGTTCGGCGGCGACCGCGGTCGGCGCGGGCCGCGCGGGCTGCCTGGTCGGGGCGGGGTGCCTGGTCGGTGCGGGCTGCGCGGGCATGGCCAGAACCTCCGGTCGTTTGGCATTCTGGCCAGTTACTGTACGCCGGGCCCGCCGCGAGGCTGGTGGTCATGTCACCGGATCAGACCTCCCGCACGGCCCGTCCCCTCCCCTCCACCACCGGGGAGCGGGCCCCCGCCGCGGCCACCCGCGCCGCCGAGCCGACCGCGTCCGGGCGGATCCTCGCCGCCGCCCTGCTCGGCTTCTTCCTCATCACCCTCGACGCCTCCGTGGTCAACGTCGCCCTCCCGGCGATCGGAGACGACCTGCACGGCGGGCTGTCCGCGCTCCAGTGGGTCATCGACGGCTACACCCTCGCCTTCGCCGCCCTGATGCTGTCCACCGGCGCCCTGTCGGACCGGATCGGCGCGGGCCGCGCCTTCACCGGCGGCGTCGTGGTCTTCGCGCTGTCGTCCCTGGCGTGCGGCCTGGCGCCGGGGCTCGCGGTGCTCGTCGCCGCACGCGTGGTGCAGGGCACGGCGGCGGCGGTGATACTGCCGTCCTCGCTGGCGCTGGTCCGGCAGGCCTACGCCGACCCGGTGCGGCGCACCCGCGCCATCTCGGTGTGGGCGACGGGCGGTTCGACGGCGGTGGCGCTCGGCCCGGTGGTCGGCGGGGTGCTCACCACGTCCCTGGACTGGCGGTTCGTCTTCTACGTCAACCTGCCCTTCGCCGTCGTGACCCTGGTGCTGGCCCGCAGCGCCCGCAGTGAGCGCCGCCCGGCGCCCCTCGACGTCCCCGGCCAGGTCACGGCCGTGCTGGCGCTGGGCGCGCTGACGTACGCGGTGATCGAGGGCGGGACGCGCGGCTGGGTGGCGGGGGGCGTGGCGGCCGCCGCGGGGGCGGCCTTCGTACGGGCCGAGACCCGGCACCCGCACCCCGTCGTCCCGCTGGGGCTGTTCCGCGGCGCCGCCCTCTCCGCCTCGGTGGCGTCGGGCGCGGCGCTGAGCGTGGGCTTCTTCGGCATGTTCTTCGTGCTGGGGCTGTACTTCCAGGTGGTCCGCGGCGAGTCGGCGCTCACGGCGGGCCTGATGTTCCTGCCGATGACGCTCCTCATCTCGACGGTGAACGTCGTCTCCGGCCGCGTCACCAACCGTTTCGGCCCCCGCCTGCCGATGGTCACCGGCCAGCTCGTCATGGCCGCGGGCCTGCTGGCCCTGCTCCCGGTGGGCACGGGCACGCCCACACTGCTGGTGGCGTTCGTGATGATGCCGATCGGTGTCGGCGGCGCGCTGGCCGTCCCGGCGCTGACCGCCTCCGTCATGGGCGCGGCGCCCGCCGCGCAGGCGGGCGTGGCGGCCGGTGTCCTGAACGCCGCCCGGCAGGTCGCGGGGGCGCTCAGCGTCGCGCTGTTCGGTTCGCTGGTGGCCGGTCCGCGCTTCCTGCCCGGGATGCGGACGAGCCTGCTGGTGGCGGCGGGCCTGGTGCTGGCCGCGGCCGTGGCGACGGCGGTGGCGCTGCGCCCTCGCGACTGACGCCCGCCGCGCGCCGGTTCACCCGGCGGCGGGCTCGGACGCGGTGCCGCGCTCGCGGGCGTCGAGCAGTTCGTCCCAGTGGTCGGCCGCCCACGCGCACGCGGCGGACAGCGGCTCCAGCAGGCTGCGGCCGAGCGGTGTCAGCGCGTAGTCCACGCCCTGCCGCGGGTCGGCGTGCACGGTGCGGGTGACGAAGCCGTCCCGCTCCAGGCCGCGCAGCGACTGCGTGAGCACCTTGGGGGTGACGCGGCGCAGCGGCACGCGCAGCTCGGAGAAGCGCCGCGGGCCACCCTCCAGGCAGGAGAGCACGAGGGGCCCCCACTTGTCGCCGAAGCGGAAGGGCAGCAGCGAGGAAGGGCACAGCTCGTCGAAGAGGTCCGCGGGCAGCGGCGGGCGGCGGTGCGTCATGTGGGCTGTCTCCTTCGGTGCGAACGGCGGGGCGGTGGTGCCGCGGGGCGGTGGTGCCGCGGGGCGGCGGGGCGGCGGGGCGGCGGGCGCGATACGGGTCGGGCGGTACGGGTCCGGCGGTACCCGGGAGGTAACCGGCCCCGCGGCTACCTTTCCCGGGCACGCAGTCGCGTCGCCCAGCACCACTCCACCCTCGGCTCCAGCAGGAGCAACCGCAGGAGGTATTCCGCCCATGGGCAACTACATCGTCTTCGGGGCCGGCGGCCGGGCCGGCCGGGAGGCCGTCGCCGTGGCGCGCCACCGCGGCCACCGCGTCACGGCGGTCGTCCGCGACCCGTCGCGCCACCCGGCGCTCGCCGCCGGGGGCGTACGGCTCGCCGCGGGGGACGTCACCGACCCGGCGGCTGTCGCGGCGCTCGCGGCCGGGCACGACGCGGCGCTCAACACCGCGGCCGTGTACGGCGAGGGCACCGACCCCGGGGCCTTCTTCCCCGCCGCGGCCCGCGCGCTGGCCGCGGGCCTGGCCGAGGCCGGGGTGGACCGCCTGGTCACGGTGGGCCTGTCCGCCGTGCTGCCCGGCGCGGACGGCACCAGCCGGCTGGACTCCCCCGCGTTCCCGGACGAGTTCCGCCCGTTCTGCGCGGCCCACGCGGCGGGCCTGGCCGCGCTGCGGGCCGAGGCGGCGGCGCTGGACTGGCTCTACCTCGCCCCCGCGGGCGACTTCGTCCACGACGCCCCCGAGCCCACCGGCCGCTACGAGCACCGCCCGCACACCGACCCGGCGGCCCGCGTCACGTACGCCGACTTCGCCCTGGCCCTGCTCGACGAGGCCGCGGACCCCCGCCACCACCGCACCTACCTCCTGGTGACCTGACCGGCCCGCTGTCGGTGCCCGCGCGTACGGTCCGGGCATGACGGATCACGTGTGGGCGGGTGTACGGGAGCGGGTCGCGGCGGCGGGCGGCGGCCCGGACGGCGGCGGGGTGTTCGGGGCGCGCGGGCACGGGTGGGTCCTGGAGGATCCGCTCACCGAGGACGAGGTCGCCGAGCTGGAGGCCCAGGCGGGGATACGGCTCCCGGCGGACTACCGCTCCTTCCTGCTGCACGTCGGGGCGGGCGGCGCCGGGCCCGCGTACGGCCTCTTCCCGGTCCGGCGCGTCCAGGGCCGCTGGCGCTGGGAGGGGGACGGCGCGGACCTCGCCGACCTGTCGGCGTTCGCCGTGCCCTTCCCGGAGCGGGGCCCGGACCCGGACACCGTCGCCGCGCTGCTCGCCGAGCGGCCCGAGGAGGAGGAGTTCGCGGAGATCGAGGACTTCGACGACGCCTACGAGGCGTGGGACGAGCGGTGGGAGGCCGTCATGTTCGCCCCCGGGCGTACCGCGGGCGCCGTCACGATCTGCCACCTGGGCTGCGCGCGCCGCGAGTGGCTGGTGGTCTGCGGGCCGCACCGCGGGACGGTGTGGTCCGACGACCGGGTGGACGACGTGGACCTCGCCCCGCTTCTCGACGGCGCGGGCGCGCCGCTCACCTTCGCCCGCTGGTACACCGACTGGCTGGAGCAGGCGGAAAGCGCGGCGGCCGGCACCGCGGGTGCTGGCTAGAGCGGCAGCTTGAAGCCCTCGTGGCTCGCGGTGAAGCCGAGGGAGGTGTAGAAGCGGTGGGCGTCCGTGCGGGACTTGTTGCTGGTCAGCTGGGCCAGGGCGCAGCCCTGGGCGCGGGCGCGGTCCAGGGTGCGGCGGACGAGGGCGCGGCCGAGGCCGGAGCCGCGCAGGTCGGCGCGGATGCGGACGGCCTCGATGAGGGCGCGCTCGGCGCCGCCCTTGCCGAGGCCGGGGATGCGGGTGAGCTGGAGGCAGCCGATGACGTCGCCGGAGGCGTCCACGAGGACCAGGATCTCGTTGCGCGGGTCGGCCTCGATCGTGGCGAAGGCCCGCTCGTAGGCGTCGGTGACCTCGACGGTCGCCGGGTCGACGACGCCGTCCTCCCCGGCGAGGAGGGCGAGGACGGCGGGCAGGTCGGCCCGGGTCGCGGGGCGCAGGGCGGGTTCGTGCGCAGTGTTCGTGGTGCTCATGGGCCCGATCCAACCAGGCCGGGTCCGCGCCCGCGGACCCGGCCCGTACGCCGCGGCCCGCTCAGCCGCGCTCGCCGTCCACCCGGCGGGGGACGCCCAGCGGGTTGCCGTCGCGCAGCTCGGCGGGCAGCAGGGCCTGCGGGGTGTCCTGGTACGCCACCGGGCGCAGCCAGCGTTCGATCGCGGTGGCGCCGACCGAGGTGGAGGTGGAGGTCGTGGCGGGGTAGGGCCCGCCGTGGTGCTGGGCGGCGGTGACGGCGACGCCGGTCGGCCAGCCGTTGACGAGGACGCGTCCGGCGAGGGCGCTGAGCCGGGTGAGCAGCGCGGCGGCGGCCCCGCCCTGTTCGGCGGCCTCGGCGGTGCCGAGGTGGGCGGTCGCGGTGAGGTTGCCGGGCAGCCGGTCGAGCACGGCGGCCAGCTCGTCCGCGGAGCCGTACCGTACGACGACGGTCAGCGGTCCGAAGCACTCCTCCAGCAGGACGTCGTGGGCGCCCTGCACGGCGAGTTCGGCGGCGGCGAGGGTCACGAAGCCGGGGCGTACGCCGAGTTCGCCGTCCTCGCCGGGGGCGACGGGCGCGGTCACGGCGGGCAGCGCGGCGCGGGCGGCGGCGCCGGCCAGGAAGTTGGTGCGCATCCGGCCGTCGAGCAGCACCCCGGCCGCGGCCTCGCGGGCGGCGCCGGTGAGGGCGGCCACCAGCCGGTCGCCGTCGTCCCCGGCAGGGGCGAGGACGAGGCCGGGCTTGGTGCAGAACTGGCCGACGCCGAGCGTGAAGGATCCGGCGAGCCCGGTGCCGATCTGCTCGGCGCGTTCGGCGGCGGCGGCCTCGGTGACGACGACCGGGTTGAGGCTGCCGAGTTCGCCGTGGAAGGGGATGGGGCGCGGCCGGGCGGCGGCCGCGTCGTGCAGCGCGCGGCCGCCGGGCACGGAGCCGGTGAAGCCCGCGGCGGCGACGAGCGGGTGGCGGACCAGTTCGACACCGGCGGCGAAGCCGTGCACGAGGACGACGGTGTCGGCGGGCAGTCCGACGGAGACGGCCGCGCCGCGCAGCAGCTCGGCGCACAGCGCGGAGGTCGCGGGGTGGTCGGGGTGGGCCTTGACGACGACGGGGCAGCCCGCGGCGAGCGCGCTCGCGGTGTCGCCGCCGGGCACGGAGAAGGCGAGCGGGAAGTTGCTGGCGGCGTAGACGGCGACGACGCCCAGCGGGATCTTCATCCGGCGCAGGTCGGGCCGCGGGATGGGCTTGGCGTCGGGGTCGGGGGTGTCGATGATCACGTCGAGGTAGGCGCCCTCGTCGACGACGTCCGCGAACGTCCGCAACTGGAAGGCGGTACGGGCGAGTTCGCCGGTGAGGCGGGGTACGCCGAGGGCGGTCTCGGCGTCGGCGGCGGCGATGACGCGCTCGCCCGCCTCCTCCAGCGCCCCGGCGGCGGCACGCAGCAGCCGGGAGCGTACGCTTCGGTCGGCGAGCGCCGGGATCGCGGCGGCGGCGGCGCGTACGGCGGCGTCCACGTCCTCGGCCGTGGCCTCGACGGCGACCTGCTCGCGCTGCTTCCCGCTCCGCGGGTCGACGCTCCAGACTGGTACTGCCACCGGAATAACCTCCACATTTCCGTACCGCACGACACTGCTGCACCAGTACGTTGTTCTCTATACTGAACAGCGTCTTTAGATGTGAACCTGCAAGGGGAGCCTACGTCCGTCGCTCCCGGCCGAACAAGAGGGGTCGAGCGCATGGCTGCTGCCGAGGGAGCCGGTTCCCAGGTCAAGTCCGCGGTCCGCACGGTGGAGCTGCTGGAGTTCTTCGCGGGGCGGCCCGGCATGCACAGCCTCGCCTCCGTGCAGGAGTCGGTCGGCTACCCGAAGTCCAGCCTCTACATGCTGCTGCGCACCCTCGTGGACCTGGGCTGGATCGAGACCGACGCGACGGGCACCCGCTACGGCATCGGCGTGCGCGCGCTGCTGGTCGGCACGTCCTACATCGACGGCGACGAGGTCGTGGCCGCCGCCCGGCCCACCCTGGACCGGCTGTCGGACGACACCAGCGAGACCATCCACATGGCCCGCCTGGACGGCACCAGCGTCGTCTACCTCGCCACCCGGCAGTCCCAGCACTACCTGCGGCCCTTCACCCGGGTCGGCCGCCGGCTGCCCGCGCACTCCACCTCGCTCGGCAAGGCGCTGCTCGCGACGTACACCGACGAGCAGGTACGCGGGCTGCTGCCGGAGACGCTGGAGCCGCTCACCGAGCACACCCACACCGACCGCGAGAAGCTCATCGAGGAGCTGGCGGTCATCCGCGAGCAGGGCTTCGCGGTGGACCGCGAGGAGAACACGCTGGGCCTGCGCTGCTTCGGCATCGCGGTGCCCTACCGCACCCCGGCGCGGGACGCGGTCAGCTGCTCGGTGCCGGTGGCGCGGCTCACGGCGACGCACGAACAGCTGATCAAGGACGCGCTCTTCGACGCGCGCGACCGGCTGCTGCTGGCCACCCGCCGCCTCTGACCTCCCCCGCCGCCCGGGACCGGGCCCGAAACCCCGCTCGTCAAGGGTGCCCCCTTCGTGGGAACGCCCCGGATCCCCCGGACACGGCCCCGCCCGGCAGTCGTAGGGTCGTGAACATGGGGATCATGACGAACGGGAACGACAGCAGCGCCGCGGGACGCGACTTCGGGGCGCCCGAGGGGGACGCCGAGACCAGGGAGTGGGTCGCCCGGCGCGCCTCCTCCTTCGGCGCCGTCGCCGCCGACTACGACGAACACCGCCCCGGCTACCCGTCCGAGGCCGTCACCTGGGCCCTCGCGCCCGTGCTGGCCCGGCGCGGCGGTGGCCCGCTGGACGTGCTGGACCTCGCCGCGGGCACCGGCAAGCTGACCCGCGAGGCGCTCGCGCTCGGCCACCGGGTCACCGCGGTGGAGCCGGACGAGGGGATGCTGGGCGCGCTGCGCGAGCGGCTGCCGCGGGCCACGGCGCTGTCCGGCTCGGCGGAGCGGATACCGCTGGCGGACGGTTCGGTGGACGCGGTGGTCGTGGGCCAGGCCATCCACTGGTTCGACCAGGAGCGCGCGCTGCCCGAGATCGCCCGGGTGCTGCGGCCCGGCGGGGTGCTGGCGACGCTGTCCAACGCCGACGACGACCGGGTCGGCTGGATCGCGGGCCTCGGCGAGATCTCGCCGAGCCAGGTGTCCTTCCTCGGCTGGAAGAAGAGCCCGGGGCGGCGGATAGACCCTCACCCGGCCTTCTCCCCCGCCGAGGACGCCGACTTCCCGCACGTGATGGTGCGCACCGCCGAGACGCTGACCGCGACCGCCGCGACGCACTCGCATCTGCTGGTGATGGAACCGGCCCGGCGGGAGGCGGCCACCGCCCGGATCCTGGACTACCTCAGGTCCCGCCCGGAGACGGCCTCCGGCGAGTTCGAGCTGCACCTGGTGACCCGCGTCCAGCGCTGCGAGCGCGTGCCGGTCTGACCGGTCCGGGCTGCCGGAGGCACAGGCCTCCGGCAGCGCCCCGCGCACGCTCCATCACCCCGCGTTCACCAGCGGTTACCGCCGGGAATCGATGATTCCCAACCTCTGCCCAGAGCCTCTTCCCGCTGCTACGCTCTCGCCGCGCCGTGGCGGGGAGGTCCGGGCAGGAAGAGGTGACCGTGGGCACTGCCGTCGACGACGATTCCGCCGCGTTCCACGCGTTCTTCGAACGGCACTACGCCGAACTCTCCCGGCTGGCACACCTGTTGACGGGCGAGGCGGATGCCGCCGACGACCTCGCGGCGGACGCGCTGGTGGCCCTGTGGCGCCGCTGGGACCGGGTCAGGACGACCGAGCACCCGGTGGCGTACGCGCGCGGTGTGGTGGCGAACCTCGCCCGCTCCCGGATCCGCAGCGCGGTGCGCGAGCGGCGCCGGGTGGCCCTCTTCTGGTCGCAGCGGCCCGAACGCACCGACGGGCCCGACCTTCCGGCGGTGCTGGACCTGCGGGAGGCCTTGCAGCGGCTGCCGTTCCGCAAGCGGGCGTGCGTGGTGCTGCGGCACGCGTTCGACCTGTCGGAGCGGGACACCGCCGACGCGCTGGGCATCTCGGTGGGCACCGTCAAGAGCCAGACGTCCCGCGGCATCGCGGAGTTGGAAAGGCTGCTGCAACCCCGGCCACCCGAAGCCGGTACGGTGCAGGGGCCGGATCCGGCGGCCGCGAGCGGTCCCGCGGGCCCGGCGCGGATGCCGCGCACCGCACGGCCGGACACCCCGGTCGGCGCGGCGGGCGGCTCCCCGGGCGACATGGGTCCGGGGGCACAACTGCTGGGTGCGGCGGGTCATGTGGCTCGTACTCGTACTCGTACGGGACGGGGACTGTGATGACCGATCTGCCGGAGCGGCTGCGGGAGGCCGCGCACGCCCACCGGCCCGACAGGGAACGCATGCTGGCCCGCGTCGAGCACGCGATGGCCGCCGACGGCACCGGCAACGACGTGCCCGAGTCCGCGGCGCGCGGCCACGACCGGCCGACGGCGGCGCCGTGGATGCGGGTCACCGCGGTGACCGCGGCCGTGGCGGGCGCGATCGGCATCGGCGGCCTCGCGGTGGGCGCCGTCACCGGCGCCAGCCAGCCGGGCCACTCCTCGGTGACGTCGGACAGCGCCGACACCGGACGCCCCTCCCCGACCGCCCCGGGTGCCACCGGCGGCGAGCACCGGGTGCCCGTCCAGCGGCACCCCACCACGGCCCCCACGCATCACAAGTCACCCGGACCGCACAGCACTTCGGGCCACGGCGCGACCGTCTCGCCCCCGCTCCAGGCACCGCCGCCGAGCGTTCCGGGCTCACCCCCGCACTCCTCCGGCGCGCCCTCGACGGGGGGCACCGGCCTGCCGCAGGGCAGCGGGCCGCTCCAGTCCAACGGTGTGCTCGGGTCGAACAGCGACTCGTACTGGACGGAGAGCGACGTGACGCTGACGTCGCAGAAGCCCATCACCTCGCTGACCGTGGAGCTGCGGATCGCCCGGGTCAACGGCGAGACGTACTCGGCGTCGTGGACCGACGCCACGCAGGTGAGCGTCAAGGTGTCGACGGAGGCGGACGTCATCGTCTACCGCTGGACGCTCGCGGCGGGCCAGACCCTCCCGGCGGACACGTACACCTTCGCCGGGCAGTTCACCCACGACCCCGGGCAGGGCGGTACGGACGGCGACCGCTACACCGCCACCGTCGGCTACGCGTCGGGCGGTCCGGTGACCGTCGGCGGCGGATTCTGACCGCTGCGGGCACCCGGCCGCGGGCGTTTCGGGGGTGTTCGGCACCTGTGGCGGCACTTGCGCGAGGGCGCGGACGGCGCAACCGCGGTGCGGGGAAATCTGCCGGAAATATTTTGCCGATCCACGGCAACCTCCCGCGCCCCGGCGGCGACTTGGGGGTGCACGGCCCAGCACGCTTCCCCCTCAGGAGAAGCTCCGGGGCGCGGCGGTACCCCCATGATCGCCGCTCCCCGGTCATCCCCCGCCCTGCACACGATCAACCCGTGTGCAGGGCGGCGCGGGCCGCCGCCAGATCCGCCTGGCTCGCCAGCCCCGCGTGATAGAGCCGCAGTTGGGTCGCGCCCAGCTCGGCGGCGTGCGCCGCGTCGGCGGCCAGCGTGCCGGGGCTGCCGCCCATGCCGGACACCATCGTGAAGTTGGCGGCCACCACCGTGTCCGTCCCGGCTTCCGCGGCGACGGGCGCGAGCACCGCCGCCCGCCCCGCGGCGCCCGCCGGGCCGCCCGGACAGGGCAGCACGAGGCCGTCCGCCTGGGCCAGGATCCGCGGGACGTCCACCCCGGCGTTGGCGCCGCAGCGGTACGGCACCGGGTCGGCGTGCAGCAGCACCTGGAAGCCGGGCGCGGCGGCGGCCCGTACCGCGGCCACGGCCTGCTCCTGGAGCGAACCGGCGGTCCGGGTACGCCAGTTCAGCGTCAGCTCGGTCCACCGCGGGCCGAGCAGCGCCTCGATCCCGGCGGCGCCGTCCGCCTCCCCGGCCCACACGGGGGCGAGCGCGGCCCTTACGGCGGCGGCGAGTTCGTCCGGGTCGGCGCCGAGTCCGGCGTAACCGGCGCGGCAGGCGGGGCAGAAGCACAGCGACATCAGGTACTGCCCGGCGTCGGCGAGCGGCACCCCGCCGATCTTGTCGTGGGCGTGCAGGTGCGCGAGCCCGTACCAGCCGAGCGACTCCAGTTCGGTGCCCGCGGCGCCGGGGCGTACCGCGGCCTCGGCGGCGAGGTCGAGCAGGTAGCCGCGGACGGCGGGCTGCGCGATGCAGGGCGCCCACGGGTAGCGGTCGCCGTAGGCGTTGACGACGGAGGTGTCCGGGTGCTCGGCGCCCAGCCGGGAGTTGTGCGCGAGCACGACCCAGGTGTGCACCTCCAGGCCCGCCGCGCGCAGCGCCTCGGCGGCGCTCCCCCACGCGTCGCCGGGCGCCCACGCACCGGCCGGGTAGGGCCGCGGTTCGCGGTCCTGCCAGCGGCGTTCGTCGGGCGGGTAGAGCACGGCGGCGTGCTCGGCGGTGACGACCCGGTGCCGCGGGTGGCGCGGGGTGAGCGCGCGGGTGGAGTGGTAGGCGGCGGCGAGGGTCACCTGGGCGACGCCGAGTCCGGCGATGCGCTCGGCGGCGGCGGGGTCGCCGTTGACGTCCCAGGGGTAGACGAAGGCGGAGGCACGCATGTCAGCGCTCCCCGAGCAGCGCGGTGCCGCGCTCGATGAGTTCGGCCAGTTCCTTGATGTGCGCGGGCGCGGGTTCGCTCAGCGGCGGGCGGACCTCGCCGACGTCCAGGCCGCGCAGCCGCACCCCGGCCTTGACGAGCGAGACGGCGTAGCCGCGGCCCTTGCTGCGCAGGTCGACCAGCGGGCGGTAGAAGCCGTCCACGAGCCTGTCGACGGTGGCGTCGTCGCCGGTGGTGAGGGCGCGGTGGAAGGCCAGCGCGATCTCCGGCGAGAAGGCGAAGACGGCCGAGGAGTAGAGGGTGACGCCGAGGCCGCGGTAGGCCGGGCCGGTGAGTTCGGCGGTGGGCAGGCCGTTGAAGTAGCGGAAGCCGCTTGCGGGCAGTTCGGTGCGCACCGCGCTGATGATGCGCTGCATCAGGTCGAGGTCGCCGTAACCGTCCTTGAGGCCGATGATGTTGGGCACCTTGGCGAGTTCGACGACCGTGCCGGGGGTGAAGACGGCGTTGTCGCGCTGGTAGACGATGACGTCCAGGCTCGTGGCGGCGGCGAGCGCGGTGTAGTGCCGCAGCAGGCCCTCCTGGTCGGGGACGACCAGGTACGGCGGCATGGCCAGCAGCCCGTCGGCGCCGGCGGCTTCGGCGAGGGCGGCGTACTCGGCGGCGAGCGCGGTGCCGTACCCCGCGCCCGCGAGGACCGGGACGCGCCCGCCGGCCGCCTCGACGGCGGCGGCCACGCACGCGCCGAACTCGGCGGGGGTGAGCGCGTGGAACTCGCCCGTGCCGCAGCAGGCGAAGACGGCCGCCGCACCGGCGTCCACCCCCGCGCGGACATGGGCCCGGAAGGCGTCGAGGTCCAGGGCGCCGTCCGGACCGAAGGCCGTCACGGGGAAGAACAGCAGGCCGTCGAGACGCTCGGCGAGTGAGGGTGCGGTCATCTGGTCCCCCTGAAGGTCCGGATCTGTGCGCTCATCTGATTCACGTCCATATTCGTGAACGCTGCCACGCTAAGCGAGCATCCGTGCGCGGGTCAAGCCGACGGACGCAGGTCAGAAGGGTCCGGGGCAGCCTGATCGATGTCCATATCCATGAACCAGGGCCACGGATATACTCGCCGGGCGCCGTCCGGGGCCGCCCGCGGCACCCCCGCGGACCGCACCGCACCGCCCCCGTACCACCCGCGCACCCCCAGGCCCCAGCGGCCGGTGAGACCGAGGAGAGACCCGCCATGACCGCTCCCCGCACCATTCTGCTCACCGGCGCCGCCGGCGGCCTCGGCACCCTCATGCGGGGCCTGCTCCCCTCCTACGGCTACCAGCTGCGGCTCCTGGACATGCTGCCGGTCGAGGGCGAGCCCGGCGCGATCACCGCCGACCTCGCCGACACCGAGGCGCTGCGCGAGGCCGTCCGCGGGGTGGACGCGATCGTGCACCTGGCGGGCATCTCGCTGGAGTCCACCTTCGACAAGATCCTCAAGGCCAACATCGAGGGCACCTACAACCTCTACGAGGCCGCCCGCGCCGAGGGCGTGCGCCGCGTCGTCTTCGCCTCCAGCAACCACGCGGTCGGCTACACCCCGCGCCCGCAGGGCGACGACCCGCTCATCCCGATCGGCACCCCGCGCCGCCCCGACACCTTCTACGGCCTGTCCAAGTGCTTCGGCGAGGACCTGGCCCAGCTCTACGCCGACCGGCACGGCATCGAGACCGTCTCGATCCGCATCGGCTCGTGCTTCCCCGAACCCGCCACCGTACGGGCCCTGTCGGTGTGGATGAGCCCCGCCGACGGCGCCCGCCTGCTGCACGCCGCCCTGACCGCCGACGTCAACGGCCACACCGTCGTCTACGGCAGCTCCGCCAACACCCGCCTGTGGTGGGACCTCGCCCCTGCCCGCGCCCTCGGCTACGAGCCGCAGGACGACTCCGAGGTCTTCGCCGCGCGGCTGATCGCCGAGCAGGGCGAGCTGGACCCGGACGACCCGGCGCACGCCCACCTGGGCGGCGCCTTCTGCACCGAGCCGCCCATCTGGCCGTACTGAGCCCCCGGGGGGGCGTCAGTAGTCGGAGTCCTCGGCGGGCGAGGACACCCCGACGACGCCCGGCATCTCGGACAGCTCCGTCACCAGCAACGGGACGTCACCCGTGCCCTCCACCGACAGCGCGACCTCCGCCGCGCCCGCGCCGCCCCGCCCGTCCTCCCGGTCGGCCCACGGCGCCCGGTCGACGCGCACCTCCACGACCCGGAAACCGGCCTGCGTGCACCGCTCCAGGATGCGCGCGAGCACACCGGTGCCGACCTGGTAGGAGATGCGCAAGTCCGTCTGCCCGGGTCCGGCGACCGCCGGGAAGCGCGCGGTGACCAGCGGGAAGACCCGCACCACCAGGAAGTGCGCGGCGGTCGCCGCGACCGCGAGCAGCACCAGGCCGCCACCGCAGGCCATGCCGATGGCGGCGGTCAGCCAGATGGTCGCCGCGGTCGTCAGCCCCCGTACGGCGTCCCGGCGTACGAAGATCAGCCCGCCGCCGATGAAGCCGATCCCGCTGACGACCTGCGCGGCGATCCGCGACGGGTCCAGCACCACGCCGTCGTGGCCCAGCACGGTGCCGAAGCCGTGCTGCGAGACCTCCATGAAGAGCGCGGCCCCGACACCGACCAGGGTGTGCGTGCGCAGCCCCGCGCTCTTCTGCTGGACCGCCCGCTCCAGCCCGATGAGCGTCGAGAGCACGAGCGCCAGCCCCAACTCGCCGAGCTGCCGCACCCCCTGACCGCCGCCCGGATCCCACACAACTGACGCCGCAGGTTGCAAGGTGTGCATCTGACCCACGCTACTCCCCCGCCCCGCGGACCCGGCGGCCCCGTAAACGGGTGTCGCGCGGCACGCGTCCTGGCGATCATGGTGCGGACCCCCGCAGCCGAACGACGAGGAAACACCGTGCCCCTGCCCGTACCCGCCGACCCGACCGTCCTCCACCCGATGCCGGAACAGCCGCGGGTGGTGCTGCTCAAACCGCTGGTGACATCCCCGCTGATCGAGGTCGGGGAGTTCTCGTACTACGACGACCCGGACGACCCGACCGCGTTCGAGACCCGCAACGTCCTCTACCACTACGGGCCGGAGAAGCTCGTCATCGGCAGGTTCTGCGCGCTCGGCACGGGAGTGCGGTTCATCATGAACGGCGCCAACCACCGGATGGACGGCCCCTCGACCTTCCCCTTCCCCACCATGGGCGGCTCGTGGGCCGAGCACTTCGACCTGCTCACCGGCCTGCCCTCGCGCGGCGACACCGTCGTCGGCAACGACGTCTGGTTCGGCCACGGCGCCACGGTGATGCCCGGGGTGCGCATCGGCCACGGCGCGATCGTCGCGACCGGCGCCGTCGTCACCGCCGACGTCCCCGACTACGGCATCGTCGGCGGCAACCCGGCCCGCCTCCTGCGCACCCGCCACCCGGCGGACGACGTCGCCCGGCTGCTCGCGGTGGCCTGGTGGGACTGGCCCCTCGACCACATCACCGCCCACGTCCGGACGATCATGTCGGGCAGCGTCGCCGAGCTGGAGGCGGCCGCGCCCCGGTAATCCGCGTGCGCCCTCGCCGGAGCACGGTTACGCTCCGGGGCATGTTCTTCATGCACCAGCTCTACGGCTGACGCGGGGCGGGGCAGCGCCCCGGCTCCCCGTCGCACACCCGCATGCGCGCGGCCCGCTCCCGGACGACCGGTCGAGGGGCCGGCGCGCGGGCGTGCCGTGCCCATCCGCCGTAGACCTGAAGCGAGTTGATCATCCATGTCCCGTCGCCGCGCCCATGTCGCGATGATCGGTGTCCCCCTCGTCAGCCATGTCCTGCCCAGCCTCGCCGTCATCCGCGAGCTGGTCGCACGCGGCCACCGCGTGACGTACGCCAACGACCCCGCCGTGGCCGACCTGGTCGCCGCCACCGGCGCCGAACCGGTGTCCTGCCCCTCCGTGCTGCCCTTCGCCGACAACAACTGGCCCGAGGACCCCATCGCCGCGGCGGCCCTCTTCCTCGACGACGCGGAGCAGGCGCTGCCCCGGCTGCGCGCCTTCTACGACGCCGACCCGGCGGACCTCTACCTGTACGACATCGGCGCCTACGCCGCGCGCGCCCTCGCCGAGGCGCAGGGGCGGCCGCTGATGCAACTGTCGCCGACGTTCGTCGGCTGGGACGGCTACGAGCAGGACGTCGCGGTCCACCTGCGGCAACTGCCGGGCGCGGCCGCGTACCGGGAGCGGTTCGCCCGCTGGCTCGCGGAGTGCGGGGCGGTCACCGCCGACGTGGATGCCTTCTGCGGCCACCCCGCACGGGCGCTCGCGCTCATCACCCGCGCGATGCAGCCGCACGCCGACCGGGTCGACACCGGGGCGGTGACCTTCGTCGGCCCGTGCTTCGACGCGGCGGAGGACGCCGGCACCTGGACCCGCCCGGCGGGCGCGGCCCGCGTCCTGCTGGTGTCGCTGGGCTCGGCGTTCACCCGGCAGCCGGAGTTCTACCGGCGGTGCCTGGCCGCGTACGGCGACCTGCCCGGCTGGCACGTCGTCCTGTCGGTCGGCCGGCACACCGACGTGTCCGCCCTCGGCCCGATCCCGGCGAACACCGAGGTGCACCCCTGGGTCCCGCAGCGGGCCGTCCTGGCGCAGGCGGACGCGTTCGTCACGCACGCGGGCATGGGCGGGTGCAGCGAGGGGCTGCTCGCGGGTGTCCCGATGATCGCCGTACCGCAGGCCGCCGACCAGTTCATGAACGCCGACCGCCTGGTCGAACTGGGCGTCGCCCGCCGCCTCGACACCGCCGACGCGACCGCGCCCGCGCTGCGCTCCGCCCTGCTCGCCCTGACCTCCGACCCGGAAGTGGCCCGCCGCAGCGGGGAGTTGCGGGCCGCCGCCGGCGCCGAGGGCGGCACCGCGCGGGCCGCCGACCTGGTGGAGGCCATGCTGAACTGAGCGCCAGGTCACACCCGGTGGGTCCGGGGAAAGCCCGGGCCCGTCGGGCAGACTGCGTAGTCGTCCGGGCAGTGTCGCGCCCGGGACGGGGAAGCGAAGGACGGGGGTCGGGGGATGTGGCACGGGGTGACGGCGGTGGACGTGCCGGCGCCGGACAGGTTCGACTGGTTCGTGGAGACGATCTCCAACTCCCTCATGCCCTCGGCCTTCTCCGCCCCCGACCTTGCCGCCTTCCACGCCGAGGGCGCGTTCCTGGACCTCGGCGCCGCACAGCTGTCCCGGTTCGCTTTCTCGCCACTCCACTCCCGGCGCACCCCCGCGCTGATCCGCCGCGGGGACCCCGAGCAGTACCAACTGGGCCTGGTGACCCGGGGTTCGGCCTGGTACGCGCAGAGCGGCGGTGAGGCAGAGCTGCGTTCCGGGGACATGGTGCTGTGGGACACCTCCCGGCCCTACGAGTCCCGTTCGGGCCTGGACGGCGCGGGCGTCGAGGCGCTCGTCCTCCAGATACCCAAGGCGGACCTGCCGCTGGCCGGCCGCCAGGTCGACCGGCTGCTGGCCCGCCGGGTCGGCGGTGACGCGGGCATGGGCGCGGTCCTCGCGCAGTTCCTGCTCGCCGTCGCCGGGAACGCCCCCGACGTCCGCGCCCAGGACCTGGACCGGCTCGGCGGCATGGCGGTGGAGCTGGCCACCTCGTGCCTGGTCCAGCAGCTCGGCACCGAGGCCGAACCGCCCGCCGCCACCAGGACCCACGTCCTGCTCCGCCGGATCGACGCCTTCATCGAGCAGAACCTCGCGGACCCGGACCTGACCCCGCGGGTCATCGCCGAGCACCACCACATCTCGCTGCGCGGCCTCTACACCCTCTTCCAGGAGCACGCCCGCGGACCGCGCGGCGAGGGCGTCGCGGCCTCGATCCGCCGCCGCCGGCTGGAGCGCTGCCGCGCCGACCTGGCCCGCCCCCAGCTGCGCCGCCACCCCGTCCACGTCATCGGCGCCCGCTGGGGCTTCGGCAACGCGGCCGCCTTCAGCCGCGCCTTCCGCGCCGCGTACGGCACGACCCCGCAGGCCTACCGCGCGGCGGCGGAGCAGTCCGGCCCACCCCGCGCGTGACGGCCCGGCGGGTGGCCGCGCCGTCACCCGCCCCTGCACGCATCGTCAAGGAGCACTGCACGCGCGGCACACCTGCAAGATCCCCCCGTCCCTAGGCTCGGGACCGACCGGAACCGGGAGCCGGCCATGCGCCAGCCGTGGCGACCACGGCCCCCGGCGAGAAAAAAATGGGGAAGCACGATGAAAAGGAAATCCCTCGGCACATGGGCAGCCTCCGTCGCGGTAACGCTGGGAATCATGGCCGCCACCGTCGTCAGCAGTGCTGGGACCGCGTCCGCCGGGACCAACGGCCAGCAGCTCAGGTTCTACGACAGCGAGCACATGGTCTACTCGGTGTACGTCGTGGGCCCGGACCAGAACGGCAACACCGTCAGCCACTGCTTCTCGACACCCACCACTGACAACCACTTCACCGGCTGGTGGTGGAAGGGCCAGGTCCGGCTCTACATCTACACCGACGTCTACAACTGGAACTGCAACAACATGCAGGAGGGCATGGTCGGCGTCAACGTCCCCGCCTACCAGTCGGGCAGCGACTGGTACACCGTCTACGACGTGGGCTGGTGGGACTGACCCGGCAACCCGGCCCCTGATCCCCGCGCCCCGCTCCCACCCCCCGGGACCGGGGCGCGGGCTTTCCGCCACACCGGGCGGGCCCGCCGCGCCGAGGTGCCCCTCCGGCGATACGGCCCGCCTTGACGTCGGCGACGAACGCGGCCCAGGCCGACGCCTGGAAGACCAGCGCGGGGCCCTCGGCGCTGGGGCGTGAGCGAGCGCGAGGGCATCGGACTGGACTGGGTCAAGTCCTCCTGCTCCGGCAACAACGGCGACTGCGTCGAGGTCGCCGTCCTCCCCGACGGCAGCCGGGCGGTCCGGGACAGCAAGGACCCGCACGGTCCGGCCCTGCTCTTCCCGGCGGAGGCGTTCGCCGGGTTCGTCCGCGCGGCGGCAGGGGGCGGCCTCACGGCGTAGGGAGGGTCGTACCCGGACGGGTGCGGGTAATGGAACCGCAAAGGCCGCTGACGCGTTAGTGCGGGCATGACCGTAATGACCCCCGGCTCGAATGTGCCGCTGTCCGTGCCCCGTGTGACCGTCGAGGTCAGCGCGCCGGTGCGGCTGGACGTCTCGGGCCTGCTGCTCACCGGCGACGGCAAGGTGCGCTCCGACGACGACTTCGTCTTCTACAACCAGCCGCAGGGCGGCCCGGGGGTGACGCACCGCGCGGGCGGGGGCGGCGCGCCCGACGCCATCACCGTGGACACCGGCGCGGTGCCCGCCGGCATCGAGAAGATCGTCGTCACGGCGAGCATCGACGGCGGCGGCGCCTTCGCCGGGACGACGCCGACCGCCACCGTGCGCGGCGCCGACGACGGCGCCGTGATCGCCACCTTCTCCCCCACCGGGCTCGGGCCCGAGACGGCCCTGGTCGTCGTCGAGGTCTACCGCCGGGGCGGCGCCTGGAAGGTGCGCGCCGTGGGGCAGGGGTACGCGAACGGGCTCGCGGGCATCGCCACCGACTTCGGCGTGAGCGTCGAGGAGCCCCCCACGCAAGCACCGCAAGCACCGCAAGCACCGCAGGCGCCGCCCGCAGGCCCGGCGGCCACGCATCTGCCGCCCCCGCCGTCCGCTCCCCCGGCGATGCCGCCCGCGCCGCCGGCCGCGCCCGGCCGTATCAACCTCGACAAGGGCCGGGTGAACCTCCGCAAGAACGAGACGGTCTCCCTCGTCAAGGCGGGCAAGCCGCTGCTCTCCTCCGTCCGGATGGGCCTCGGCTGGGAGCCCGCCTACGGCGGCCCGGCGATCGACCTGGACGCGTCGGTCATCGTCTACGGTCCGCAGCGCAACCACCTGGAGACGTGCTACTTCGGGCACAAGAAGGCCCAGAAGGGCGCGATCAAGCACTCCGGCGACAATCTGACGGGCCACGGCTCGGGCGACGACGAGACGATCGTCGTCCACCTCGGCCGTCTCCCGCAGGACGCGACCGGCCTGGTCTTCACCGTCAACTCCTACTCGGGGCAGACCTTCGACCAGGTCGCCAAGGCGTACTGCCGGCTGCTGGACGACTCCACCGGCGAGGAGCTGGTCCGCTTCGACCTGACCGGCGGCGAGCCGCGCACGGGCGTGCTGATGGCCAAGCTCGTCCGGCAGTATTCGGGCGAGTGGGAGATGACGGCGCTGGGCACCTTCGCGGACGGGCAGACCGCCCGGGCCCTCGTCCAGCCGGGCGCCGCCGCGCTCTGACGGACGCGGGGCCGCGCCGAAAGGCTCCGCACCGAGCGGCCCGCGCCCAAGCGCTCCGGCGTGCGGCGCGAGGGCGCCCGCGCACCCCGGCGAGCCCCGCCGAACGCGCCCGCGCCCCGGCGCTCCTGACGCGCCGCCACACCTACCGGACGGTCCGATTCCACTTACGGAACTGGACCGTCCGGTTGTGCGCCGGGGCCCGGACACCCCCCGTAGTGTCATGGCCACCTAAATTTTACCGCTGAGCATCTACCCGCATAGACCCCGGGCCGGGACGCTGGTGTGAGTACGCCCCCTCACCCTCAACCCCCCTAGTCACGGGAGCGCTCAGCCATGCCCGCTAACCGCCTCGCCCGCCGCATAGCCGCCACCGCCGCCACCGCCGCGCTCGCCGCGACCGCCCTGCTGGCCGGCAGCGGCAGCGCCTCGGCCGCCCTGCCCACTCCCATCGCCGCCTCCACCGCCCGCAGTTACCTCTCCGGGATGACGGCCACCGCCGAGACGCACGCCTCGACCTACGACCGGGACCTCTTCCCGACCTGGATCACCATCTCGGGCACCTGCGACACCCGCGAGTACGTCCTGAAGCGGGACGGCAGCGGTGTGACGACCGACAGCTCCTGCAAGGCGACGTCCGGCACCTGGACGAGCGTCTACGACGGGGCGACCACGACCAACGCGTCCTCCTTCGACATCGACCACCTCGTGCCGCTGGCCGAGGCCTGGGGCTCCGGCGCCTGGGCCTGGACCACCGCGCAGCGGCAGGCCTTCGCCAACGACGTGACGCGCCCGCAGCTGCTGGCCGTCTCGGCGTCCTCCAACCGCTCCAAGGGCGACCGCGACCCGGCCGAGTGGCTGCCGCAGGCGTCCTTCCAGTGCACGTACGCGCGCGCGTGGGTGCAGGTCAAGCACTACTACGGTCTCACCGTGGACAGCGCCGAGAAGACCAAGCTCAGCTCGATCCTGAACGGCTGCTGACACGGGGCAGACACGTCACGGCCTCCCCGGCGGCGTACCCGGGGCGGCCGTGACACCCCAGAAGCCTCACGGCACGAGCACGACCTTGCCGCGGTTCCCCCGGGCCTCGATCACCGCGTGCGCCCGCGCCGCGTCGGCGAGCGCGAACTCCCCGTGCACAGCGGGCCGCAGCGCCCCTTCCGCGAACAGCCGCCACAACTCCCGCACCCAGCCCGCGTACCGCTCCGGCTGGGTCCTCGCCACGAGCGCGATCTGGAAGCCGATCGCCGACTTGCCGCCCGCCAGCAGGTCGTAGGCCTCGATCGTGCCGCCGCCCGAGCTGTACGCGACGAGCCGCCCGCCGGGCGCGAGCGCGCGCACCGCGGGCCCCAGCAACTCCCCGCCGACCGCGTCGAGTACGGCCTCGTACGGCTCGCCCCAGCTCTCGTCCCCGTAGACCACCACGTCGTCGGCGCCGAGCGAGCGGACGAAAGCGGCCTTCGCCGGGTCGCCCACCGCCCCCACGACGCGCCGCGCACCCCGCAACCGGGCGAGCTGCACGGCGAGATGGCCGACCCCGCTCGCAGCCGCGGTGACCAGCACCGATTCGCCCGCCGCGACCCGCCCCGCCGCCAGCACACCGAGCGCCACGACCCCGCTGCGCACCAGCGCGACCGCGTCGCGCGCGGTGGCGCCGTCCGGGATCCGCACCGCCATCGCGGAGTCGAGCAGCGCCTGGTCGGCGTAGCCGTGGCCGAAGCACAGGCCGGTGACGCGGTCGCCGGGCGCGAACGCGGTCACGCCCTCGCCCACCCCGACGACCTCGCCCGCGACCTCGCCGCCCAGCGGGACCGGCGGGCCGCCCGCGCGCACCTTGCGCACGACGGGGAGCGTGACGCCCACCGCCGCGACCTCGACCAGCAGTTCGCCGGGCGCGGGCACCGGGACCGGGACCTCCTCCAGGAAGAGCCCGCCGTCCTGCTCGCCGCCGTGTCCGTACCGTATGCGCCGCATGCGCGATCGACCCCCGTGGTGACAGTCGTGTACGACCGTCGTGACGACCGTCGTGACCGGTGAAATCCATTGGATGTCCCAACGGTATCCAGAAAACCGTGGGGATGTCCAACGTTTTCTCGTATGCTGCCGGGCATGACGGAGAACCCGCAGGCCCCCAGCAGCATCCGCGGCCTCCCCAGCTGGCTGCTCGGACGGGCGGCGGCCCGCGGACGGGCACTGGTCGCGGACGCGCTCGCGCAGCACGACACGAAGATGTGGCACCACGTGGTCCTGTCGGCCCTCGCCGACCTCGGACCGGTCGCCCAGGCCGAACTGGGCCGGGCCGTCGCCCTCGACCCCAAGGACGTGGTCGGCGTCCTCAACGACCTCCAGGCGGCCGGCCTCGTCGTCCGCGCGCCCGACCCGGCCGACCGCCGCAAGAACGCGGTGCGCCTCACCGCGGCGGGCGAACAGCGCCTGCGCGCCTGCACGGTGGCCGGCCAGGAGGCCAACGACCGGCTGCTGGAACCCCTTTCCCCCGCCGAACGGGCGCAGTTCCTCGACATGCTGCGGCGGGTCAGCGGCGTGGCGTGACCCGGCGGCGGGCACGCGAACGGCCGCCCCGGCGGCGAACTCCGGGGCGGCCGTCGGTCGTTCGGCGCGGTCAGCCCCGGGCGCGCCGGCGGCGCCACGGGCCGGTGATCGCGACCATGATGCCGGGGGTCTGGATGTTGGCGAAGAGCGTGCCGCCGTCGGGCGAGAAGGTCACCCCGGTGAACTCGCTGAACTCCGGCTCCTCCTCGGTGCCGATGTTCAGCTCGTTGCGGGCCAGCGGGTAGGTCCGGCCGTCGTCGAGGGCGCCGAACAGGTGCTGCACGCCCACCCCGTCCTCGGCGATGATCAGGCCGCCGTACGGCGAGACGGTGATGTTGTCCGGGCCGTCGAACGCCCCGTCCTGCTCCGGCGCGGTGTTGACGCCCAGCAGCACCTTGAGGGTGAGCGTGCGGCGGGCCGGGTCGTAGAACCACACGGCGCCGTCGTGCCGCACCGGGCTCTCCTCGCGCGCGAAGGACGAGACGACGTACGTGCCGCCGTCCGCCCACCACATGCCCTCCAGCTTGCGGGCGCGGGTGACCTGGCCCTCGGTGAACTGCTTGCGCACCGAGGTGGTCTTCGCGTCACGGTCCGGGACGTCCACCCAGTCCACGCCGTAGCGGGTGCCGATCACGGTCGCCCGCGACAGGTCGTCGACGAAGTGGCCCTTGGCGTCGAAGCAGCGGAAGGCCTGGAGCACGCCGTCGGTGTCGCCGAGCGTCGCGAGCCGGCCGCGGCCGTGGTGGAAGCCGTGCGGCGGAGTCCAGCGGTAGAGCAGGCCGTTGGGACCGGCGGCGTCCTCGGTGAGATACATGTGGCCGCGCTTGGGATCGACGACGACGGCCTCGTGCGCGTAACGCCCCAGCGCCCGGATCGGCTTGGGGTGACGGTTGGCGTGCCGGTCGTGCGGATCGACCTCGAAGACGTAGCCGTGGTCCTTGGTCATGCCGTTCTGACCGGCCCGGTCCTCGGTCTCCTCGCACGTCAGCCACGTGCCCCACGGGGTCGCGCCGCCCGCGCAGTTGGTGGACGTGCCGGCGATGCCGACCCATTCGCCGACCGCGTCCGCGTGGCCCTTGCCACGCCCGCCCTCGTCACCGCGCCAGTGCTGGGGCACCTCCACGACCGTGCAGCCGCCCGCGGCCGCGGGGTCGTACACCAGGTCCGCGGCATGCGGCACGGGATACGGCGCCTTCGCCAGCGGGCCGCCGATCTCGTGGTTGTTGACCAGCAGGGTCGCACCCCGGCTGCCCGCGAAGGCGGCGGTGCCGTCGTGATTGGACGGCGTCGTCTCGCCGGAGTCCAGCGTCGTCGTCCCCGTACGCGTCACGACGCGGTACGAGAAGCCCGCGGGCAGCGCGAGCAGGCCCGCGGGGTCGGACTTCAGCGGCCCGTACCCCAGCTCGGGCGCGTGCCCGTGGTCGTGGCCGTGGCCGTGGTGACCGTCGTGGCCGTGCGCGTCCGACGCGAGCGCGCCGGGAGCGGTGGCCAGTACGTCGACGGCACCCGCCAGGGCGATGCCGGCCCCGGTGAACGCCGAACGCTGAACGAAATCCCTGCGGCTGAGCGGCACGGTGATCCCCTTGTCTCGCCTCCGCGGCACCCGCGCGCCGCGTGCGTCCTCTTGCCTGCGGCCGCCACGGTTCCCGCCGGGGGCCAACCCCGCATGAACGCTGCGCGTACGGTGGGGGTCTGCTTCATGGTGACCCCAAGAATTCGCAAAGCCCGATTCAAGTCCCCCCTGCGTGGGGCCAGCGCTACCGTCCAGGGCCGTCGCCCGCAGGGCACGCGTACGCCGCGGGCACCCGCCCTCAGGGCACGCGTACGCCGCGGGCCGAGCCGCCCCCGCCGGGGGGCCTCCGCCTCGGGCACGCATTTTCAGGGCACGGCTGCGCTGCGGGGCGAGCGTTTACTGCCGGGGGCAGCAGCGGGCTCCCGTTTCCAGGGCGCAGCTGCGCCGCTGGTCACGCGTTTCAGGGCACGACCGCGCCGCGGGGCGAGCGTTTTTAGGGGCGCGGGGAACTGCGCTCCCCCAGAGCTTCGCCTGGGAGGTGCCCCCAGCCCCCACCGGGGGCGCGGGTCGGATACCGACCCAAAGGGTCTCTTCGGTCCGATCCGGACCACCGGCCGGTGGGGGGCGGGCCGCGCAGTTCCCCGCGCCCCTGATGGTTGCCCGGCGGCGCAGCCGCAGCGACTTCCGCATCCGCGCGGCGGAGAACGCTCATCCTCCGAGGAGGGGGCGGCGCCCCGCGGGGCGAGGTCAGTGGGCCTCGCGCGAGCGGGCCTTGAACGCCGCTTTGCGCGCAGCCTTCGCCGCCCGGCGATCCGGGTGCAACTGCCCCATCGCCTCCAGGACATCCGCCGCGGCGGGGTGGTCGACGCGCCAGGCCGCGTCGAAGAAGCCGTCGTGCCGGGCGACGAGATCGGCGACCAGCTCCGCGAGCAGCTCGTGGTCGTCGCCCGCGGCGAGCTGCGCGGCCAGCGTGTCGACGGTGAGCCAGTACACCATCTCCGGGTCGGGCGCCGGCACATCCCCCGCACCGCTCTCGGTGAGCCACACGCGGGCGAGCCCGCCGAGCTGGCGGTCGTCGAGGACCTCGCGGAGCGCGGGTTCGGCGCCGGCCCCGACGAGCGTGAGGGTCTGCTGGCACATGAGGCGCCGGGAGGGGCCGCCCTCGTCCGTGCCGCGGGCGGCGGCGAGCAGCTCGCGGGCCGCCTCGGCGGGCTTGCGGTCGGCGAGCCAGCCCTCCGCCTCGGCCCGGGCGAGCTGGTCGGGGTAGCTCGCGAGCGCGTCGAGGAGTTCGGAGCCGGAGGCCTCGGCGAGGTCGCCGACGACGGGGGCGGACGCGCCGGCGTCCAGCAGGAGCTGCCGCAGGCCGTAGACGCCGAGCGGGGTGAGCCGGACGAGCCCGTAGCGGGAGATCTCGTCGGGGTCGAGGTCACCGCCGGACTCGGGGATTCCGGGCTCGTCCTCGTCCTCGATGAGGGCGTCGTCGAGCGGCTGGTAGTCGACGAGCCCGGTCGGGGCGAGCAGCCGGAAGTGGTCGTCGAGGCGCAGCATGACCTCGGTGACCTCTTCGAGGACGGCGTCGCTGGGCTGCTCCATCTCGTCGGGCACGACGAGCGACGCGGCGAGGACGGGCAGCGGTACGGCGCCCTGCACGGATTCGGTGCCGTCGTCGAGGGCGGCGAGGGTGTAGAGGTTGGCGAGGGCCGTGTCGAGGAAGTCGGCCTCCTCCTCCGGGTCCCAGTCGGGCCGGTCGGCGGGCGGCTCACCGTCCTCGGCGTCGTAGAGGCTCTCCAGGTCGGGGGCGGCGGCTTCGGCGAGCGCGGACTCGGCGGTCGCGAGCCACGCGTCCAGCACCTCCTGCACCTCACCGGCGGCGACGGCCTCGAAGGACTCGCCCGGCACCGCGCGCCCGGCGGCCTCACCCTGCGGGGTGGACTCCTCGGCCTCCTCCTCGATCTCCAGGGCGAGCAGCCCGGAGTCGACGGCGGCGGCCCACGCCTGCGCGGTCTCACCGAGCACGTCGGAATCCTCCGCGGAGAACCCCAACTCCTCGGCGGCGGCGACGAGATCCGCTTCCAGCAGCTCCCCCATCGCGTCCACCGCCCGCTCGGACCCGGCCCACCGGGCCAGCCGCAGCGCCCGCGCCAGCAGCGGCACGTCCAGCGCCGACCGGGCGAGATCACCGGCGGGAAGCAGCCGCACCGGCGGCAGGACGAAAGGACTTGCGGACATCGGGACGGCTCCCCTTCGGCGTTCGGCCACATCGTCGGCGGCGACCCGCACCGCCCTGCTCCCCCTCAGCCTAGGGGGTGGGACCGCCCCGGCCCGCCCGCGAACCGGAACACCACCCCCGTGCGGCCGCGCGGGCGCGGCCCGGCGGCGGGCGGTGGGACCGGGCCGCGGGCGCGGCGGGCGGGTCAGTTGTGGCTGTGCAGGACCGCGTTCAGGCCGCCCCACGAGCCGGTGCGCGGGAGGACCTCGACCTTGCCGGTGGTGGAGTTGCGGCGGAAGAGGAGGTTGTCCGCGCCGGACAGCTCGACGGCCTTGACGATCTCCCCGTCCGGGAGCGTCAGACGGGTACCGGCGGTGACGTAGAGGCCGGCCTCGACCACGCAGTCGTCGCCGAGCGCGATGCCCAGCCCCGACTCGGCGCCCAGCAGGCAGCGCTCGCCGACCGAGACGATCTGCGTGCCGCCGCCGGACAGGGTGCCCATGATGGACGCGCCGCCGCCGATGTCCGAGCCGTCGCCGATCACGACGCCCTGCGAGATGCGGCCCTCCACCATCGACGAGCCGAGGGTGCCCGCGTTGAAGTTGCAGAAGCCCTCGTGCATCACGGTCGTGCCGGACGCGAGGTGCGCGCCGAGGCGGACCCGGTCGGCGTCGGCGATGCGCACGCCGGACGGGACGACGTAGTCCGTCATCCGGGGGAACTTGTCCACGCCGTACACCGACAGGTGCAGGCCCTCGGTGCGGGCGGCGAGGCGGGCCGCCTCCAGCCGCGGCACCGGGACCGGGCCGATCGACGTCCAGGCGACGTTGGCCAGGACGCCGAAGAGCCCTTCGAGATTCTGCTGGTTCGGGCGGACCAGGCGGTGGCTGAGCAGGTGCAGCCGCAGGTACGCGTCGTGCGCGTCGAGGGGCTTGTCGTCCGTGGACGCGATGACGGTACGGACGGCGATCACCTCGACGCCGCGGCGCGGGTCGGGGCCCAGCGCGGCGGGCGCCGCGCTCCCCAGGGCCTCGGCGGCCTCGTCCGCGGTCAGCCGCGTGGTGCCCGCGGGGCCCGGCTCCGCGGTGAGCTGCGGGGCGGGGTACCAGGTGTCGAGCACGGTGCCGTCGTCGGCGACGGTGGCGAGGCCGGCGCTGATGGCGCCGGTGGCGCGGAAGTCATTCATACCCCGACGCTAGCGGTTGCCGTGCCCGTCCCCGCACCCGGCCCGCCGCGACCAGGCCCTTCCGGGCCCCGCCCCCTCCGCCCCGGGGTGCCTCTTGCGGTGGCCCGCGCGGCCATCCCCCGGTGGTGAGCTGAGCGCGCAGTTCCCCGCGCCCCCAGGTGATTGCCACTTGGCGCGGCATATCGCCTTTCCCCCGGTGGGGGCTTGTCGCGCAGTTCCCCGCGCCCCTGAAACGCTTGGCCCATGCCGCGCAGGGCAACACACCAGGGGCGCGGGGAACTGCTGCGCGCGCAACCACCCACCGGCGGACGGTCGCGCGGACCACCGCAAGGGGCAGCCCGGGGCGGCCTCACGCCGCGCCGAAGCGGGAGCGGTACGCGGAGGGGGAGAGTCCCGTCACCCGGCGGAGCACCTCGCGGAGGTGGGAGGCCGTGCCGAGGCCGGCCCGGCGGGCGACGACGTCGAGGCGGGGCTCGCCGCGTTCGATGAGCCGGCAGGCGAGGGCGACGCGCTCGCCGGTGAGCCAGGCGAGCGGCGTCGTCCCGAGCTGCGCCCGGAAGCGGCGGTGCAGCGTCGCGGGGCTGACGGCCGCGCGCCCGGCGATGTCGGCGACGGTCAGCGGCGCGTCGAGGTGTTCGAGGGCCCACGCCAGGACGGGTCCGAGCGACTGGTCGCGCAGTTCGGGCACGGGGCGTTCGACAAACTGGCGCTGTCCGCCGTCCCGGTGGCCGGGGAAGACGAGCCGCCGGCTCACCGCGTTGGCGATCTCCGCGCCGTGGTCGCGGCGTACGACGTGCAGTCCGAGGTCGAGCGCGGCGGCGCTCCCCGCCGCGGTGAGGATGTCGCCGTCGTCGACGAAGAGCACGTCGGGTTCGAGCCGTACCGCGGGGAAGCGGGCGCGGAAGAGGTGCGCCCAGCGCCAGTGCGCGGTGGCGCGGCGCCCGTCGAGGATGCCTGCTTCGGCCATGGTGAAGGCGCCGCTGCAGAAGCCGACGATCCGGGCTCCGCGCGCGTGCGCGCGGCGTATCGCGTCGAGTACGGGCGCGGGGCGGGGCGCCTCGACGTCGGGCCGGTTGGGGACGATGAGCGTGTCCGCGGTGTCGGCGGCGTCGAGTCCGGCGACACCGCCGAGGGTGAAGAAGCCGTCCCGCATGCGGGTCTGCGGCCGGGCGGCGCACAGCGTGAAGTCGTAGAGATTGCGGCCGAGTTCGGGTCTGGGCAGGCCGAAGATCTCGATCGCGCAGCTGAGTTCGAAGGGGTTGGAGTTGTCGTCGACCAGGACGACGACCCGGTGCGAGGATCCTTGCGGCATGTGCGATTCCTAGCACTGCCGCGGCGGTTCGCGCTCCCCGAGGATGATCGGCATGACGACTGAACCCACCGCCCTGGCCGCCGCTCTCGCTTCCTTCGACGACATGTGGAGCCCGCGGATCGTGACGCGGGTCAACGACTACGACGTGCGGGTCGCGAAGGTGCGGGGCGTGCATGTGTGGCACGCGCACCACGACACGGACGAGTTCTTCCTGGTCCTGGACGGGGAGTTGAGCATCGCGCTGCGCGAGGAGGCGGGCGAGCGCACGGTGGTGCTGCCCCGGGGGTCGGTCTTCACCGTGCCCCGGGGCGTCGAGCACTGCCCGTCCTCGGCGGAGGGCGCGTCGATCATGGTGCTGGAGCCGACCGGCACGCTCACGGTCGGCGACAGCCACGAGGAGGTGCCGGACCACGTGGACGCCACGACCGGTCACCCCCTCGCGCTGTGACGGTCAGTGCCGCGCGGCGGGCGGCTCGGCCTCCCAGGCCGACGCCTGCCCGGGCCCGGCCCCCAGGACGGCGCAGCGCAGCCAGTGCTCGCCCGCCGGGAGGTGGGCCAGCAGGGTGGGGATCGCGGTGCGGCGGGCCAGCACGTTGGTGCCGGGGAGCGCTTCGACGACGTGGCCCTCGCGCGGTGCGGTGCCCGGTTCGGGCAGGTCGGCGAGGGCGCTGAGGTCGCCGGTGGGTCCGGCGGCGAGGGCGCGGCCCTCGGCGGTCTCGCGGCGCGTGCCCGTACCGTCGCGGTCGACGGCGAAGCCCGCTTCCGCGGTGTGCAGGGCGCGCCCGGTGCGGATGCGGTGGGTGCGCAGGTGCCAGGGTCCGGCGGCGGTGAGCCAGGTGGTGATCTCGACGTCGGCCCAGGGGCGCCAGGTGCTGCGGACGGTGCCGTCCTCGGCGGAGGCCTCGAACTCCTCGCACGTCTCGCGGACGCGGAAGTGGACGGGCTCGCCGTCGTCGTCGCTGACGGCGAGGACGGAGTCGTACGCCCCGTGGACGAGCCCGAGGTCACCGGCGGGGAGGCTGAAGCCGAAGCGCGTGGAGTAGGCGAACTTGGCGTACTTGGCGGGGCCGCCGCGCGCCCAGGTGTTCTGCTGGAGCCCGCTGAGCAGCGTGACGTCACCGCCGGAGCGGGACAGGACGGCGCCCGCGGGCGGCTGGACGAGGGTGCCGGGCAGATCGTCCGGCAGCGGCTGCTCGTCCGCGGTCCAGAAGGCGTCGGTGGCGGGCAGCGCGAGCGGCAGGAAGGCCTTCATCGCCCAGTACGGCGAGGCGGGCCCGTTGTACTGCTCGGCGACGGCGGGCTGCGGGTAGCCGTAGCCGATGCTGAGCAGCCCGTCAGGGGCGATGCTCTCCGTACGGTCGCGCCACCAGCGCAGATGCCGCATGAGCAGGCCCTTGACCTCGCCCGCGGGCAGCGCGTCGGAGCCGGAGTGGGCGAGGGCGCCCCAGAAGGAGCCCTGTGCGAAGCGGTAGATGAGGCTGCGCCCGTAGGGCACGGCGGAGCCGTCGTCGGCGAACCAGTGCCGGAAGCCCTGGGCGAACTCCCCCGCGCGCTGCCGGAACCGGGTGGCGCGGTCGGCGTCCTCGTCACCGGCGAGGGTGGCGTAGATGAGGCCGTAGAAGTGCATGGCCCAGGGGATGTAGTAGTCGCGCTGCGGGGTGGGGCCGTCGGCGTACCAGCCGTCGGCGAGCGCGTAGGTCTCCAGCCGGTCGAGGCGGGCGTGCCGGGCGTCGCGGTCGTGGGCGTAGCCGACCCGGTCCAGGCCGAGCGAGACCATGACGGGGAAGAAGTTCCAGTTGTTGTCCGGGGTGCGGGCGTCGACGAAGCGGGCGAGCCAGGCGCCCGCGCGGTCCTTCTCGGCGCCGCTGAGCGGGTCCCAGAGCTTGTCGGGCGCGAGGGCGAGGGCGAAGCCGAGCGCGGCGGACTCCACCGTGCGCTGGTCGATGTCGCGCGGCTCGCCCCAGTACTCGGGGTGGGCGGGGTCGGTGCCGGCGGCGAGGCCGCGCGCCCACAGGTCCCAGTGCGCGAAGTCGCCGCCGCCCGCGGCGAGCGGGGCCAGGCCCCACAGGGGGCGGGCGTAGCCCTCGAAGTCGGCGGCGGTGTCGGGGTGGTGGGCGATGTTGACGCCGAGCCGGATCCTGGCCCCGCCGGGGCTCGCGTACGGCGGCAGCGCTTCCGCCAGGTCCCGCGCGTACGCCTGCATCTCCGCGCGCGCCGACGCGGCCCGCGGGGGTGCGGACGCGCCGCCGCCCGTGCCGCCGAACGCCCCGCCATCCGTACCGCTGCCCATGCTGGCCGCCCTCCCGACGCCGATGTTGCGACAACTTTCGCAACTCCTTCGGCCCACGTCAACGCCCCTCCCGCCGTCACGGCCACGGCAGGGGTGCAGCACAATGGCCGCATGGAGCACGCGATACGGCACAAGGTCACGGTGTCCGGCGGCAGTTGGGTCACGGTCGACGTGTACGGGGAGCCGGGCGCGCCCGCGCTGCTCGTGCTCCCCGGCGTGATGAGCGACGCCGCCGGCTGGCGGGACGTGGTGGGCGCGCTCACCGCATGGCCCTCGACTGCGATCGTCAACCGGCGCGGCCGCACCCCGTCCGGGCCGCTGACCGGCGACTACTCGCTGCGTACCGAGGTCGCCGACCTGGCCGCCGTCCTCGACGCGCTCGGCGAGCCGGGGGCGGTCTTCGGCTGGAGCTACGGGGCGCTCGTCGCACTGCTGGCCGCCGAGGAACGCCCGGTGCGGCGGCTGATCGGGTACGAGCCGGTGGTCCGGCCGTTCGGCGCGGACGCCCTGGAGGAGCTGAAGGCCGCGGACGCGGCGGGTGACCTGGACCGCGCGGTGGAGATCGTCAACCGGCGGATCTCCGGCTTCTCCGCGTCCTACGTCGAGGCGCTGCGCGCGGACCGCCCCACCTGGGAGCTGCTGCGCCGGCTCAGCGAGCCGCTGTACGCCGAGGTCGCCGCGCTGAACGCCGAGGAGCCGCGGGCCCTGGGCGGGCGGGCGGAGCGCGTCGACCTGATCGTCGGCGCGCGCAACCGTGGCCTGCCGCCGTACGGGACGGCGTTCGAGGACGTCCGGGCGCTCGTACCGGGCGCGGCGGTCCACGAACTGCCCGGCCAGGGGCACCTGGCCCACGTCGAGGGACCGGCGGAGCTGGCCGCCCTGCTCGACACGCTCGCCGACTGAGCGGACCCGCCCGCCGACCGGGTCAGGGGAAGGCCTTCGCCAGCAGCCCGAAGGCCAGTTCCGCCTCCGCGGTGGCCTGCGCGAGGGCGTCCGGGTCCCGCTCCCGCGCGAGCATCCGCTCCAGGTTGCGTACCGTCAGGGCCCGCTGCACCGCGAGGGTCTGACCGGCGAGCGCGCGCGGCACGATGCCCCGGGACGGGTCGCCCGCGACACCCCCGTCCCCGGCGAAGAGGACCTCGGCGAGCGCCTCCGCGAGGCTGTCCTCGCTCAGGATCCACTGCTCCATCAGCCGCAGCTTCAGGCTGGGCGCGGCCATGACCATGCGCTGGAAGGCCAGGAACTCCGGGTAGTCGGCGAGCCCGGTGCTGGGGTCCCCGGCGGCCAGGCCCGCGAGGAAGTGCCGCCGCAGCGCCGCCACCGGCGACTCGCCGGGCCGCCGGGACCTGACGACGCGCGCGGGCTCGTCGATGTGGTCGCGCAGCGGGTGGAAGACCAGGTCCTCCTTGGTCGGGAAGTAGTTGAAGACCGTCTTCTTCGACACCTCCGCGGCGGCGGCGACATCGGCGACGGAGACCCCGTCGAAGCCGTCCCGCAGGAAGAGCGCGACCGCCGTCTCGGAGATGTGCTCGCCCGTCCGCAGCTTCTTGCGCTCCCGCAGCCCCAGTTCGTCAGCCATGGCCGGATCCTACCGGCAATGTTCGCCCGGGTTGATTATTGCACTCACTGCATAGATTGTCTCCGAGCATTTTTACACCTAGTGTAAATCGCATGGGAGACAAGAACACCTGGGCCCCCGTCCACGACGGGCCGGTCCTGCTGATGAGCACCCGCCAGGTCAGGCTGGTGGGCGCGGCCGCCATCACCGTGCTGCTGCTGGCGATCCTGGACATCAACATCGTGTCCGCCGTGGCGTGGAAGACCGTCGCCGACCTCGACCCGGTCCACGGCATCGCCGAACTGCCCTGGCTGACCTCGTGCTACGCCCTCGCGGACTGCATCGTCGTACCGCTGTACGGCAGGCTCGCCGACGAGTACGGCGCCAAGCCGCTGCTGCTCACCGCGCTCGGACTCTTCACCGTCGGCTCGCTCGGCTGCGGCCTGTCCCGCACCCTCACCGAACTCATCGCCGCCCGCACCGTGCAGGGGCTCGGCGCGGGCGGACTCACCGCGATCACCCTCGTCGTCACCGGCACCCTCTTCGACGACAGGGACGACAGCGACCCGGACCGTACCGTCAAACCCTCCAGCGCCGTCGGCATCGGCGCGGCGGTCATGTTCGGCATCGGCCTCGCCCTCGGGCCGACACTCGGCGGCCTCATCTCCGACAGCCTGAACTGGCGCTGGGTCTTCCTGCTCAACCTGCCCGTCGCCGCCGTCGCGTTCGTGGTCTTCGCCCTCGTGCTGCGGCTGCCCGCCCGCCCGGTACGGCGCCGCGTCGACTTCCTCGGCGCCGCACTGCTCGGCGGCTTCGGGGCGTGCGCGCTGCTGGTCGCCCAGTGGGGCGGCAGCCGCTACGCGTGGACGTCGGGCGTCGTCACCGCGCTGGCCGCGGGCGCGGTACTCCTCGCGAGCTGCTTCGTGTGGCGCAGCCTCGTCGCACCCGAACCGCTCGTCTCACTGACCCTGCTGCGCAACCCCGTCTTCCGGATGATGATGCCCGTCTCCCTGGTCGCGGGGACGGGCGTGGCGGGCGGCCTGTTCTACGTCAACGGCTACCTGCAGGTCGGCCGCGGCCTCAGCACCGGCCACGCCGGACTGCTCACGGCGTGCACGGCCGCGGGCGTCCTGGCGTCCGTGCCGGTCGCGAGGCTCATCGTCAACACGCTGGGCAAGTTCAAGTACCTGCTGGTGGCGGCGGGCACGTTCGAGGCCGCGGTCCTCATCGCCTTCGGCGGGATAGGGACGGGCACCAGCTACTGGCTCATCGGCGCCGGGTGCTTCGTGCTCGGCATCGGCGTCGGGCAGTCGCTCGGCCTGGGCCTGCAGTACATGCAGAGTTCGGTGGACCCGGCGGACCTGGGGGTCGCGACGGGGTCCCTGCGGTTTGCGCAGCAACTGGGGACGTCGTTCGGGTTCGCGCTCTACAGCACGATCGTCGTACGTGAAGGCGCCGGGGGCGCCGTGACCGTAGGAGGTGGCGGCGACCGGGCCGCGGCGGCGGCGGCGGTGTTCGTGCACGCCACGAACGTGGTTTTCGCCGTGGCCGGCGTGCTGTGCCTGGCGGCGGGCCTGATGGCACTCGCCATCCGCGAGCGCGGCCGCTCCGCGGCGTAGGAGCTGACGCGTGCCGCGCGGGGTACGCACCAGGGGCGGGGGGGGGGGCCCCCCCCCCCGGGGGGGGGGGGGGGGCCCCCCCCCCCCCCCAAAAAACCCCCCCCCCCCCCCCCCCCCCCACCCCGGGGGGCCCCCCCCCCAGGAACCCCC
>NZ_JBIRPW010000011.1:0-156075 GCF_044332905.1 Streptomyces sp. NPDC021224 | reverse complement strand
GGCCCCGGCCATCCCCCCGGGCCCCCGCGGCGGGGGGTTTTTTTATCCGCCGGCGCCCCCGGCGCGGGCAAATACCTGTGCGGGGGGGGGCCCCCCCCCCGGGGGGCCCGGGGGGGGGCCCCCCCCGCGCCCCTAAAAACGCGTGCCCGGCGGGGCAGAAAGAGCCCCTCCGCGGAGGGCAGCTCAGACGTTGAAGCCCAGGGCACGCAATTGCTCGCGGCCGTCGTCGGTGATCTTCTCCGGGCCCCACGGCGGCATCCAGACCCAGTTGATCTTCAGGTCGGCGACGATGCCCTCCGTCGCGGTCTGGGCCTGCTCCTCGATCACGTCGGTCAGCGGGCAGGCCGCGGACGTGAGGGTCATGTCCAGGGTGGCGACGTTGGAGTCGTCGACGTGGATGCCGTAGATGAGGCCCAGGTTGACGACGTCGATGCCCAGTTCGGGGTCGACGACGTCGTACAGCGCCTCGCGGATCTCTTCCTCGGAGGCCGGCTTCAGCGCGACCTCGGTGCCGTCAGTCATGCGGTCTCCTCGGGGGTGGTGCCGGACAGCGCCTGCGCCGTGGCGTCCTTCCAGGCCATCCAGCTCAGCAGCGCGCACTTGACCCGCGCCGGGTATTTCGAGACGCCGGCGAACGCGACGGCGTCCTCCAGCACCTCCTCCATCGCGTCGTCGGGCTCGATCTGGCCACGAGACTGCATCAGCTCCAGGAAGGTCTCCTGGATCTTCCGCGCCTCGGCCAGTTCCTTGCCGACCAGCAGGTCGTTGAGGACGGACGCGCTGGCCTGGCTGATGGAGCAGCCCTGGCCCTCGTACGAGACGTCGCCGACGGTCTCGCCGTCCATCCGTACCCGCAGGGTGATCTCGTCCCCGCAGGTGGGGTTGACGTGGTGCACCTCGGCCTGGCCGTCGCGCAGGCCGCGCCCGTGCGGGTGCTTGTAGTGGTCCAGGATCACGTCCTGGTACATCGAGTCCAGCTTCACAGCAGCACCACCATCACCCGAAGAAGTTCCTGACCTGCTCCAGCCCGTCGACCAGGGCGTCGACCTCGGCCGGAGTGGAGTACAGATAGAACGACGCTCGCGTGGTCGCGGGAATTCCGTACCGCAGGCAGACCGGGCGGGCGCAGTGGTGGCCGACCCGGACGGCGATGCCCTGCTCGTCGAGCACCTGTCCCACGTCGTGCGGGTGGATGTCGCCGAGCGTGAAGGAGATCGCCGAGCCCCGGTCCTGCGCGGTGTCGGGGCCGATGATGCGCAGCGACGGGACGTCGCGCAGCCGCTCCAGCGCGTACTCGGTGAGCGTGTGCTCGTGCGCGGCGATCTTGTCCAGGCCGATCGCGGTGAGGTAGTCCACTGCCGCGCCGAGGCCGATGGCCTGGGCGATCGGCGGGGTGCCGGCCTCGAACTTGTGCGGCGCGGGCGCGTAGGTGGAGGAGTGCATCGAGACGGTCTCGATCATCTCGCCGCCGCCGAGGAAGGGCGGCAGGTCCTCCAGCAGTTCCTGGCGGCCCCACAGCACACCGATGCCGGTCGGGCCGACCATCTTGTGGCCGGTGAAGGCCACGAAGTCGGCGCCGAGCGCCTGCACGTCCAGCACCATGTGCGGGGCGGCCTGCGAGGCGTCGATGAGCACCAGGGCGCCGACGTCCTGGGCGCGGCGCACGATGGCCTCGACCGGGTTGACGGTGCCGAGGATGTTGGACACCAGCACGAAGGAGACGATCTTCGTCTTCTCGGTGATGACCTGCTCGATGTCGGACAGGTCGAGCCGGCCGTCGTCGGTGAGGCCGAACCACTTCAGCGTCGCGCCGGTGCGCTGCGAGAGCAGCTGCCACGGGACGATGTTGGAGTGGTGCTCCATCTCGGTGATGACGATCTCGGTGTCCCGGTCGACCCGGTACGGCTCGTCCGCCCAGCCGAGCATGTTCGCGACCAGGTTGAGCGACTCGGAGGCGTTCTTGGTGAAGATGACCTCGTCGCGGCTGGGCGCGTTGATGAACGCGGCGACCTTGTCGCGCGCGCCCTCGTACAGCGCGGTGGCCTCCTCGGCGAGCACGTGCACACCGCGGTGGACGTTGGCGTTGGAACGCTCGTAGTACGCGTTCAGCACGTCGAGGACCTGGCGCGGCTTCTGCGAGGTCGCCGCGTTGTCCAGGTAGACGAGCTTCTTGCCGTCGTGGACGACCCGGTCGAGGGCCGGGAAGTCCTTGCGGATCGCCTCGGTGTCGAGGAGGCCGGGCAGGGGCCGCCGGGTCGGCGGGGGGAGTGTCACGCGGCAGCGCCACCCTTCACGTAGGACTCGTAGCCCTCTTCCTCCAGCTTGTCGGCCAGCTCCGCGCCACCGGACTCGGCGATGCGGCCGGCGGCGAAGACGTGGACGAAGTCGGGCTTGATGTACCGCAGGATGCGCGTGTAGTGGGTGATCAGCAGGGTGCCGACCTCGCCGGACTCGCGTACCCGGTTGACGCCCTCGGAGACGATGCGCAGCGCGTCCACGTCCAGGCCGGAATCGGTCTCGTCGAGGATCGCGATGTGCGGCTTGAGCAGCTCGAGCTGGAGGATCTCGTGGCGCTTCTTCTCACCGCCGGAGAAGCCCTCGTTGACGTTGCGCTCGGCGAAGGAGGGGTCCATCTGGAGCCGCTCCATCGTCTCCTTGACCTCCTTGACCCACGTGCGCAGCTTGGGGGCCTCGCCACGGATGGCGGTCGCGGAGGTGCGCAGGAAGTTGGAGACGGAGACGCCGGGGACCTCGACCGGGTACTGCATGGCCAGGAAGAGGCCGGCGCGGGCGCGCTCGTCGACGCTCATCGCGAGGACGTCCTCGCCGTCGAGCGTGACGGTGCCGCCGGTGATCGTGTACTTGGGGTGGCCCGCGAGCGAGTACGCGAGGGTGGACTTGCCGGAGCCGTTGGGACCCATGATCGCGTGGGTCTCCCCCTGCTTCACGGTCAGGTCGACGCCCTTGAGGATCTCCTTGGTGGAGTTGTCGGCCTCGACGGTGACGTGCAGGTCGTGGATTTCAAGCGTGGCCATGGGTGACTCAGGACTCCTGGGTGACGGAGACGAGCACGTCGTCCCCAACGATCTTGACGGGGTATACGGGCACGGGCCGCGTGGCGGGCAGCCCGGAGGGCTTGCCGGTGCGCAGGTCGAAACGGGACCCGTGCAGCCAGCACTCGATCTGGCAGTCCTCGACCTCGCCCTCGGAGAGCGAGACGTTGGCGTGCGAGCAGATGTCGTGGATGGCGTAGACGTCACCGCCGGTGGAGACGACGGACACCGGGGTGCCGTCGATCTCGACCCGGCGGGGAGTGTCCTCCTCCAGCTCGGCGAGCTTGCAGACGGCGACGTACGCCTCGGTGGCGGTCATCCGACGGACGCCTCCAGCTCCGCGTCGATCTTCGCCATCAGCCGCTCCTCCAGGTCGGCCAGGCCGATCTGCTGGACCAGCTCGCCGAAGAAGCCGCGGACGACCAGGCGGCGCGCCTCCTGGCTGCGGATGCCGCGGGACTGGAGGTAGAAGAGCTGCTCGTCGTCGAAGCGGCCGGTCGCGGAGGCGTGACCGGCGCCGACGATCTCGCCGGTCTCGATCTCCAGGTTCGGCACCGAGTCGACGCGGGCGCCGTCGGTGAGGACCAGGTTGCGGTTCAGCTCGTAGGTGTCGGTGCCCTCGGCGGCGGCCCGGATGAGCACGTCGCCGATCCACACCGCGTGCGCGTCCTGGCCCTGCAGCGCGCCCTTGTAGGCGACGTCGGAGCGGCAGTGCGGGGTGTCGTGGTCGATGAAGAGCCGGTGTTCCTGATGCTGGCCCTCGTCGGTGAAGTACAGCCCGTACAGCTCGGCCTCGCCGCCGGGGGCGCCGTAGACGACCCGCGGGTGCAGGCGGACCAGGTCGCCGCCGAAGGTCACGACGACCGACTTGAAGCTGGCGTCGCGGCCGACCAGGGCGGTGTGCTGGGCGGCGTGCACGGCGGTGTCGTCCCAGTCCTGCACGGACACCACGGTGAGCTTGGCGCCGTCGCCGATCAGGTACTCGACGTTGGCGGCGAAGGTGGTGTCGCCGGTGTGGTCGATGACGACGACGGCCTCGGCGAAGGCGCCGACCTCGACGACCTGGTGGCCGAAGGACGTGCCGCCCTCGCCGTGGACGGCGATCCTGACCGGCTCGGTCAGGATCGTGTCCTTGGGGATGCTGACGACCGAGGCCTTCTCGAAGGAGCTGAACGCCTGCGCGGCGACCCGGTCGACGGGCTTGCCCGCGCGGCCGATCCGCGGGTCGGTGCGGTCCACGGTCTGCACCGTGACCCCCTCCGGGGCGGTCACCTCGACGCGCAGGGCGCCGGTGGCCTCGGCGGTGCCGTCGTGCAGCCCGCGCAGGCGTTCCAGCGGAGTGAAGCGCCACTCCTCCTCGCGGCCGTGCGGCACCGGGAAGTCGGCCACGTCGTAGGACGGGGCCGCGCTGACCCGGGCGTCGGCGGGCTGTCCCACCGTGATGGCACCGTCCGTGGTGCTGCCCGCAGGGGTGATGTCAGCCATGGCTAGTCGTACAGCTCTCTTTCGGGAGGAACTCGGGAAGGCTCGCCGAACGTCGCGAGCGGGGTACGGGAGGCGGGCCGGCCGTCAGCCGACGGCGCCCTCCATCTGCAGCTCGATCAGCCGGTTCAGTTCCAGGGCGTACTCCATCGGCAGCTCCTTGGCGATCGGCTCGACGAAGCCGCGCACGATCATCGCCATGGCCTCGAACTCGGTCAGTCCACGGCTCATGAGGTAGAAGAGCTGGTCGTCGGAGACCTTGGAGACGGTCGCCTCGTGGCCCATCGACACGTCGTCCTCGCGGACGTCGACGTACGGGTAGGTGTCGGAGCGCGAGACGGTGTCGATCAGCAGCGCGTCGCACAGCACGTTGGACTTCGATCCCGCCGAGCCCTCGCCGATCTCGATGAGGCCGCGGTAGGAGGTGCGGCCGCCGCCGCGCGCCACCGACTTGGAGACGATGTTGGACGACGTGTTCGGCGCCATGTGCACCATCTTGGCGCCCGCGTCCTGGTGCTGGCCCTCGCCGGCGAACGCGATGGACAGCGTCTCGCCCTTGGCGTGCTCGCCCATCAGGTAGACGGCCGGGTACTTCATGGTGACCTTGGAGCCGATGTTGCCGTCGACCCACTCCATGGTGGCGCCCTCGTAGGCGACGGCGCGCTTGGTCACCAGGTTGTAGACGTTGTTCGACCAGTTCTGGATCGTCGTGTAGCGGCAGCGGCCGCCCTTCTTCACGATGATCTCGACGACGGCCGAGTGCAGCGAGTCGGACTTGTAGATCGGCGCGGTGCAGCCCTCGACGTAGTGGACGTACGCGTCCTCGTCGACGATGATCAGCGTCCGCTCGAACTGGCCCATGTTCTCGGTGTTGATCCGGAAGTAGGCCTGCAGCGGGATGTCCACGTGCACGCCCTTGGGGACGTAGATGAACGACCCGCCGGACCACACCGCGGTGTTCAGCGACGCGAACTTGTTGTCACCGGCCGGGATGACCGTGCCGAAGTACTCCTGGAACAGCTCCGGGTGCTCGCGCAGCGCGGTGTCGGTGTCCTGGAAGATGACGCCCTGGCTCTCCAGGTCCTCGCGGATCTGGTGGTAGACCACCTCGGACTCGTACTGCGCGGCGACACCGGCGACCAGGCGCTGCTTCTCCGCCTCCGGGATGCCGAGCCTGTCGTAGGTGTTCTTGATGTCCTCCGGCAGGTCCTCCCAGGACTCGGCCTGCTTCTCGGTGGACCGCACGAAGTACTTGATGTTGTCGAAGTCGATGCCCGACAGGTCCGAGCCCCAGGTCGGCATGGGCTTCTTGCCGAACAGCCGCAGGCCCTTGAGCCGCAGCTTCAGCATCCACTCCGGCTCGCCCTTCTTCGCGGAGATGTCCCGGACCACGTCCTCGGACAGCCCGCGCCGGGCGGACGCGCCGGCGATGTCGGAGTCGGCCCAGCCGTACTCGTAGTTGCCGATGCCTTCCAGCTCCGGGTGAGTGGTCTCGGTGGGAGCAGTCATGCGGGGTTCCTCCCGGACGTGCGGGCTGTTGCCTGATCGGTGTGGGTGGTGCTGTCAGCGGTTCCGAGCTGCGCCGTCTGCGGCGCCTGCGGGGCTCTCGGCACGAAGGTCGTGCACACGCCGTCGCCGTGGGCGATGGTGGCCAGCCGCTGGACGTGGGTGCCGAGCAGCCGGGAGAAGACTTCCGCCTCCGCCTCGCACAGCTCGGGGAACTGCTCGGCCGTATGGGCGACCGGGCAGTGGTGCTGGCACAGCTGCTCCCCGGCGGGGCCGGAGTCGCTGTTGGTCGCGGCCGTGGTCGCCGCGTAGCCGTCAGCGGACAGCGCGCGGGCCAGCGCCCGGGTGCGGTCCTCGGGGGCCGCGGCCTCGACGGCGGCGCGGTAGCGCTCGGCCTGCGCGGCGACGCGTGCCCGCGCGAAGGCCGACACGGCGGCCTGCCCGTCGGCTCCGCCGCCGGCGGTCTCGGCGATCCAGCGCAGCGCGTCGGCCGCGAGGGCGTCGTAGGCCTGGTCGAAGGCGTCCCGGCCGCAGTCGGTGAGCGCGAAGACCTTGGCCGGGCGGCCACGGCCGCGCTGGCCGTAGACCCGCTGCTCGCGGGGCTCCACCACGTTCTCCGCGACGAGCGCGTCGAGGTGGCGGCGGACGGCGGCCTGGGTGAGGCCCAGCCGCTGCGCCAGATCGGCGGCGGTGGACGGTCCGTGGTTCAGGATGGACCGGGCGACCCGGTTGCGGGTGCGCCGCTCCCCGGTCGTCTGCTCCTCCGCCGCCTCCTGAGCGGCACCACCGACGTATTTCACAAAGACATTGTTGCGTAATTCCTCAGGCACGGGCAAGCCGCCTCGGCACCACCCGCGGTGTGCTGCGTCACTTAGGGTCACCTAATTCCGCCCCGCGGCCGGATCCGCTCCCCCGGCTCCCTAGACTCGTCCCATGCGAAACGCGTCCGGGGTCCCTGCTGTCGAGGTGGCCGGTCTGGTCAAGCGGTACGGGGCCAAGGCCGCGGTCGACGGTCTCGACCTCGTGGTGCCGCGCGGCAGCGTCACCGCCGTGCTCGGCCCCAACGGAGCGGGCAAGACCACCACCGTCGAGGTGTGCGAAGGCTACCGCCGCCCGGACTCCGGAAGCGTACGCGTCCTCGGGCTGGACCCCGTCACCGAGGGGGCGGCGCTGCGCCCCCGGATCGGCGTGATGCTCCAGTCCGGCGGCGTCTACCCCGGCGCCCGCGCCGAGGAGATGCTCCGGCACACCGCCGCGCTGCACGCCCGTCCGGTGGACCCGGCGCTGCTCATCGAACGGCTCGGCCTGGAATCCTGCGGCCGCACCGCCTACCGCCGGCTGTCCGGCGGGCAGCAGCAGCGGCTCGCGCTCGCCATGGCCGTCGTCGGCCGCCCCGAGCTGGTCTTCCTCGACGAGCCCACCGCGGGCCTGGACCCCCAGGCCCGCCGCGCCACCTGGGACCTGGTGCGCGAGCTGCGCGCCGACGGCGTCGGCGTCGTGCTGACCACCCACTTCATGGACGAGGCCGAGCAGCTCGCCGACCAGGTCGTCATCATCGACGCCGGCCGCGCGATAGCCCGCGGCACCCCGGAGGAGCTGTGCCGCGGCGGCGCCGAGGGCACCCTGCGCTTCACCGGCCGCCCCGGCCTGGACCTCGCCTCGCTGCTCAAGGCGCTGCCCGCCGACAGCACCGCCGCCGAGCTGGGCCCCGGCAGCTACCGCATCGAGGGCAAGGTGGACCCGCAGCTGCTGGCCACCGTCACCTCCTGGTGCGCCCAGCACGGCGTCCTCCCCGAGGGGCTCGCGGTGGAGCGGCGCACCCTGGAGGACGTCTTCTTGGAACTGACCGGCAGGGAGCTGCGCGGATGACCGCCACCACGAGCACCACGGACACCGCGCCGGACGCCCCGCACGCCGGCATGTTCGCCCCGGGCCCCGGCCCCGCCGGGACCGCCACGATGATCCGCGCCCAGGCGGTGCTGGAGACGAAGATGCTGCTGCGCAACGGCGAGCAGCTGCTGCTCACCGTCGTGATCCCGGCGCTGCTGCTGCTCGTCTTCAGCTCCGTCGACATCGTCGACACCGGCGCGGGCAAGTCCGTCGACTTCCTCGCCCCCGGCGTCCTCGCGCTCGCCGTGCCCTCCACCGCCTTCACCGGCCAGGCCATCGCCACCGGCTTCGAGCGCCGCTACGGCGTGCTCAAGCGGCTCGGCGCCTCGCCGCTGCCGCGCTGGGCGCTGCTGACCGCCAAGACCTGCTCGGTGCTGGTCACCGAGCTGCTCCAGGTCGTGCTCCTGGTCGTGATCGCCTTCGCGCTCGGCTGGTCCCCGCACGGCAACCCGCTCGCCGTGCTCGTCCTGCTGCTGCTCGGCACCGCCGCCTTCTCCGGGCTCGGCCTGCTGATGGCGGGCACGCTGCGCGCCGAGGCCACGCTCGCCGCCGCCAACCTGGTCTTCCTGCTGCTGCTCATCGGCGGCGGGGTCATCGTGCCGATGGACAAGTTCTCCGGCCCCGTACGGGACGTGCTCCAGCTGCTGCCCGTGTCCGCCCTGTCCGACGGCCTGCGCGACGTCCTGCGGGACGGCGCCGCGATGCCCTGGGCCGACCTGGGCATCCTCGCGGTGTGGGCGGCCGTCGCACTGGCCGCCGCGAGCCGCTTCTTCCGCTGGGAATAGCCGCCCACGGACCCCGCGCGGGCCCCCTCGTGAAAACACGCACAAGGAGGCGCCTACGATGGCTTCGTGCCGAAGCTGCCCGAAATCGCGCGAAACCCGCTCGCCTTCATCGCCGCCAGGTGGACCCCGGACCCCGTGACGGTCCGCCGGGCGACCCTGGCCGCCCTGGTGATGTCCGTGGTCATCGTGATCACCGGCGGCGCGGTCCGGCTCACCGCGTCCGGCCTGGGCTGCCCGACCTGGCCCACGTGCAGCGGGGACAGCCTGCTCGGCACCCGCGAGATGGGCATCCACCACGCCATCGAGATCAGCAACCGCATGCTGACGTACGTGCTGTGCGCGGCGGTCGGCTGGGCGATCATCGCGATCCGCGCGATGGAGCCGCACCGCACCGGCCTCCACCGGCTCGCGTGGGCCCAGTTCTGGGTCGTCGTCGGCAACGCGATCTGGGGCGGCCTGACCGTCCTGACCAAGCTCAACCCGTACGTCGTCGCGCTGCACTTCCTGCTCACCGCGGCCCTCATCACGGTCGCGGTCCTCACCTGGCAGCGCACCGCCGAGGGCGACGCCTCCCCGCGCCCGCTGGTCGGCAAGCCGGTACGCCAGCTGGGCCTGGTGCTCGTCGCCGCCTCCGCGGTGCTGATCACGGTGGGCACGCTGGTCACGGGCGCGGGCCCGCACCCCGGCGACAGCAGCGGCAAGTACAAGCTCCAGCGCATCGAGGTCGACTGGAAGACCATCGCCCAGCTGCACGCCGACTTCGCCTGGATCGTCGTCGGCCTGACGATCGCCCTCTGGTTCGTCCTGCGCGCGGTCGACGCCCCCCGCGGCCCCCAGCGCCGCGTGACCGAACTCTTCGCCGTCCTCATGGCCCAGGGCGTCATCGGCTACGTCCAGTACTTCACCCACCTCCCGGCGGCCCTCGTCGACCTCCACATGTTCGGCGCGAGCCTCGTCTGGATCGCCGTCCTCCGCGTGGTCCTCGCGATGCGCGAACGCCCGGAATCCGAACCGGGAGAAGCCCTTCAGTCCGCCGCAGCGCGAGAGAGCGTCCTGAGCTGAGCCACGGCGCCCCGCAGGGGCGCGTGGGGGCACCTCCCAGGCGGAGCCTGGGGGAGAACTGCGCGCTCAGCCCCCACCGGCGGAAGGTCGCGCGGCGGCCCGCAAGCCGCAGCCCGGGGCCTTACCCTCACCCGGCCGGCAGGCCGAAGACGCGCCGGGCGTTCTCCGCCCCCACCAGCGCGGCAACGCGCCCCGCGTCGGACGCGGACCACTCCCCCGCCCCGACCCGCGCGGCGGCGAAGGACTCCAGGGCCGCCCGGAACCCCCGCGCCGCGGCAACGTGCAGCTCGGCCAGCCCCACCGCGCCGCCGGCGTAGAGCACCTTGCCGAAGGGCGCCAGCGCGAGCACGGGTCCGGGGTCCCCGCCGACCCCCACGTAGACATGTGCCAGCTCCCCCGCGAGGCGTGCCGCCGCGGTCTCGTGGGCCGGTCCCGGCAGCAGTACGACGTCCGTGCCCTCCCCCGCGGTGTCCCGCAGGAACCGGGCGGCGGCGTCGGGTCCCGGCCCGTCCTGGCGGTGCCGCAACAGCAGCGGCAGGCCCTCCGCCACCGCCTGCCAGGCGAGGTGCCGCAGCAGTACGGGGTCGGCGGGCCGCTCGCCCACCCGGCGGGAGCCGAGCCAGCGCGCGGCGGCGGACCCCAGCTCCGAGGGGCCGGGCGGCCCGCCGTCCAGCTCCTCCGCCGCGCACGCGAAGCCCACCGCGCCCAGCGCGGCGCCCCGCGCGGACTCGGCGAGATTGGCCAGAAAGCCCCCTGCCGTTCCGGAGGTGTCGGCAACCTGCTGGGCCATCTGCTCCAGCCGCACGATCTCGTACGCGGCCGCGCCGCCCGCCGCCGCGAGTTCCGCCGGCGGCACCAGCTCACCGGGCTCGCCGGTGTCGACCAGGTACGTGTCCACGCCGGTGCCGCGCAGCAGCCGCCGTACGGACTCGTACGCGCCCAGCTCGCGGCGTCTGGCCAGATAGCGCGCCGGGGCGCAGTGCGGTTCGAGGCCCAGCAGCGGCGGGCACCAGCGGCGTACGGCGAACCCGGCGGGGCTGTCGAAGAGCGTGGTGTGCGGCGCGGCGGTCCCCGGCAGCCAGGCCTCGAAGGCGCCGATGCCGAGGTCGGCGGGGTGCACACCGTGCCCGTACGCGTCCACCAGGTGCCCCCGCTGGAGCGCCCGCGCCCCGGCCATCGCCGCCCCCTCGCCGTCCTGCCCGCCCGTCAGGACCCCGTCATGGTCCTCATGGCAGGTGACAGCGTCAGGTGTGCGACCCGCCGCCGATCTGAATTCCGGCCATCCTTCGCCACTCGTAGGGCCCGGTCCGCACGCGGCCCGCGAGTTCGCCCCCGAAGTCCTCGGCGAGGGTGAGGCCGGCGGCGGTCACCGCGTCGCGGGCGGCGTCGTAGCCGGGTGCGACGAGGTCGCCCCAGGCGCCGTCCTGTCCGACCAGCACGATGCGGGCGCCGCGGGCGCCGATGTATTCGACGGTGGCTTCGGCGCCGCCGTGCTCCTGCGCGAAGCGCGCTGCCTGCCGGGCGAGCCGCGCTGTCCCTTTGCTCTCCATGGGCGTCATGCTACTCGCGGGTAGCCAGAGCTGGGCCCCAGCCGCGGCGGGCGGGGCGCTCAGTGCAGGAAGGGGTCCACCGCGACGGCGACGAAGAGCAGCGTGGCGTACGTGATCGACCAGTGGAAGAGCCGCATCTCCTTCAGCTTCGGGCCCGTCACCCCGGCCTTCGCCCGCGCGTGCAGCGCATGCGCCTCCTTGAGCCAGAAGGCGCCCAGCAGGGCCGCGACCACGGGGTAGAACCAGGACGTCTCACCGAGCGGCCACCACAGCGCGAGCGAGGTCAGGACCATGACCCAGCTGTAGAGGACGATCTGCCGGGCCACGACCTGGTTGCCCGCGACGACCGGGAGCATCGGGACGCCGACGCGCTCGTAGTCGTCCTTGACCTTCATGGACAGCGGCCAGTAGTGCGGCGGCGTCCAGAAGAAGAGGACGAGGAAGAGGACGAAGGGCGCCCACGCCAGCTCGTTGCGGACGGCGGACCAGCCGATGAAGACCTGGAGGCAGCCGGCCACCCCGCCCCAGACGATGTTCTGGGCGGTGCGGCGTTTGAGGCCGAGGGTGTAGACGAAGACGTAGTAGAGGATCGCGGTGAGCGACAGGCCCGCCGACAGCGGGTTGACCAGGAGCGCGAACCACACCGTGGAGACCACGGAGAGGGTGATGCCGAAGACCAGGCCCTCGCGCGGCGAGATCAGCCCGGTGACCAGCGGACGCTGCTCCGTGCGGTGCATCATCGCGTCGATGTCGCGGTCGATGTACATGTTGAGCGCGTTGGCGCCCCCCGCGGAGAGATAGCCGCCGATCATGGTCGCGACGACCAGCCACAGGTCCGGCACGCCACCGGCGGCCAGGAACATGACCGGAACCGTCGTGATGAGCAGCAGCTCGATGATCCGCGGTTTCGTCAGTGCCACGAACCCCATGACACGGGCCGCCAGCGGCCGATGCACGGGGCCTGTCGCGATGACCCCCGCGGGTCGGGTTTCGACGGCCGTCACGAACACCCCAAGGAGATGAGTCCAGCAGGCCGGCGGACACCTGGCCCCGCCTGCTGCACCAGCGGGCCGGCCACGGTGCGGCCTGCGCGTACCACGCCACTCTAGACGTAGGGAATACCCCGGCTGCTTCCGGGGTCGGTCGTGTTGCCGGGCCCGGCCCCCGGCGCCGGACCGCGGACCGTTATCGGGTGTTCGTCCGGTGTTCTCCGGCGTTCGTACGTGGTCCCTACGCCGTTCAACCGGGGCATATGAGCCGTCACCGGGATTCGGGAGGCGAACACGGACGTACGGGGGCAGGATCGAATAGGTGAGCGCGCTCGGCGGTAGGCTCAGCCGCGTCGGGTAGGCACCACGTCACCGGCGCGTTCGACATTGTTGAGAGGAGCCCTGACCCAGGGTGAGCAAGCAGCCGACCACCGCAGACCTTGACTGGACCGATCTGGACCGGCGGGCCGTTGACACCGCCCGAGTCCTGGCCGCCGACGCCGTGCAGAAGGTCGGCAACGGCCACCCCGGCACCGCGATGAGCCTGGCCCCGGCCGCGTACCTGCTCTTCCAGAAGGTGATGCGGCACGACCCCGCGGATGCCGACTGGACGGGCCGCGACCGCTTCGTGCTGTCCGCGGGCCACAGCAGCCTGACGCTCTACACCCAGCTCTACCTCGCCGGTTACGGCCTGGAGCTGGCGGACCTGGAGGCCTTCCGCACCTGGGGTTCGCGGACCCCCGGCCACCCGGAGTACGGCCACACCACGGGCGTGGAGACCACCACCGGCCCGCTCGGCCAGGGTGTCGCCAACGCAGTGGGCATGGCGATGGCCGCCCGCTACGAGCGCGGCCTGTTCGACCCGGACGCCGCCCCCGGCACCTCGCCGTTCGACCACATGATCTGGGCCATCGCCGGTGACGGCTGCCTCCAGGAGGGCATCTCGGCCGAGGCGTCGTCCATGGCCGGGCACCAGAAGCTGGGCAACCTGGTGCTGCTGTGGGACGACAACCACATCTCGATCGAGGGCGACACCGAGACCGCGGTCTCCGAGGACACCCTCAAGCGCTACGAGGCGTACGGCTGGCACGTCCAGCGCGTCGCGCCGCTGGAGAACGGCGACCTCGACCCGCAGGCGCTGTACACCGCGCTGCTGGCGGCCAAGGCGGAGACCGAGCGGCCGTCCTTCATCGCGATGCGCTCGATCATCGCCTGGCCCGCGCCGCACGCGCAGAACACCGAGGCCGCGCACGGCTCGGCGCTCGGCGAGGACGAGGTGCGCGCGACCAAGGAGGTGCTCGGCTTCGACCCCGACCAGCACTTCGCGGTCGAGGACACGGTGATCGCCCACACCCGCGCGGTCGGTGACCGCGGGCGCGAGGCCCGGCAGGAGTGGGAGAAGTCCTTCGCCGCCTGGCGCACCGCCAACCCGGAGCACGCGGCCACCTTCGACCGGGTCGCGGCGGCCGAGCTGCCCGCGGGCTGGGAGGAGCACCTGCCGGTGTTCGAGACCGGCAAGTCCGTCGCCACCCGCGCGGCGTCCGGCAAGGTGCTGGAGGCGCTCGGCGCGATCGTGCCCGAGCTGTGGGGCGGCTCCGCCGACCTCGCGGGCTCGAACAACACCACGATCGACAAGACCTCGTCGTTCCTGCCGGCCGGCAACCCGCTGCCGGAGGCGCAGCCGTACGGCCGCACGGTGCACTTCGGCATCCGCGAGCACTCGATGGCCGCCGAGATGAACGGCATCACGCTGCACGGCAACACCCGTGTCTACGGCGGCACGTTCCTGGTCTTCTCCGACTACATGCGCAACGCGGTCCGGCTGTCGGCGCTCATGCACCTGCCGGTCACGTACGTGTGGACGCACGACTCGATCGGCCTCGGCGAGGACGGCCCGACCCACCAGCCGGTGGAGCACCTGGCCTCGCTGCGCGCGATCCCGGGCCTGAACGTGGTGCGCCCGGCGGACGCCAACGAGACGGTCGTGGCGTGGCGCGAGATCCAGAAGCGCTGGACGAAGGAGTTCGGCAAGGGCGCCCCGCACGGTCTGGCGCTCAGCCGCCAGGGCCTGCCGACGTACGACCGCAACGAGGACGCGGCGCGCGGCGGTTACGTGCTCTTCGAGGCCGAGGGCGGCCCGGCGCAGGTGATCCTCATCGCCACCGGCTCCGAGGTGCAGCTCGCGGTGGGCGCGCGCGAGGAGCTCCAGGCGGCCGGCGTCCCGACGCGGGTCGTCTCGATGCCGTGCGTGGAGTGGTTCGAGGAGCAGGACCAGGCGTACCGGGACGGCGTGCTGCCGCCCTCGGTGAAGGCCCGGGTCGCGGTCGAGGCCGGCATCGCGCTGACCTGGTACCGCTACGTGGGCGACGCGGGACGCGTGGTGAGCCTGGAGCACTTCGGTGCCTCGGCGAGCGCGGGCGTGCTGTTCCGTGAGTTCGGGTTCACCGCGGAGGCGGTGGCCGCAGCGGCCCGGGAATCTCTCGCCGCCGCAGATCGCTGACGCAGGTAACACGACATACCAGGAGATGCAATTCCCATGACAGACGCACTCAAGCGCCTCTCCGACGAAGGCGTCGCGATCTGGCTGGACGACATGTCCCGCAGGCGTATCACGACCGGCAACCTGCAGGAGCTGATCGACCAGAACCACGTGGTCGGGGCGACCACCAACCCGTCGATCTTCCAGAAGGCGATCTCCGGCGACGAGCTGTACGACACCCAGGTCACCGACCTGGCGGCGCGGCGGCTGACCCCGGACGAGGCGGTGCGGATGATCACCACCGCCGACGTGCGGGACGCGGCGGACGTCTTCCGCCCGATCTTCGACACCACGAACGGCCGCGACGGCCGGGTCTCGATCGAGGTGGACCCGCGGCTGGCACACGACACCCGGGCGACGATCGCCGAGGCCAAGCAGCTCGCGTGGCTGGTGGACCGGCCGAACACGCTCATCAAGATCCCGGCGACGAAGGCGGGCCTGCCGGCCATCGCGGACGTCACCGCGCGCGGCATCAGCGTCAACGTCACGCTGATCTTCTCGCTGGAGCGCTACCGCGAGGTCATGGACGCCTACCTGACCGGCCTGGAGAAGGCGAACGCGGCCGGTCTGGACGTGTCGCAGATCCACTCCGTGGCGTCCTTCTTCGTCAGCCGCGTCGACACCGAGATCGACAAGCGCCTGGAGAAGATCGGCACGGACGAGGCCAAGGCGCTCAAGGGCAAGGCCGCCGTCGCGAACGCCCGGCTGGCCTACGAGGCCTACGAGGAGGTCTTCGGTTCCGACCGCTGGGCCGCCCTGGAGCGGGCCGGCGCCAACCGGCAGCGCCCGCTGTGGGCCTCCACCGGTGTGAAGGACCCGAACTACCCGGCGACGCTCTACGTCACCGAGCTGGTCGCGCCCAACACGGTCAACACCATGCCGGAGGCCACCCTGGAGGCGACCGCCGAGCAGGGCGAGGTCACCGGGAACACGATCGCGGGCACGTACGAGCAGTCGCGTGCCGAGCTTGCCGCGATCGCGGCGCTCGGCATCTCGTACGACGATGTTGTCCAGCTGCTGGAGGACGAGGGCGTCGAGAAGTTCGAGACGGCCTGGAACGAACTGCTGGACTCCACCAAGGCGGAACTCGAACGGCTCGCTCCTTCGGAGGCCTGAGGTGACCACTGCGACCGATGAGGACGGCTCGCGCGCCGACAACCCGCTGCGCGACCCGCTGGACCGGCGGCTGCCCCGCATCGCCGGTCCCTCCGGCCTGGTCATCTTCGGCGTGACGGGTGACCTGTCGCGCAAGAAGCTGATGCCGGCGGTGTACGACCTCGCCAACCGCGGGCTGCTGCCGCCGGGCTTCGCGCTCGTCGGCTTCGCCCGCCGTCAGTGGGAGAACGAGGACTTCGCGCAGGAGGTGCACGACGCCGTCAAGGAGCACGCGCGCACGCCCTTCCGCGAGGAGGTCTGGCAGCAGCTGGCCGAGGGCTGCCGGTTCGTGCAGGGCGACTTCGACGACGACACCGCCTTCGAGACGCTGAAGTCCACGATCGAGGAGCTGGACAAGGCACGCGGTACGGGCGGCAACTTCGCCTTCTACCTCTCCGTGCCGCCGAAGTTCTTCCCGAACGTGGTGCAGCAGCTCAAGAAGCACGGTCTGTCGCAGGGCACCGGCGACTCGTGGCGGCGCGCCGTCATCGAGAAGCCGTTCGGCCACGACCTGGCGAGCGCGCAGGAGCTCAACCGGATCGTGCACGACGTCTTCCCGCCCAACGAGGTCTTCCGGATCGACCACTACCTGGGCAAGGAGACGGTCCAGAACATCCTGGCGCTGCGCTTCGCCAACACCATGTACGAGCCGATCTGGAACCGGTCCTACGTCGACCACGTCCAGATCACGATGGCCGAGGACATCGGCATCGGCGGCCGTGCCGGGTACTACGACGGCATCGGCGCGGCCCGCGACGTCATCCAGAACCACCTGCTCCAACTGCTGGCGCTCACCGCGATGGAGGAGCCCGGCTCCTTCCACCCCAAGGCGCTCACGGCGGAGAAGCTCAAGGTGCTGGGCGCGGTCGAGCTGCCCGAGGACCTCGGCAAGCACACCGTGCGCGGGCAGTACGCGCACGCCTGGCAGGGTGGCGAGGAGGTGCTCGGCTACCTGGAGGAGGACGGGATCGACCCCAAGTCCAAGACCGACACCTTCGCCGCGATCAAGCTGACCATCAACAACCGCCGCTGGGCCGGGGTGCCGTTCTACCTGCGCACCGGCAAGCGGCTGGGCCGCCGGGTCACCGAGATCGCGGTGATCTTCAAGCGCGCGCCGTACCTGCCGTTCGAGACCGGGGCGACCGAGGAGCTGGGGCAGAACGCCCTGGTCATCCGGGTCCAGCCGGACGAGGGCGTCACGGTGCGGTTCGGCTCCAAGGTGCCGGGCACCTCCACCGAGGTGCGGGACGTGACGATGGACTTCGCGTACGGCGAGTCCTTCACCGAGTCCAGCCCGGAGGCGTACGAGCGGCTCATCCTCGACGTGCTGCTCGGCGACGCCAACCTCTTCCCGCGGCACCAGGAAGTGGAGCTGTCCTGGAACATCCTCGACCCGGTCGAGGCGTACTGGGACAAGCACGGCAAGCCCGCGCAGTACGCGGCGGGCACCTGGGGCCCGGCCGAGGCGGACGAGATGCTCGCACGAGACGGCAGGAGCTGGCGCCGGCCATGAAGATCGACCTCACGGACACCACGTCCGCACGCATCAACTCCGGACTGATCGACGCCCGGCACGCCAGCGGCACCCCCGCGGTGGGCATGGTGCTGACGCTGGTCATCGTCACCGACGAGGGCAGCGCGTACGACGCGCTGCGGGCGGCGCACGAGGCCTCGCGCGAGCACCCCTCGCGCATCCTCGCCGTCATCAAGCGCCCCGGCCGCTCCCCCCGGGAGCGGGCGGGCGCCCGCCTCGACGCCGAGGTGGTCGTGGGCGACGAGGCCGGCACCGGCGAGACCGTCGTGCTGCGCATGCACGGCGAGCTGGCCAACCACGCCGAGTCCGTCGTGCTGCCGCTGCTGCTGCCGGACGCCCCCGTGGTGTGCTGGTGGCCCGACCAGGCGCCGGAGAACCCCGGCAAGGATCCGCTGGGGCGGCTCGCCCAGCGGCGGATCACCGACGCGGCCTCCGCGGAGGACCCGGTCGGCTCGCTGACCCTGCGCGCCGAGGGCTACACCCCCGGTGACACCGACCTGGCCTGGACGCGGCTCACGCCGTGGCGCTCCATGCTGGCGGCGGCGCTGGACCAGAAGCACGCCCGGATCGTCTCGGCGGCCGTCGAGGGCGAGGCGTACAACGCGAGCACCGAACTGCTCGCGCTGTGGCTCGCCGACCGGCTGGGCGTCGAGGTCGAGCGCAAGGTCTCGGACGGGCCCGGCATCACCGGGGTGCACCTGTTCACCGAGGCCGGCGACATCTGCCTGGACCGCGCCGACGGACGGCTCGCCGAGCTGTCGGTGCCGGGCCAGCCGGACCGGCACGTGGCGCTCAAGCGGCGGGAGACCTCGGAGCTGATCGCCGAGGAGCTGCGCCGGCTCGACCCGGACGACATATACCGCGCGACGGTGGACTTCGGCGTCAAGCACCTCGTGGGCGCCGGGGCCTCCGCCAAGGGCGGCAAGGAGACCGGTACGGCCGCCAAGGGCGCGTCCGGCGCGACCCCGTCGGCGGCGAAGAAGGCGGCCCCGGCCGCCGGATCCGGCAAGGCGGCGAACTCGAAGTGAGCACTCCGCAGGTCGTCGTCCACCGCGACAAGGAGCTGATGGCCGAGGCCGTCGCGGCCCGGCTCGTCACCCGGATCGTGGACGCGCAGGCCGCCCGCGGCACCGCCTCGGTGGTGCTGACGGGCGGGCGCAACGGCAACGCGCTGCTCGCGGCCCTCGCCCAGTCCCCCGCGCGTGACGCGGTGGACTGGGCGCGGCTCGACGTGTGGTGGGGCGACGAGCGCTTCCTGCCGGACGGCGACCCGGAGCGCAACGTCACCCAGGCCGCGGTGCTGCTGGACGCGGTCCCGCTGGACCCCGCCAGGGTCCACCCGATGGCGCCCTCGGACGGCCCGTACGGCTCCGACCTCGAAGCGGCGGCCGGGGCCTACGCGGCCGAGCTGGCCGCCGCGGCGGGCCCGGAGAGCCACACCCGGGTGCCGGCCTTCGACGTGCTGATGCTCGGCGTCGGACCGGACACCCATGTGGCGTCCCTCTTCCCGGAACACCCCGCGGTCCGCGAGGACGTCCGCACGGTGGTCGGCGTCCACGGCTCGCCGAAGCCGCCGCCGCTGCGGATCTCCTTGACGCTCCCGGCGATCCGGGCGGCCCAGGAGGTCTGGCTGCTCGCCGCGGGCGCGGACAAGGCGGAGGCGGTCGCCCTCGCGCTGTCCGAGCCGGGCGAGTCCCGGGCCCCCGCCTCGGCCGCGCGGGGCCTGACCAGCACACTGTGGCTACTGGACACCGAAGCGGCGGCGAAGCTGCCGCCCCGCATGTGACCTTGGCGCTTCGCGCCGGGTGAGCGTTTTCAGGGGCGCGTGGGGGCTCCTCCCAGGCTCCGCCTGGGAGGAGCCCCCACGCGCCCCTTCGGGCCCAGGCCCCCCGCAGGGGTCAGCGGCCCCGCAGCTCGCGGTACCTGGCCACCAGGTGGGACGTACTGGCGTCCAGGCCGGGCACCTCGGCTCCTTCCACCAGAGCGGGCTCGATCCGCTTCGCGAGGACCTTGCCGAGTTCGACGCCCCACTGGTCGAACGAGTCGATGTTCCAGATCGCCCCCTGCACGAACACCTTGTGCTCGTACAGCGCGACGAGCTGCCCCAGCACCGACGGCGTCAGCTCGGTGGCGAGGATCGTCGTCGTCGGGTGGTTGCCGCGGAAGGTCTTGTGCGGGACCAGTTCCTCGGCGACGCCCTCCGCGCGGACCTCGTCCGGGGTCTTGCCGAAGGCCAGCGCCTGGGTCTGGGCGAAGAAGTTGGCCATCAGCAGGTCGTGCTGGGCGGTGAGCGGGCCGAGTTCGGTGAGGGGACGGGCGAAGCCGATGAAGTCCGCGGGGATCAGCTTCGTGCCCTGGTGCAGCAGCTGGTAGTAGGCGTGCTGGCCGTTGGTGCCGGGCGTGCCCCATACGACGGGGCCGGTCTGCCAGTTCACCGGCTTGCCGTCGCGGTCGACGGACTTGCCGTTGGACTCCATGTCCAGCTGCTGGAGGTAGGCGGTGAACTTCGTCAGGTAGTGGCTGTAGGGCAGCACCGCGTGCGACTGCGCGTCGTGGAAGCCGCCGTACCAGACGCCGAGCAGGCCGAGCAGCAGCGGGGCGTTGCGCTCCGGCGGGGCGGTCCTGAAGTGCTCGTCGACCAGGTGGAAGCCGGCCAGCATCTCGCGGAAGGCGTCCGGGCCGATCGCGACCATGAGGGACAGGCCGATGGCCGAGTCGTAGGAGTAGCGGCCGCCGACCCAGTCCCAGAACTCGAACATGTTGTCCGGGTTGATGCCGAACTCGGTGACCTTCTCCGCGTTCGTCGACAGCGCGACGAAGTGCTGGGCGACCGCGTCGTCCCCGGCGCCGAGCTGGGCGAGCAGCCAGGTGCGGGCGGAGGTGGCGTTGGTGATGGTCTCGATCGTGGTGAAGGTCTTGGACGCGATGATGAAGAGCGTCTCGGCCGCGTCCAGGTCGCGTACGGCCTCGTGCAGGTCGGCGCCGTCGACGTTGGAGACGAACCGCACGGTCATGTCGCGGTCGGTGTAGGCGCGCAGCACCTCGTAGGCCATGGCCGGGCCGAGGTCGGAGCCGCCGATGCCGATGTTGACGATGTTGCGGATCCGCTTGCCGGTGTGGCCGGTCCACTCGCCGGAGCGGATGCGGTCGGCGAAGACACCCATCTTGAGGAGGACCGCGTGCACGGCGGGGACGACGTTGTGGCCGTCGACCTCGATCGTGGCGGACTGCGGGGCGCGCAGCGCGGTGTGCAGCACCGCGCGGTCCTCGGTGGTGTTGATCTTCGCGCCGCGGAACATCGCGTCCCGCAGCTCCGGCACGCCGGTCGCCGCGGCCAGTTCGCGCAGCAGCGCCAGCGTCTCGTCGGTCACCAGGTGCTTGGAGTAGTCCAGATGGAGGTCTCCGACCTGGAGGGTGTAGCGCTCGGCCCGGCCGGGGTCGGCGTCGAACAGGTCCCGCAGGTGGGTGCCCGCCGTCTCGTCGCGGTGCTTGGCGAGCGCGTGCCACTCCGGTCGCTGGTCGAGACGGATGCGGCTCGTGCCGTCCTGCGCGTTGGTTTCGGACATCAGTCCACTTCTCCTCGTCCTCGCTGCGGGATCAACGCTAGTTGATGACGCGGCGGAACGCGGGCCCGGCACCCGGTGCGGCCTGCGGTGACCCTGCCTCAGAAGAGGTGCTCAGAAACCGCCGCGGTGGATCCGTCCGGCGTAGTGCTCCTCCAGACCTGCGTTGCGCTCGAAGCCGCCGGGCAGGTTCGCCGAGATGTAGACGGGCGCGGTCGCGCCCTCGGCGACCAGCAGGCCCACCGCCTCCGCGACGACCATCTGGACCAGCAGCGCCGAGGTGATGGTGGACACCCCGCACAGGGCGCCGCCGTCGGGCAGCGGCAGCAGCGCGTCACCGGCGGGGGCGCAGTTGTCGAGGACGGCGTCGGCGATGTCGGCGAGCCGGCGCCCCGACGGGTGCAGGGCGGGCACGGCGCGGGTGTGGGTGAGCGAGGTGAGCGCGACCAGCTTGTGGCCGGCCTCCTTGACGTGCAGGGCCATGTCGACGACGGAGTTGTTGACGCCCGAGTTGGAGACGATGACGAACAGGTCCTGCGGGCGCGGGGTCGCCAGCTCGTACAGCCGCTTGGCCAGGCCCGGGGAGCGCTCCAGCAGCGGGTCGGCGAGCACCGAGCGGTCGTCGCCGCCGCGCAGCACCAGGTCGGACAGGCCGATCCGGTTGGTGGGGATGAGGCCGCCCGCGCGGCCGACGATCTCCAGCACGGTGGCCTGCGAGTGGCCGGTACCGAAGCCGTGGATCACGCCGTCGGCGGCGACGCAGTCGGCGAACAGCCGCCCGGCGGCGGCGACCGAGTCCTTGTTGGCCTCGATGGCCCGCTCGACCGCGTCCCGGCCTGCGTCGGCGAACGTGGCGGCGCTGATCTGTGCTTCGGCCATGGCCGGACCCCTTTGCGTGCGGTACGTGCGGTTGCCTGCGGGTGTGTGCGGGTATGTGCGGTGGTTCTCCGTACGGCGTACGACCGCGCGGACCGCGGCGGCCGCGCGGTCCTGCGCCGTTGCGATCTTCGGCTCAACGAACCGAAGATGTGCCTCCATGATGGAACAACCAACCGGGCGCGGCCGTCAAGAGCGCAGCAGCCGGGCCAGCGCCACCGCGCCGACCACACCGTCGGACACCGGGAAGACCCGCACCCCGGTGCCCGCCAGCAGCGCGCCCACCCGCCCCACCAGCGGGCCGCCGGGCCCGAGCAGCCCGCCGCTGAGCACCAGCGGCTCCCCCGCCCGCGGCCGCAGCGCCCGTACGCTCCCGGCCAGCAGCTCCGCGGCCCGCGCCAGCAGCCCCGCGGCCACCGCGTCCCCCTCCCCCGCCGCGCTGACGACCAGCGGACTGAGCAGCGCCAGCTCGACCGGCGCCGCCTCGTACGCCCGCACGACGAGCCCTTCCGCGACCGCCTGCGCGGCCGGCCCCCCGGGGGCTCCCCCCACGGGCACGGCGAGATCCCGCGTCCCGGCTGCCGGGCGGCCGCCCGGACCGCCGTACGCCGGGCGGCCCGCACCGCCGTACGCGATCCCCGCACCCAGCGCGCTGTCCCCGGAGGCCGCGGCGGGCGGCGACCCGGCCGCGGCCTCCGGCCGTACCCCCGGGCCGGAGGCCGCGGGTACCCCGTAGTGCGCCAGCACCGCCGGGACCAGCGAGGTGGCCGGGCCGCGGCCGTCCAGGGCGGCCAGCGTGGCGCGGACGGCCTGGGCGCCGAGCCAGAAGCCGCTGCCCTCGTCGCCGAGCAGCCAGCCGTGGCCGTCGGCGACCAGCGCGCGCTGCCCCGCGGTGACGCGGGCGGCGACCGCGCCCGTGCCCGCGATGAGCACCAAGCCGTCGCGCGGGGCGCCCGGCGCGGCCGCGAGCGCGACCTCGGTGTCGCCGCCGACCTCCACCGCGTCCGGTGCCATGCCGAGGGCCGCGAAGGCGTCGCCGAGGCACGTGAGCACCAGGCCGTGGCCGCGTTCGGGGCCGAGCCCGGGGGCGGCGCCCGCGAAGCCGCCGTGGACCGCGCCGACCCGGGCGCGCGCCGCGGGCGGCACGGCCTGCGCCAGGGCCGCGGCCAGGTGCGCGGTGAGCTCGGCCCGGCCGACGCTGAGCGCGTTGCCGGGTCCGCCCGAGCCGGTGCCGAGGAGCGCGCCGTCCGGCTCGGCCGCCGCGAGCGCGGCCCGGATGCGGGTACCGCCCGCGTCGATCCCGACGACGAGCCGCCGGTTGTAGATTTCGTTCATCGCCACGCATGGTGGTTGACGGATTCACCGCGCACAAGCCCCGGGCCGCGGACGCGCCGGGACCGCGGGGCCCGGGGGCGGCGCGCGCCCGCGGCGGTCCGGAAGCCCGCCGCGGGCGTACCGCACCGCGACCGGGGCGGCCAGGACCGAGAAAGGCGCAGCCATGATCACCGCACTGATCCGCTCCGAGCTCCCCCGGATGTCCGACTCGCTGCGCAAGGTCGGCGAGGCGGTGCTGGCCGACCCGGCGGCGGCCGGGCACGGCTCGGCGGCCGAGCTGGGGCGCCGTACCGGGACCTCGCAGGCCACCGTGACGCGGTTCTGCCGCGCGCTGGGCCTGGAGTCCTACCAGCAGCTGCTGATCGAGCTGGCGCAGGAGCAGGGCCGCAGCCAGGCGGCGCCGGAGGGGGACGGGGGCGCCCGGCAGGCCGCGCTGGGCCCGCGCATCGGGCCGGACGACGACCTGGAGCATGTGATAGCCGTGGTCGCACAGGCGGATCTGCGGGCTATGCAGCACACCGCCGACCACCTGGACCGGGAAGGACTCGAAAGGGCCGCCCAGTCCCTCTCCAGGGCCCGCAGGATCGACGTCTACGGCGTCGGGGGCTCCGGGATCGTGGCGCGCGAGGCGCAGGCCCGGCTCTTCGGCATCGGCTGCGCGGCCCACGCCTGGACGGAGGTGCACAGCGCGGAGACCTCCGCGGCGCTGCTGACGCCCGCCGACACCGCGCTCGCCGTCTCCCACTCGGGGACGACCCGGGAGGTGCTGGAGCCGCTGCGGCTGGCCGCCGACCGCGGGGCCTTCACCGTCGCGGTGACCGGCGACCCGCGCTCACCGGTGGCGCAGGCGGCGGACGTCGCGCTGACGTCCTTCTCCGGCGAGACCAGCTTCCGGCGCGGCAACTTCGGCACCCGGCACTCGGTGCTGCTGATCGTGGACTGCCTGTACGCGCGCGTCGCGCAGCTCACCTACGAGCGCGCGACCGCGTCCATCGCGCTGACGGCCCACATCGCCGACGCGCACGCCGCCGGCCGGCCGCGCCGCCGCTGACGGCCCGCGGCGCGTGCCGCCGCCCCGCGGGCGGGCCCGCGGCGGCGGTGTCAGATCTCGCCGCGGAGCTTCGCGAGCGCCTCGGCGAGGATCGCCTCGCCGTCGGCGGCCGAACGCCGCTCGCGCACGTAGGCGAGGTGGGTCTTGTACGGCTCCGTACGCGGCGGGGCCGGCGGATTCTCCTCGTCCTGCCCGGCGGGGAAGCCGCACCGGGGGCAGTCCCAGGTGTCGGGGATCTGCGCGTCGCTGGCGAAGCTCGGCTGGGTCTCGTGCCCGTTGGAGCACCAGAAGGAGATGCGGAGACGCGGCGCGGACTCGCCGCGCTCGGCCTCTCCCATCGGCCCCGCTCCGACCCGACTGCCACGGATCGCGTTGCCACTTGCCACGGTCGTAACTCCCTGCGTGATGGTGCTGCGAGGTTCGCCAGTTTACGGGGACCTTACGTGCCGTCCAGTGGCAGGCACACGACCGCCCCCCGAAGGCGTTCCCTCATAGTAAGCCGCAGGGGCGACGAGGCGTCAGTTCCCTGTGGACGGGCGGGAGTCGCAGCGGGGGGCGTCGGGTGCCGTCGAACGCGGGCCGGTCCTACTTGTACTTCATGACCAAACCGAGGACGACGATGCACGCGAACCACAGCAGGCCGATGACGACGGTGATCCGGTCGAGGTTGCGCTCGGCCACGGACGAACCACCGACGGAGGACTGCATGCCGCCGCCGAACATGTCCGACAGGCCGCCGCCCTTCCCCTTGTGCATCAGCACCAGCAGCAGAAGCAGCAGGCTGAGGATGATGAGGGCGATGGAGAACCCGATTTCCACGGCTGGACCAACTCTCTCGACTACAGGACAACGGCACGGGGCCGAGCCGCGTGGATTCCCGGTTCGGCCCCGCCAGGGTACTTCACAGTGCCGCGGACCTCACTGGTCGCGGAAGCGGACGATCTTCACGAACTCGTCCGCGTCCAGCGCGGCACCGCCGACGAGCGCCCCGTCGACGTCCGGCTGCGCCATGATCGCGGCGACGTTGCCCGCCTTGACCGAGCCGCCGTACTGGATGCGGATCGCGTCCGCGGTCGGCTGGTCGTACAGCTCCGCCAGCCGCGCCCGGATCGCGCCGCAGACCTCCTGCGCGTCCTCGGGGGTCGCGACCTCGCCGGTGCCGATCGCCCAGACCGGCTCGTAGGCGACCACGATCGACGCGGCCTGCTCGGCGCTGATGTCCTTCAGCGCGCCGTCCAGCTGCGCCAGGGTGTGCGGCACCTGCTGTCCGGCCTTGCGGACGTCCAGGCCCTCGCCGACGCACAGGATCGGCGTGATCCCGTTGCGGTAGGCGGCCTTGACCTTGGCGTTGACGATCTCCTCGGCCTCGCCGTGGTACTGCCGCCGCTCGGAGTGGCCGATGACCACGAAGGTGCACTTGAGCTTGGACAGCATCGGCCCGGAGACCTCACCGGTGTACGCACCGGAGTCGTGCGCCGACAGGTCCTGCGCGCCGTACTTGATCCGCAGCCGGTCGCCCTCGGCCAGCGTCTGCACCGAGCGCAGGTCGGTGAAGGGGACGAGCACGGCGACCTCGACGGCGTCCAGGTCCTTGTCGGTGAGCCCGAAGGCGAGCTTCTGGAGGTGTGCGATGGCCTCCAGGTGGTTGAGGTTCATCTTCCAGTTGCCCGCCATGAGCGGGGTGCGGCTCTGCTCGGTCACGTCGTCAGTCCTCCAGTGCTGCAAGCCCCGGCAGGGTCTTGCCTTCCAGGTATTCCAGGCTCGCGCCGCCACCCGTGGAAATGTGGCCGAAAGCCGACTCGTCGAAGCCCAGGATGCGGACGGCCGCGGCCGAGTCGCCGCCGCCGACGACCGTGAAGGCCGGGGAGTCGATGAGGGCCTGGGCCACCGCGCGGGTCCCCTCGGCGTAGTCCGGGTGCTCGAAGACGCCCATCGGGCCGTTCCAGAAGACGGTGGCGGTGTCCGCGAGCTTGGCCGCGAAGAGCTTGCGCGACTCCGGGCCGATGTCCAGGCCGATCAGGTCGGCCGGGATGCCGTCGACCGGCACGGTGACCGGGTCGCTCGGCGTCTTGGCCTTCAGGTCGGGGAACTCGGGGCTGCCGACGACGTCGACGGGCAGCACGAACTCCACGCCCTTGGCCTTCGCCCGCGCCAGGTAGTCCTGCACCACGGGGATCTGGTCCTCCTGGAGCAGGCTGCTGCCGACCTCGTGGCCCTGGGCCTTGAGGAAGGTGAAGACCATGCCGCCGCCGACCAGGATGCGGTCGGCCTTCTCCAGCAGGTGGTCGATGACCCCGAGCTTGTCGGACACCTTCGAGCCGCCCAGCACGACCGCGTACGGCCGCGCGACGTCCTCGGTGAGCTTCTTGAGCACACCGACCTCGGTGGCGATCAGCCCGCCGGCGGCGTGCGGCAGCCGGGCCGGCAGGTCGTAGACCGAGGCGTGCTTGCGGTGCACGGCGCCGAAGCCGTCGCCGACGTAGGTGTCGGCGAGCGCCGCGAGCTGGTCGGCGAACGCGCCGCGCTCGGCGTCGTCCTTGCTGGTCTCGCCCGCGTTGAAGCGCAGGTTCTCCAGCAGCGCGACCTGCCCGTCGGCCAGGCCTTCCACGGTGGCGGTCGCGCTGTCGCCGACGGTGTCGGTGGCGAACGACACGTCCTTGCCCAGCAGCTCACCGAGCCGCTTCGCCACCGGCGCGAGCGAGAACTGCGGGTCGGGCGCGCCCTTGGGACGGCCCAGGTGGGAGGCGACGATCACCCGCGCGCCGGCCTCGGCGAGCTTGGTGATGGTCGGTACGGCGGCGCGGATCCGGCCGTCGTCGGTGATGGTCTCGCCCGCGAGCGGCACGTTCAGGTCGGCGCGGACGAAGACCCGCTTGCCCGCCACCCGCCCCTCGCCGATGAGGTCGTCGATCGTCTTCATCTTCTGCGGTCACTCCGGTCTGCCGGCCCGGCCGCTCGGCCGGGTCTGCCTGGGTCTGCCCTGTCTGCTTGCGGGGGGCACCGCACGGCGACAGGGCCCGGCGCGGGCGCTCCGTCGCGCCCGGCCGGACCCTGTCCCTCACATCCGCGGTGCCGTGTCGGCTGTGCCGTCTGCTGCTGCCGTGCGGCAGGTCAGAGCTGGCCGCCGACGAAGACCGTCAGGTCCACCAGGCGGTTGGAGTAGCCCCACTCGTTGTCGTACCAGCCGATGACCTTGACCGTCTTGCCCTGCGCCATGGTCAGCGAGGAGTCGAAGGTGCAGGAGGCCGGCCAGTTGACGATGTCCGAGGACACGATCGCGTCCTCGGTGTACTCCAGGATGCCCTTGAGCTGGCCCTCGGCGGCCTTCTGGAAGGCGGCGTTGACCTCGTCCTTGGTGACCTCGCGCTCCAGGTCGACGACCAGGTCGGTGACCGAGCCGGTCGGGACCGGCACGCGCATGGCGATGCCGTCCAGCTTGCCCTTGAGCTGCGGGATGACCAGCGCGGTGGCCTTCGCGGCGCCCGTGGTGGTCGGGATGATGTTCTCCGCCGCCGCGCGGGCGCGCCGCAGGTCCTTGTGCGGGAAGTCCAGGATCCGCTGGTCGTTGGTGTACGCGTGGACCGTGGTCATCAGGCCCTTGACGATGCCGAAGTTCTCCAGCAGCACCTTCGCCATCGGCGCCACACAGTTCGTCGTGCAGGACGCGTTGGAGATGATGTTGTGGTTGGCGGGGTCGTACTGGTCCTGGTTGACGCCCATCACGATCGTGATGTCCTCGTCGGAGGCGGGCGCCGAGATGATGACCTTCTTGGCACCGCCGGCCAGGTGCTTGCCGGCGTCGGCGGCCTTGGTGAAGATGCCGGTCGACTCGACGACGATGTCGACGCCCAGCTCGCCCCAGTTCAGCGCGGCCGGGTCGCGCTCGGCGAGCACCTTGATGGTCTGGCCGTCCACCGTGATGGAGTCGGCGGTGTGGGTCACCTCGGCCTTGAGGCGGCCCAGGATGGTGTCGTACTTCAGCAGGTGTGCCGTGGTCGCGGTGTCACCCAGGTCGTTGACAGCCACGATCTCGATGTCCGCGCCCTGCTCCAGGACGGCGCGGAAGAAGTTACGACCGATGCGGCCAAAGCCGTTGATGCCTACCCGGATCGTCACGAACCGATCTCCTCGCTCAGTCGCCGGAATCCGTTCCGGCTGCGAAATATGGGATGTCCCCGACCACGTCCGACCCTACCTCGCCCGTGTCGCGCGAGTGACATTGCCCATCCCGGGCCGAGCGTTTTCCGCTCCCGCGGGGGGCGCGTCCCGCGTGCGGCCGCGCCCCCGGGGGGCACGGGCCCTGCCCGGCAGGTGAGATCAGCCGACCATCTCGTCGGTGAGGCTGGCCTCCGTGCCCGGCAGGCCCAGGTCGGAGGCGCGCTTGTCCGCCATCGCGAGCAGGCGGCGGATCCGGCCGGCCACCGCGTCCTTGGTGAGCGGCGGCTCCGCGAGAGAGCCCAGCTCCTCCAGCGACGCCTGCTTGTGGTCCATCCGCAGCCGGCCCGCGGCGGCGAGGTGCTCGGGGACCTCCTCGCCGAGGATCTCCAGGGCCCGCGCGACCCGCGCGCCCGCCGCCACCGCCGCCCGCGCGGACCTGCGCAGATTCGCGTCGTCGAAGTTGGCGAGCCGGTTCGCCGTGGCCCGCACCTCGCGCCGCATCCGGCGCTCCTCCCAGGCCAGGACGGAGTCGTGGGCGCCGAGCCGGGTCAGCAGCGCGCCGATCGCGTCACCGTCGCGTACGACGACGCGGTCGACGTTGCGCACCTCGCGGGCCTTCGCCGGGATCTGCAGCCGGCGGGCGGCGCCGACCAGGGCGAGCGCGGCCTCGGGGCCGGGGCAGGTGACCTCCAGCGAGGAGGAGCGGCCGGGCTCGGTGAGCGAGCCGTGCGCCAGGAAGGCCCCGCGCCACGCGGCCTCCGCGTCGCAAGTGGCGCCGGAGACGACCTGCGGGGGCAGCCCGCGGATGGGGCGCCCGCGGCCGTCCACCAGGCCCGTCTGCCGGGCGAGCTGGTCACCGCCTGCGACGACCCGGACGACGTACCGGCTGCCGCGGCGCAGCCCGCCGGGCGCCATCACGACCAGGTCGGAGGAGTGGCCGAAGATCTCCAGGATGTCCTTGCGCAGCCGCCGCGCCGCGATCCCGGTGTCGAGTTCGGCCTCGATCACGATCCGGCCGCTCACCAGGTGGAGTCCTCCGGCGAAGCGCAGGATCGACGACACCTCCGCCTTGCGGCAGCAGGTCCGGGTGACGGGAAGCCGGGAGATCTCGTCCTTCACCGCTGCCGTCATCGCCATGGGCCGATCCTTCCACGCATACGAAAAATCCGGTCATACGCGGCGGCCAACAACTCCGGGTCGTGCCGCGGCCCGTCGGGGGCGGCGACCGGGGCCAGGTGGACCGTGCCGCCCAACCGCAGCGCGGCCTCGTCGAGGCTGTCACGGTCGGGCACGGCGGCCTCGTCGGCGAGAACCACGTCGATGGTGAGTTTAGGGGCGTGTCGCCCCAAAACCTCCAAGTGACGCTGCGGAGAAAATCCTGGGGTCTCGCCGGGCTGCGGTGCCAGGTTGAGTGTGAGCACCCGCCGGGCACGGGTCGTCATCAGGGCGTCCGCCAGTTCCGGCACCAGCAGGTGCGGGATGACCGAGGAGAACCAGGAGCCGGGCCCGAGCACCACCCAGTCGGCGTCAAGTACCGCCTGCACGGCCTCCGGTACGGCCGGCGGGTCGGCCGGCACGACCATGACCTCCTGCACCTCGCCGGGGGTCAGGGCGACGGTGGCCTGTCCGCGGACGGTGCTGATCGCGTCGGGCGCGGCCGGGTCGTGGCCGCGTACGGTCGCGTGCAGGTCGAGCGGGACGGCGGACATCGGCAGCACCCTGCCGTGCGCGCCCAGCAGCCGGCCGACCCACTCCAGCGCGGCGACCTCGTCGTCCAGCTGCTCCCACAGGGCGACGATCAGCAGGTTGCCGACCGCGTGGCCGTGCAGGTCGCCGCCGCTGACGAAGCGGTGCTGGACAACCTGCGACCAGGTCCTGCCCCATTCGTCGTCGCCGCACAGCGCGGCCAGCGCCTTGCGCAGGTCGCCGGGCGGCAGGACGCCCATCTCGCTGCGCAGCCGCCCGCTGGAGCCGCCGTCGTCGGCGACCGTGACGACGGCCGTCAGATCGCCGGTGATCCTGCGCAGCGCGGCGAGCGAGGCGGCCAGCCCGTGGCCGCCGCCGAGCGCCACCACCTTGGGCGGCACGCCGCGTCGGCCCGCCGCGTTGCGCCCGGTGCGGCGGCCGTACCGCCGCCCCGCCATGATCACTCGCGCCCCATGTCCCGATGCACCGTCACCGTCTCCACTCCGTCCGCCGCCAGCCGTTGGGCCAGCCGTTCCGACATCGCCACGCTGCGGTGCTTGCCGCCCGTGCAGCCCACCGCGATCGTCACGTACCGCTTGCCCTCACGCCGGTAACCGGCGGCGATGATGTGCAGCAGCTCGGCGTAGCGGTCGAGGAACTCCTTGGCGCCCGGCTGGTTGAACACATACGTCGCCACCTCGTCGTTGAGCCCGGTGAAGGGCCGCAGCTCCGGCACCCAGTGCGGGTTCGGCAGGAAGCGGCAGTCCACCACCAGGTCGGCGTCGACGGGCAGGCCGTACTTGAATCCGAACGACATCACGGTGGCCCGGAGTTCCTGCTCCTCCTCACCGGCGAACTGCGCGTCGAGCTTCGCGCGCAGTTCGTGCACGTTGAGGCTGGAGGTGTCGACCACCAGGTCGGCGTCGCCGCGCAGCTCGCGCAGCAGGTCGCGCTCGGCGTTGATGCCGTCCACGATGCGTCCCTGGCCCTGCAGCGGGTGCGGGCGGCGCACCGACTCGAAGCGCCGCACGAGCGCCTCGTCGGAGGCCTCCAGGAAGATCACCCGGCGCTTGACGTGCTTGGTCTCCAGGTCGGCGAGCGACTCGCGGAGGTTGTCGAAGAACTGCCGGCCGCGGACGTCCACGACGACCGCGATCCGCGCCACGTTGCCCTGCGAGCGGGCGCCGAGGTCCACCATGGTCGGGATGAGGGCGGGCGGCAGGTTGTCCACCACGAACCAGCCCAGGTCCTCCAGGCACTTGGCCGCGGTGCTGCGGCCGGCTCCGGACATCCCGGAGATGATCACCAGTTCCGGGATCGCCTGGGCCGGCTGGCCGGCCTCGCCCGGTGCGGTGCTGGTCATACGCGCTGCGTCCTTCTCGGGGCCCAGCTCGGGGCCCTGGTCGGTTTCCTTGTCCGTTTCCTGGCCGGTTTCCCGCTCTGCGTCCTGCTCTGCGTCCTGCTCGCTCATGTGCTCTTCCCCCGTGGGTCGCGCCCGGACGGCACCGGTTGGGTGCCGTCGGCCGGGCCGCCGTCGTCTTCGATGATCTCTCCGGTCGCGGTGTTCACCGCGGGTGCGGCCGGGGCCGCGGTCGCCAGCGCCCCGGCGACCGTCTCCGCCGTACGGCGGCCGATCCCCGGGACCTGGCAGATCTCCTCCACCGTTGCCGCGCGCAGCCGCTTGAGCGACCCGAAGTGCTTCAGCAGCGCCTGCTTGCGGGTCTCGCCCAGACCCGGCACCTGGTCGAGGGCGCCGGCCTTGAGCGTCTTGGTGCGCTTGCTGCGCTGGTAGGTGATGGCGAAGCGGTGGGCCTCGTCACGGACCCGCTGGAGCAGGTAGAGGCCCTCGCTGCTGCGCGGCAGGATGACCGGGTCCTCGTCGTCCGGGACCCAGACCTCCTCCAGGCGCTTGGCCAGGCCGCACACGAAGACGTCGGCTATGCCCAGCTCGTCCAGCGCCCGGCGGGCGGCGGCGACCTGCGGCTTGCCGCCGTCGACGACGACGAGCTGCGGCGGGTAGGCGAACTTGCGCGGGCGGCCGGTGTCCGGGTCGATGGGCCCGGCGGGCTGCTCGCCGCCGCCCTCGGGGTGCCCTTCCGCTGCGTCCGGCTCGCCGTTCGCCGCCGCGTCCGCGTCCTGCGGCTGGTCGGGCTCCCACTCGCCGGTCTTCTGCCGCTCCTGGAGGTAGCGGCGGAAACGCCGGGAGATCACCTCGTGCATGGAGCGGACGTCGTCCTGTCCCGCGAAGGACTTGATCTGGAAGCGGCGGTACTCGCTCTTGCGGGCGAGCCCGTCCTCGAAGACCACCATCGAGGCCACCACGTCCTCACCCTGGAGGTGGCTGATGTCGTAGCACTCGATGCGCAGCGGCGCGGTGTCCAGGTCCAGCGCCGCGGCGATCTCCTCCAGCGCGCGCGACCGGGTGGTCAGGTCCGAGGCGCGCCGGGTCTTGTGCAGTGCCAGCGCCTGCTGCGCGTTGCGCTGCACGGTGGTCATCAGGTCCTTCTTGTCGCCGCGCTGCGGGATCCGCAGGCTCACATGCGAGCCGCGCCGGTCGGCGAGCCACTGGGCCAGCGGCTCCACGGGGCTCGGCAGCACCGGGACCAGCACCTCCTTGGGCACGCCGCCGCTGCCGCCTGACCGGCTCGCGTCACCGCTCTCCTCGCCGTAGAGCTGCTGGAGGGCGTGCTCGACCAGATCCGCGGTGTCGACCGCCTCGACCTTGTCGGTGACCCAGCCGCGCTGGCCGCGCACCCGGCCGCCGCGGACGTGGAAGATCTGCACGGCCGCTTCCAGGTCGTCCTCGGCGACGGCGATCAGGTCGGCGTCGGTGGCGTCGGCGAGCACGACCGCGTTCTTCTCCATGGCGCGCCGCAGCGCCTCCAGGTCGTCGCGCAGCCGGGCCGCCTGCTCGTACTCCATCTCCGCGGCGGCGTCCTTCATCCGCTGCTCCAGCCGGCGGGTGTACGTGCCGGTGTGGCCGGCCATGAAGTCGCAGAACTCCTCGGCCAGTTCGCGGTGCTCGGCGGGGCTGATCCGGCCGACGCAGGGCGCGGAGCACTTGCCGATGTAGCCGAGCAGGCAGGGCCGGCCGATCTGCGCGGAGCGCTTGAACACCCCGGCGGAGCAGGTGCGGACGGGGAAGACCCGCAGCAGCAGGTCCACGGTCTCGCGGATCGCCCACGCGTGCGCGTACGGGCCGAAGTAGCGCACACCCTTGCGCTTGGGTCCGCGCATGACCTGGACGCGCGGGAAGTCCTCGTTCATGGTGACGGCGAGCGACGGATAGCTCTTGTCGTCACGGTATTTGACGTTGAAGCGCGGGTCGAACTCCTTGATCCAGGAGTATTCGAGCTGCAGCGCCTCCACCTCGGTGGAGACGACCGTCCACTCCACCGACGCCGCCGTGGTGACCATGGTGGCGGTGCGCTGGTGCAGGTTGGTGATGTCCTGGAAGTACGAGGACAGCCGCTGGCGCAGGCTCTTCGCCTTGCCGACGTAGATCACCTGGCCGTGCTCGTCCCGGAATTTGTAGACCCCGGGAGAGTCGGGGATCTGGCCCGGCTTCGGTCGGTAGCTGCTGGGGTCTGCCATGGCTCCCACCCTACTGGCGGGATGCCGCAGACCGGGGTCAGGCTCGGGCTCCCGGAACCGTGCGATCCGGATTCCGGGAGCGGGCCGGACCGCCGGTCAGCTCGCGGGTCCCGCGGTGATCGTGCCGCCCGCCACCGTCAGATGGACGGCGGGCAGCGGTCTGGTCGCCGGGCCCTGGACCACGGCCCCGGTCTCTGCGTCGAACTGGCTGCCGTGGCAGGGGCAGGACACCGTCGTGCCCTCCACCCGGTCCACCACGCAGCCCGCGTGCGTGCACACCGCGCTGAACGCCTTGAAGGTGCCCTGCTGCGGCTGCGAGACCACCACCCGGTCCTCCCGGTAGAGCTTGGCGCCGCCGACCGGTACGTCACCGGACGGGCCGAGCGCCACCGGCGTGGTGGGCCCGGAGGCGGAGCCGGTCTTGCCACCGCACGCCGCCAGGCCGATACCAGCCGCGCCGGCGGCCCCGGCGAGGGCCGCCCCGCGCAGGACCGTACGGCGGCAGGGCGGCGGCTGTCCGGTGCTCATCAGGCCTTGGCCGCCCTCTTGCGGGCCGCGGGAGCCTTCTTCGCCGCCGTGGACTTGGCGGCGGTGCTCTTCGCGGCCGTGCCCTTGGCCGCCGTGCTCTTGGCCGCTGCACCCTTGGCCGCCGTGCTCTTGGCCGCGGCGCGCTTCCTGGGCTGGGGCACCGCTGCGTCGCTGACCCGGTCGGCGCCCAGCACGTCCCGCAGGAACTTGCCGGTGTGGCTGGCCGGGACGGCGGCGACCTGCTCGGGGGTGCCCTCGGCGATGACCAGGCCACCGCCGCTGCCGCCCTCGGGGCCCATGTCGATGACCCAGTCGGCCGTCTTGATGACGTCCAGGTTGTGCTCGATGACGACCACCGAGTTGCCCTTGTCGACCAGTCCGGAGAGCACCTTGATGAGCTTGCTGATGTCCTCGAAGTGCAGGCCGGTGGTGGGCTCGTCCAGGACGTAGACCGTACGGCCGGTGGAGCGCTTCTGCAGCTCGGAGGCGAGCTTGACGCGCTGCGCCTCACCGCCGGACAGCGTCGGCGCGGACTGGCCGAGCCGGACGTAGCCGAGACCGACGTCGTTGAGGGTGCGCAGGTGGCGGGCGATGGCCGGTACCGCCTCGAAGAAGTCCAGCGCCTCCTCGATGGGCATGTCCAGCACCTCGGCGATGGACTTGCCCTTGTAGTGCACCTCCAGGGTCTCCCGGTTGTAGCGCGCGCCGTGGCAGACCTCGCAGGGCACGTACACGTCCGGCAGGAAGTTCATCTCGATCTTGATGGTGCCGTCGCCCGCGCAGTTCTCGCAGCGGCCGCCCTTGACGTTGAAGGAGAAGCGGCCCGGCAGGTAGCCGCGCACCTTCGCCTCCATCGTCTCCGCGAACAGCCGCCTGACGTGGTCGAACACCCCGGTGTACGTCGCCGGGTTGGACCGCGGGGTGCGGCCGATGGGCGACTGGTCCACATGCACGACCTTGTCCACCTGGTCGTCGCCGTCGACCCGGGTGTGGCGGCCGGGGACGCTGCGCGCGCCGTTCAGCTCGCGCGCCAGGTGGGTGTAGAGGATGTCGTTGACCAGCGTGGACTTGCCGGAGCCGGACACGCCCGTGACGGCGGTGAGCACACCGAGCGGGAAGGACACGTCGATGTCCTGGAGGTTGTGCTCGCGCGCGCCGTGCACCGTCAGCTGCCGCTTGCGGTCGATCGGGCGGCGCACGTCGGGCGTCGGGATGACCCGCTTGCCCGCCAGGTACTGCCCGGTGAGCGACTCGTCGTTGCCCAGCAGCTCCTTGAGGGAGCCGGAGTGGACGACCTTGCCGCCGTGCTCACCGGCGCCGGGGCCGATGTCGACGACCCAGTCGGCGGTCTTGATGGTGTCCTCGTCGTGCTCCACGACGATGAGCGTGTTGCCCAGGTCGCGCAGCCGGACCAGGGTCTCGATCAGCCGGTGGTTGTCGCGCTGGTGCAGGCCGATGGACGGCTCGTCCAGCACGTAGAGCACGCCGACCAGGCCGGAGCCGATCTGGGTGGCGAGCCGGATGCGCTGTGCCTCGCCGCCGGACAGGGTGCCGGCCGCGCGGTTGAGCGAGAGGTAGTCCAGGCCGACGTCGACCAGGAAGCGCAGCCGCTCGTTGACCTCCTTGAGTACCCGCTCGGCGATCTTGCGGTCGCGCGCGTCGAGCTTCATGGCGCCGAGGAAGTCCGCGCAGTCGCTGATCGACATCGCCGAGACGTCGGCGATGGACCTGTCCTGCACGGTGACGGCCAGCACGATGGGCTTGAGCCGGCTGCCCTGGCAGGTCGGGCAGGGCACCTCGCGCATGTAGCCCTCGAAGCGCTCCCGGCTGGAGTCGCTCTCGGAGTCCTGGTGGCGGCGCTTGACGAACGGGATGGCGCCCTCGAAATGCGCGTTGTAGGCGCGCTCGCGGCCGTACCGGTTCTTGTACGCGACGCGGATCTCCGACTTGTGGCCGTGGAGCAGCGCCTTCTTGGCGCGCGCGGGCAGCCCGGCGAACGGGATGTCGGTGCGGAAGCCCAGCTCGGAGGCCAGTCCGTCGACCAGGCGCTCGAAGTAGCCCTTGGACATGCCGCCGGTCCAGGGCGCGATGGCGCCTTCCTGGAGCGTCTTCTGGTCGTCCGGGACGACCAGCTCCGGGTCGACCTCCATACGGGAGCCGATGCCGGTGCAGTCGGGGCAGGCGCCGAAGGGCGAGTTGAAGGAGAAGGAGCGCGGCTCCAGCTCCTCGAAGGACAGGTCGTCGTACGGGCAGTACAGGTGCTCGGAGAACATCCGCTCGCGCTGCGGGTCGTCCTCCGGCAGGTCGACGAAGTCCAGGATGACCATGCCGCCGGACAGGCCGAGGGCCGTCTCCACGGAGTCGGTGAGCCGGCGCTTGGCGGAGTCCTTGACCGTGAGACGGTCGACGACCACCTCGATGGTGTGCTTCTCCTGCTTCTTCAGCTTCGGCGGGTCGGTCAGCTGGACGGTCGTGCCGTCCACCCGGGCCCGGCTGTAGCCCTTGGTCTGCAGATCGCCGAAGAGGTCGACGAACTCGCCCTTGCGCTCGCGTACCAGCGGGGAGAGCACCTGGAAGCGGCTGCCCTCCTCCAGCTCCAGCACCTTGTCGACGATCGCCTGCGGCGACTGCCGGGAGATCGGGCGCCCGCACTCGGGGCAGTGCGGCTTGCCGATCCGGGCGAAGAGCAGCCGGAGGTAGTCGTAGACCTCGGTGATGGTGCCGACGGTGGACCGCGGGTTGCGCGACGTCGACTTCTGGTCGATCGAGACGGCCGGTGACAGGCCCTCGATGAAGTCGACGTCGGGCTTGTCCATCTGGCCGAGGAACTGCCGGGCGTAGGACGACAGTGACTCCACGTAGCGGCGCTGGCCCTCGGCGAAGATCGTGTCGAAGGCGAGCGAGGACTTGCCGGAGCCGGACAGCCCGGTGAACACGATGAGCGAGTCCCGGGGCAGCTCCAGCGAGACGTTCTTCAGGTTGTGCTCGCGAGCGCCACGGACGATGAGTCGATCGGCCACGCCAGTGCGCACCTTTCCTAGAAACGGGGGGAGAGTCGTCACCCCCCAGTCAGCCTAAACGGGGAGCCCACGGCATTTCTTCCTGTCGCGGAGGTTGCGACACACCGACCATATAGCACGTGCATTCGATTTACGGGCTCGTGCCGGCAGGTTCACCCGATCGTGTGGCGGACATCGCCGCCCGCTCCCCGGGGCATACGGAAACCTGATGCCGTACCCCAAGCCTGCACGACACCACTGACAACGCCGCCCGACGACGCCGACCCCCTGGAGCGCCCGTGACCGTCCAACGACCCGCACCCGAGCGCGATGCGGCCGAGGTGGCCGCGGCCACCTCCGAGCTGCTCGACACCGCCGCCGGGCTGTCCGCGGAGGACCTCGCGCGGCCCTCGCTGCTGCCCGGCTGGACCCGCGGCCACGTCCTGGCCCACGTCGCCCGCAACGCCGACGCGCTGGTGAACCTGCTCACATGGGCGCGGACGGGCGAGGAGACCCCGATGTACGCCGACGCCGCCACCCGCGACCGCGACATCGAGGCGGGCGCCGCCAGGAACCCCGAGGAGCAGCTCGCCGACCTGCGCGCATCGGCCGACCGGTTCGCCGCGGCCGCCGCCGGGATGCCCCCGGCCGGCTGGGCGGCGCAGGTCACGATGCGCTCGGGCCGGGTCGTCGCGGCGGCCGAGGTGCCCTGGCTGCGGCTGGTGGAGGTGCGGATGCACCACGTCGACCTGGACGCCGGCCCCGGCACGGACGACCTGCCCGCCGACTTCGCCGACCGCGAGCTGGCCTATGTCGTCGACCGGCTCGCGGCGCACGAGGGGGTGGCCGCGGTACGGCTGCGCGACACCGGCTCCGGCGCCACGTGGGACCTGGGCGCCGCCGCGGAGCCGGAGCTGACGGTGGCGGGCCCGGCCCGCGCGCTGCTGGCGTGGGTCAGCGGGCGCGGCACCGGTGAGAAGCTCGACGTGAGCCCCGCCGGACACGCCCTGCCGGTGCTGCCACCGCTAGGCTGACGCCATGGCCTACAGCGGACAGGTGACGGTGGGCGGACCCGCCGACGCGCACGAACTGACCGACCTCATCATCAGCAAGGTCGCGGTCGGCGCGATGGAGAACAACGCATATCTGCTGCGCTGCCGGGCGACCGGCGAGCAGCTGCTGATCGACGCGGCCGCGGAGCCCGCGACACTGCTGAACCTGGTCGGCGAGGACGGCCTCACCTCGGTGGTGACCACCCACCGCCACCAGGACCACTGGCAGGCGCTGCGCGAGGTCGTGGACGCGACCGGGGCGCGTACCTACGCGGGCCGGGAGGACGCGGCCGGCATCCCGGTCCCGACCGACGTGCTCGTGGACGACGGCGACACGGTGACGGTCGGCCGGATCACCCTGACCGCGCGCCACATCGTGGGCCACACCCCGGGCAGCATCGCGCTGGTCTACGACGACCCGCACGGCCACCCGCACGTCTTCACCGGCGACTGCCTCTTCCCCGGCGGCGTCGGCAACACCTTCGGGGACGCGGTGGCCTTCACCTCGCTCCTCGACGACGTGACGGAGAAGGTCTTCGGCCCGCTGCCGGACGAGGCCTGGGTCTACCCCGGGCACGGCAACGACACCACGCTCGGCGCCGAGCGTCCGCACCTGGCGGAGTGGCGCGAGCGCGGCTGGTGACCCCGGGCGGCCGCCGCGCCTGATCCGCGCCCTTCCCGCCTTCCCGTTACCGCGGGCGGGCGTGCGGGACGGGAAGCACGAAACGGCTCCCACTACACCCTGTCATCTGTCAGGAGCGGAGCGTGCTCGACGGTGGCTACTTTTCTGATGGCTGGACGGACCAGCCATCGGAGAAGGAGCACATCATGCGGAAGATCACGAAGGCGATCACGGCCCTGGTGTTCGCGGCGGGCGTGGCCGCGACGGGCGGCATCGCCCAGGCGCAGCCCGCGGGCGACTCGTGGGACGGCTGCCCCTCCGGGGCCGTGTGCGTCTACGGCAAGGACGCCCCGGCGCAGACGCCGACGGCCGTCTACTACAGCTACGGCGCCCACAACCTGAGCAACCAGCTCGGCTGGCACTGGGTGCTCAACAACCAGACGGGCGGCGCCCACGCCCATCTGTGCCTCGGCTACGACGGGGCGAACTGCACCTATGACATCGCCCCGCAGACCGGGGTGCGCGCCGACCTCACCCCGGTCAACTCCATCACCCTGGACCGCCCGTAGCGGCGGCGCGCGGTGCGTAGTCGGCCATGAAGCGGCGGACCTTGTCGACGTACGGCCGCAGCCGGGCGGGCACCCCTCCCGCGTCGAGGACGGTCCGGACGCTGGTGCGGTAGGAAGCGGCGATCCACGAGGGGAGATCGCCGCGCATACCGCGCTGCTTGAGCTGCTGGTCGATCCAGCACAGGTACACGCCCATGGTCGCGATGGCGTCCGGCGGCGACATGTAGTCCTTGGTGCCGTCGAGGTCGCCGTCGACGGCCCAGGAGGCGAAGACCCGGGGCGTCCACATCGCCACCCCGTACTCGTCGGTGGCCGGCCGGCGGGCGTGGACGTCGAAGCCGCTCTCCGCCTTGAGCATCGCGGCGACCAGGGCGGGGGTCACTTCGGGCTGCACGCACAGCCGGGTGGCCTGGTCGATCGCGGGGCGCAGGGTGACAGGGACGTCGGAGCCGGCGGGCAGCGCGTCGGCGAGGGGGGCGGCCGGCGCCGCGCGGGTGCCGTCCGGCCGGGCCGCGGGGGCGTGGGCGGAGTGGCCGTGCTCCGCCGACAGCAGTCCGGCGGCGGCGCCCGAGGCGAGGAGCAGCCCGCTCGCCGCGGCGGCGGCCCGCCGGATCCGGCGCCGGGCCGGGCGGGGCGGTGCGGTCCGGCCGGGGGCGGGGGCGGGTCCGGCGGTCAGCGCGGTGACGCGCTCGGTGAGCAGGGTGGCGGTCAGACCGGCGCGGCGGGCGTGGTCGGGGGCCAGGCAGTCGGTGACGAGGCGGCGCCAGCCGTCGGGAAGGGAGGAGTCGAGCCGCAGCGGCGCCGCGCCGCGGGCGTAGGACTGGGCGGCCAGCGCGCGGGCGCGGGCGGTGGCGCCGGGGAAGGGGTGCAGTCCGCCGCACAGCACCTCGTGGGCGAGCACGCCGTAGGCCCAGATGTCGGCGCTGGGCCGGACGGCGGTGCCCTGGCTGCCGGTGCGGGCGGACCACCATTCCGGGGGCAGGTGGTCGAGGGTGCCCATGGGCGGGACGTAGGCGTGGGTGCCGTCCAGTTCGGCGGTCAGGCCGAAGTCGGCGAGCCACACCTCGCCGCGCGGGCCGAGCAGGATGTTGGCGGGCTTGAGGTCACCGTGCAGCCAGCCCAGCCCGTGCAGGTAGGCGAGCCCGTCGGCCACGCCGCGCAGGATCCGGTGGGCGTCCACGCGGGGGCCTGCGGGCGGGGGCACGGGCGGCGCGGGCGCGGGCGGCGCGGGCGCGGGCGGCGGGGGGCCGGTCGCGTCGAGGAGGTCCTGGACGCTGCCGGTGGCGCGGTCCATGACCAGGGCGGTGCAGCCGTCGAGCGCGGGGTGGGCCGGGTCGTGGACGATGACGGCTTCGCGGGTGCGGATCAGGTGCGGGTGGCGTGCGGCCAGGCTGAAGCGCACCTCGCGGCGGACCAGGTCGGCCATCGAGGCCTGCTGGCCGGGGGTGAGCAGGGCGGTGCCGAGGAGTTTGACGGCGACCGGGGTGCCGTCCGGGCCCTCGGCGGTGTAGACGCTGCCCCAACTGCCGGAGCCGATGAGGCCGGTGACGGTCCAGTCGCCGATCCAGTAGCCCCGGGGGACGTCGGTGGGGTGCTGGTGCATGGTCAGGCCGTTCCGGCGGGACGGTGGGGGGCCGTGCGGGAGGGGAGGAGGGTCAGGTGCTCCTCGCGGACGAGGTCGAAGCGCAGGGCGAAGGCGATGAGTTCGGCGCGTTTCCCGCCGGCAAGGGTGTCGGGGGCCTCGGGGTCGGCCGCCTCGTCGCCGAGCCGGAGCTTGGTCGTGGCGAGGTAGCCGATGTGGTAGTTGACGGCGGAGCGGGTGAGGTCGTGGCAGGAGGGGAGCGGGCGCAGCCGTTCCAGGACGTCGCCGACGCGCGGGACGGCGCCGGTCGAGGGGTTGCGGAGCCTCGGCTCGCACAGGGCGAGCAGGACGAGGAAGTACTTCGCGGTCGGGTCGAGGGCGAAGGGGGTGACGGTGTGGTCGCCCGCCGCAGGGTCGGTGCCGGGGTCGTCGCGGTAGGCGTGCTGGGGGGCGAAGACCTTGAAGCCGGCGTCGGCACCCTCGGAGGGCAGGACGACCCGGGAGAACTCGAAGGGGACGGGCGCGCCCAGCCGTCCGGGGGCGACCTTGATGTGCTCGCCGGCGCCTTCGAGGTTCTCCACCACGTAGGTGGCGGTGCGGCTGTAGTTGGACAGCCGCCAGTAGTCCTCGGCGGCGGTGATCTGCCCGGCGCAGCGGGAGACCCCGGGGTCGGTGAGCCGGATCGGCACCGGGCGGCCGGGGGCGCCGCGGCCGAAGTCGGCGGTCTGCCCGGGTCCCAGTCTCAGCAGCCGCGGCGGGCCGCACGGCTCGGGCTGCCGCGGCCCGCGCACCTCGGGCAGCTGCACGATGACGGTGTCCACGACCCACCCCGTTCGTTCACTCGATCAGCGATCTTCACTGTGAGTGACGAGAAACGCCGGAGCGTAGTTGCGGGAGGAGGGCCGATGGGCCGGGAGTTCACTCGCCCGGGGGAACCCCCTGGGCCGTCCGGGTGGCCGGTCGAACGGCCGCGCGACCGCGGTCGGTGAGTCAGCGGCGGCGGCGCATCCGCTCGCCGACCTCGCCCTGGTCGGTCTCCCACCAGGGCCTGGTCATCTCGGGGACGGCCGGGGGCGGAGCGGGGGTGACCTCGGGCGAAGCCTTGGGGGAGGGTGCGGCCGCGGGGGCGGGGGCGGCCGCCGCGAGGGCCTCGCGGTCCAGGCGGGCGTCCAGTTCGGCGGTCTTGAGGCGTTCGGCGCGCCACCACTCCAGGAAGACCAGCAGGATGAAGGGCAGCCCGACGAGTTCGGCGAGGGTCAGCATCAGCCCGCCGCCGAGCATCTGGTCGTGCTCCAGGCTGGGGCCCCAGGTGCGCGGGTGCGCGGTGTACCAGTGGCCGGCGATCAGGCTGCCGCTGGTCATCACGACGATGCCGGGCACCGAGTCGAAGAGGCCGTCGAGGAAGACGAGCGCGGCCCGCACCGGGTGCGAGCACCAGCGCGGCAGGAGTTCCTGGCGGCTGAGCATGGGCAGCACGAAGAGGCTGCCGGTGAGCAGCAGTTGCAGATGCATGAGCTGCCGCACCGCCGGGTTGCCCAGCGCGGTGGCGAAGTAGGGCGTGAAGTAGATGGTCAGCTCGGAGGCGAGCACCAGCAGCGAGCTGACCAGCGGGTAGGTGAGCACGCGCACCGGCCGGGAGGAGAAGGCGCGGTGCAGCCGCCCGCCCGGGTCGGCCAGGCCGAGCGGGTCGCCGAGCGCGAGGCCCAGCGGCGCGAAGAGGTCCAGCAGGATGTTCTGCACGGCCGCGGGCCAGAAGAGCACCCGGTCGTAGACGGCCAGCGAGGACATCGTCGCGACGACGAGGGTGCCCAGGCCCAGGACGTAGAAGGCGGCGGTCCGCCACAGCGGCCACCGCTCCCCCGCTTGCAGCCGGCGGCGTACCCCGTAGGCGTAACCGGCGCCGAGCAGCACGACGACGGCGAGCGCGATGCCGTCGAGCTGCCAGGCGTCCAGGTACCGCGCCCCGGTCAGCTCCGGGAGCGCCTGGGAATTCGCCACATCCGTACCTTTCCGCCGTCCGCTACCGGGGTCACGGTAGACCCCGGGGGACGGCGGGCGGCGGGCAGGGCGGCGGTCAGGCGTCTATGCGCCGGTCGGAGGGGGTGGCGGGCGTGTCGCCGCTCCCCTCCCGCGCCCCGGGTGCGGCGGCGGCTTCCCGGGCGGTGCGCCGCGAGGCCAGCAGGCTTGTCGCGGTGGTCACGGCCAGGACGCCGACGATGACGCCCAGCGAGACCGGCACCGAGATCTCCGGGACGTGCACCCCCTGCTCGTGCAGCGCGTGCAGCAGCAGTTTGACGCCGATGAAGCCGAGGATCACCGACAGCCCGTAGGACAGGTGCACGAGCTTCTTGAGCAGCCCGCCGATCAGGAAGTACAGCTGCCGCAGGCCCATCAGCGCGAAGGCGTTGGCGGTGAAGACGATGTAGGCGTCCTGGGTGAGCCCGAAGATCGCCGGGATCGAGTCCAGGGCGAAGAGCACGTCGGTGGTGCCGATGGCGAGCATCACCACGAGCATCGGGGTGATCAGGCGCTTGCCGCCCTCGGTGACGACCAGGCGGGTGCCGTGGTAGCGGTCGGTCGCGGGTACGCGCTTCTCGACCGCCTTCAGCAGCCGGTTCTCCTCGTACTCCTCCTCCCCCGCGTCCGGATCGGCGCCGCTGCCGGACGCGGAGCCGGAACCGGAACCCGAACCGGCCCTGGCCTCGGCGATCAGCTTCCACGCCGTCCAGATCAGGAAGGCGCCGAAGAGGAAGAAGATCCACGAGAAGCTCGCCACGAGCGTGGCACCGGCGGCGATGAAGGCCGCGCGCAGCACCAGCGCTATGAGCACACCGACCAGCAGCACCCGTTGCTGGTACTGCGAGGGCACCGCGAACTTGCCCATGATCAGGACGAAGACGAAGAGGTTGTCGACGCTGAGCGACTTCTCGGTGATGTATCCGGCGAAGAACTCCCCGGCAGGCTGCCCGCCGCTGAAGAGCAGCAGGCCGAGGCCGAAGAGTCCGGCGAGGACCACCCAGACGGCGGTCCACAGACCGGCCTCGCGGATGGTCACGTCATGGGGTTTGCGGCCGATCAGGAAGTCCGCGCCGATGAGCGCGCACAGGCCGGCGATGGTCAGCACCCAGAGGGCGAGGGAGACGTCCACAGGTCCTCCGACGGGATGGATTGCCGGCTCGCGATACCCGTAGCGTCCGGGGACACCACAGGTACCGCGGAAAGCGGCACGTCAAAGAACCGTACACGAATGCCCAAGAAATGGTAAACAGATCACCAAGTGCCCAGGTCAGGTGCCATACGCCGGGCGAGCGGCAGCAACCCTCCCGAGCACGTCCGTGAGCACCCGACTGCCCGGCGGCACCATCGCGGGCTCGTACGTCCAGGCGTGGCCCACCCACGGATCGCACAGGTGGTCACTGGGCAGCGGGGTCAGCCGCAGCAGCGCGCGCCACATCGGATCGAGCACCGGACCGTACGCCGACGCGTCCTCCCGGTCGGCCACCACCAGCAGATGCACCCCGGCCGAGGGACCCTCGTCGGCGAGGTAGCGCAGCTGGTTGACCGACCGGTCGTCGAAGCCGTACGGGAACTCGTTGACGATCAGCAGCTGCTCCGCGGTGTCGAAGCCGGGCGGCAGTTCGTCGGCCACCCCGCCCCTGCGGGCCATCTGGATCAGGTCGACCCGCTCGGTGAGCCGGGTCAGCAGCCCGCTCACCCCCGCCACGCCCGCGGCGGGGGGCGGCAGCACCAGCGCCCCGCCCGCGTACAGCGGGGCGAAGGCCGCGGCGCCGGAACCGGCCGGATCCAGCGCGTGCACCGCGAAGCTGCCGACCGGGTGCGAGGCGAGCAGCCGGGCCGCGATCGACACCGCGGTGTCCATCGCCGCCCTGCGGTTCTCCGCGCTGTCGATCCACAGCCCCCGCTCCAGCGGCAGCCGGGACAGCAGCGGAATGCGCAGATCCGGCACCTCGGGCAGGCTCAGGCTGCCCAGCCGCACGGCGAGCGGCAGCCGCTCCGGCACCCGGTAGGCGTGCCAGGCGGGATTCTCCCAGCCCGCGAACTCCGGCGGCAGCGCCGGATCGACGGCCTCGACCTCCGCGGCGAGCTGCGCGAGATCCCGGTCCAGCACCTCCCTGGCCTGGTCGATCAGCGCGGTCTGCCGGGCCTGCGCCTCCTCGCGCGCCGCTTCGGCCGCCGGGCCGCCACGGGTGCGCGGGTCGGCCAGCAGCCGGTCCAGCTCCTGCTCCAGGCGGGACTGCGCGAAGTCGGCAGCACTGCGGTAGGCGGCCACCGACCGCGCCAGGTCCTCGAACATCCCCCAGACCTGGTTGTAGAGCCGCTCCTCCATCGAGCGCCCCGGCGCGTCCCCGGCCACCGGCACATGCGGTGTGTTCGCGGGCGGGGGCGGCGGCGCCTGCCCGCCGGACCGCGGCTGCGGCACCGGCCCCGCGGCGGGGGCCGCGGCCGGGCGCGGCGGCGCGGCGGGCGGCTGCTGCGGCTGGGCGGCACGGCGCCGCGGGTGGCTGTAGTCGACCTTGCCGCCGGAGGAGCCCGAGGAGCCGGAGGAGCCCGAGGTCGCGGAAGGACCGGGGGCCGCAGAAGGACCGGGGGCCGCGGATGGACGGGAGGGATCCGCGGTCGCTGCCGTACCGCCCGGCCGGGCCGCACCGCCGCGCGGTCCCGCGGCGGGCGGTGGCGGGGCGACGGAGCGGGCCTGCTCGCGGTCCACCGCGGTGTGGATGGTGCCCGCGACACCCGCCGCGTCCGGCACCCCCTGGTCCAGGAAGAGCGCGGGCAGCCCGCCCCGGTAGCCCTGGCCGACGGCCCGGACCTTCCACGCCGACTGCCGCCGGTACAGCTCGACGGCCAGCAGCGCGGTCTCCGGGCCGAGCCCGGTGATGCTGAAGCCGGCGATGGCGGTGCCGTCCGGCCGGGTGACGGCGAGCCGCGGGGTGGGCGCGGCGCCGAAGTCGGCGGGCGCGCCCGGGAGGGCGGCGGCGCCGGGCAGCGCGAGGAGTACGTGCACCACGTGCACGGACGGCGGCATCGCGCCGAGGTCCACCGCGAGGCGGTGCTCCGCGGCGGCCTGCCGCGGCACCTCGACGCCCTCCAGGTGCGGCTCGCCGGGGTGGGCGAGCCACGGCCGGTCGGCGATGACGCGCCCGGCCTCGTCCCCGAGCGTGACGGCGGCCACCACCGGTGTGCCTGCCGTGACCCGGATCTCCAGCCGGTTGTCGGGCAGCGGATGGTTCTGCCCCCGGACCAGTTCGGCCGTCATGACCGCCGCCCCCGTCTTCCTGTGTAGTGAACTGCCCCGGCCCGCAAGGCCGCGGGCACCTGCCCCGCCCCTCACCGGTACGTCCGGGCCGTCCTCCCACGGGGACCCGGACGTGCCGTCAGAGCGCCGGAAGGATGGCCGGGATGAGGTCCTGGAACGTCCGCCCGTTGGCGGGGTTGCCGATCGCGGTCATCGACCAGCCGCCCTGCCCGCGCTGCACCTTCGCCATGATCTGGGCGGTGTACGGGCCGCCGCCGGTCAGCGTGTAGCGGGCCAGCTCCTGCCCGTTGGTCTCGTCCACCAGCCGGCAGAACGCGTTCTGCACCTCGGCGAAGGTCTGGCCGGTGAAGGAGTTCACGGTGAAGACGATCTGGTCGACGTGCACGGGCACGCGCGCCAGGTCGACGATGATCGACTCGTCGTCGCCGCCCTGCCCCGCGCCGCCGACCAGGTTGTCACCGGTGTGCCGGACCGAGCCGTCGTCACTGATCAGGTGCTGGAAGAACACCACGTCGACCGGCTGCTTGTCGGCGAAGAGCACCGCGGAGGCGTCCAGGTCGATCTCCCGGGTACGGCTTCCGAACAGCCCGCGACGCGGCGCCGCCTGCCAGCCCAGCCCCATCCTGACCGCCGTCAACGAGCCCCCGTCGGACTTGCTCAGGCTGATCTTCTGGCCCTTGGTCATGTTGACCGTCACGGTCTTGCCCCTCTCACCCGTCACCTGACTGTGCGGTTGTTGCCCCGCACCCTAACAAGACGCCGCCCGACCGTATCCCGGTTCGTCCGAGCCCTCCCAGCGCGGCGATTCCCACCCCACTCAGGCCATTCCGGCATCCCGCATCTGCCGCAGCTCCTTCTTCAGATCGCCCAGTTCGTCCCGGATCCGGGCGGCGACCTCGAACTGCAGCTCGGCGGCCGCGGTGTGCATCTGGTCGGTCAGCTGGGAGATCAGGTCGGCCAGCTCCTCGGCGGGCAGCGCGCCCTTGGTGTGCTTCTCGCCGCCCTTGCCGCCGGACAGGCCCGGCACCGGCGCCTTGCCGCGCGAGCGCTGCCGTCCGGAGCCGAGCAGCTCGTCGGTGTCGGCGTCCTCCCGGGCGAAGGAGTCGAGGATGCCGGCGATCTTCTTGCGCAGCGGCTGCGGATCCACCCCGCGCTCGGTGTTGTACGCGATCTGCTTGGCGCGGCGGCGGTTGGTCTCGTCGATCGCCCGTTCCATGCCCGGTGTGACGCGGTCGGCGTACATGTGCACCTGGCCGGACACGTTGCGGGCCGCGCGGCCGATGGTCTGGATCAGGGACGTGCCGGACCGCAGGAAGCCCTCCTTGTCGGCGTCCAGGATCGCCACCAGGGACACCTCGGGCAGGTCCAGGCCCTCGCGCAGCAGGTTGATGCCGACCAGCACGTCGTACTCGCCGGCCCGCAGCTCCTGGAGCAGCTCGACGCGGCGCAGCGTGTCGATGTCGCTGTGCAGGTAGCGCACCTGGATGCCGAGCTCCAGCAGGTAGTCCGTGAGGTCCTCGGACATCTTCTTGGTCAGCGTGGTGACCAGCACGCGTTCGTCCCGCTCGGTGCGCAGCCGGATCTCGTGGACCAGGTCGTCGATCTGGCCCTCGGTGGGCTTGACGACGACCTCGGGGTCGACCAGGCCGGTCGGCCGGATGATCTGCTCCACCACCCCGTCCGTGGCACGGGACATCTCGTACGTGCCGGGGGTCGCCGACAGGTAGACGGTCTGGCCGACGCGCTTCAGGAACTCCTCCCACTTCAGCGGGCGGTTGTCCAGCGCGGACGGCAGCCGGAAGCCGTGGTCGACCAGGGTGCGCTTGCGCGACGCGTCGCCCTCGTACATCGCGCCGATCTGCGGCACGGTGACGTGCGACTCGTCGATGACCAGGAGGAAGTCCTCCGGGAAGTAGTCGATGAGGGTGTCGGGGGCGCTGCCCTGCTCGCGGCCGTCGATGTGCCGCGAGTAGTTCTCGATGCCGGAGCAGGTGCCGATCTGCCGCATCATCTCGATGTCGTACGTGGTGCGCATCCGCAGCCGCTGGGCCTCCAGCAGCTTGCCCTGCTTCTCCATCTGCGCGAGCTGGCCCTCCAGCTCCTTCTCGATGCCGGCGATGGCGCGTTCCATCCGCTCGGGACCGGCCACGTAGTGGGTGGCGGGGAAGACGTAGATCTCCTGGTCCTCGGTGATGACCTCGCCGGTCAGCGGGTGCAGGGTGTAGAGGGCCTCGATCTCGTCGCCGAACATCTCGATGCGCACCGCGAGCTGCTCGTAGACCGGGAAGATCTCGATCGTGTCGCCGCGCACCCGGAAGGTGCCGCGGGTGAACGCCAGGTCGTTGCGCGTGTACTGCACGTCGACGAAGCGGCGCAGCAGCTGGTCGCGGTCCACCACGTCCCCCACGCGCAGCCGGACCATGCGGTCGACGTACTCCTGCGGGGTGCCGAGGCCGTAGATGCAGGACACCGAGGCGACCACGACGACATCCCGCCGGGTCAGCAGGGAGCTGGTGGCGGAGTGCCGGAGCCTTTCGACCTCCTCGTTGATCGAGGAGTCCTTCTCGATGTAGGTGTCCGTCTGCGGGACGTAGGCCTCGGGCTGGTAGTAGTCGTAGTACGAGACGAAGTACTCGACCGCGTTGTTCGGCAGCAGCTCGCGGAACTCGTTCGCGAGCTGGGCGGCGAGGGTCTTGTTCGGCGCCATCACCAGGGTGGGGCGCTGGAGCCGCTCGATCATCCAGGCAGTCGTGGCGGACTTGCCCGTGCCCGTCGCACCGAGGAGCACCACGTCCTGCTCGCCGGCCCGGATCCGGCGCTCCAGGGCGTCGATGGCCGCCGGCTGGTCGCCGCTGGGCTGGTAGGGGCTGACGACCTCGAAGGGCGCCACACTGCGTTCGATGTCTGAAACGGGCCGCATGGGTCCACGGTACGACCCCCCACCGACAATCGGCCGCGGACGCGGTCCGGACCCCCCTCGGCGGGCCGGGACGGCGCCCCGACCAGGGCGGGGACCGCTGCCGGGACCGGCTGTCGTACCCCGCCCCTAGGCTTGCCGCATGACGAGCGCTGCGTGGACGGTGTACGACGCCCCCATCGGGCCGCTGCTGCTGATGGCCACCGAAGAGGGCCTGGTCCTGGTCGCCTTCCGGGCCGACCAGGCGACGGTCGCGCGGGCCGTCGCGGCGGCCGGGCGGCGGCTCGGCTGCGAGCCCGTCGAGGACGCGGAGCGGCTGGCGCCGGTCGCCGCGCAGCTCGACGACTACTTCGCCGGGCGCCGCACGGGCTTCGACCTGCCGCTGGACTGGTCGCTGGTCACCGGCTTCCAGCGGCGGGTGCTGCGCGAGCTGGCCACCGGGGTGCCGTACGGGGCGGTGGTCGGCTACGGGGACCTGGCCGACCGGGTCGGCGAGCCGGACGCCGCCCGCGCGGTCGGTGTCGCGATGGGGGCCAACCCGCTGCCCGTCGTCGTGCCCTGCCACCGGGTGGTGGAGAGCGACGGCGGCATAGGCGGCTTCGGCGGCGGCCTGGAGATCAAGCGCGCGCTGCTGGCCCTCGAAGGTGTGCTGCCCGCGCCGCTCTTCTGACGCCCGGCGCCCGGCGGGGGCTACTGGACGCGGCCGGGGGCCCGCAGCTCCGGGGCCTGGCGGAGGATCTCCAGCTCCAGGTGCTGGAGTGCCGGGCTCGGCGAGATGCCCAGGTCCTCCACCATCCGCTGCTGGTGCGCCCGCAGCACCGACAGCGCGTCGGCCTGCCGTCCGGCGCGGTAGAGGGCGAGGCTCAGCAGCTCGCAGCCGTATTCGCGCAAGGGGTGGGCCTGTGTGAAGGCCACCAGCTCGGGCACCGCCAGCTCGTGGTTGCCGAGCGCGATCAGGGTCGCGCTGCGGCCCTCGATCATCGACAGCCGCAGCTCCTCCAGGCGTACGGCCTCGGGTGTGACGGGCGCGGCCGTCGCGACCTCCGCGTAGGCGTCGCCCCGCCACAGGGCGAGGCCCGTCTCGAACTCGCGCAGCGCCCGCTGCGGCTCGCCGCGGTCCAGGGCCTGCCAGCCGGCGGTGGCGCAGGCCCCGAAGCGGTGGGCGTCGACCTCCACGGCCCGGCTGTCGAGCAGGTAGCTGCGCCCCCGGGTGCACAGCACGGAGGCGGGGGTGCGCGGGGCCCGGTGCGGCTCCAGGGCGCGGCGCAGGTTGGCGATGTACGCGTGCAGCGAGGTGATCGCCGACTGCGGCGGGCGGCCCGACCACAGGGACTCCACCATCACGTCGACCGAGACCGGCTGGCCGACCTGGCTCACCAGCAGGGCGAGGGCGGCGCGCTGCTTGGGCGCGCCCAGATCCACCCAGCGGCCGCCGACGGCCGCCTCGATGGGGCCGAGCACCCGGAACTCGACCTTGCCGGTGGCTCCGGCGCCGGGCCACGCCATCCGGTCCCCGGCGGCGGCCGCGGTGCCGGGCAGGCCGGGCAGTCCCGGCACACCGCGCAGGTCGGCGAGGCCCGGCAGGTCCGGCCCACCGGGGAATCCGGAGGGGCCGAAGCCGGTCGCCCCGGGAGACGTCCCGGCGCGGTCCGCTCCCCCGCCGCCGGGGGCCGCGGCCGTACCGGCTCCGCCGCCCGCGAAGGGGTCCGCGAAGGGATCCGCTGCGCTCCCGCGCCCGTCCCGCTGCCGCGGCAGGATGTCCAGCTCCAGCGCCTTGCTGACGTAGTTCTTCAGCGTCTCGTTGGCGCGGCGGAGCTCCCGGACCTCGCGTTCGAGTTCCGCGATGCGCTGCGCGCTGCCGGCGGTCGCGTCGGCGACCGCGGTGCCGCGGCGGATTTCTCCGTCCATCGTCTCTGCACGCATGGAGTCAGCCCCCGTAGGTCCGTGTCCGGGCATGCCCCGGACTGCGCATGCGGATGCCCCCGCCGCGGGGCCCGGCGCGCGCCGCGGGGCGCGCGCCGGGGCTCCGGGCGGAGGGTGTCGCTCACCGGCCGCTGAGCGAGGGAACCTGGCCGGCGTCGCCCTCGGCGGGCTGGGCCTCGTCGCGGTGGTGGAAGAGCGCGCTGGGCCACCACATCCACCGGCCGGTGTCCAGGGTGAGCGCGGTGACGAGCACGGAGCGGACCACGAGGGTGTCCAGCAGTACCCCGAACGCCACCGTGAAGCCCAGTTCGGCGGCGAAGACCATGGTCAGCGAGCCCATGGCCCCGAAGGTGCCGGCCAGCACCACCCCGGCCGAGGTGATGACGCCGCCGGTGGTGGACAGCGCGCTCAGCGCGGCCTTGCGGGTGCCGAGGGTCGTCGCGTCCTCGCGGATGCGGGTGACGAGGAAGATGTTGTAGTCGATGCCGAGTGCCACCAGGAACACGAACGCCAGCAGCGGGTAGGACGCGTCCGCCCCGGCGAAGTGGAAGAGGTGGTTGAACACCAGGCTGCTGACGCCGAGGGTCGCGCCGAACGACAGCAGCACGGTGCCCATCAGCAGCAGCGGGGCGACGATCGAGCGCAGCAGCAGGCACAGGATGAGCAGCACCACGGCCAGCACGAGCGGGATGACGACCTTGTCGTCGCGGGTCGCGGCGTTCTCGGTGTCCGCCATGATCGCGGTGCTGCCGCCGACCTGCGCGTCCGCGCCGTCGATGCGGTGCACGGCGGTGCGGATCCGGTCCAGGGTGGCCAGTGCCGCGTCGCTGCTGGCCTCGTCCTTGAGGTCGGCGAGCAGCACCGCCTGGTCGCCCTTGGCGAAGGGGTCGCCGACCTGGGCGACGCCGGGCACCGCGGCGACCACGTCCTTGACGTGCCCGGCGGCGGCGGAGTTCGCGGCGACGTAGACGGGGTCGCCGTTGCCTGCGGGGAAGTGCTCGGCGCGCAACTGCTCGCCGACCGCCATCTGCGGCTTGTTCGTGAACTGGTCCTTGTTGGCCAGGCCCGAGGCCTTGAGCCCGAAGATCCCGGCGCACAGCGCGAGCAGCACCACGACGGTGCCGGTCCACACCAGCCGCGGGCGGCCGGAGATGCTGGTGCCGATCCGGGCCCACACGCCGTCCTTGTGCACGGCGTCGGCGCCGAAGACGGGCTTCTTGGGCCAGAAGACCCAGCGCCCGCACGCCACGAGCAGCGCGGGCAGCAGGGTGATCATGGCGAGCAGCCCGACGGCGACGCTGATGGCGCAGGCCGGGCCCATGCCCGCGGTGGAGTTGAGCCGGGCGAGCATGAGCAGCAGCAGGCTGATGGAGACGGTCGCGGCGCTCGCGACGATCGCCGGGCCGGAGCGGTAGAGCGCCTCGGCCATGGCCTTGTGCCGGTCCTCCTCGCGGGTCAGCTCCTCCCGGTAACGGGAGATGAGCAGCAGCGCGTAGTCGGTGCCCGCGCCGAAGATGAGCACGACGAGGATGAAGCTGGTCTGTTTGTTGATGACCAGTCCGGCGTGCTGGGCGAGCAGGTAGATCAGGCCCTCGGCCGCGACCAGGGCCACGCCGACGGTGAGCAGTGGCAGCAGGGGCAGCCAGGGGCTGCGGTAGGTGAGCAGCAGGATGATGACGACGACGAGCGCGGTGATGGTGGTGAGCACGCCGCTGCCGCCGAAGGCCTTGATGGAGTCGGCGCCGTAGCCGACCGGTCCGGCGACGTGGAAGCCGAGGCCGTCGGGGTTCTTGGCTCCGATGTCCTGCATCGAGTCGACGACCTTGCTCAGGCCGTCCCAGCCGGACTTGTCCTTGTGGACCTGGACGACGGTCTGGATGGCCTTGCCGTCCTCGGACCTCACCGGCTCGGAGAGCGGGCCCTGCACGTTGGCGATGTGCTGGAAGGCCTGGGCGTCGGCCTGCGCCTTGGCCATGTCGGCGTCCGTGACGCCGGCCGCGCGGTCGTAGACGACGATCGCGGGCACGGCGTCGGCGGGTATCAGTTTCTCCACCCGGTCGACGACCGCGGTGGACTCCGCGTTGCCGGGCAGCCAGGCGGAGTTGTCGTTCTGCTCGGCGTCGGAGAGCTTGCCGGCCAGCATCATCGCGGGAACCAGCAGGACGACCCAGATGGCGATGACCACCCACTTGCCCACCCTTCCGCTGGGCAAGGCGGCCAGTTTTCGCATCATGCCGGTTCCTCCGTGTTCTGTGGGGGCGTCGGATTTCTCAGGGTGCCGGGCGTCCCTGATCACATGTCAGGATCCCGGACGGGGCTCGGCCCGTCACCGCACTCCCTGAAGCTCGCTTCGCGGATCCAGTACCCGGGCGCGGAAGTGCCCATAGGCGAGCAGCACGGGAATGTCGGTGAGCAGCGGGAAGTGGTAGGCGAAGGGGCGGGGGCCGACCATGTCGGGCGGGCCGGCGTAGCCGCCGTCGGCCTTCTGCCGTTCCAGCAGCCAGCGCATGCCGCGGCCGACGGGGCGCGGGTCGTCGGCGTAGCTGAGGGTGATCAGGCCGTAGGCGGTGCTGATGTCGTCGCTGGGGTCGCCGGGCTGCATGCCCCAGCCGCCGTCGGCGTTCTGCGTGGCGCGGACGGTCTGCTCGATGCGGGCGGCCATCGCGGCGGCGCGGATGTCGTCGGGGCTCGCGGTGCAGGCGGCGAGGCGGACCCGGAAGAGGCTGTGCAGCCGGCTGCGGCTCCAGCCGGGCTCGAAGCCGCCGTCGGCGTCCTGGACCCCGGCGAGGAAGGCGAGCGCCCTGGTGCGGGCCGCCTCGGTCGCGGGGTGCGGGGAGAGCGCGCAGACCGCGGCGGCGGTCATGCACGGCTCGGAGGAGGCCCCGGCGACGTACGTCGGGAAGCCGCCGTCGGCGCCCTGGACGGCGAGCAGCGCGTCCACGCCCCGGCGGATCGACCCGGCGTGCGTGACGGGGTCGACGGCCTGGAGGAACTCCAGCGCGCAGGAGGTGTCGTCGACGTCGTTCTGCGCGACGATCGGGGACATCGACCAGCCGTCGGTGAGGGTGTTGCCGCGCGACAGCGTGGCGTGCGCGGCGCCCCCCTGGTGGGTGGCGAGCATGCCGGCCATCCGGCGCAGCAGCGCGGGGTCGGCCCCGGCCGCGTGCAGGGCGAGGCCGCCGGTGGAGGTGCACCAGTTGTGCATCTCCAGCACGAACGGGAAGCCGCCGTCGGGACGCTGGTGGTGCAGCAGGGTCTCCAGGCCGCGGCGCACGGTCTCCTCGTGGCCGGGCACCCCAGCGAGCGCGTTGAGCACGAGCAGGTGCATGAGGGCGTAGCCCTCCCACACCGCGGCGCCGGGGTCGGTGGCGAGCAGGGTCCGCAGGGCGGCGTCGGTGGAGCGGTCGTGCACGCCCATCGCGTGGGCGATGATCAGCGTGATGGAGGCCTGCTGCACGGCGGCCCAGGAGTGCAGCGGGTCGGTGGGGACGGCGCCGCCGCCGGGGAGTTCGGCGTCGGCGGGCAGCGGGCAGCCGAGCACGGAGAGCACGGCGTAGACCATGAGCCGGCGGCGGACGGAGATGAAGCCGGGGGCGGCGGCGAGGACACCGGCCGCGAGGGTGTCGACGAGGGTGCTGTCGCCGTCGGCGTCGCGTCCGGCGGCGCGGGCGAGGGCCAGCGAGGCGAGCACCGTCTCCAGCCGGTCCGGCGACTCCTGGTGCCCGCGCAGGTAGCCGAGCAGGCGGTCGCGGGCGGGCGAGGTGTGGCCGGTGCGGGTCATGAGGGAGAGTGCGAGGGCCGATTCGAGCACTCTGCTCTCGCAGTGCTCGCGTATCGCGCCGTCGGGGTCGGTTCTGCCGCTGATGTGCGCGGTGAGCCGGGCGGCGGCGGTGCGCACCTCGTCCGCGTCGATCCCGTCCGGCAGTCGCAGCGGGGTCGGGCGCGCGAGGTCGGCAATCTTCATGGAGTGCTCCTGTCTGGGCCGGACCGAGCCGGTGGGTGGGCCGGGGGGACGGGGGTGGGGCCCGGCCCCGCGGGAGGTGTCCTCCGTGGCGGGGCCGGGGTGCCGGGGGTCCGGGTCAGCGCACGCTCTGCGCGAAGCGGAAGAGCTGGTGGGGGTCGTACTTGCGCTTGACCCCGGCCAGCCGCGCGTAGTTCTCGGCGTAGTAGGAGCGCTGCCAGTCGGGCAGCCGCGGGTCGATGAAGTTCTGGTACGTCTCGCCCGTCGAGTACGGGTCGATCGTCGCGAAGCCGTCGTCGACGAAGGTGTAGGCGGCGGCCTCGGCCTCCGCGGAAACCGGGGCGACGGCGTCGGAGGTGAGGTAGCTGACCGAGAACAGGGCGTCGCGGTGGACGTACGCGGTGGCGTCGCGGGCGACGGTGTTGGCCTTGCCGCCCAGTGCGGAGATCTGCAGCTGGCGCATCTGGCCCGCGTAGCGGTGGTCGTCGAAGGCGGCCAGGGCCTTGGCCCAGCCGTCGCGGGGCATGTCGCCCTTCTCGAACAGCCGGCTGCGCCAGGCGCCGAAGGCCGGGCGCTGGATCTGGCCGCCGCCGGTGTCGGCACGGTGGCACTGCTGCACCGTCAGTTCGGTGCAGGAGTAGAGCTGCATGAGCACCGACCGGTAGGGGGCGGTGAACTGCTGCCGGAAGACGGTGGGGGTGCCGACGAGCGAGACGAGGCGGGCGATCTCGGCGTCGAAGGCGGCGCTGGTGTCGACCGAGGCGAGGAACACCGAGGCGGTCGGCACGGTGCCGGGACCGGCGTCGACGAGGGTGACGTTGACGCCGCTGCCGATCGTCCAGGGCGCGTCGGGCAGCCACTTGGCCCAGCCGTCGAGCATGTCCAGCGCCTGGTCGAAGGTCCACACCAGGTTGATCGCGGCGACGTCGGTGAGCGGCGAGGGCGTGACGTCGTAGCCGGTGACGATGCCGAAGTTGCCGCCGCCACCGCCGCGCAGCGCCCAGAAGAGGTCGGCGTTGCAGTGCGGGGAGGCGGTGACGGTGCGGCCGTCGGCGAGCACGACCTGGGCGGAGTTCACCTTGTCGGCGGCGATGCCGATGCTGCGGGTGAACAGGCCCATGCCGCCGCCCTGGAAAAACCCGCCCGCGGCGACGGTCGGGCAGTAGCCGCCGGAGATGCCGAGGCCCTGCGGGGCGAGGGTGTCCATGATGTCGACGAGCTGGGCGCCGGGGCCGATGTGCACCGAGTCCTTGCCGAGCGCGACGGTGTTCAGACCGGCGACGTCGATGACCAGGCCGGGCGTGGTGGAGTAGCCGCCCGCGCTGTGGCCGCCGCTGCGGGCGGCGACGGGGATGCCGCCGGCCTGCGCGAAGGACAGGCACGCGGCGACGTCGGCGGCCGAGACGCAGTACGCCACGGCCTGCGGGCTGACGTCGTCGAACTGCACCTGGTAAAGCTGCTTGGCGCGCTGGTAGTCGGCGTCGGTGGGGAGCACGAGGTGCCCGCGCAGCCGGTCGGAGAGCCGGCTCCACTGGGCGCCGCCGTGCCGGGTCCGGGGCTTGGCCCCGGAGTGGGCCTGCGCCTGGGTGGCGCCGGCGACCGCGGTGGCGGCCACCGCGGCACCGCCGGTGCCGGCGAGGAACGATCGTCTGTTGATCATGGTGCTTCTTCCGTGGTCGTGGAGCGCGGTCGGGAAGCGACGTCAGGGCGTACGGCCGGACGGGCGGCCCGGGGGAAGGCGGGCGCGCGGCGGGTACGCGGTTGCGGGTCCGGCAGGACGCCCGCGGGGCGTCCTGCCGGACCGTGCGGCGCGGGGTCCGGGCGCCGCGGGGTGGTCTACGCCTGGTGGCCCAGGACGGTGGTGAGCGCCTCGGTGAGGGCGCCCGCGGGGTCCTCCGCGGCGCCGGGCACGCGCCAGGCGACGTGCTGGTCGGGGCGGACGAGGACGGCGCCCGCGGGGTCCGTGCCGCGCAGCTCCTGCCAGGTCCCCTCGGCGTCGGCGGCGTCCGCGCCCTCGCCGATCCGCACGACCGTCACCGGCACCGACAGCTTCTCCGCGGCGAGTGCGGCGGCGTCCGCCCAGGCCGCCCCGTCGGGGCCGGTCAGCAGCAGGAAGCCGGGGCCGGAGCCGACCAGGTCCTGGGTGGACACACGTACGCCGTCCTGCTCGACCCAGGCGTGCGGCAGCAGGTGCCCGGGGCGGGTGGTGGGCGTGTACACGTCGCCGAGCGGCGCCGGCAGCGGCGGCCGGGTGCCGTCCGGGACGACCGCGCCCTGCATGTACGCGAAGCCGTTCTCGACGCCGATGGCCTGGCACTCGCCGCGGTGCGTCGCGAAGATCTCCGCGGCGCGGGCGCGCTGGGCGGCGCCCATCGGGCTGGGCGCGAAGTAGCCGAAGAAGACCGGCGTGCGGCGCTCCGGCGGCACGTGCGGGCCGATGCCCACGGCGGCGTCGATGACGACCTGGTGGTGCGCGGCGGCGGACATCGCCCAGCCCAGGTTGAACTGGCCGACCGGGCGGCGCTCGGCCTCGTAGGTGTCGAGCAGCGCGTCGGGCGAGGCGCCGGACACGACCGCGGCGAGCTTCCAGGCCAGGTTGTGCACGTCCTGGATGCCGGTGTTGAGGCCGAGGCCGACGGCCGGCGGCTGGCGGTGGGCGGCGTCGCCGACGAGGAAGACCCGGCCCTTGCGGTAGCTCTCGGCGATGACGGCCTCGACCGTCCAGCTGGTGACCTCGTGCAGCGTCAGCTCCAGCTCGGGCAGGCCGAGGATCTCCCGGATGCGGGCGGTGACGGCCTGCTCGTCGTTCCGGTCCAGCCCCATGAGGGGCAGGTGCAGGCCCCACTCCTCGCAGTTCTTGCCCCAGGTCGGGCCCATCTCGATGAGCGCGCTGGACAGGTCCGCGCGGTAGGGGTTGAGGAACCAGGTGATGATGGTCCCCTCGTTCCAGTACTGCGACAGGTCCGCGGAGAAGTACGCCGTGGTCGCGTCGAAGAGCGCCGGCAGGCCCTCCATCTTCACGCCGAGGGCGGGGCCGACCGTGCGGCCGGCGTCGGCGGCGATGACGTACCCGGCCTTGACGGTGGTGGTCTCGCCGCTCTCGACGGAGCGGATCTCGGCGGTGACACCGTTGCCGTCCTCGTCCTGGACGAGCGACACCAGCTCGTGCCCGAACAGGATCCGGTCGGGGTTGCGGGCCTCGGCGTGCCCCCGCAGGATCGGCTCCAGGCGCAGCTGCGGCAGCTTGACCGGCAGCACCGGGCCGGCGGCCTCGTACGACGCGCGCAGGCTCCCGCCGCCGAAGGCGTCCATCTCGTGGATGACCTTGCCGTCCAGCGGGCCCTGGCCGGTGAGTGTGGTCTGCCAGCGGACCTTGCCGAACTGCTCGGGCGAGGCGCCGATCTCCAGGACGTCGTCCGCCAGGCCGTGCTGCCGGAAGATCTCCATGGTGCGCTGGTTGACGTAGTGCGCCTTGGGCAGGCGCGAGGTGTCCGCGCGGCGCTCCACCAGCAGATGGCCCACGCCGTGGTCGGACAGGAAGACGGAGGCGGACAGGCCGGAGCCGCCGCCACCCACGATCAGTACCGGAACTTCTACGGTGGCCAAGGGATTCGTCCTTCCGGAAGTACGGCCCGGGACGGCGGCAGCGCGCGGCTGCCGCCGGGGGCCGTGGAGGTGCGGGACTAACGGGAAACACCGGGGAGGCGGTGGGGCACCCGCAACGGGTGCGAGGGGGCGGGACCGGGGATCACACCGGGTCCTGCAGGGCCCCCTCCGACAGCTGCATGATCTCCGGCACGCCGGAGCCCCAGCGGTAGTAGGACTGGAGCTTGTAGTACTCGCCGTCGGGCTGCGAGGCGACCGCGTAGACGAACTTCGTGGTCGGGTCGGCGGCCCGCACGTGCCGGACGAACAGCTCGATGCGCTCGTCGAGTTCGACGGGCAGCGAGGCCGGGTCGGTGGTCGCCACGGCGAAGCTGATCCGCTCGATCTGCGGGTTGTCCCAGCTGAGCGTGACGTAGACGCCGAAGATCTCGCGGCCGAGCCGGAGCATCTGCTCGCTGGGCTCGGCCTGGCCGATCTCGCCCAGCATCGACTGGAGGGCCTCGGGGGCGATGCCGCCCTCCGGGGGCTCGCCGAAGTAGATGTTCACGGTCCGGTGGCGGTAGTCGATGCCGAGCAGGCCGACGGTGTCGCCGAGGCCGTGCCGCTTGATGAAGTCCAGGCTGTTGCCCAGGCTCGGCGGCATCGAGGGGATGCCGGCGAGCTTGGCGACCTCCTGGAGGGCGGTGCGCGGCAGCACGACCCAGATCTTCTTGAACCCGCCGACGACGCCGAAGTCGATGCCGTAGCCGTCGACCGGGCACGTGCCGCGGATGTCCCCGAGCAGCCGGGAGACGGGGTGGTCCGTCTTCTCCAGCAGCCCGCTGCCGACGGCCAGGTCGTACGGGTCGGTCTCCTGGGGCACGGTGAACCGGCAGTCCAGCTCGCCGGCCCGGCCCGCGCCGGTCGAGACCCGGAACGCGACGACGGCCTGGGCGAGGTCCCCGCCGTACAGGTCGAGGATGCGCTGCACCCTCTCGCGCGGGTAGTCCACCTCCAGGATCCCGGCCGCTTCCTCGATCGCCGAGTGCAGCGCCTGCGCGGCGCTCTCCTGACTCTTCACAGCCGCCTCACTCATGGCGGTCACCATCCATGGGCTTCATGGCGGTCAGCCTCTGCCATGCATCTTGATCAGGCCTCTTGCGGGACTTGCCGTCGGCTTGGCGCGGGTCCGGCGCGGGGTTGCGGGGCGGTGTCATCGGGGAAGTTCCTTTCGGGGCAGTGCGGCGGCGTGCAGCAGGACCAGCGGGTGGAAGCGGTAGCGGTCCTCGCCGAGGGCGGCGCCGCCGGGCTCCGACGTCAGCAGGCAGGCGTCGACGAGCTCCTCCAGCGCGTCCTCGGGTTCGGCCAGCCCGATGACCTCACCGGCGAGCCGGGCGGTGAACGGGCCGCCGCCGACGGCCGCGAGCCACGGCAGGACGGCCGCGGTGGCGGGGCTCAGCCGGGACAGCGCCCGGTTGAGGGAGCGGGTCAGCTCCAGGTCGCCGTAGGAGAGCGCGGCGAGCCGGGTGCGCGGGTCGGCGAGCTGCGCGGCGAGCCGGGCGACGGGCCAGTGCGGGCGGGAGGCGAGCCGGGTGCCGGCGATGCGCACGGCGAGCGGCAGCCCGGCGCAGTAGCGCACCAGGTCGCGGGCGGCGGGCAGTTCGGCGCGGATGCGCTCGGCGCCGACGGTCTCGGCGAGCAGCGCGACGGCGTCCTCGTCGGCGAGCGGTTCCAGCGAGACGGTGGACGTGGCGGGTACGGTCACCAGCCGGCGGCGGCTGGTGACCAGCAGCGCACTGTCGGTACCGGCCGGCAGCAGCGGGGTGAGCTGGGCGTCGCTGGTGGCGTCGTCCAGCACGACGAGCAGCCGGCCGGAGGCGGTGCGGGAGCGGTAGCGGCGCACCAGGTCGTTGAGGTCGCGGGCGGGGCCCTGCGCCGTCTCGCCCAGCGCGGACAGCAGTTCGGCGAGGACGTCGGCGGGCGGCCGGGCGGCCCCTTCCGCGTCCTGGAGGTCGGCGTGCACCACGCCGTCCGGGAAGGCGCGGGCGCAGGAGTACGCGACCTCGGCGGCCAGCGCGGTCTTGCCGCTGCCGGGCATGCCGGTGACGAGGGCGGCCCGCAGCCGCGCGGCCGGTCCGGCGGAGCGGCGCAGCAGCAGCGACCGGAGGCGGGCGGCCTCGGTGGTGCGGCCGGTGACGGCGCCGTCCCGGACCGGCAGCGCGACCGGCGGTCTGCGCTGCGGGGTGCCGGTGCCGCCCTCGCCGCGCAGGATGCGCAGGTAGGCGCGGCTGAGCTGCTGGCCGGGCACCACACCGAGCTGCTCGTCGAGGATGCGGCGGCCCTCGCCGTAGACCTGGACGGCCTCGGCCTGCCGGTCGGAGCGGTGCAGTGCGGTGATGAGGTGGGCGCGGAGGTTCTCCTCCATGGGGAAGCGGGCCACCAGGGACAGCAGTTCGGGCACCAGCGCGCGGTGCCGTCCGAGGGCGAGGTCGGCCTGGATCCGGCGTTCCAGCGCCTCGGCGCGGAGGAATTCCAGCCGGGGGCGCTCGGACTGGAGCAGGTGCTCGGTGACGTTGTCCAGGGCGTGTCCGCTCCAGCAGCCGAGTGCGCTGCCGAGCAGCCGGCCGGCCTCCTCGTAGCGGTTCTCCTTCAGCGCCCGGCGGCCCATGCGGTCGAGCCGTTCGAAGGAGAAGAGGTCGACTTCGGCGTCGCGGACGTCGAGGACGTATCCCGGGCCTTTACGGGAGATCTGCACCGGCTGTCCGAGGACTTTCCGCAGCCGTGACACATAGGTGTAGATCTGTGAGTTCGAGGTGGGCGGCGGTGTGTCCCCCCACAGTGCGGCGCTCAGCCGGCCGTCGGCGACCAGTGTGCCGCGGGCGAGCAGCAGGACGGCGAGTACGGTGTGGATTTTCGTTCCGGGCAGCGGTACCGCCTGACCCGCTCTGCTCACGGAGACCGGGCCCAGCAAGCGGAATTCGAGTGATCCGTTCGTTCCGCCGCCCCGGTCCTCCTCGGTGATCCCTTCGGCGGGCGCCACCGCCACGCCAGCGATGTTCGGCACAGTGCATTCCCCATCCCCTGGATGTCCCCGTACGAAATTGCATCCGCAACCTATCCAGCCGCCCTATTACCGCATTATCGAGTCGATTTCGAGTGGTCGAAATCGCCGGGAAATCACCCCAAAAGCGACCCGGCCTAAGGTGATCCAAGAAATGCTGCACAAGGAAATTGCCACACACCACGGGGAGTCAGTCATGCGCAAGTTCCGCACCGTCGCAGCCGTGTTCGCCAGCTCCGCAATGCTTCTTCTCCCGCTGCTCGTCGCCCTCAACGCGCTGGGCTCCGGTATGGGCACCAACGATCTGCCCTGGACGTGATCCGGAATCAGGACGGGCAGCAGCCCAAGGAATATGCCGGGGTAATACGCACGGACCCCGGAAAACCCGGAGACCCGGGAAGACGCAGGGAGCCCGGCGAGGGGCTCAGCAGCCGCTGAGCAGCCGGGCCAGTTCGAGCCCCTCGACGGGGCTGTCGGCGCCGCGGGACTCCAGGACCTCGCGCAGCCGGCCCGCACGCCGCACCCACACCGGTGCGTTGAGCGAGCGGAACTCCTGCTGGGCCCATGCCAGGGGCGCGTCGGCGCCCGTGCCGCCGCACAGGGCCTCGGCGCAGGCGAGGTTGGTGGTGATCCGGGCCTGGAGGAAGCGGTCGTTGACCTCTTCGGCGGCCCGCAGGGCGCGCAGCAGGCTCGCGCGCGCCTTGTGCGGCTCGTTCTGCCGCCACTGCGCCTCGCCGAGCACACACAGCGCGTGGGCCTCGCCCAGCCGGTCACGCTGACCGCGGGTGAGGCCCACGACGTCGTGGCACACCCGCTCGGCCTGCTCCGACTGCCCGGCGCTGAGCAGCGCCTCGGCGAGCCGGTAGAGGTTCTGGGTGCGGCTGCGCAGCGACCCGGCCTCGTAGCTGACCTCGATCGCCTGGTTGCTCAGCTCCACCCCGCGCTCGGGGTTGCCCTGCTCGATCTCGATCTGGGCGAGCAGGCCCAGCGCGTGCGAGAGGCCCGAGGCGTCACCGGCCTGCCGGAAGAGGACGAGGGAGGCCTCGCAGTAGCGCGCGGCCTCGGCCAGTTCGCCGCAGAAGCGGGCGCAGACGGCGAGGTTGCGCCGCACGATGGCGCGGCCCTGGGTGTCGTCGGTCTGCTCCAGCAGGTCCAGGGCGGTCAGCAGCCGTTCGCGCGCCTCGTCGTAGCGGCGCTGGTAGATGGCGAGCGTGCCCAGCGAGCGCAGCATGGTGCCGGCGCCGTGGGTGTCGCCGGCGCGCTGCGCGCCCTCCAGTGCGCTGTCGGCGGCGCGCCGCCAGTCCTCCAGGTAGTTGCGGGTCTCGAAGAAGGGCACCGAGCCGATGGCCAGGACCCATGCGCGACCCTCCTGGCCCTCGCGGGCGGCCTGTGCCACGAGCGCGCCGAGCGCCTCCCGTTCGCCCTCGAACCACTCGATGGGGTCGGACACCAGCTCGCTGACCGCGGCGCCGGGCAGCTCCTGGATGTGGGCGGGGACGTGCGGGGCGACCTCGCCCTTGCCGTAGAGCTGCTCCTGTGCGGCGTAGACGAGCGTGAGCACGGCGGACAGCACCCGGTCGAGTGTCTGCTCGCGCTCCTGCGCGCCGTCCTCGGCCAGGCACCGTTCCTGGGCGAACAGCCGCATCAGCTCGGGGATGCGGAAGCGGGTGCCGCCGCCGCGCACCGAGCAGCGCTCCAGCAGCTGCGCCCCGGCGAGCTGGTGCAGCAGTTCCTCGGACGCCCCGGGGGTGACGCCGAGCACGGGGGCGCCGATCCAGGGCGGGAAGTCGGGCACGTCGAGGACGCTCAGCTGCCGGTAGAGGCGCGCGGCCTGCACCGACAGCGCGCGGTAGCTGAGCCACAGGCTGGAGCGCACCCCGCTCTCGCCGGGGCTGACGACGTCCAGCCGCTCGCGGCGGTCCTCCATGCGCGCGACCATCCGGCGCAGCGACCACTGGTGGTCGGACAGCAGCCGGGTCGCGACGATGCGCAGGGCGAGCGGTAACCGGTCGCACAGGTCCACCAGGCGCCGCGCGGCGGCGGGTTCGGCCGCCACCCGCTGGTCGCCGATGGTGGCGGCCAGCAGGTTCAGCGATTCGGTCGTGCTCATCCCGTGCAGCTCGATACGGACCGCGGCGACCGCTCCGGCCAGCCCGTTGAAGGGGTCGCGGCTGGTGAACAGGGCGCGCGCGGGGCCGCGGCCGGGCAGCAGCGGGCGGATCTGCTCCAGCGAACCGGCGTTGTCCAGGACGATCAGCAGCCGCTTGCCGTCCAGGGTGCTGCGGTAGAGCGCGGCCCGGTCCTGGAGGCCCACGGGGATCGACGCGCCGGGCACGCCGAGCGCGCGCAGCGCCCGGTCGAGGGCGGCCTCGGCGGTGACCCCGCCGTGCGCGCGCAGGCCCTGGAGGTCGAGGTAGATCTGGCCGTCGGGGAAGCGCCGGGCGACGCGGTCGGCCCAGTGCTGGGCGAGCGCGCTCTTGCCGACCCCGGCGGCGCCGCAGATCGCCGCGACGCGCACCGGCAGGCCGCCGCCGGGCCCGAGGGCGGGCTGCACGAGCCGGCCGAGCAGTTCCAGCTCGGCCTCCCGTCCGACGAACGGCTCGGGCGGCAGCGGCAGTTGGTGCGGTACGGCAGGGGTCGCGGCGGGCGCGGGCGCGGGGACGGTCTCGGGCACCGCGGCCACCGCCAGCGGTACGGGGACGGCCACCGCGGCGGGCGCGGGGACGGGCGCGGGCGGCCGTACCGGCGCGGGGCCGTCGCCCTCCAGGACGGTGCGGTGCAGCTCCTGGAGTTCGGCGCCCGGCTCGACGCCCAGCTCGGCGATGAGGACGCGGCGCCCCTCGCGGTAGCAGCCGAGCGCCTCGGAGCGGCGGCCCGACAGGTGGTAGGCCTGCATGAGGACGGCCCGCGCGTGCTCGCGCAGCGGGTACTCGGCGACCAGCGGGCCCAGGCTCTCCACGACCGAGCGGTACCGGCCCTGCTGGAGCTGGACGGTGGCGTACTCCTCGGCCAGGTCGACCTTCAGCTCGGTGAGCCGGCGCACCACCTCGGTCAGCGAGCCGCCGTCCATGCCGTCGAGCACCGGGCCGTCCCACAGCGCGAGGGCGTTCTCGAAGCGGGCCGCGGCCGCGTCCGGGTCGCCCGCCTCGGCTGCCGCCCCCGCGGCGGCAGCCGAGGCGTACAGGTCGACGACATCGACGTAGTGGCCCGTGGTGTGCAGCACGTAGCCGGGCGGCACGGTCTCGATGAGGCCGTCGACGCGGGCCTCGTCGCGGAAGGTCTTGCGCAGGGCGGAGACGCAGATGGCGATCTGGTTGCGCGCGGTGGCGGGGGGTTCGCTGTGCCAGACGGCTTCCGCCAGGGAGTCGACGGAGACCACGCGCCCGGGAGTGAGCAGCAGCACGGCCAGAATCGTTCGCTGCCGCGCGCTGCGCAGTTGCAGCGATCTGCCGTCCGCGCTCACTTTGAGCGGGCCCAGCACCTGAAACGACAGCCGGGTCGACACACCGTCCCCTTCCCGAGGCGCACCCGCGCCCCGTCCCCCACGGGAGACATTGCAGAGCCATTCTGCGTACAAGTTTTCGTCTCGACAACACAGTTGGGCCACTTCACGCTACGTGCCGGTCAGCCAACCCGTTCCCTGCGCCTCTTCCAGGAACCATAACTTTCCGTCACCCGATGGCCGGGACCTTTCGGTCAACCGGCCGCCGTCCCGCAGCCGGAGGGCGATCTCCCGGCGCAGCCGCTCGCCCGATCCGCCGTTGGCGAGCACGACCAGGCCGCTGCCGGTGCGCAACCGCAGCGTGGAGACGGCGTAGTGGCCCGCCGGCGCCCCCTCGTGCCCGAACTCGGTGTCGGAGCCGAGGACGTCGACCATCGTGCCGAGGCCGTAGAGGTCGTCGGGGCTCGGGGTGAGCATGCGGGCCGCGCTGTCCGCGGTGAGCAGCGCGAGCGGGACGCCCCGCGCGGAACGGCGGACCTCCAGCGCCACCTTGGCGAGGTCGGCGGCGGTCGTCCACAGCTCGGCGGCAGCGGAGGGGGGGCCGGAGACAGGGCCGGGGTCCCCGCCGCGTGCGGTGGCCGGTTCCGCTCCCTGCCGCCCGCCGGACGCGGTGGCCGGTTCCGTGCGCGGCGCGGTGCGGGAGTGCGGCCGTGCGCCCGAGGCGCCCGCGGCGGGCGCGGCGGGCGCGGCGGGCGCGGCGGGCGCGGCGGGCAGCGGGCGGCCCGCCGCGTCGTGGCCGATACGGGCGGCCGGGGCGCCCGTACGCCCGCCGCTGCGGGGCGGCGGGCCGCCGAAAGAGCTGTCGTCCAGGCCCAGCGGCCCCAGCACCAGGCGCCGCATCAGCAGCCCGAACGGCTCGCCCGTGACCTCCTCCAGCAGTCCCGGCAGCAGGGCCGCGCCCGTCCCGAGGCGGTCGCCCAGCAGGTCCGCCAGGGTCGGCCGGCGAGCGGCGCGGTTCCTGGCACCGTTGTCGAGGGCGGCGTCCGGCGGCGCGTCCAGGTCGAGCAGGCCCTCGTCCACCAGCCGCAGCACGCCCAGCGCCGTGACGTGCCGGCTCAGGCCGCCCGCAGGGAACGCGGTGCGCGGGGTGACGGGGCGGCCCTCCCCGTCGTCGCCCGCGGCCTCGACCGCGACCAGGCCGCCGCGTTCGAGCACGGCCACGGAGGCGCCGGGCACCCGGCACTCCGCGAGCAGGTCGGCCAGCGGCCGCCCGCCGAAGGCGACGTGCCGCCCGCTGCGCGCGGCCCTGCGCGGGGCGTCCAGCAGCGGTCCGCCGGGCCGTGGCAGCGCCGCGAGGTCCACCCGCCCGTCGGCGGCCCGCGGCAGCTCGCCGAGCAGCACCAGGTTCGCGGGCACCAGGTGGTCCGGCAGCAGCCGCCGGCAGTGCGCGGCCAGTGCCGCCGCGTCCAGGCCCTGCGCGCCGGGGCGCGGCACCACGTACCCGGCGAGCCGGACATCGCCGGAGGCCGCCCGCACCCCGACGACGACGGCCTCGTCGACGCACGGGTGGTCGTACAGCGCCTCCTCGGCCTCCGCCGGGTCGGCGCGGTGGCCGCAGATCCACACCTGCCGGTCGGTGCGGCCGAGCGGCTCGGCCTCGCCCGTGGCGGTGCGCCGCACCAGCTGCCCGGTGCGGAACATCCGGGCGCCGGGCGGGCCGTAGGGGTCGGGCAGGAAGCGCTCGGCGGTCAGTGCGGTCCGCCCCACGTAGCCGAGGGCCACCCCGGGACCGGCCACGTACAGCTCGCCGACCTCGCCCGCCGGGACCTGCCGCCCGTCGCCGTCGAGCACCCGGATCCGGCTGTCGGCGCCGGGGCGTACGGGGTCGGGGCAGCTGCCGTACGACGTCTCGACCGAGCCGTACGCGGGGAGCAGCCGCCCGCTGCCGAGGAATTCGGCGAGCCGCGCCGCGGCGGGGCCCGGCGTGCTGCCGCCCGCGACGACGAACGTCCCGGCGAGCGCGGCGACCACCGCCGGGCCGGACTGCCGTACGAGCAGGTCGAGATGGCCCGGCGCGAGGTGCAGGAAGGCGAACGTACCGGCCGAGGCGAGCCACTCCCCCAGCTGGGCCAGATCCGGTGTGCGCGGGGCGAGCACCACCCGCTGCCCGGCCGCGAGCGGCGCCCACAGGCCGGTGGCCGTCATCTCGGAGGCGACCGAGCAGAAGACGGCGGTGCCGCCCGTGCCCCGGCCGATCAGCTCCCGCCCGGCCCAGGCCACATGGTCCGCGAGCCCGCGGTGCGTGACGGCCACGGCGTAGGGGCGCCCGGCCACGGTGGGGGCGTGGGCCACCAGCGCGACGTCGTCGGGGGCGGGCGGCTCCGTCGCGGCGCCGCCCCCCGGGTGCGCGGCCAGCTCGGCGGCCAGCTCGGGGTCGTCGGCGTAGAGCACGGTGCCGTCGAAGCCGTCGAGCGCGGCGGCCCCGTACCCGAGTTCGGCGACCACCACGCGGGCCCCGGCGTCGGCGAGCAGCAGGTGCAGCCGCGCCGCGGGAAAGTCCGGGTCGAGGGGTACGCAGCCGGCCCGGGCCTTCCACGCGCCCAGCGTCACGGCGTGCAGGTCGGCGCCCCGGCCGAGGAGGACCCCGACCAGGGCGCCGCGCCCCACCCCGCGTGAGCGCAGTAAGCGGGCCCACCGGTCGGAGGCGGCGTCCAGCTCGCCGAAGCCGAGCGCGAAGCCGTCCCCCTCGACGGCGACCGCCCCGGGGTCGCGCCGCGCCCACCGCCCGAGCGTGACGGGCAACGGCTCCCCGGCGGGAGCGGGCCCTCCCGGCGCGACCGGCCGCGGCTCCCCGGCGGGAGCAGGCCCACCCGGCGCCACGGGTTCCCCGGCGGGAGCGGGCCCGTCGGGATCCGCGGGCCGCGGGCCCTCGCGCAGGCTCAGCGGCCGCAGGTCCTGCCAGGTCTCCTGGATGTGCGCGAGGCACCGCTCCCGGGGCCCGGTGGTGCCCTCCGCGTGCCAGCCGGCGGGCAGTGCGCGGTCGGTCCACCAGATCGAGTGCTGCCCCTCGCCGTTGAGCACGACACGCCGGTCCGCGGGGTCGGCGGTCTGCTGTTCTGACAAGGTCACTCCTGCGAATCCGGGGACGCTGCCCGGACCGGCGGCCGACGGGTGCGTCAGGGGGTGGGTCGGTGGGCCGGGGCACGGTGAGGCGGCCGGACCGGGTGAGCCTTCCGGTCCGGCCGCGGGGACGCCCGGCGCGGGCGGGTCAGGGCCGTTCGGTCAGTTCGTCCTCCAGCCGGCGGGACAGCTCGACACGGCGGGTCTTGAGCGTCGCGGTGCGCGGCAGCTCGGCGAGCGGGATCTGGACGGGCTCGGCGAGCTGCGGGTACGCCGCGGTGGCGGCGCGCCAGCGGTCCATGTCCAGCGGCTCGTCGCGGTGGGTGCACACCACCGGGACCGCCTCGGAGCGCGGGCCGGGCACCACGACCAGCTCGGCCAACTCCTCCAGTTTGTCGAGGATGTCGTCCTCGACCTCCAGGTTGCTGCCGACGCCCTCGATCGTGTCGAACTCCCGGTCCAGCATGTGCAGGCAGCCGAAGCGGGTGCGGTAGCCGACGTCGCCGGTGCGCCACCAGCCGTCGTGCACGTTCTCGTCGTAGCGGTCCTGCTCGCCGTGGTAGGTCTTGGCGATGCCGTCCCAGCGGACGTCGATGTAGCCGGGGTTGGCCTGCGAGGGCCGCTTGCCGTCCCGGCCCACCACCCGGACCTTCGCGCTGCCGGGCAGCGCGAAGCCCATGCAGCGGCCGTCCATGCGGTGCGCGAACTTGCGGAAGTACGGGCGGCCGGCGGCCGGGCCGACCTCGCTCTGGCCGTAGATCTGGAAGAACTGCGCGCGCTGCGCCGAGGAGTGCAGCAGCCGCCGCACGGTACGCGGGTGGATCGCGTCGAAGGTGCTGCTGAAGTACTTGACCGAGGCGAAGGGCCTGCGCCGGTCGTCGGTCAGCCCCTCCCAGGCCAGGAAGGAGTTGGGCAGCGCCTCGATGAGCCAGGGGCGGTGCTGGACGAAGAAGTCCGCGACGGCGTCCGGTGTGCCGTTGTTGACCGCGAGCACCGGCATGCCCTTGAGGAAGCACAGCGAGAGCGCCGCGAAGGTGCGGGAGTGGCCGAAGGGGATGTGGACGGCGACGGTGCCGCGCTTGCGCATCATCCCCAGCAGGAAGAGCTGCGGGCGCAGCCGGGTGCGCATCGTGCGCGGGGTGTGCACGACGAGCTTGGGCAGCCCGGTGGTGCCCGAGGTGTGGGTGATCATGGCGGGCTCGTCCAGGCCGCGCAGCACCGGCTTGACGGGCGTGCCGCCGTCGAGGTCGGCGAGCCGGGTCGCGCCGGGGCCGGTCTCGCCGATCCCGATGACGCCGCGGGTCAGCTCGCCGAGATCGACACCGTCCTCGGTCAGGGCGCGCAGCTTCGGCGCATCGGTGATCAGGTGCGGCCGGTCCAGCCGCTGCATCAGCGCGGACAGCGCCTGGGAGTCCAGGTGGTGGGAGAGCATCACGGGGACGGCGCCGGTGCGCTCCACCGCGGTCGCCAGCAGCCACAGGTCGAAGTTGGGGGCCTTGCAGATCACCACGTGGCCCCCCGGGCGCACCCCGGCCGCGGCCACGCGGTTGGCGAAGTCAGCGGCGTACCCGGCGAGTTTCGCCACCGTCAGCCGGCGGCCCGCGTCGGGCAGCGCGTCGAGGTCGTGGTCGAGCGTGACCGGTGTCCCGCCGCGGACGAGCGCGGCCCGCTCCGGGACGACGCCGAGGTAGAGGCCGGTCCTGTGCAGGGACTCCTGGTCCGTGGCGCTCCGCGTTCCGGAGTCGAGCTTGTCCAGCAAGGTGCTTCCCATCAGATCTCCCTCCGGGCCCGCCTCGTTCCGGTCGTGCAGCGGACGGCGGTTCGGTGTTCTCGGGTGCCGGTGGAGCACAGCGTCCTGCACCGGGCTTGGTGCCGAATGTGCGCCCGCGCGGGCCGGTTGCGGCGCTCGTGCGGGCGGACCGCTGTACGGACCGGGCGGGGCGGGCGGCGTACGACGCTGTACGGCGCCGGGTCAGCGGTCGCGGTAGGCGACCATGTCGGCCAGCTCCTCCAGCCGCAGCCGCCAGCCGGCCGGCAGCGGGGAGTCGGCCAGGGCCCCGTAGGCGTCGGCGACGAGCGCGTCGATCTGCTCCTCGACGTCCGCGCGGACCCCGGAGGCGAGCAGCGCGGCACGCAGCTCCGCCGGGTTCCAGTCGCTGTTCCTGCTGTCCTCGACGAGCCGGGCGACCTGCGGGTCCTTGGCCGCGGCCAGCGCGATCAGCAGCGTCATCTTGTGCTCGTCGAGATCGAGCCCGGTCGGCTTGCCGGTCGCCGCCGACTCGCCGAACGCGTCGAGCAGGTCGTCGCGCAGCTGGAAGGCCTCGCCGGCCGCGACGCCGTACGCCTCGAAGACCGTGTCGAGTCCGGGGCGGCCGGCGATCGCCGCGCCGAGCGCGAGCGGGCGGTGGATGGTGTAGCGGCCGGACTTGCAGACGGCGACCCAGCGGGCCAGCCGCGGGTCGGGCTTGACCTCGGCGGCCAGCGCGATGTCCAGCTGCTGGCCGACGATCATCTCGGCGACCAGCTCGTGCCAAACCTCGGCGGCCGTGCCGGTCAGGGTGCCCGCGAGCCGGTTGGCGTAGGCGAGCGCCAGGTCCCCGGCGAGCATCGCGACACCCTCGCCGTACCGGCGGGACTCCCCCGCCCAGCCGCGCAGCGCGTGCACGTCGGTGTACTTGGCGTGGACGGTCGGGACACCGCGCCTGCTGGGCGAGTTGTCCATGATGTCGTCGTGGGTGAGCGCGAAGGCGTGCAGCAGTTCCAGGGCGGCGGCCGCGTCGACGACGGTGTCCTCGGTCCCGTCGCCGGAGCCGCCGCCCGCGGCGAGGTAGCCGGTGACGCAGAACAGCGGCCGCAGCCGCTTGCCGCCCGCGGTGACCAGCTCCGCCACGGCGCCCACGGGCACCGCGACACGGGCGTCCACCTCGCTCCAGCGCGCCGACTCGGCGCTCAGCAGCTCCTCGATCCGCCGGTCGACGCGGGCCAGCAGCTTCTCGCAGGTCTCCTGGTCACCGGCGTCCCGCTGTGCGGTCGCCGCTTCCGTCAGAACTCGTCCCAGGGCGGACGGCATGGTTTCCCCCTCATCCCACCACGTGCTGGATTCCGTACGGGCGCAGTCGTCCGGGCGTGCTCGGCGGACCGCTCATCGGATTCTCGGCAGGCCCGCTTGCAGCGGTCTTCGTGACGGGTTGGCCCCGGCTTGGCGCATCCGGCGCCAATCGCGGGACCAGTGGCGGACAAGCTGCCGCCGGGAGGGTCGGCCAGGGGCGCGGCTGCGCACGCGGACCGGCACGCCGCCCTTTTCCGCGCGGGCCCGCCCGCACCGAACCCGAGGGAAGCGACATCACATGAGCGGTCTCATCCTTCCGCCCGGCCACGGCCGCAGACTCGTCACCAAGGCGCAGGACGTCACCTTCAAGGCCACCGCCGCGGACGGTTCCGTCGTCTCCGTCTTCGAGGTCGTCGTGCCGCCGGGATTCGACGTCGGCGCGCATGTGCACGCCAACTCGCAGGAGTTCTTCTACGTCCTGGAGGGCGAGCTGCAGCTGCTCGCCTTCGAGCCCACCGAGCGGACCGGGGAGACCTGGCACGACTGGACGTCGAAGGACGGCGACACCGCGGTGCGCGCGGCCGAGGGCGCCTGCATGTTCGTGCCGCCCAACACCCCGCACGCCTTCCGCAACGCCTCGGACAAGCCGGCCCGCATGCTCTTCCACAACTACCCCTCGCCCGACCACGAGCTGTACTTCGAGGAGATCGTCGAGATCTTCGCGGCGGGCAGGACGGTCGACTCCGGCGCGGTGGAGGCCATGCGCAAGCGCTACGACGTCCAGCAGATCACCCCGCTCCGCTACACCCCGCCCACGGCGTGACGCCACACGAAAGGTCGGCACTGATGAGCAAGGACAGCATCCCGCTGGTGCACCCGAGCCTCGGCGAGCGGGAACTCGCCGCCGTCGCCGAGGTGTTCGCCTCCGGCTGGCCGGCCGGCCAGGGCCCGCGCGGCAAGGCCCTGGAGGCCATGCTCGCCGAGCGCTACGGCGTGGGCGACGCGGTCGCGGTGAGCAACTGCGGCGCCGCGCTCCACCTGGCCATGCTGGCGCTCGGTGTGGAGCCCGGCGACGAGGTGATCGTCGCCGACTACACCTTCCCCGCGCCCGCGCACGCGGTGCGCTACGTCGGCGCGACCCCGGTGTTCGCGGACGTGCGCGCCGACACCGGCACGGTGGATCCGGCGGCGGTCGCGGCCCTGATCGGGCCGCGCACGGTCGGCATCATCGCGGTGGACACCCTCGGGATGCCCGCCGACTACACCGAGCTGATGGCGCTCGCCGACGCCCACGGGCTGTTCGTCGTGGAGGACGCGGCGTGCGCGGTCGGCGCGACCTACCAGGGCCGCCCGGCCGGTTCGCTCGCTCCGGTGGCGTGCCTGTCCTTCCACGGCCGCAAGGGCGCGACCAGCGGCGAGGGCGGCGCACTGCTCGCCGCCGACCCGGTGATCGGCGCGGACGCCCGGCTGCGGTCGTCGTTCGGCATCGGCAGCATCTACGACCAGGCGCAGGTCGTCGGCCTGCCGATCCCGGTCTTCACCGACATCGGCTACAACTACAAGCTGTCCGACATCGCCGCCGCGATCCTTCAGGTCCAGCTGGACCGGGTCGACGAGCTGCTCCAGCGCCGCAACACGGCGGCCGCCGCCTACGCCGAACTGCTCGGCGGCGACGACCTGCTGACGCTGCCGCACGTGCCGGACGACCGCACCCACGCGTGGCAGTCCTACCTGGTGACCCTCGACCCGCGGGTGGACCGCGCCGGGGTCGCCGCCGCGCTGCGCGCCCAGGGCATCGGCTGCGGCCAGGGCGCCTGGGCCACCCACCTCCAGCCGGTCTACCGCTCGGAGCAGAGCTGCCCGGTGTCGGCGGACCTCTTCGCGCGCAACCTGGCCATCCCCATGCACGCCGAGCTGACCCTCGACCAGGTCGAGCAGGTCGCGAACACGCTGCGGGCGGAGCTGAAGAACAACCTGCGCGCGGGCTGACCGCGCCCGACGCGTACGACGGAGCCCGGCCGGAGGATTCTCCGGCCGGGCTCCGTCGTACGGGTCGGGGGTGGGGCCGCCGTCAGCGGGCGAGCACCAGGACCGTCGGGGAGGAGGTCTCCACGAAACGGACGTCCTCGAAGCCCGCGGCGGTCAGCCAGGCGTGGTAGTCGCCGCGCCGCCAGGTGCTGCCGTGCCGGGACTTGATGAGCATCTCGCCGGCGAAGGTCAGCGCGAAGGGCGGGCCGCTGCGGTCGTCGTCCACGACGTAGTCGGAGACGACGAGCGTGCCGCCGGGACGCAGCGCCTTGCGGATGCGGGTGAAGACCGCCTGGTTGTCCTCGGGGCCCTCCTGGTGGGCGATGTTGGAGTACACCACCACGTCGTGGTCGCCGTTGCCGAAGTCGACGGTGTGGAAGTCGCCGTCCACGTGCTCGACCCGGTCGCCCACGCCCTTCTCGGCGAGCAGCCGGCGGGCGATCGCGTTGATCGGCGCCCAGTCGATCTGGGTGGAGCGGGCGTCCGGGTTGAGCGCGAGCCAGATCGCCGAGCAGATGCCCGAGCCGCCGCCGATGTCCAGGATCGAGACCTTACCGGCGTCGGCGAGCCCCAGCTCGGCGGCGGCGATGTGCGCGACCGGCACGGACTGCGCCGCGATGGCCTGCACCAGGTTCTCCCAGTGCGGGTTGTCGGCGACCTCGACGACGACGTTCGACGTCGGACCGCCGTCGCGCACGGAGTCGGGCAGCGTCGCCATCGAGCCGATGTGGCCCAGCTTGAGCTGGGCGAAGCCGGTGAGCGACGCGGGCCGGCCCTCCACCAGGAAGGCCGCCGCCTCCGGGGTGTTGCGGTAGCGGCCGTCCTCCACCACGACCACCTCCAGCGCGACCAGGCCGTCCAGCAGCGCCTGCGCCCCGCGCGGCGCGATCCCGGCCCGCTCGGCGACCTGCTCGGCGGTGCCCGCGCCGTCCTCCAGGTGCGTGAAGACCCGGTACTGCGCCGCCGTGCCCATGATCCCGGTGGCCCAGTAGCCGTTGATCAGCCGCATGATGCGCTGCGAGTCGGGCCCGCCGTGTGCCGCGCCGCTCATGAGATCCTCCCCGCGTACGGGAGCGACGCGGCGACGCCGGCCAGCTCCGCGGTGTCGTCGTGTGATGCCGCGCCCTCGGGCACGGTGCCGTCGGCCCAGGTGCCCAGGGCCATCTCGGCGGTGATGCCGGGGCCGAAACCGGCGATGACGCCGGTGGCACCGGTGGTCAGCGGCCGGTTCTCCTCGAACCGGCGGCGCAGCGCGTCGAAGACGACGGCGCTGGCGATGTTGCCGTACTCGGTCAGGGTGCTCCAGCTGTGCCGGAAGACCGTGCGGTCGACCTCCAGGAACTTCGCGAGGTCGTCCAGGATGCGCGGGCCGCCCGCGTGGATGATGTAGAAGTCCAGGTCGGAGGCGTTCCAGCCGTAGCCGGCGGCGAGCTGGCGCAGCACCGGGGCGAGCGGCTCCATGGTGCCCGGCACGCGCTTGTCGAGCTGGAAGTGGAAGCCGGTGTCCCGCACCGCGTAGGAGATCCACTCCTCGGTGTTCGGGATGAGGTAGGAGGCGTTGCGTTCCAGCCGCACGCCGCTCACGCCCACGTCACCGTGCCCCCGCACCACGGCGGCCGCGACCGCGTCACCGAACAGCCCGTCCGACAGCAGCGAGCCGATGTCGTCGGCGGAGGGCTGATAGCACAGCGAGCACAGCTCGCACGAGACGATCAGCACATTGCTGTCCGGGTGCGCCATGCAGAAGTCATGGGCGCGGTTGATCGCCGCGCCGCCCGCCGCGCAGCCGAGCTGGGCGATGGGAATCTGCCGGGTGTCGAAACGGAAACCCATGGTGTTGATGAGCCACGCGGTGAGCGAGGGCATCATGAAACCGGTGCACGACACGTAGACGATCGCGTCGATGTCCTCGGCCCGCAGCCGCGCGTTGGCGAGCGCGTCCTCGATGACCTCCGGGCACCGCTTCTTCGACTCGGCCTCGTAGATCCGGTTGCGTTCCTCGAATCCCGGGTGTTCCAGCGTCTGCTCGATGGGCTGCACGAGGTGCCGCTTGCGCACCCCGGTGTTCTGTATCAGCCGGAGCGCAAGCGGAAGCTGCGGCTTTCCCGCATGGGCTTTCCTGGCGAATTCCAGGGTCTGCTCCATGGTGATCGTGTATTCCGGTACGCGCACCGCGGGCTTGCACAAGATCGGCATGTCCGGCGCCTGCCTCTCAGAAATAGAAGACATTCCCCTGCCCTTTGGCCTTCGCCCTCTGACCTCTGCCCTCTGTTTTTTGGCCGTGTCAATGTCGTACGGCCGGCTTGCCCGCGCCTTGGCGCCGACTTGCCGCGGGACGCCGCGGGATGCCGCGGGATGCCGCCGGGGAGGGGAACAGCGCGACGCGGCGCCCACCGGATCTCTCCGGTGGGCGCCGCGTCGTGACGGGCCGAAGGGCCGGGGGGCCGGGGGGCTATGCCTCGAAGCGGGCGGCGGCCAGGTAGTCCGGCCGCGGGTCGAGCGCCGCGGCCAGCCGGAAGTGCCGCTGGGCCTCGGCGGGGCGGGCGGCCCGCTCCAGGGTGCGGCCCAGCGCGAAGTGCGCGAACGCGTTGTCCGGCTCGCGCTCCAGGACGACCTGGAACTCCAGCTCCGCGGGCCGCAGTTGCGCCGCGAGGAAGAACGCGCGGGCGCGCAGCAGCCGGGCCGCGGTGTTCTCCGGGTGGGCGGCGATGACCGGGTCCAGCAGCTTCACAGCGCCGCGCGGGTCGCGCGCGGCGAGCAGCTGCTCGGCGGCGCGGAAGTCGATCACATGGGTTTCCGGGGTGCGCTCGGGCACTGTCCGCCTCCCTGACATCGGGCACGGGGACGAATGATCGTCGGGACAGACATACCCAACACACCGGGCGGCAATCGCATTCCCGCCACGGCGCCCCGGCGGCGCACACCCGCGCGCCCTTCGTACGGCCCGCCCGGTGCTACCCGTCCTCGCTGCCGCGTCCGGCCGCCAGCCGCTCGCGCAGCTCGGCCCACACCGCCTGGACCTGCGGTTCCAGCGCCTCCAGCGGCCCGTTGTTGTCGATCACCAGATCCGCGACGGCCAGCCGGTCCGCCCGCCGCGCCTGCGCGGCCATCCGCGCCCGCGCCTCGTCCGGCGTCATCCCGCGCAGCCGCACCAGCCGGTCGGCCTGCGTGTCCGGATCGGCGTCGACCACCACGATCAGGTCGTAGAGCGGTGCCAGGCCGTTCTCGGTGAGCAGCGGGACGTCGTGCAGCACGATGTCGCCGGGCCCGGCCGCCTGCTGGAGCTCGGCGGAGCGGGCGCCGACCAGCGGATGCACGATCGCGTTGAGCGCCTTGCGGCGCTGCTCGTCGGCGAAGACGATCGCACCGAGCTTCGGCCGGTCGAGCGAGCCGTCGGGCGCCAGCACCCCCGGCCCGAACTCCTCGACGACCGCGGCGAGACCGGGTGTGCCCGGCTCCACGACCTCCCGGGCGATCCGGTCGGCGTCCACCAGGATCGCCCCGTAGGACGCCAGCAGCCGTGCGACCTCACTCTTGCCGGCTCCGATCCCGCCGGTCAGCCCCACTGTCAGCATGCCGGTCACCCTATCCGGCCGCTCCTGCCGGGCAGCGTCGCCCGTCAGCGTCCGTTGTCGTCCTCGCGGTCGGCGAGGAAGCGCTCGAACTCCGCCGCCAGGTCGTCGGCCGAGGGCAGATCGACGGGCTCGGCGATGAGGTTCTCCCGGCTGTCCGTACCGGCCACGGCGTCGTACTGGCTCTCCAGGCCGCGCACCACCGAGACCAGCTCGCCGTCGCCCTCGGCGACCTGCCGGTCGATCTCGACACGTACCGTGTGCGCCTCGTTGCGCAGCGCGTGCGCGATCTCGGGCAGCACCAGGCCGGTGGCCGCGGTGACCGCCTCCAGCACGGCGAGCGCCGCGTCCGGGTACGGGGAGCGCGCCAGGTAGTGCGGCACGTGCGCGGCGACGCCCAGCACGTCACGCCCCGCCTCGGCGAGCCGCAGCTCGACCAGCGCGGCCGCGCTGCCGGGCACCTGCGCCTCGTCGAACCACGCGCGGTGGCCCGGCACCAGGTCCACCCGGTTGCCGTGCGGGGTCAGGCCGACCGGGCGGGTGTGCGGCACGCCCATCGGGATGCCGTGGAAGTTGATGGCGATACGGACCCCGAGGCGCTCGATGACCTGGAGCACCGCGGTCGCGAAGCGCTCCCACTCCACGTCCGGCTCGGAGCCGGTGAGCAGCAGGAACGGGGTGCCGGTGGTGTCGCGGAGCAGGTAGAGATCGATCGTCGGCGCCTCGTAGGACGACCAGTGGTCGCGCTCGAACGTCATGATCGGGCGGCGGGCCCGGTAGTCGACCAGCCGGTCGGCGTCGAAACGGGCGACGAGCTGGTTGTCGAGCCGGTCCAGCAGCTGCTCGCTGATCTGCTCGCCGGCCTCACCGGCGTCCATGAACCCCTCGAAGTGGTAGAGCAGCACCGGTCCGGTGTCCCCGACCGCCTCGTCGACGGCCTCGGCCCCGCCCGGTACGTACTCGTACAGCCCTTGCGGATCCAGCACGATGATCGTCCTCCTCGTTATCTGTCACCACAACGAACAACTCCGGCCGCCCATTCCCGCCCCGGGGCGGGGCCGGCGGCCGGTGGACGCGGTGCGGCCCCGCACCCGGGAGGGGTGCGGGGCCGCGATGGCCTGGGACGTGAGCCCCGGGCCGGGGGTCAGCTCTGGCCGCCGGCCAGCTTCTCGCGGAGCGCGGCGAGCGCCTCGTCGGAAGCGAGGGCACCGGAGTTGTCGTCCGACTCCGAGGAGTACGAACCGCCGGAGCCCGCGCCACCGGACACCGGAGCGGCGCTGCCGGCCTCGGCAGCGGCCTGCTCGTCGGCCTCGCGGGACTTGATGACCTGGGCCTGGTGCTGCTCGAAGCGGGCCTGGGCCGTGGCGTACTGGGCCTCCCACTCCTCGCGCTGCTTGTCGTAGCCCTCGAGCCAGTCGTTGGTCTCGGGGTCGAAGCCCTCGGGGTAGATGTAGTTGCCCTGCTCGTCGTACGACGCGGCCATGCCGTACAGCGTCGGGTCGAAGTCGACCGAGGCCGGGTCGGCGCCGAAGGACTCGTTGGCCTGCTTGAGGGACAGCGAGATGCGGCGGCGCTCCAGGTCGATGTCGATGACCTTGACGAAGATCTCGTCGTTGACCTGGACGACCTGCTCCGGGATCTCCACGTGGCGCTCGGCCAGCTCGGAGATGTGGACCAGGCCCTCGATGCCCTCGTCCACCCGGACGAACGCACCGAACGGGACGAGCTTGGTGACCTTGCCGGGCACGACCTGCCCGATCTGGTGCGTACGGGCGAACTGCTGCCACGGGTCTTCCTGCGTCGCCTTCAGCGACAGGGAGACACGCTCGCGGTCCATGTCGACGTCCAGGACCTCGACCGTGACCTCCTGGCCGACCTCGACGACCTCGGAGGGGTGGTCGATGTGCTTCCAGGACAGCTCCGAGACGTGCACCAGACCGTCGACACCGCCGAGGTCCACGAACGCACCGAAGTTGACGATGGAGGAGACGACGCCGGAGCGCACCTGGCCCTTCTGCAGGGTGGTGAGGAAGGTCTGGCGGACCTCGCTCTGGGTCTGCTCCAGCCAGGCACGGCGGGACAGGACCACGTTGTTGCGGTTCTTGTCCAGCTCGATGATCTTGGCCTCGAGCTCCTTGCCCACGTAGGGCTGGAGATCGCGCACACGGCGCATCTCGACCAGGGAGGCGGGGAGGAAGCCGCGCAGGCCGATGTCGAGGATGAGACCACCCTTGACGACCTCGATGACGGTACCGGTGACGATGCCGTCCTCTTCCTTGATCTTCTCGATGGTGCCCCAGGCGCGCTCGTACTGGGCGCGCTTCTTCGAGAGGATCAGGCGGCCTTCCTTGTCCTCCTTCTGGAGGACCAGGGCCTCGATCTCATCGCCCACGGCGACGACCTCGTTGGGGTCGACGTCGTGCTTGATGGACAGCTCGCGGGAGGGGATGACACCTTCGGTCTTGTAACCGATGTCGAGCAGGACCTCGTCCCGGTCGACCTTCACGATGACGCCGTCGACGATGTCGCCGTCATTGAAGTACTTGATCGTCTCGTCGATCGCCGCGAGGAAGGCTTCCTCGTTGCCGATGTCGTTGACCGCCACCTGCGGGGTGGTACGAGGGGCCTCGGTGCTGCTCGTCATTAGGGAAAGGACTCCGGTACGGACAGTAAGTCGTAGGTACTGCTACGCCGAAGCCTTTTTCGGTCCCACCGTGCCTCCGGCTCGCCCAAAGGGGGCCGTGAGACTGCGGCGGTGTCGAGCGTGGCCTGCTCCGTCTGAGGCGCGCAGGCTACCAGCGCAACTTGTAGCATACGGGGGCAGCCGGGCAGGGTCAATGCACGAAGAGCCCACCGGGCGCGTAACGAACCAAACCGCCGTAAGCCCCCCGTCCGCAGGTCTTTTCAGAGAGTACGACGACTGCCGCCATGATCCAAGGACCCGAACCCGAAGCGACCCGGCGCAGCGCGGGGACCACGGAGAGCAGCCGGGCCAACCGGGGCTGGTGGGACCGCAACGCCGACGACTACCAGCGCGAGCACGGCGACTTCCTCGGCGACGACCGCTTCGTCTGGGGCCCCGAGGGGCTCGACGAGGCGTCCGCCGCCCTCCTCGGCCCGGCGGCGGAACTGCGCGGCAAGGCGGTGCTGGAGATCGGCGCCGGGGCCGCGCAGTGCTCGCGCTGGCTCGCCGCGCGGGGCGCCCGGCCGGTCGCCCTCGACCTCTCGCACCGCCAGCTCCAGCACGCCCGGCGCCTCGCCGAGGACGCCCCCGCGGCCGCCGCCGTCCCCCTCGTCGAGGCCGACGCCGGTTTCCTGCCCTTCGCCGACGACTCCTTCGACCTGGCCTGCTCGGCGTACGGGGCGCTGCCCTTCGTCGCCGACGTCGCGCGGGTCCACCGCGAGGTCCGCCGGGTGCTGCGCCCCGGGGCCCGCTGGGTCTTCTCCGTCACCCACCCCGTGCGCTGGGCCTTCCCCGACGAACCGGACGAGGAGGGCCTGACGGTCTCCGGCTCCTACTTCGACCGCGTCCCCTACGTCGAGCAGGACGACCGGGGCCTGGCCGTCTACGTCGAGCACCACCGCACCCTCGGCGACCACATCCGCGCCCTCACCTCCTCCGGCCTGCGCCTGCTCGACCTGGTGGAACCGGAGTGGCCCGACTGGAACACCCAGGAGTGGGGCGGCTGGTCCCCGCTGCGCGGCCGCCTGCTGCCGGGCACGGCGATCTTCGTGTGCGTGGCGGAATGAGCGGGGCGCCGCGCGGGCGTACGGGCGACCTCACGGGCCGGGCTGCCCCGGGCGTGACGGTGACGGTCGCCGGCGGCGGGGGCCGCGGATGAGTCCGGGCACCGCCCGCGGGGGCTTCGCGGTACGGGACGAGGGGCGGGGGCTGCCGGTCGCCGCGGTCGTGCCCGAGCTGCTGGACGCGCTCGCGCGGGAAGGGTGTGCGGTGCTCGCCGCGCCGCCCGGCACGGGGAAGACGACGCTGGTGCCGCTGGAGCTGGCCGCGGCGGGCGGCGGCCGGGTCGTCGTCGCCGAGCCGCGCCGGATGGCCGCGCGGGCGGCAGCGCTGCGGATGGCGTGGCTGCTGGGCGAGCGCGTCGGCGGCACGGTCGGCTACACCGTGCGCGGCGACCGGAAGGTCTCCGCCGCCACCGCTGTCGAGGTCGTCACCACCGGCGTCCTCCTCCAGCGCCTCCAGCGCGACCCCGAGCTGGCCGGTGTCGGCACCGTCGTCCTCGACGAATGCCACGAACGGCACCTGGACGCCGACACCGCGATGGCCTTCCTGCTCGACGTACGCGCCGCGCTGCGCCCCGAGCTGCGGCTCGTCGCCGCCTCCGCGACGACCGACACGGCGGCGTGGTCCGCGCTGCTCGGCGGGGCACCTGTGGTCGAGGCCGCGGGCGTGCTGCACCCGGTCGCCGTGCGGTGGACACCGCCGCCGCGCCCGGTACGGCCCCCGCACGGCATGAGCGTGGACCCCGCGCTGCTCGCGCACGTCGCCGCCGTCGTCCGTACGGCGCTCTCCGGCACCGAGGGCGACGTGCTGTGCTTCCTCCCCGGCGCCGGGGAGATCGCCCGGGTCGCCGGGATGCTCGGCGGGCTCGGCGTAGACGTGCTCCAGCTGCACGGGCGGGCCCCGGCCGCCGTGCAGGAGGCCGCCCTCGCACCGGGCGAACGGCGCCGCGTACTGCTCGCCACGTCGGTGGCCGAGTCCAGCCTGACCGTGCCGGGCGTACGGGCGGTCGTCGACAGCGGCCTCGCGCGCGAACCGCGCACCGACCACGCGCGGGGGCTGGGCGCGCTCACCACCGTGCGGGTGTCACGGGCCGCCGCCGAGCAGCGCGCCGGGCGGGCCGGGCGGGAAGCCCCCGGCACGGTCTTCCGCTGCTGGTCGCAGGCCGAGCACGACCGGCTGGCCCGGCAGCCCGAACCCGAGATCGCCCTCGCCGACCTCACCGGCTTCGCCCTCCAGGCCGCGTGCTGGGGCGAGCCCGACGCGACGGGGCTGGCCCTGCTGGACCCGCCGCCGCCCGGCGCGCTCGCCGCCGCCCGCGCCACGCTGCGCACGCTGGACGCCGTGGACGGTACGGGCCGCGCCACCCCGCGCGGCCGCCGCCTCACCCGCCTCGGCCTGCACCCCCGGCTGGGCCGCGCCCTCCTCGACGCCGCCCCCGAAGTGGGCGCCACCCGCGCCGCCGAACTCACCGCGCTGCTCTCCGAAGAGGTCCCCGCCGCGTACGGCCCCGACCTGACTGCCGCCTGGCACACCGCCCGCCGCGCGACCGACCCCTACGCCCCGCGCTGGCGCGCGGAGACCCGCCGCCTGGAGTCCGCCCTGCGCACGGAGGCCGGGCCCGGGGCGAAGGGCCCGGCCCGTACCACGGGCGGCGGCCGGCCGTCGGCGCTCAGCGACGACGACGCCGCCGGGCTCGTCGTCGCCCTGGCCTTCCCCGAACGGCTGGCACGGCGGCGTGCGACCGGCGGCTACCTGATGGTGTCCGGCACCGCCGCCGACGTCGGGGACGCGCTCGGCGGCGCCGAATGGGTGGCCGTCGCGGTCGCCGACCGTGCCGCGGGCCGGGCCGCGGCCCGGGTGCGGCTCGCCGCGGTGACCGACGGGACGACCGCGCGGACCGCCGCCGGGTGGGCCCTGGAGGCGTACGAGGAGGTGCGCTGGGCGCAGGGCGACGTGGTGGCCCGGCAGGTGGAACGGCTCGGCGCGGTGGAGCTGGAGTCGGCCCCGCTGCGCTCCCCCGACCCCGCCGCCGTACGCGCCGCCCTCCTCGACGGGCTCGCCGCCGAGGGCACGGGGCTGCTGCACTGGTCCCGGGAGGCCCGCGAGCTGCGGCAGCGGATGGCGTTCGTGCACCGCGTGCTGGGCGAGCCGTGGCCGGACGTCGCCGAGGAAGCACTGCTGGAGCGCGCCCCGGAGTGGCTCGGCCCGGAGCTGGCCACCGCCCGCCGCCGCGCCGACCTGGAACGGACGGACGCGGGGCACGCACTCCCGCGGCTGCTGCCCTGGGCGTCGGGCGAGGCGGCGCGCTTCGCCGGGCTGGCGCCCGAACGGCTGGAGGTGCCGAGCGGCTCACGCGTCCGCGTCGACTACACGGGTGAGCAGCCCGTTCTCGCGGTCAAGCTCCAGGAGATGTTCGGCCTCGCGGACACCCCGCGTATCGCGGGCGTCCCCGTCCTCGTCCACCTGCTCTCCCCCGCGGGGCGCCCCGTCGCGGTGACCGCCGACCTCGCCTCCTTCTGGCGCACCGGCTACCCCGCGGTCCGCGCGGAACTCCGCGGCCGGTACCCGCGCCATCCGTGGCCGGAGGACCCCTCCACCACGGCCCCTACGCGCCGCCTCAACCCCCGCACCTGAGCATCCGCGGGGGCCGGGGTCTCCCCCCACCCTGGCCCCGTCCAGCCGCCCCGGGACCTCCCCCCGGCGGGAGCTGAGCGCAGCCCAGAGGGCTGCCACCTGGCGTGGAACGGCGCCTTTCCCCCGGCGAGGGCTGAGCGCGCAGTTCCCCGCGCCCCTAAAAACGCTCGCCCTCCCCCGCAGGGGAAGCGCCCGTCAGGGGCTCGCTGATGCCGCGCGGGGCAAGAAGCCAGGGGCGCGTGGCGGCACCTCCCAGGCGGAGCCTGGGGGAGAACTGCGCGACCAGCCCCCACCTGGGGGAAGGTCGCGGGAGCCACCGCAAGCGGCACCCCGGGGCGAGACCCCTACGGGCGCACGCTCACCGCAGCGGTCGCCGGCTGCGAAGCCGAGGCCGTGGCCGACGGGGAAGCCTCCCCGGACGGGGTCTCCTCCGGCGTCGGTGTGGCCGTCGCGCACGGGTCCTCCGTGGGCGTGCCGGAGTCCGTGGGAGTCGGCGTCGGCGTCGCCGAATCCGTCGGGGTCGGCGACTCGCACACCGGCGGCGTCGTCGGGTCCCCCGGGTCCGTCGGATCCGTCGGCGGCGTCGTCGGGTCGCCCGACCCGTCCGTGGGCGGCGGCGTGGTGGTGCCGCCGTCCGTGGGCGGGGTGGTCGGCGGCGGGGTGGTCGTCCCGCCGTCGGTGGGCGGCGGGGTCGTCGTGCCGCCCCCGGGCTCGACCGGGGTCGTGGACTCGCCGCCGCCGCCCGCCGCGGGCGGGGGCGTCGTGGTGGGCGGACTGCTCGGCGTGCCCGGCTTGGCCGGGGCGGCGGGCGTGCCGGGGCTGTCGGGGACGGAGACGGCCCCGCCCTGCGTGAAGTGGTCGTACCAGGCGCGGACCAGCGCGAGGTAGGCCTGCGAGTGGTTGTAGCCGAGGATGGCCCGGTCCATCTGGGCCGGGACGGCGAGGTCGCGCCCGTCGGCGCACAGGTAGTGCGCGGCGGCGAGGGCGGCGTCGTAGATGTTGTTGGGGTCGTCCCTGCCGTCGCCGTTGCCGTCGGCTCCCCAGCGCTCCCACGTCGAGGGGATGAACTGCATGGGCCCGACGGCCCGGTCGTGCAACGGGTCCCCGTCGTAGCGCCCGCCGTCCGTGTCGCTGATGTTCGCGAAGCCGTTGCCGTCGAGGACGGGCCCGAGGATCGGCTTGTAGGTGGTGCCGTTGGCGTCGACCGCGCCGTGCCGGGCCTGGTTGGACTCGACCTGGCCGATCGCGGCGAGGAGTTCCCAGGGCAGGTGGCAGCCTGGGTCGCTCTCGGCGACGGAGGCCTCGGCGCGCCGGTAGGCGGCGAGTACGGTCGCGGGCAGGCCGGAGCCGTCGGTGGGGATGTTCACCGAAGGACCGCCGGGGGCTCCCGGTGTCGGGGAGACCAGCGGCGGTCCGGTGGGGGTGTTGAGCGGCGGCATGTCGGTGATGTAGGGCGTGTCACCGTCGATGGCCGGCCCGGGTGGCGGGGCCAGGGTCGTCTGCTGCTCGGTGTGCGCGGGTGCGGCGTGGGCGACCGGGAGGAACCCGGGTGCCTGTGACGCGCTGAGCGCTGCCATCGCCGCGGCGGCGACCGCCGTGCCTGCCGCTCCCCTGCGTAGCCTTCGGCCGTAACGCCGCGCTGCCATAGGGTGCTTCCCCTCCCAGGTGCGGAGTGCGCCGTCTCCGGCGCCACAACTCCGCCGACCCTACGGCAACTTGCGGCACGTGACCACCGTGCGGACGTACTCAAAATGTGCGCAAACGGGCACGGTCGGCTTGTCACCGCCCGCCGTTCTCCCCCCGTCCATCTGGTGGTCGCCGGGGCGGCGGGGCGCGCGCCGGAGTGCGCCGCCCCGCCGTGCGCGGCTCAGTGGGCGGCGGACTCCCAGTCCGGTCCGACGCCCACCGACACGTCCAGCGGGGCGCGCAGCGGGTACGCCCCGGCCATCTCGCGGCGCACCAGCTCCTCGACGGCGGCCCGCTCGCCGGGGGCGACTTCGAGCACGATCTCGTCGTGCACCTGGAGCAGCATGCGGGAGGTCAGCTGCTCCTTGGTGAGCGCCTCGTCGACCCGCAGCATGGCGAGCTTGACGATGTCGGCGGCCGAGCCCTGGATCGGCGCGTTGAGCGCCATACGCTCGGCCATCTCGCGGCGCTGCCGGTTGTCGCTGTTGAGGTCGGGCAGGTAGCGGCGGCGGCCGAGCAGTGTCTCGGTGTAGCCGGTGACGCGGGCCTCCTCGACGACGCGGTGCAGGTAGTCGCGCACCCCGCCGAAGCGCTCGAAGTACGTCTCCATCAGGGCGCGCGCCTCGGCGGCCTCGATGCCGAGCTGCTGCGACAGGCCGAAGGCGGACAGGCCGTACGCCAGGCCGTAGGACATGGCCTTGATCTTGCGGCGCATCTCCGCGTCCACCGCGTCCCGCGTCACGCCGAAGACCTGGGAGCCGACGGTGGTGTGCAGGTCCTCGCCGGAGGTGAAGGCGGCGATGAGGCCCTCGTCCTCGGACAGGTGGGCCATGACGCGCAGCTCGATCTGGCTGTAGTCGGCCGTCAGCAGCGACTCGTAGCCCTCGCCGACGACGAAGCCGCGGCGGATGGCGCGGCCCTCGTCGGTGCGGACCGGCACGTTCTGCAGGTTGGGGTCGGTGGACGACAGGCGGCCGGTGGCGGCGACGGTCTGGCTGAAGGTGGTGTGGATCCGCCCGTCCGGGGCGACCGTCTTGACCAGGCCCTCGACGGTGACGCGCAGCTTGGCCTGCTCGCGGTGCCGCAGCATGATGACCGGCAGTTCGTGCTCGGTCTGCGCGGCGAGCCAGGCGAGCGCGTCGGCGTCCGTGGTGTAGCCGGTCTTGGTCTTCTTGGTCTTGGGCAGGCCCAGCTCGCCGAACAGCACCTCCTGGAGCTGCTTGGGCGAGCCCAGGTTGAACTCGTGGCCGACCGAGGCGTGCGCCTCGCCCACCGCGTGCTGCACGGCAGCGGCGAACTGCTCCTCCAGGCCCTCCAGATGGGCGCGGTCGGCGGCGATGCCGGCCCGTTCCATCTTCGCCAGCAGCGCGGACGTCGGCAGTTCCAGGTCGTGCAGCAGCTCGGCGGCGCCGACCTCGGGCAGCCGGGCGCCGAAGACCTCGCCGAGGTCGAGCACCGTGCGGGCCTGCACCATGAGGGCGCCCGCGGCGGCCGCGCCCTCCTCGTCGCTCTCCTCGCCGAAGGCGAGCTGGCCGCTGCCGGTGTCGACCGGGGCCAGTTCACGGCCCAGGTACTCCACCGACAGGACGTCGAGCGCGAAGGAGCGGCGGCCGGGCTTGATCAGGTAGGCGGCGAGCGCGGTGTCCATCGACACCCCGTCGACCGTCCAGCCGTGCTCGGCGAAGACGCGGGCGGTGTTCTTGGCGTTGTGCAGCACCTTGGGGCGGGTGGGGTCGGCGAGCCAGCCGGCGAAGGCCCGCTCGTCGGTCTCGTCGAGCTGCGCGGGGTCGAACCAGGCCGCGTCCTCCGCGGTGGCGAGCGCGATCTGGGTGACGCTGCCGGCGCCCAGCGCCCAGGTGTCGACGCTGGCGAGGCCGACCGGCACCCCGCTGTGCCCGGTGAGCCAGTCCGGCAGGTCGCCCGCGGCCAGCACCGTGCCCTCGACGGCGACGCCCTCGGCGACCTCCGGCTCCTCCTCGATCTCGCCGGGGTCGGCGGCGAAGAGCCGGTCGCGGAAGTTGGCGTGGCGGAACTCCAGCACGTCGAGCACGCCGGTGACCGCGGGGCGGTCGTACGGCACGCGCTCCAGGCCCTCGGGGCCGACGGGCAGCGCGACGTCCTTGACCATCTCCGTCAGCCGCCGGTTGAGCTTGACCGCGTCCAGGTGCGCGCGCAGTGCCTCCCCGGCCTTGCCCTTGACCTCGTCCACCCGCTCGACCAGCGCGTCGAACGAGCCGAACTCGCTGATCCACTTCGTCGCCGTCTTCGGCCCCACGCCGGGGATGCCGGGCAGGTTGTCGGACGGGTCGCCGCGCAGTGCCGCGAAGTCCGGGTACTGGCGCGGGGTGAGGCCGTACTTCTCCTCGACCTTCTCCGGGGTGTAGCGCGTCAGCTCGGACACGCCCTTGGTCGGGTAGAGCACGGTGACGTGGTCGCTGACCAGCTGGAAGGAATCCCGGTCGCCGGTGACGATCAGCACCTCGTAGCCGAGTTCCTCGGCCTGGGTGGCGAGGGTGGCGATGACGTCGTCCGCCTCGAAGCCCTCGACGGCGAAGCGCCGCACCCCCATCGCGTCCAGCAGCTCGCCGATAAGCTCCACCTGGCTGCGGAACTCGTCGGGCGTCTTGGTGCGCGTCGCCTTGTACTCCGGGTACTCGTCGAAGCGCCAGGTCTTGCGGGAGACGTCGAAGGCGACCGCCAGATGCGTCGGCTGCTCGTCACGCAACGTGTTCGACAGCATGGACGTGAAGCCGTAGATCGCGTTCGTCGGCTGGCCCGTGGCGGTGCTGAAGTTCTCCACGGGCAGCGCGTAGAACGCCCGGTACGCCAGCGAATGCCCGTCCAGCAGCATCAGGCGGGGGCGGTCGGTCGTCGTCTTCGATGCTTTCGTTGCCACGTGAGCGATCCTCCCACGGACCACCGACAATCCCGGATTCCGGCGGATCCCGGCACGCGGTCGGCCCGTCGCACCCCTGGCGCGTCCCGCGGGGAACGGTGGGAGGATCGGGGGCATGGCGAAGAAGGCTCCCGAGGGTGATCCCGTCCAGGACGCGCCGCACGTCGGTGCGCCGAAGAAGGCCGCCGCCGGGCTGCCGGCGGTCGGGCACACGATGAAGGCGGCCGGGGCCCAGATGGGTGCCCGGCGGACGGCGCTCACGCTGCTCAAGGTCAACCAGAAGGGCGGATTCGACTGCCCGGGGTGCGCGTGGCCGGAGCCCGACCACCGGCACCCCTTCGAGTTCTGCGAGAACGGCGCCAAGGCCGTCGCCGAGGAGGCGACGCTGCGCCGCGTCACGCCCGACTTCTTCGCCGCGCACCCGGTCGCCGACCTCGCCCGGCGCAGCGGCTACTGGCTCGGGCAGCAGGGCCGGATCACCCAGCCGATGTACCTGGCCGAGGGCGCCGAGCGCTACGAGGCGGTGCCGTGGGAGCGGGCCTTCGAGCTGATCGCCGGGGAGCTGGACGCGCTCGGCTCGCCCGACGAGGCCGTCTTCTACACCTCGGGCCGCACCAGCAACGAGGCCGCTTTCCTCTTCCAGCTCTTCGCCCGCGAGTTCGGCACCAACAACCTGCCGGACTGCTCCAACATGTGCCACGAGTCGTCCGGCTCGGCGCTGACCGAGACGCTCGGCGTCGGCAAGGGCAGCGTGCTGCTGGACGACCTGTACCGCGCCGAGCTGATCGTCGTCGCGGGCCAGAACCCGGGCACGAACCACCCGCGCATGCTGTCGGCACTGGAGAAGGCCAAGCGCGGCGGCGCGAAGATCGTCACCGTCAACCCGCTGCCCGAGGCGGGCATGGAGCGTTTCCGCAACCCTCAGACGGCGGGCGGCCTCGCCGGGCCCGGCACGAAACTCACCGACCTCTTCCTGCCCGTGCGGCTGGGCGGCGACCAGGCGCTCTTCCGGGCGCTGGGGCGGCTGCTGATCGAGGCGGACGCGCTGGACCGCGACTTCATCGCCGAGCACACCCACGGCTTCGCCGCCTACGAGGCCGCGGCCCGCGCCGCCGACTGGGCGGAGGTGGAGCGCGCGACCGGCCTGGAGCGGGCCGCGATCGAGCAGCTGCACGCGATGGTGCTGGACGCGAAAAGCGTCGTGGTGTGCTGGGCGATGGGCCTGACCCAGCACAAGCACGCGGTGCCGACGATCCGCGAGGTCGTCAACTTCCTGCTGCTGCGCGGCAACGTGGGCCGGCCGGGTGCGGGGGTGTGCCCGGTGCGCGGGCACAGCAATGTGCAGGGCGACCGTACGATGGGCATCTTCGAGCGGCCGACCGCGGCCTTCCTGGACGCCCTGGAGCGGGAGTTCGGCTTCGCCCCGCCGCGCGAGCACGGCCTGGACGTGGTGCGGGCGATCCGCGCGCTGCGCGACGGTGAGGCGAAGGTCTTCTTCGCGATGGGCGGCAACTTCGTCGCGGCCTCCCCCGACACCGAGGTCACGGAGGCGGCGATGCGCCGCGCCCGGCTGACGGTGCACGTCTCGACGAAGCTCAACCGCTCGCACGCGGTGACCGGCGCCCGCGCGCTGATCCTGCCGACGCTGGGCCGTACCGAGAAGGACGTGCAGGCGGCCGGGCCGCAGTTCGTGAGCGTCGAGGACTCGATGGGCATGGTGCACGCCTCGCGCGGTGGGCTGCCGCCCGCCTCGCCGCAGCTGCTGTCGGAGCCGGCGATCGTCTCCCGGCTGGCCCGCGCGGTCCTCGGCGACCGCAGCACGGTGCCGTGGGCGGAGTTCGAGCGCGACTACGACCTGATCCGCGACCGTATCGCCCGCGTCATACCCGGCTTCGACGACTTCAACGCCAGGGTGCGCCGCCCCGGCGGCTTCACGCTGCCGCACGGCCCGCGCGACTCGCGCACCTTCCCCACCGCCACCGGCAAGGCCAACTTCACGGCCGCGCCGCTGGAGTACCCCACCGTGCCCGAGGGGCGGCTGCTGCTCCAGACGCTGCGCTCGCACGACCAGTACAACACCACGATCTACGGCCTCGACGACCGCTACCGCGGCATCAAGGGGGGCCGCCGGGTGGTGCTGGTGCACGCCGACGACGCGGCGGCCGCCGGGCTGGCCGACGGGGAGTACGCCGACCTGGTCAGCGAGTGGAAGGACGGCTCCGAGCGGCGCGCGGAGGGCTTCCGGGTCGTCCACTACCCCACACCGCGCGGCTGCGCCGCCGCGTACTACCCCGAGACCAACGTGCTGATACCGCTCGACCACACGGCCGAGACCAGCAACACGCCCGCGGCCAAGTCGGTCGTCGTCCGGCTGGAGCGGGCCCGCGCGGGCACGCCGGCGGAACCGGCGCCCGGTCCCGCGGCAGGTCCGGCGGCCGACCCGACGCGCTCGTGACCGTGCCCGTGCGGTAGAAAGCCAGGGACAAGGCTGTCCGGTACACCCCACCGCGGCAGCGACGTAGAGGCCGATCGGAGCCGAGCGCATGGGCGAGCAGACCGTCACCCGTTTCCCGCAGGAGATCCTGGAGCAGTACGCCGGGCTCGGCATCGATCTGCAGGCGCTCTTCTCGGCCGGTCACCTGGGCGAGCGGATGAACATCCGCATCCTGGAGGCGTCGCCGGACCAGGTGGTCGGCACGATGCCGGTGGAGGGCAACACCCAGCCGTACGGGCTGCTGCACGGAGGTGCCTCGGCGGTGCTCGCCGAGACCCTGGGCTCGGTCGGCGCGATGCTGCACGGGGGCCCCAGCAAGATCGCGGTGGGCGTGGACCTCAACGCGACGCACCACCGCGGCATGCGCCAGGGCCAGGTCACCGGCACCGCGACGCCGGTGCACCGGGGGCGCTCCTCGGCCACCTACGAGATCGTGATCACCGACGACGACTCCGGCAAGCGTGTCTGCACCGCCCGGCTGACCTGCATGCTGCGCCCGGCCGCTCCGGCGGCGACGGCGTGACCGTGGCCGCGCCCGCCCCCGTGACGGGGGTCTGAGGCCTGCTGCGGCAAGGGCCCGCGCGGTTGTCCGCGGCGGGCCCGGCGTACCCCGGGTGGGATTCGAACCCACGCTGGATGCTGTTTGAGAGCACTGCCTCTACCGCTGGGCTACCGGGGCTCCTTGCGAAACGCAGGGCCCTCGGCGGTCCTGCGTGGTCCTACCTTAGCGGAGCTGGGTAGGCTCTAGTAGCAGCACCCCGCCTGAACCGAGGAGCACCGTGAGCGCCCCCGACGAGTCCGCCGCGCAGTCCGGCGAGCAGACCGATTCCCCCGCCGACCAGCCGTCCGAGCAGCCCGCGGCGACGTCACACGTCCCCCCGCAGACCACCCGCGTGGTGATCGCGGAGGACGAGGCGCTGATCCGGCTGGATCTCAAGGAGATGCTGGAGGAGGAGGGCTACGCGGTCGTCGGCGAGGCGGGCGACGGGGAGGCGGCGGTCAAACTCGCCGAGGAGCACCGTCCGGATCTGGTGATCCTGGACGTGAAGATGCCGGTCCTGGACGGGATCTCGGCCGCGGAGCGCATCGCGGGCGAGAAGCTCGCGCCGGTGCTGATGCTCACCGCCTTCTCGCAGCGCGAGCTGGTGGAGCGGGCGCGGGACGCGGGCGCGATGGCCTACCTGGTCAAGCCGTTCAGCAAGAGCGACCTGGTGCCGGCGATCGAGATGGCGGTCAGCCGCTTCCAGGAGCTGCGGGCGCTGGAGGCGGAGGTCGCCGATCTCTCGCAGCGGCTGGAGACGCGCAAGCTGGTGGACCGCGCGAAGAGCGTGCTGCAGACGAAGTACGGCCTGACCGAGCCGGCCGCCTTCCGCTGGATCCAGAAGACGTCGATGGACCGCCGGATGTCGATGCAGGCGGTCGCGCAGGCCGTGATCGAGGAGGTCGCGGGCGAGTAGCCCGGACCGGCGTCGCACCGCCGTACGCGAGGGGGCCGTACCCGGCGATCCGGGTGCGGCCCCCTCGCGTACGGGCGCGGGGTTTCAGTCCTCGCCGAGGTAGGTCTTGCGGACGCCCTCGTCGTTCAGCAGCTCCGCGCCGGTGCCGGAGAGCTTGATGGTGCCGACCTCCATGACGTGCGCCTGGTCGGCGAGCGAGAGCGCGGCCTGCGCGTTCTGCTCGACGAGCAGGATGGTGGTGCCCTGCTCCTTGAGTTCCCTGATCGTCGCCATGATCTTCTGCATCATGATCGGCGACAGGCCCATCGACGGCTCGTCGAGCATCAGCAGCTTGGGCCTGCACATCAGCGCCCTGCCCATCGCCAGCATCTGCTGCTCACCGCCGGACAGGGTGCCCGCGGCCTGCTTGCGGCGCTCGCCGAGGATCGGGAAGAGCGTGTAGGCGCGCTCGATGTCCTGGGTGATCCCGGCGGAGTCCTTGCGGAGGTACGCGCCGAGCTGGAGGTTCTGCTCGATGGTCAGGCTGGGGAAGATGTGCCTGCCCTCGGGCGAGTGGGCCAGGCCCAGCGCCACGATCCGGTGCGCGGGCTCGCGGTGCAGCGGGCGCCCGTCGAAGACGATCTTCCCGCCGACGGGCCGGAGCAGCCCGCTGAGGGTGCGCAGGGTGGTGGTCTTGCCCGCGCCGTTGGTGCCGATGAGAGTGACGACCTGGCCGGCCTCGACGGAGAACGAGATGCCCTTGACGGCCTCGATCTTGCCGTACGCGACGCGCAGGTTGTCCACTTCGAGCAGTGCGGTCATTTGTCGTTCTCCTGCTGCTCGTCCTGCCCCTGCTCCGGCTCCGCCGCGGGTGCGGCCTGCGGCTCCGGGGGCGCGGGCTCCGGCTCCTGCTCGCCGCCCGTCTCGAAGGGCTCGCCGAGGTACGCGGCGATGACCCGCTCGTCCTGCTGGACGACCTCGGAGCTGCCCTCGACCAGCTTCTCGCCCTGCACGAGCACGGCGACGCGGTCGCACAGGTTGAAGATGAAGCGCATGTCGTGCTCGATGACGAGCACGGCGATGCCCTGGTCGCGGACGGCGAAGACCAGTTCCTCGGTGGCCCGGGTCTCCTGCGGGTTCATGCCCGCGGTCGGCTCGTCGAGCAGCAGCAGACCGGGCTCGCTCGCGAGCGCCCGGGCGATCTCCAGCTTGCGCTGCTCGCCGTAGGGCAGGTTGCGGGCCAGGTGGTCGGCCTTGTCCGCGAGGCCGGTGAACTCCAGCAGCTCCCTGGCGCGGGCCCGCGAGGCGGCCTCCGCCCGGTGGTAGCCGGGGCCGCGGATGATCGCCGAGAGCAGCCCCTCCTTGGTCCTGGTGTGCCGCCCGACCAGGACGTTCTCCAGCACCGTCATGTTGGCGAAGAGCCGGATGTTCTGGAAGGTGCGGGCGATGCCGGCCTTGGTGACCAGGTGCGGCTTGGGCGGCAGCACCGTGCCGCGGTAGCTGACGGTGCCCTCGGTCGGGACGTACAGGCCGGTGAGGCAGTTGAAGAAGGTGGTCTTGCCCGCGCCGTTGGGGCCGATGAGGCCGACGATCTCCCCGGTGTTGACGGTGAGGTCCACGTCGCGGACGGCGGTCAGGCCGCCGAACCGCATGACGACGCCACTGGCCTGGAGCAGCGGCTCACCGGCCCCGTCACGCGGGGCGGACTGGTGCGGAATGGTGGTGGTCATGGTGTCCTTCACGCCCCCGCCGTGCCGACGGGTACGGTGTCGTCGCCGAGGGGGCGTTTGCCGGGCGTGGTGGCTTCGTCCTCGTGGAACTCCAGCTGCCGGCGCCGGTTGGCGATGATGCCCTCCGGCCGCAGCCGCATGATGAGGACCAGCGCCAGGCCGAAGGCGAACAGCTCGTAGCGGGTGAGGAAGTCCAGCTTCTCCGGGATCAGGAAGAGCAGCGCCGCGCCCAGGATCGGGCCGCTGACCGTACCCATGCCGCCGAGGACGACGGCGGCGAGCAGGAAGGCGGAGTTCGGCGGTGTCGAGCCGGAGAAGACGTACGGGGTGGGCACCACGGAGTTGGTGACGTGCGCGCTGACCGTACCGGCCAGGCCCGCGAGGCAGGCACCGAGGGCGAAGGCGATGAGCTTGACCCGGAAGCCGTTGATGCCCATCGCGGTGGCCGCGGTCTCGTCCTCGCGGATGGCGATCCAGGAGCGGCCGATGCGGGAGTCGGCGGCGCGGGTGAAGACCAGCACCACGATGACGGTGATCAGCAGCATCAGCAGGTAGTAGTTGGCGAACCGGCCGAGCTCGAAACCGCCGACGTCATGGGTCTTGCCCAGGTTGTAGCCGAAGATCGACAGGTCCGGGATGACGGCGATGCCGTTCGGGCCGTTGGTGATCTTCGGTCCGCTGACGCCGTCGAGGTTGTTGACGACGATGCGGAAGATCTCTCCGAAGCCGAGCGTGACGATGGCCAGGTAGTCGCCGCGCAGCCGCAGCGTCGGGGCGCCGATCAGCACACCGAAGACCAGGGCCGCGGCGGCTCCGGTCAGGGCGGCGGCCCAGAACGGGAACTGCGTGCCGGACCAGATCGAGTACTGCGAGCCGGAGACCAGGGCCGCGGTGTAGGCGCCGACACCGAGGAAGGCGACGTACCCGAGGTCGAGCAGACCGGTGAGGCCGACGACGATGTTCAGGCCGAGGGCGACGGTGCCGACGATGAGGATGTTGACGCCGAGGTTGGCCCAGTGCTCGTCGTTCTGGACGAACGGGTAGGCGATGGCGGCCAGGATGCAGGCGCTGGAGGAGAAGATCTTGTTCTCCCGCACGATCTGCTGGAACTGGCGCAGCAGACCGGACCCGGACATGCCCCAGAAGGTGAAGCAGACGACGATCAGGAAGCCGATGAAGATGTCGCTGTAGCTGGTGGCCAGACCGTAGGTGAGGACCTTGACGCCGATCGCGTAGACCACCACGACCGCCAGCCGCTGGAGCCACACGTTGAGCTGCCGCGGGTCGGGCACCTTCATGCCGTCCTGGGTGATCCGCAGGTCGCGCAGCGCCCGGCGGGCGGCGGCGACGAACGGGATCCGGGCGGACTCGGCGTACTCGCTGTCCGTCTCCTCGCGGGGCGCGCGGTGCGCCGGCAGGCCGAGGGCGCCGGCGAAGAGCAGCGCGCTGCCGACGGCGGCGACGAAGCCGCCGGGGTCGAGGTTGGCCAGGCCGCCGAGCTTGGCCGCGATGTCGATGACGGTGTACCAGGTGGTGCCGAGCGTGCCGAGGGCCAGCAGCAGCACCGAGTTGTAGGAGCGGCTGGGGTTGAGCCAGCGCAGGCCCGGCACCCCGAAGGCGCCGAGCGCGACGACTCCGGCGATGATCGCCTCGATCAGCGTCATGATCTGGAGGCCGCCGGGATACCCGCTGACGGTGAGGTCGCCGGGGAAGTCCTTGGTGTACGTCCAGGACATGAAGGTCGAGGCGACCGACACGACGGCGCCGAGCAGCACCAGCGCCTTGGCCGCGGTGAGCGGCAGCGGCAGGTAGCGCGCGGTGCGGGCGCCGTCGGGAGCGGTCTCGGTGGTCACCGCCGCGGTGGTGGGAAGGTCGGTCATACGATCACGCCCTGTCCGCTACGCGTTCGCCGAGCAGGCCCTGCGGCCGGACCAGCAGCACCACGATGAGCAGGACGAACGCCCAGACGTTGGCCCACTCACTGCCGCCGAGCTGCTGCATGCCGGGGATGTTGGAGATGTACGCGGAGGAGCAGGACTCGGCGATGCCGAGGACGAGACCGCCGAGCATGGCTCCGTAGATGTTGCCGATGCCGCCGAGGACGGCGGCGGTGAAGGCCTTCAGGCCCGCCTGGAAGCCGATGTCGTACTTGATCTGGCCGTACTTCAGACCGGAGGCGAGACCGGCGACCGCGGCGAAGAAACCGCCGATGGCGAACGCGATCACGATGATGCGGTTGGTGTCGATGCCCATCAGCTTGGCGGTGTCCGGGTCCTGCGCGGTGGCCTGCATGGCGCGGCCGGTGCGGGAGGTGCGGACGAAGCCGGCCAGCGCGGTCATGCAGATCGCGGCCGCGGCCACCAGGAAGATGTCACCGGTCTGGATGTCAACGGAGCCCACGTGGAACGGGCCGCCGGGCAGCTGCGGGAAGTGCTTGCCCGCGGTGGCGTTCGGGTACCACAGGAAGACCGCCTGCTGGAGCGCGAGGGAGAGGCCGATGGCGGTGATCAGCGGTGCCAGCCGTGGTGCGCCCCGCAGCGGGCGGTAGGCGAGGCGTTCGGCGCCCACCGCGATGAGGACGGACACGATGGCGCCGCCGGCCAGCATGAGCGGCAGCGCCGCCCATATGGACATGCCGTCGGGAAGGTTCGTGTAGACCGCGAGCGCGCCGAAGGCGCCGGTCATGTAGATCTCGCCGTGGGCGAAGTTGATGAGCTGGACGATGCCGTACACCATCGTGTAGCCGATGGCGATGAGCCCGTACATCGAGCCGATGAACAGCCCGTTGGCCAGCTGTTGCGGCAGGGTGTGCACCGCATGGCCTCCATGTCGCTGGGTGGACGGGGACGGGTGACAGGGTGGGACCGGTGGCGGGCCCCGCCCGGTCGGCGGGGGCCCGGATGTGCTGCGGGCCGCGCGGTCGGTGCGACCGGCCGCGCGGCCCTGGTGGTGCCGGGGTCGGTCAGCCGGTGTACACGCCGGACTTGACCGCCACCCACTTGCCGTTCTTGACCTGGTAGACCGTGAGCTGCTTGTTGGTGGTGTCGCCGAACTCGTCGAACGAGATGTGGCCGGCGATGCCGTCGAAGTCGGCCTTCTGCACGCCGTCGACGACCTTCGCGCGGGCGTCGTCGGGCAGCTTGCCGTTGTTGGCCTGGACCACCTGGCCGACCGCCTTGATGATGGCGGTGGCAGCGTCGTACGAGTAACCGCCGTAGGTGCCGTAGTCACCGGGGTAGTTGTTCGACTTGTACGCCTTGATGAAGTCCTGCGCGGCGGGCAGGGTGTCCACCGGCACGCCGACGGACGTCGCGATGTCGCCCTCGGCGGCCTTGCCCGCGGTCTTGATGTACGTGTCGGAGTACATGCCGTCGCCGCCCATGAGCGGGATGTTCACGCCGGCCGCCTTGAGCTGCTTGGTGATCAGCTCGGACTCGTCGTACTGGCCGCCGTAGTAGAGGATGTCGGCGTGCGAGCTCTTGATCTTGGTGACGAGGGTGGAGTAGTCGTTGTCACCGGTGTTGATGTGGTCGGTGCCGACGACCTTGCCGCCGAGTGAGGCGAACTTCTCCTTGAAGATGGCCGCGAGGCCCGCGCCGTAGGTCTGCTTGTCGTCGACGACGAAGGCGTTCTTCTTCTTGAGCGTGTTGACCGCGTAGTCGGCGGCGAAGTTGCCCTGGTTGGCGTCGGTGGTGGCGGTGCGGAAGTAGGTCTTGAAGGCGCGCACCTTCTTGCCGGACGCCCAGTCCTTGCCCTGCGTCAGCGCCGGGTTGGTGTTGGAGGGCGAGATCTCCACCATGTTGGCGTCGTTGAAGACCTGCTGCATCGTCAGGGCCACGTTGGAGTTCAGCGGGCCGACGGCGGCTATGACGCTCTTGTCGGAGACGAACGCCGTGGCGTTCTGCTGGCCGTTGGCCGGGTTCGCCTTGTCGTCCAGCGCCTTGACCTGGAAGGTCACACCGGGGACGAGCTTCTTGGCGTTGGCGTCGTCGACGGCGAGCTTGACGCCGTACTGGATGCCCAGGCCGGTGGCGGAGTTGGCACCGGTGAGCGGTGCGTCGACACCGATTACCACCGTGATGTTGTCGCCGGAGGCAGCGCTGCTGCTGCCGGTGCCGCCGCTGTCCCCGCCCTTTTTGTCGTCGTCGCTGCGCGAGCCGCACGCGGAGAGCGTGAGGGCTCCGGCGGCGACCACGGAGGTCAGAATCAGCAAGGAACGCTGTCGCACGGTCAGTCCTTTCCCCTGACACGGCTTCTCTGATGAGAAGCCGAAGTCGCGCGCGGAACCCGAACTGACAAATCCGGTGGCGCGGTGACTGGCCGTGACTCTAGGCCTGGTTCGCGCCATTCGGCATAGGTGTGGCCAAGAGTGTGACTGTCTTGTTATGCCGATCCGAAACTCTTGAGCTTCTCTTGAGATTCCGTGGGACTTTTCGTACATAGCCCACTTGCCACCGAGGCGCCCCGATAGTGAAAACCGCACTTCCCGTGTGGGGCAACACCCCCGAGGGCCTTGACGCCCCAGGCCGGGGCCGCGGCGGCGACAGGCCGGGACCGCGGCGGGCCGTGCGGCCGGGCGCCGGGAATGTTTATTGCGAGCACGTTACGCAGCGTTAATTGCAGTCGAGGGGCAAATATCTGCAGGGCCCCCGGAGGCCGAAAAACCCGCGCCCCCGCGGGCGGTGGCCGGCGGGGGCGCGGAAGAAGTCAGGAGCTATTTCGAGTTCACCCATTACGCGGCGGTAGCTCATCGACACCGATGTGGTGGACCCGGACCATATTGGTGGTGCCGGGCATTCCGGGCGGCGAGCCCGCCGTGATGACCACGACGTCGCCCTTCTTGCAGCGGCCGATCCGCAGCAGCTCCTCGTCCACCTGCCGGACCATCTCGTCGGTCGTCTGCACCATGGGGCCGAGGAAGGCCTCCACGCCCCAGGTCAGGGTGAGCTGCGAGCGGGTGGACGGCTCCGGGGTGAAGGCCAGCACCGGGATCGGCGAGCGGTAGCGGGACAGCCGGCGCACGGTGTCGCCGGACTGTGTGAAGGCCACCAGGAATCGGGCGTCCAGGAAGTCGCCCATCTCGGCGGCGGCCCTGGCCACCGCGCCGCCCTGGGTGCGCGGCTTGGAGGAGTCGGTGAGCGGCGCGAGGCCGGCCGTGAGCATGTCCTCCTCGGCGGCCCGCACGATCCGCGCCATCGTCTTGACGGTCGCGACGGGGTACTTGCCGACACTGGTCTCGCCGGACAGCATGACCGCGTCCGTGCCGTCCATGACCGCGTTGGCCACGTCGCTGGCCTCGGCGCGGGTGGGACGGGAGTTGTCGATCATCGAGTCCAGCATCTGGGTGGCGACGATGACCGGCTTGGCGTTCCTGCGGGCGAGCGCGACCGCGCGCTTCTGCACCAGCGGCACCGCCTCCAGCGGCATCTCGACGCCCAGGTCACCGCGGGCGACCATGATGCCGTCGAAGGCGTCGACGATGTCCTCCAGGTTGTCGACCGCCTGCGGCTTCTCGATCTTGGCGATCACCGGGACCCGGCGGCCCTCCTCGGCCATCACCCGCAGCACGTCGTCCACGTCCCGCCCGCTGCGCACGAAGGACAGCGCGATGACGTCCGCACCGGTGCGCAGCGCCCAGCGCAGGTCGCGGATGTCCTTGTCGGACAGCGCCGGCACGGACACCGCGACGCCCGGCAGGTTGAGGCCCTTGTTGTCGGAGACCAGGCCGCCCTCGATGCACATGGTGTGCACCCGCGGCCCCTCGACGTCGGTCACCTCCAGGGTGACCCGGCCGTCGTCGACCAGGATCCGCTCGCCGCGCGCCACGTCGGCCGGCAGGCCCTTGTACGTGGTGCCGCAGATCTGCTGGTCGCCCTCGATGTCGTCGGCGGTGATGGTGAACAGGTCACCGCGTTCAAGCAGTACAGGGCCCTCGGCGAAACGGCCGAGCCTGATCTTCGGGCCCTGAAGGTCCACCAGGATGCCGACGCTGCGACCGATCTCGTCGGACGCCTTGCGCACCCGTCGGTAGCGGTCCTCGTGCTCGGCGTAGCTTCCATGGCTCAGGTTGAGGCGTGCCACGTCCATTCCGGCCTCGACCAGTGCCTTGATCTGGTCGTAGGAGTCGGTGGCAGGTCCCAGGGTGCAGACAATCTTGGCTCGGCGCATGTATCGAGCGTATGACTTACCGGTTGGTAGTCACTGCCTCTACGGGCAACTGCCCAACGACGCCTGAATTAACGGTTGTTGACAACTTTCGAAGTGTGCACGGGTCCGCTCGGATGAGCACACCGGTACGGGCGACAGCAGTAGTTAACCTGCAAGGCCTGTTGCTCCGCCCTGTCGTTGGTCCACAATCTACGCGCGTTGTGCCTCAGCGCCCGCGAACCGTCAAGGAGAACGACATGCCGCTCAACCGCAGGGACTTCATCAACCGCTCGGCCGCCACCGGCGCGGGCGTCGCGCTCGCGGGCACCGCGGGCGCGGTCGCCGCCTCCCCCGCGCAGGCCGCGGAGTCCGGCAAGGACCACGGCCACGGGCGGCAGAAGACCTTCGGGCTGCGCGTCCTCGGCACCACCGACCTGCACGGTCACGCCGTGAACTGGGACTACTTCACGAACGCCGAGTACGACGACGCCACCCACAACGACGTCGGCCTCGCCAAGATCGCCACCCTCGTCGAGCAGGCCCGCGCCGAGAAGGGCCACGACCGCACGCTGCTGATCGACGCGGGCGACATCATCCAGGGCACCCAGCTGTCGTACTACTTCGCCCGCGTCGAGCCCATCACCGGCGCGCGCAAGGGCCCGCAGCACCCGATGGCGCTGGCCATGAACCACATGAAGTACGACGCCGCCGCGCTCGGCAACCACGAGTTCAACTACGGCATCCCGCTGCTGCGCGCCTTCCAGGAGCAGTGCGACTTCCCGCTGCTGGCCGCCAACGCCGTGGACGCCAAGACCCTCAAGCCCGCCTTCCCGCCCTACCTGGTCAAGGAGCTGAAGGTGCACGGGCTGCCGCCGGTCAAGGTCGGCATCCTGGGCCTGACCAACCCCGGTATCGCGGTGTGGGACAAGGCCAACGTGCAGGGCAAGATGGCCTTCCCCGGGCTGGTGGAGCAGGCGAAGGTATACGTCCCGAAGCTGCGCGCCCTCGGCTGCGACGTGGTGATCTGCACCGACCACTCGGGCCTGGACGGCGGCACCACGTACGGCGACGCCGTGCCCTACCCGGAGAACGCGTCCTCTCAGGTCGCCGCGCAGGTGCCGGGCATCGACGCGATCCTGGTCGGCCACACCCACGTCGAGCGGCCGCAGACCCTGGTGGTCAACGAGGAGACCGGGAAGACCGTCGTGCTGTCCGAGCCGCTGTACTGGGGCATGCGGCTGTCGGTCTTCGACATCGACCTCACCTTCGACCGCGGCCGCTGGCACGTCACCTCGGTCACCGCCGAGGTGCGCAACGCCAACACCGTCGCCGAGGACCCGAAGGTGGCGCGGCTCGTCCGGGACGAGCACCAGAAGGTCGTGGACTACGTCAACCAGATCATCGGCACCTGCACCGTCGCGATGTCCGCGGCGGAGTCCACGTACAAGGACACGCCGATCATCGACTTCCTCAACCTGGTGCAGGCCGACACCGTGAAGGCCGCGCTGGCCGGCACCCAGTACGCCGACCTGCCGGTGATCTCCGAGGCCTCGCCCTTCTCCCGCACCGCCGCCATCCCGGCCGGACAGGTCTCGCTGCGTGACGTCGCGGGCCTGTACGTCTACGAGAACACCCTGGACGCCAAGATCCTCACCGGCGCCCAGATCAAGGACTACCTGGAGTGGTCCGCGGCGTACTTCGTGCAGACCGCGCCGGACGCGCCCGTGGACCCGGCGAAGCTCACCAACGCCAACAACACGCCCGACTTCAGCTACGACGTGCTCAGCGGGCTGTCGTACGACATCGACATCGCCCAGCCGGCCGGCTCGCGCATCGTCAACCTGACCGCGGGCGGGCAGCCGGTCGACCCGGCGGCGCAGTTCGTGCTCGCCGTCAACAACTACCGCTCCAGCGGCGGCAGCAACTACCCGCACGTGGCCACGGCGCAGTCGGTGTGGTCCAACTCCGACGAGATCCGCAACACGATCATCGCCTGGGTCCAGGCGCACGGCGGCATCGACCCGGCGTCCTTCCCCGCCGACCAGTGGCGGCTCACCCGCGCCGGAGTGCCGGTGTTCGCATAGCCGTCTCGGTCCCGGCGGCCCCTCCCCCGCTCCCGGCGGCGCGGGTACGGGCGGGGTCGCCGAGGCCGAACGTGGTGAAGGCGGTCCTGGCCGGCAGCGGGTAGTGCTCCGCGCCGGCCAGCAGCGCCGTCAGGTCGTTGAGGATCACCGCCGAGCGCCATGCGGCCAGGCCCAGATCCGGGGCGCCGACACCGTGGGTGTGGCGCTCGGCGTTCTGCACGTAGATCCGGCCCGTCACCGAGCGGTCCAGCTCCAGCCGGTGCCGGGCGTCCACCCGGGGGCGGCCCGCCGCGTCGCGCAGCAGCCGGTCCTCCAGCGGGCCGAGCAGCCCGTCGAGCGGGCGCTCCCGGTAACCGGTCGCCAGCACCACGGCGTTGGTCACCAGCCGGGAGCGGGCACCCTGCTCGGCGTGCTCCAGGTGCAGCTCGATCGCGGTGGTGCCGATCCGCCCCGCCGTGCGCACGCTGACCCCCGGTGTGAGCACCGCGTCCGGCCAGCCGCCGTCCAGGGTGCGGCGGTACAGCTCGTCGTGGATCGCGGTGATCGTCCCGGTGTCGATGCCCTTGTGCAATTGCCACTGCCGCGGCAGCAGCCCGTCGCGCACCTGCTCGGGCAGGCCGTGGAAGTAGCGCGTGTAGTCCGGCGTGAAGTGCTCCAGGCCGAGCCGGCTGTACTCCATCGGCGCGAACGCGGGTGTACGCGCCAGCCAGGTGATCGCCTCCCGCCCCACCGGCCGCGACCGCAGCAGGTCCAGGAAGACCTCGGCACCGGACTGCCCCGAGCCGATCACCGTGACGTGCTCGGCCGCCAGCAGCCGCTCGCGCTGCGGCAGGTACTCCGCCGAGTGCACGACGGGCACGGTCGGCGCCTCCGCGAGCGGCCGCAGCGGCTCGGGCACGTAGGGGGCCGTGCCCACGCCCAGCACCAGGTGCCGGGCGTACGTGCGGCCCAGCGCCTCGGCCTCGCCGTGCGCGTCGAGCTGCGTGTGGTCGACCTCGAAGCGGGCGTGCCCCGGATCCCACCGGACGGTGTCCACCTGCTGCCCGAAGTGCGTGGACGGCAGCGCGTCGGCGACCCAGCGGCAGTAGGCGTCGTACTCGGCGCGGTGGATGTGGAAGCGCTCGGCGAAATAGAACGGGAAGAGCCGCTCGCGCGACCTCAGGTAGTTCAGGAACGACCAGCGGCTCGCCGGGTCGACCAGCGTCACCAGGTCGGCGAGGAAGGGCACTTGCAGCGTGGCGCCGTCCACCAGCAGGCCCGGGTGCCAGTGGAAGGCCTGCCGCTGGTCGTAGAACGCGGCCGCCAGCCCCGGCACGGCGTCCGCGAGCGCGGCGAGCGAGAGGTTGAAGGGGCCGACACCGATACCGAGCAGGTCGAAGGGCTCGGGATCCTCCTCCTCGGGCCCGGGAGCGGCGTACGGCGCCCGGTCCGGCGCGGGCGGCAGCTGGGCGCCGGCTCCCGGGGCGGCGGGTCCGGGAACGGCGGGTCCGGGAACGGCGGGCAGGGCGTGCGGGACCGGGGCCGGGTCCGCGGGGCGGGCGGCCGGGGCGGGTTCCGCGGGCTGCGGGGTCGGGTCGTTCATCGGGGCGGGGCCTTCCTTCCGTGGTGCTGCGCCCGGTGGGTCAGCTCTGCGTCTGCCGGGTGCGCGCGTCGGTCACCAGGCGGAGCAGGGCGTCCAGGTCCTGCGGGCGGACGTGCGGGTTGAGCAGGGTCGCCTTGAGCCACAGCCGGCCGTCCGCGGCCGCGCGGCCGAGCACCGCCCGGCCCTCGTACATCAGCTCCCGGCGCAGCGCCGCCACCTGCTCGTCGTCGGCGCCCGCCGGGCGGAACAGCACGGTGCTGATCGTCGGAGGCGCGTACAGCTCCAGCTCCGGGTGGCGCTCCACCGCCGCCGCCAGCTCCCGGGCGTGCCCGCACACCGCGTCGACCAGCGCGGCGACACCGTCGCGGCCCAGCGCGCGCAGCGTGACCGCGATCTTCAGCACGTCCGGGCGGCGGGTGGTGCGCAGCGAGCGGCCCAGCAGGTCGGGCATGCCGGCCTCGGTGTCGTCGGCGGCGTTCAGATAGTCGGCCTGGTGGCCCAGCGGACGCAGCGCGGCGGCGTCCGGCACGGCCAGCAGCCCCGCGGCGACCGGCTGCCACCCCAGCTTGTGCAGGTCGAGGGTGACCGACACCGCGGACTGGAGCCCGTCGAGCTTGTGCGCCTCGTGCCGGCTGAAGAGCAGCGGCCCGCCGTAGGCCGCGTCCACGTGCAGCTCCGCGCCGTGCCGCGCGGCGGTCTGGGCGAGCTGCGGGAGCGGGTCGATCGCCCCGGTGTCCGTGGTGCCCGCGGTGGCCACGAGCAGGGCGCGGCCGGGCAGTTCGTCCAGCGTGGCGTCCACGGCCGCCGGGTCCAGCACGCCCGCGGGCGTGTCCACCGCGATCGGCTTCGGCAGACCCAGCAGCCAGGCCGCGCGCTGCACGCTGTGGTGCGCGTTCGCGCCGCACACCACCTGCACGCGCGGGCCACCCGCCGCGCGCTCCCGGGCCAGCAGCAGGGCGAGCTGGTTCGACTCCGTCCCCCCGGTCGTCATGAGCGCGTCCGGCGCGGGCAGATCCGGGTAGACCAGCGCGGCCAGCACCGCCGCCGCCCGCCCCTCGATCTCCGTCGCCGCGGGCGCCTGGTCCCACGAGTCCAGCGACGGGTTCAGCGCCGCCGCGCCCAGCTCCGCGGCTGCCGCGAGCGCGAGCGGCGGGCAGTGCAGGTGGGCGGCGCAGTAGGCGTCCGCCGGGTCCGCCGCGCCCCGGGCCATCTCCCGTACGAGCGTGTGCAGGGCCTCGTGGGCGCCCGTGCCGTGGCCTTGCAGGGGCCGGCCCATCGCCCCGGCGACCCGCCGCGCCGTCTCCCCCGGGCCGCCGGCCGGCACCGGGCCGCCCCGCGCGGCGGCCCCCTCCTCCAACGCGGCCAGCACCGTCTCGACCAGCGGCCGCAGCTCCGCGGCCCCGTGCCGGCCTCCGGCCAGCGCGGGCATCTCCATCTCGACCCGTCCTCTCTCCCGGAGAGCCCAACGAGTCACTGCGTGCGGCGGTACGGGGTTTTTCGCTCCGGGCTGCGTTGTGCGGTTCGCCGCGCGACCTTCCCTGCGGTGGGGGCTTGTCGCGCAGTTCCTCGCGCCCCTGGTTGGTACCCGGCAGAGCATCGCGCCCCTGCCCCAGGGGTGGGGTCGGGGGCCGCCACGGGGCACCTCCTCGGAATGCGCCTTCACCCTCACCCGTAGTAGGTGAGCCCCTCCCAGCGCATTCCTGCGGGGGCACCCCGCACCGTCCCCCTCCAGGCCGGACTAGCGGCTGCCAGCCGGTGGGGGTGAGTGTCTCCGGGCGCGGCTACGGGGGACAGTTCTCGTTTCTCGGGGCGCGGCTGCGGGCGAGAGTTGCCGTTTTCAGGGGCGCGGGGAACTGCGCGCTCAGCCCCCCACCGGGGGAAGGCGAGCTGCCACCGCACGTGGCAACCACCTAGGGGCGCGGGAAACTGCGCGCTCGGCCCCCGCCGGGGGACGGTCGCGGCGGGCACCGCGCGGGGGGGCAGCCCCGGGGGGCTACCCCGCGGCCCCGCGGACGCGCAGCGTGCGGGACAGGTCGTCCAGCTTGTCGGCCAGCGCACGCGCCAGTGCGGGGGTCAGGCCGCCGGACTCCAGGCATGCGCTGCCCAGCTCAAGGGTCGAGGAGGACACCGCTGTGGACGGGAAGGCCGCCCGCCCCGCCTCCGAGGCGATCGCCGTGCCGCGGCGGGCGGCCAGCGGCGGGGCGTCGGTGAAGTAGCGGGACACGTACTCCGCAGTCAGGGCGGCGTGTTCGGGCTGCCAGAAGCCCTGGGCGTGGGCCGCGAAGAGGTAGTTCGAGAGGGTGTCGTCGGTGAACATCGCCTCCCACGCGGCCGCCTTGGCCGCGGCGGTGGGGAGGGCGGCCCGGCAGCGGGCGGCGCCCTCGCGGCCCGTGGCGCTCGGGTCGGCGGCCAGCGCCGCGTCGATCTCGGCGGCGGAGGCGGCGCCGAGGACGGCCAGTCGCAGCAGCATCCGCCAGCGCAGTTCGGGGTCGAGCGGGGCGCCGCCCGGGATCGCGCCGGCGTCGTACCAGCCGCGCAGCTCCGTCACGGACTCCTCGTCGTACGCGCAGTCGACCAGCGCGCGGGTCGCGGTCAGGCGGGTGCCGTCGAGCCCGGCGGCGAGGAGCTGCCGGGCGGTGGTGGCCAGCGTGCGCAGCGCGGCGGGGCGGGCGTCGGGGGTGAGGTACTGGTCGGCGACGAGGGCGCGGGCGAAGGTGAGGACGGCCTCGACGATCGCGGGCTCGGGCTCGCCCGGCAGGTGGGCGGCGGCCAGGTCCAGGTAGTCCGCGGGCGGCAGGCCCCCGTCGCGGACGAGGGTGCGCGCGGCGTTCCAGGCGACGGCCCGGCCCAGCGGGTCGGGCAGGCCGCCGAGGGTGTCGCGCAGCGTCTGCCACGACCGGGGGTCGAAGTGGACCTTGGTGTACGTGAGGTCGCCGTCGTTGAGCAGGATCAGGTCGGGCCGCGGACCGGGCAGGTCGTGGTGCTCGCCGACCGACCCGGCGGCGACGTCCACCGTGAGCCGCTCGCGCAGCACCAGCGTGCGGGGGTCGGCGACGGCCCGGTCGTAGAGTCCGACGCCGACGCGGTGCGGGCGGGTGCCGCGGTGGCGGATCTCCAGCCGCCAGTGGCCCTCGGGTGCGCCCGGCGGGGTGTCGGGGGTGAGCGTGTCGATGCCGGAGGTGCGCAGCCAGGCCGCGGCCCACGCGGGCACGTCGCGGTCGGTGGCGCTGCCGAGGGAGTCGATGAAGTCGGCGAGGTCGGCGTTGCCGAAGCGGTGCCGGGCGAAGTGCGTGTTGAGCCCGGCGGTGAAGGCCTTGGGGCCGAGCCAGGTGACGAGCTGCCGCAGCGCGGAGGCGCCCTTGGCGTACGAGATGCCGTCGAAGTTGTTGAGCGCGGACGCGGTGTCGGGCACGTCCGCCGGGTCGGGCGCGACCGGGTGCGTCGAGGGCCGCTGGTCGGCGTCGTACCCCCACGCCTTGCGGGCGACGGCGAAGTCCGTCCATGTGCCGGTGAAGGACGTCGCCTCCGACAGCACCTGGAAGCCCATGTACTCGGCGAAGGACTCGTTCAGCCAGATGTCGTCCCACCAGCGCAGCGTGACGAGGTCGCCGAACCACATGTGCGCCATCTCGTGCGCGATCACCACGGCGCGGAACTGCTCCTCGGCCGGGGTGACCGCCGACCGGGGCAGGTACGCCTCGCGGAAGGTCACCAGGCCGGGGTTCTCCATGGCGCCCGCGTTGAACTCCGGCACGAACGCCTGGTCGTACGAGTCGTACGGGTAGGGCTCGTCGAACAGCTCGTGGTAACGGTCGAAGCAGCGCCGGGTGATGTCGAACAGCGCGGCCGCGTCCCGGTCCAGGTACTCCGCGAGCGAGCGGCGGCAGTGCAGGCCGAACGGCAGCCCGGCGTGCTCGGTGCGCACCGAGTGCCAGGGCCCGGCGGCGACCGCCACGAAGTACGTCGCGAGCGGCGGGGTCGTCGCGAGCTGCCAGCGGCCGGGCGCGGTACGGGTCGCGACGCCGTTCCCCAGCACCGTCCACTCCTCCGGGACGGTCAGCGTCACGTCGAAGACGGCCTTCAGGTCCGGCTGGTCGAAGGACGCGGCGACGCGCTGCATGTCGTTCATGAACAGCTGGCTGTGGACGTACGCCTCACCGTCCGCGGGGTCGGTGAAGCGGTGCATGCCCTCGCCGGTACGGGAGTACGGCATGTCCGCCTCGACGGTCAGCTCGTGCTCGCCCGCCGTCAGGCCGGTCAGCGGCAGCCGGTTGTCGTCGAGCTGCGCGGGATCCAGCTCCCGGCCGTCGAGGACGACGCGGCGCAGCGCGGCGGGGCGGATCTCGGCGAAGGTGTCGCACCCGCGCCGGGCCTCGAACCGGATCACGGCGGTGGAGGCGAACACCTCGTCCCCGCGGGTCAGGTCGACGTCGAGGGCGTAGTGGTGGACGGACAGGTCACGGGCGCGGGTCTCGGCCTCGGCGTGCGTCAGAACAGGCATGCGGCTCATGCTGCCCTACCGGGCCGCCGCCCGGTAAGCGCTGCCGCCGGGCGGCGCGTAGGCTCGTCGGCGTAGGGGGAGGTGGCCATGGCCGGGCACGCCGAGGACACGCAGCAGGGCACCGGGGGCGGGCCGATCGTGCACGGCTTCCCGCACCTGGACACCGTACGGACCGCGCTCACCGCGCTCCACCGGCGGCTGTCCGCGGACGGCGTACGGCGTTTCGCCGCCCCCGTCCGCCCCGAGACCGCCGCCTTCCCCGCCGACGAGGACCTCTACCTCGGCGCGCAGCGGATCGCCCACGCGATGGTCCAGCACTTCCGGCTGCCGGACGCCCGCATGGTCGTGGGCTTCCGCGACATGGTCCACGCCGGGAACGTCGAACTCGCCGCAGGACCCGAGTACTTCGTCGAACTGCACGCCCGCTTCAAGACCGACCGGCGCGACATCGGCGCGGCACTCGCGCACGAGGTCATGCACGTCTACCTGCACCGGCTCGGCCTCTTCCTGCCCGGCACCCGCGACAACGAGATCCTCACCGACACCGCGACCACCTACCTCGGGGCCGGGTGGCTGCTGCTCGACGCCTACCGCGAGGACGCGGCGGTGGTCGGCGACCGCGTCACGCGCGCCGCGTACAAACTCGGCTACCTCACCCCGGAGGAGTTCGGCTACGTCCTGGCCAAGCGGGCCGCGCTCTTCGCGGAGGACCCCGAGCCGTGGTTCCGCTCCCCGCAGGCGGTCGACGCCTACCGCGCGGGGCGCGAGCGCCACGACGCGGACCTGCGCGCCGCCCCCCTCGCCGCCGCGCCCTGGACCGCCCGCCGCCGCTACGCCCGCGACCGCCGCGCGACGGCCTCCGGCCCGGGGTACGACTTCGCCCCGGGACCGACGGGCGTCAAGGTCTCCTTCCCGTGCCCGCACTGCTTCCAGCGCCTCCGGCTCCCCTGCCGGGGGCGGGTGCGGGCGAGGTGCACGCTGTGCCGGGCGGAACTGGCGCTCGACACGTGAGCGCGGCGGGCGGCCCGCCGCGCACCGCTCACAGTCTGCTCATCGAGGCCACGGCGTAGAGCAGTTCGCGCACGGCCGCGCTGTCCCCGGTGTGGTCAGCCGCGGCGGCCTCCGGGTCGATGTGCCCGGCCGCCAGGCGGCAGAAGACGACCTCCGGCAGCGTGACGCGGCCGACGCAGTTGTCGGCCCCCGCCGGGCCTTCGGGTACGTCCACCGGCAGATACCACTCGCCGCCGCTCTCGCCCTCGATCTCCAGGCGCACGCTGCGGGCCGGTGCTCCCGGGTCGGTCACCGGACGCGGTGGCGCGGCGAGTCCGGCCTGCCGGCGGGCCGACAGCACCGAGGGGAGCATCTGCACGGCCACGGAGATGAGCGTCCGCAGGTGCTCGGGGACGGGCGGCGGATACGGGTGCTGCACCGCGTCCGCGATGTCGGTGGCGTGGATCCACGTCTCGAAGGCCCGGTCGAGCATGGCGAGGCGCAGCGGCAGCACCACGCCCTCGCCGTAGGGGACCGGGATGTCGGCGACCCCGCCGCCGCCGAAGGCACAGGTGCGGATCAGCTCGTAGGCGTGCTCGCGCCACGTCCGGCGCGCGTCGTCGCCCGCGGCGGGATCGACGGAGCCGGGCCCGTCGCCGTCGAGCTGCCGCCACATCTCCTCCGTCCGCAGGTCGGGACCCACGGCCTTGTCCTGGTCGCCCAACGGGTCGGGCAGGCCCAGCGAGGCCGAGACCATGCCGTCGACGGCGAGCAGATGGCCGAGGACACCGGACACGGAGGTGCGCCGCTCGGCGCTCTTCTCCTCCTGGCGCCACTCCAGATCGACGGGCGCGCCCCACTGCTCGCCGGTCAGGTTGCGCAGGAGCGTGTCCAGCCGCGCGGTCTCGTTGTCGTAGGGCTGGGCGTAGTCCGGGACGGCGACCTGCGGGGAGCGGCTGCTCAGGCAGACGCCGAGCACCTCGGAACGCAGCGTGGCGGGCGGTTCGAGTTCCTCGGACGCGTACAGCGCGGACAGCGCGGCGTCCAGTTCCCGCAGCTCGGCGCCGCACCCGTCGCACCCCCCGAGGTGCTCCTCGACGAGTGCGGCCTCCTCCGGTGCGCACACCCCCAGCGCCCAGGCCTCCAGGAGCGGCCGCACCCGGGGGTGGTCGTCGTAGGTCCTGTCGCTCATCGCCCGCCCTTCCCCGCCGCGCCCGTCCGGGCCGCCACGACCTGCAGGCCCGCGCGCAGGCGGCGCAGTGCCTCCTCGCCGCTGATGCCCAGCTCGGCGGCCAGCTGACGGTAGTTCACGTCGCGCACCAGGGCCTGCTGGAGCGCCGACCGCACCGGTTCGGGCAGCGAGCGCGCCACGGCGGCGGCCGCGAAGAGCCCGGCGGGGGTGGTCCCCGCGGGCCCGGCGGCCCGGTCGGCGTCGTCCGCGGGCCGGGAGTCCCTGGCGGCGCGGGCGGCGGCGCGCTGGTAGGTCCGCGCGGCGAGCCACTTCGGCAGCCGCTCGCGCCGCGGCTCGAACTGCGCCGGATCCTCCCAGACGTCGCGGAAGACCTCGACGACGACCTCCTGGGCCGCCTTCTCCTCGCCGAGCAGGCGGACGGCGAGACCGTGCACCAACCGCGCGTGCCGGTCGTAGAGTTCGCCCAGCGCGGCGGCCTCGCCGCGGGCGAGACGCTGCTGGATCCGCCGTTCCCACAGCCTCGGGTCGTCCGGCGGATCCGCCATCGCTGCCTCCACTCCCGGTTACAGGCAGTACCACTCTAGCGCCGTGGCGTCGCCGGCACCCCCGTCCGCCGGGAGACGGCAACGGTCCCGGAAACAACACACAGCGCCCACCTCCGTGGTCGGGGAGGGGTGGGCGCTGTGGTGTTACTGCACCGCACGTCGTTGTGCGGGACACACAGGGGACCGTCAGACGGTCAGCGGCCGGTCCGTGGGGCGGATCGGGGCCGGGAGCGCGGAGGGCAGGCCGGTCAGGTAGGAGTCGACCGCCTTCGCCGCGGAGCGGCCCTCGGCGATGGCCCACACGATGAGGGACTGGCCGCGGCCCGCGTCGCCGGCGACGAAGACACCGTCGACGTTGGTCGCGTAGTTCGCGTCGCGGGCGATGTTGCCGCGGGCGTCCAGCGCCAGGCCCAGCTGGTCGACCAGGCCGTTGGACTGGTCGGTGCCGGTGAAGCCCATCGCGAGGGTGACCAGGTCGGCCGGGACGACCCGCTCGGTGCCCTCCTGGGGGACGAACTTCCCGTCCTGGAAGACGACCTCGACCAGGTGCAGCTCGCGGACGTTGCCCTCCTCGTCGCCGGTGAACTTCACCGTGTTGACGGCGTAGACACGCTCGCCGCCCTCCTCGTGCGCGGAGGTGACCTTGTAGACGGCCGGCATCGTCGGCCAGGGCTGGCCGGCGGGGCGGTCGTCGGAGGGGCGCGGCATGATCTCCAGCTGGGTGACCGACAGCGCGCCCTGGCGGTGGGCGGTGCCCACGCAGTCCGCGCCGGTGTCGCCGCCGCCGATGACCACGACGTGCTTGCCCTCGGCGGTGATGGGGGACGTCACGAAGTCGCCCTCCTGCACCTTGTTGGCCAGCGGCAGGTACTCCATGGCGTAGTGCACGCCGTTCAGCTCACGGCCCTCGGCGGGCAGGTCGCGGGAGACGGTCGCGCCGGCCGCGATGACGACCGCGTCGTAGCGCTTGGCGAGCTTCGCGGCGTCCAGGTCGGTGCCGATCTGCACTCCGGTGCGGAACTTGGTGCCCTCCGCGCGCATCTGCTCGATGCGGCGGTTGATGTGCCGCTTCTCCATCTTGAACTCGGGGATGCCGTAGCGCAGCAGCCCGCCGATGCGGTCGGCCCGCTCGTACACCGCGACGGTGTGCCCGGCGCGGGTGAGCTGCTGGGCGGCGGCCAGGCCCGCGGGGCCCGAGCCGATGACGGCGACGGTCTTGCCGGACAGCCGCTCGGGCGGCTGCGGGGTGACGTCACCGGCGTCCCAGGCCTTGTCGATGATGGTGACTTCGACGTTCTTGATGGTGACGGCCGGCTGGTTGATGCCGAGTACGCACGCGGACTCGCAGGGCGCCGGGCACAGCCGCCCGGTGAACTCCGGGAAGTTGTTGGTGGCGTGCAGCCGCTCGGAGGCGGCCTGCCAGTCCTCGCGGTAGGCGTAGTCGTTCCACTCCGGGATCAGGTTCCCGAGCGGACAGCCGTTGTGGCAGAACGGGATGCCGCAGTCCATGCAGCGGCCGGCCTGCTTGGTGATGATCGGCAGCAGCCCGCCGGGAACGTAGACCTCGTTCCAGTCCTGCTTGCGCTCCTCGACCGGGCGGGTGGGCGCGCCCTCGCGGCCGGTGGTGAGGAAGCCCTTGGGGTCAGCCATTTGCCGCCTCCATCATCTTCGCGGTGGTCTCGGACTCGGAGAGTCCGGCCTGCTCGGCGGCGTTCTTGGCGGCGAGCACTGCCTTGTAGTCCCTCGGCATGACCTTGCCGAAGCGGGTGAGGGCGCCGCCCCAGTCGGCGAGCAGCCGCTCGGCGACCGTGGAGCCGGTCTCCTCTGCGTGACGGCGCACCACGTCGTGCAGCCACGTGATGTCGTCGGCGTCCAGCGCCTCGACCTCGACCATGCCGCGGTTGACGGCCGCCGGGTCCAGGTCCAGGACGTAGGCGATGCCGCCGGACATGCCGGCCGCGAAGTTCCGCCCGGTCGGGCCGAGGACGACGGCCCGGCCGCCGGTCATGTACTCGCAGCCGTGGTCGCCCACGCCCTCGGAGACGACGGTGGCGCCGGAGTTGCGGACGCAGAACCGCTCGCCGGTGCGGCCGCGCAGGAACAGCTCGCCGCCGGTCGCGCCGTAGGCGATGGTGTTGCCCGCGATGGTGCTGTACTCGGCGAGGTGGTCGGCGCCGCGGTCCGGGCGGACGACGACCCGGCCGCCGGACAGGCCCTTGCCGACGTAGTCGTTGGCGTCGCCCTCCAGCCGCAGGGTGATGCCCTTGGGCAGGAACGCGCCGAAGGACTGGCCCGCGGAGCCGGTGAAGGTGATGTCGATGGTGCCCTCGGGCAGGCCCGCGCCGCCGTACTTCTTCGTCACCTCGTGGCCGAGCATGGTGCCGACCGTGCGGTTGACGTTGCGGATGGCGACCTGCGCGCGGACCGGGGCGCCGCTGTCCAGGGCGTCGGCGGCGAGCTTGATCAGCTCGTTGTCGAGCGCCTTGGCCAGGCCGTGGTCCTGCTCGGTGATGCGGTGCCGGACGGCGCCCTCGGGCAGCTCGGGCACGTGCAGCAGCGGGGCGAGGTCCAGGCCCTGGGCCTTCCAGTGGTCCACCGCGCGGCCGGCGTCGATGACCTCGGCGTGGCCGACGGCCTCCTCGATGCTGCGGAAGCCCAGCTCGGCGAGCAGCTCGCGGACCTCCTCGGCGATGAACTCGAAGAAGTTCACCACGAACTCCGGCTTGCCGGAGAAGCGGTCGCGCAGCACCGGGTTCTGCGTGGCGACGCCGACCGGGCAGGTGTCCAGGTGGCACACCCGCATCATGACGCAGCCGGAGACGACCAGCGGCGCGGTCGCGAAGCCGAACTCCTCGGCGCCGAGCAGCGCGGCGATGACGACGTCGCGGCCGGTCTTGAGCTGGCCGTCGGTCTGCACCACGATGCGGTCGCGCAGCCCGTTGAGCAGCAGCGTCTGCTGCGTCTCGGCCAGGCCCAGCTCCCAGGGGCCGCCCGCGTGCTTGAGCGAGGTGAGCGGCGAGGCGCCGGTGCCGCCGTCGTGGCCGGAGATCAGCACCACGTCGGCGTGCGCCTTGCTGACGCCCGCGGCGACCGTGCCGACGCCGACCTCGGAGACCAGCTTGACGTGAACGCGCGCCTTCGGGTTGGCGTTCTTCAGGTCGTGGATGAGCTGGGCGAGGTCCTCGATGGAGTAGATGTCGTGGTGCGGCGGCGGGGAGATCAGGCCGACGCCCGGGGTGGAGTGCCGGGTGGTGGCGACCCACGGGTAGACCTTGTGGCCGGGCAGCTGACCGCCCTCGCCGGGCTTGGCGCCCTGGGCCATCTTGATCTGGATGTCGTCGGCGTTGACCAGGTACTCCGAGGTGACGCCGAAACGGCCGGAGGCGACCTGCTTGATGGCGCTGCGCCGGGCCGGGTCGTACAGCCGGTCCGGGTCCTCGCCGCCCTCGCCGGTGTTGGACTTGCCGCCGAGCTGGTTCATCGCGATGGCGAGCGTCTCGTGCGCCTCGCGGGAGATCGAGCCGTACGACATGGCGCCGGTGGAGAAGCGCCTGACGATCTCGGAGACCGGCTCGACCTCGTCCAGCGGCACGGGCTGCCGGTCGGAGGACAGGCCGAACAGGCCGCGCAGCGTCATGAGGCGCTCGGACTGCTCGTTCACCCGGCCGGTGTACTGCTTGAAGATGTCGTAGCGCCGGGTGCGGGTGGCGTGCTGGAGGCGGAAGACCGTCTCGGGGTCGAACAGGTGCGGCTCGCCCTCGCGGCGCCACTGGTACTCGCCGCCGATCTCCAGCCGGCGGTGCGCGGCCTGGATGCCGGAGAGCGGGTAGGCCTTGGCGTGCCGGGCGGCGACCTCGGCGGCGACGACGTCGATGCCCGCGCCGCCGATCTTGGTGTCGGTGAGGTGGAAGTAGGTGTCCACGAAGTCGCGGTCCAGGCCGACGGCCTCGAAGACCTGGGCACCGCGGTAGGAGGCCACGGTGGAGATGCCCATCTTGGACATGACCTTCAGAACGCCCTTGCCGAGCGCCTTGATGAGGTTGCGCATCGCGGCCTCGGGCTCGATGCCGCTGAGGAAGGTGCCCGCGGCGACCAGGTCCTCGACGGACTCCATGGCCAGGTACGGGTTGACGGCCGCGGCACCGTAGCCGATGAGCAGCGCGACGTGGTGGACCTCGCGGACGTCGCCGGCCTCGACCAGCACGCCGACCTGGGTGCGCTGCTTGGTGCGGATCAGGTGGTGGTGCACCGCGGAGGTGAGCAGCAGCGACGGGATCGGGGCGTGCTCGGCGTCGGAGTGCCGGTCGGACAGCACGATCAGCCGGGCGCCGTCCTCGATCGCGGCGTCGGCCTCGGCGCAGATCTCGGCGAGCCGGGCGGCCAGCGCCTCCCCGCCCCCGGTGACCCGGTAGAGGCCGGAGAGCGTGGCGGCCTTCATGCCGGGCATGTCGCCGTCGGCGTTGACGTGGATGAGCTTGGCCAGCTCGTCGTTGTCGATGACCGGGAAGGGCAGCGTGATGTTGCGACAGGACGCCGGGCTGGGCTCCAGCAGGTTGCCGGACGGGCCGATCGTGGAGATCAGCGAGGTGACCAGCTCTTCGCGGATCGCGTCCAGCGGCGGGTTGGTGACCTGGGCGAAGAGCTGGGTGAAGTAGTCGAAGAGCAGCCGCGGCCGGTCGGACAGCGCCGCGATCGGCGTGTCGGTGCCCATCGAGCCGATCGGCTCGGCGCCGGTGCGCGCCATGGGCGCGAGCAGGACGCGCAGCTCCTCCTCGGTGTAGCCGAAGGTCTGCTGGCGGCGGGTGACCGAGGCGTGGGTGTGCACGATGTGCTCGCGCTCGGGCAGGTCGGCCAGGTCGATGAGGCCGGCGTCCAGCCAGTCGGCGTACGGGTTCTGCGCGGCCATCTCGGCCTTGATCTCGTCGTCCTCGACGATACGGTGCGTGACCGTGTCGACCAGGAACATCCGGCCCGGCTGCAGCCGGCCCTTGCGCACGATGCGGGAGGGCGCGATGTCCAGCACACCGGACTCGGAGGCGAGCACGACCAGGCCGTCGTCGGTGACCCAGTAGCGGCCGGGGCGCAGACCGTTGCGGTCCAGGACCGCGCCGACGACCGAGCCGTCGGAGAAGGCGACGCACGCCGGGCCGTCCCAGGGCTCCATCAGAGTGGAGTGGTACTGGTAGAACGCCCGCCGGGCGGGGTCCATCGACTCGTGGTTCTCCCACGCCTCGGGGATCATCATGAGCACGCTGTGCGGCAGCGAGCGGCCGCCGAGGTGCAGCAGCTCCAGGACCTCGTCGAAGGACGCGGTGTCGGAGGCGCCGGGCGTGCAGATCGGGTAGATCCGCTCCAGGTCACCGGTGAACAGCTCGCTGGCCAGCTGCGACTCACGGGCACGCATCCAGTTGCGGTTGCCCTTGACGGTGTTGATCTCACCGTTGTGCGCCACGAAACGGTACGGGTGTGCGAGCGGCCAGCTCGGGAAGGTGTTCGTCGAGAAGCGGGAGTGGACGAGCGCGATGGCGGTGGCGGTGCGCCGGTCGGACAGGTCGGGGAAGAACGGCTCCAGCTGCCCGGTGGTGAGCATGCCCTTGTAGACGAGGGTGCGCGCGGACAGCGACGGGAAGTAGACCTCGGCCTCACGCTCGGCGCGCTTGCGCAGGACGAAGGCGGGCCGGTCCAGCTCGATGCCGGACTTCGCGGCGCCGTCGGCGTCGGCGACGAAGAGCTGGGAGAAGAACGGCATGGTGGCGCGCGCGCTGGAGCCCAGCATGTCCGGGGCGACCGGGACCTCGCGCCAGCCGAGGACGGTCAGGCCCTCCTCGGCGGCGATGCGCTCGATGGCGTCGACGGCCTTGGCGCGGTCGTCCAGCTCGACGGGGAGGAAGGCCAGGCCGACCGCGTAGTGCCCGGCGGCGGGCAGGTCGAAGCCGGCGGCGTCACGCAGGAACGCGTCAGGGACCTGGAGCAGGATGCCCGCGCCGTCACCCGTGTCGGGCTCGGCGCCGGTGGCTCCGCGGTGCTCCAGATTGCGCAGGACGGTGAGCGCCTGCTCCACGAGGGCATGGCTGGCCTCGCCGGTGAGGGTGGCCACAAAGCCGACACCGCAGGCGTCGTGCTCGTTGCGGGGGTCGTACATCCCCTGCGGGGCGGGGTGCCCGTCCATGAACGCGGAACGCGAACGCATGGCTCTCCCGTCGTCGTCATTGGCTTGAAAGCATCGCCTGTCTCCAGGCATGCGCAACAGGGACGACGTTGGCCCTCTGCGATTTCGTGCAGGTTACATGATGGCCGAGTGTTCGAGAACCGGATACTCGGTTTCATCATATGGACATACCGAAGGGATGGAACGGCCATTTCGGGCCGTCCTCGTACCGCGGGGGTGACCGACGTCGCCGAGGGGTGCCCTGGCTGCTCTGCCGGTTGGGTTACCGAGTGATGCCCCGTGCGGCGCTGACTGAAACGGCCACGAAACACAAGACTTGTACAGATGTGCCCGCGGACGGAATTCGGTCAGCCGACGGCGGTGCCGATCAGGCCTCCGAGTACGAAGGTAACTCCACCGGCGGCCGCACCCAAGACCAGCTGCCGCAGACCGCTGTACCACCACGACCGGGCCGTGACGCGCGCCACGGCCGCACCGCAGCCGAAGAGCCCGGCGAGCGCCAGCAGCACCGCGAGCCACAGCGAGTCCGCGCCCAGCAGATAGGGCAGCACGGGCAGCAGCGCGCCCAGCGCGAAGGACACGAAGGACGACGACGCGGCCACCAGCGGTGACGGCAGGTCGCCCGGGTCCACGCCCAGCTCCTCGCGGGCGTGGATCTCCAGCGCCTGCTCCGGGTCCTTCGACAGCTGCCGGGCCACCTCGTACGCCAGCTCCGGCTCCACACCCCGCGCCACGTAGATCTCGGCCAGCTCGCGCAGCTCGTCCTCGGGGTGCCGGTCCAGCTCGATCCGCTCGACGGCCAGCTCGGCCTCGACCAGCTCACGCTGGGAGGCGACCGAGGTGTACTCACCTGCGGCCATGGAGAAGGCACCGGCCGCGAGCCCGGCCAGGCCCGTCACGACGATGGTGCGGGAGCTGACGTCACCGCCGGCCACACCGGTCATGAGCGCGAAGTTCGACACCAGGCCGTCCATCGCCCCGAAGACCGCGGGCCGCAGCCATCCGCCGGACACGTCCCGGTGCTTGTGGTGGGGTACGTGGTAGGGCGCGGACGGGGTGCCGGTGACGCCCTCGACGGCTGCGCTGGTCATACGGTCCACCCCTCCCCCGTGCGGTCGCAGGACCGCGGAATCCGGAAACAGGTTCGACCGTACAAGGCGAAGGCAGCCTCCCGCCAGCAAGGAGAGGCTGCCCTGACCTGCGAAAACTAGCCTGCGACGGGCTTGCCCGCGGGCTCCGCCGCGTCCTCTTCCGGCTGCTCGGAGGCGGAATCGGCGGCCTCGGCCCCGGCGCCGGTCCCGGCCGCGGGAGCGTCCTCGGCGTCCGCGTCGGCGGCCTCGACGGACTCGGCGCCGTCCTTCGCGCCCTCCGTGACCTCCGCCGCTTCCACCGCGCCGGGCTCCACGACCGCCTCGCGCCCCGGACGCAGCTTGTTCGAGAGCACCAGGTACGCCACCGCCGCGACGAAGAGGACGATCGCCGTCCAGTCGTTGAGACGCATGCCCAGGATGCGGTGCGCGTAGTCGACGCGCATGTGCTCGGTCCAGAACCGGCCCACCGTGTACGCGGCCACGTAGAGCGCGAAGGCGCGGCCGTGTCCGAGCTTGAAGCGGCGGTCGGCCCAGATCACCAGGAGCGCGACACCGACGCACCACAGCGACTCGTACAGGAAGGTCGGGTGGTACGTGGCCAGGTCCGGTGTGGCGTCCGGGCGGTGCGCCGCGTCGATCTTCAGGCCCCACGGCAGCGTGGTGGGCTTGCCGTACAGCTCCTGGTTGAACCAGTTCCCCCAGCGCCCGGCGGCCTGCGCGAGAGCGATGCCCGGCGCGATGGCGTCGGCGTACGCCGGCAGCGCGATGCCCCGGCGGCGGCAGCCGATCCAGGCGCCCAGCGCGCCCATGGCGATGGCGCCCCAGATGCCGAGGCCGCCCTGCCACACCTTGAAGGCGTCGACCCAGTCCTTGCCGTCGGTGAAGTACAGCTCGTAATCGGTGATCACGTGGTAGAGCCGGCCGCCGACGAGGCCGAAGGGCACCGCCCACACGGCGATGTCGGCGACCGTGCCGACCTTGCCGCCGCGGTCGATCCAGCGCTTGTTGCCGTACCAGACGGCGATGAAGACGCCGATGATGATGCAGAACGCGTAGCCGCGCAGCGGGACCGGTCCAAGGTGGACGACGCCGTGCGAGGGGCTGGGGATGAATGCGAGTTCCATGGCAATGTCCGACGCTACCGTGCCGGACGCGAACTCGGCAGCCCGCCCGGCTACGTCTGGATAACGGCCGGGCGCGCAGTGTCGTGCCCCGGCGGCTCCGCGTGACCGCCGGGGCAGGTCAGCGGAGCCGCGGAGGGCTCACGGGGACGGGCTGGCGCTCGCCGTGGGCGCCGCCGTCGCCGTACCGGCGGGCTTGCCCTTGTTGGCGTCCGCGACCTTCTGCTTGAGGCTGTCCGGGGTCAGCGCCGGGCCGCTGCCGTAGACGCTCTTGCCGTTCAGCAGCACGGTCGGGGTGGCGTTGAATCCGGATTTCCCGAAGGCGTCATTGGATTTGCGCACCCAGTTGTCGTGTGTGCCGTCGTTCACACAGGACGTGAAGGCGGCCGTCTTCAGCCCCGGCACCTTCGCGGCGAGCGTGAGCAGGTTGTCCTTGTCGCCGAAGGCGTCGTCCTGCTCGTCGGGCTGGTTGTCGTAGAGGACGTCGTGGTAGGCGCGGAACTTCCCGGCGTCCTGGGCGCAGGCGGCGGCGTTCGCGGCGTTGAGCGAGCCCTTGCCGCCGAGATTGCCGTCGATGAGCGTGACCAGGTGGTATTCGGTGCGCATCTGCCCGCTGTCCTCCAGCGAGTGGATGGTGGGCGTGAACTGCTTCTCGAAGGCGTCGCAGGCCGGGCAGCGGAAGTCCTCGTAGATGGTGAGCACCGAGGGCGCGTCCGCGGCGCCGACCGGGATCACCAGGCTGTTGTCGCCCGTGGCGCCGCTCGGCGCGGCGGCGGGGGTGCCGGGGAGGGCGCCGCTGCCCGAGCCGTGGTTGGTCGCCACGACCCCGATCACCGCTCCGACACCCAGTACGGCCGCCACCACGACCACGGCGATCAGGGTCCGCTTGCGCCGCTGCCGGGCCTGCTCCCGGGCACGCTGCTCGCGCAGGGCCTCGCGGGCGCTGTGTTTTCCGTCTCGATTGCGTTCACTCACGCCCAGCGCAACGGCGGGGGGCGGCGCCCAGCGCCTCCCCCCGCCGTTTTTCGCCCGCGGGAGTGACGAAAACCGCTCCCCCGGGTGATCGTCAGGCCCGCTTGCGTACGCCCTCGGCCAGCTCGGCGGCCAGCGCGCGCACCGCGGCGAGCCCCGCGGCCAGGTCGTCACCGGCGTCCAGCACGCGCTGGACGAAGGCCGAGCCGACGATGACGCCGTCCGCGAAGCCCGCCACCTCGGCGGCCTGCGCGGCGTTCGACACCCCCAGGCCCACGCACACCGGCAGGTCCGTCGTGGCGCGGGTGCGCCGCACCAGGTCGGCCGCCTGCTCGCCGACGCTCGCCCGGGTGCCCGTGACGCCCATGAGCGAGGCCGCGTAGACGAAGCCGGAGCCCGCCTCGGTGATCCGGGCCAGCCGCTCGTCCCGGCTGGAGGGCGCGACGACGAAGACCGTCCCGAGACCGTGCTCGGCGGCCGCCTTCCGCCACGTCCCGGACTCCTCGACCGGGAGGTCCGGCAGGATGCACCCGGCGCCGCCCGCCTCGGCCAGCTCCGCCGCGAAGCGCTCGGCGCCGTAGCGGTCCACCGGGTTCCAGTACGTCATGACCAGCACCGGCTTGCCGGTGGCCGCGTGCGCCTCGCGCACCGTGCGCAGCACGTCGGCGATGCGGACACCGCCGCGCAGCGCGATGTCGTCCGCGGTCTGGATGACCGGGCCGTCCAGCACCGGGTCGCTGTGCGGCAGCCCGACCTCGACGATGTCGGCGCCGCCGTCGAAGGCCGCCTTGATCGTCTCGATGCCGCCGTCCACGGTCGGGAAGCCCGCCGGGACGTACGCGATCAGCGCGGCGCGGTTCTCGGCCTTCGCCGCCGCGAGGGTGCTGTCCAGCAGTTCGATCGTGCCGCTCACTTGGCCGCCCCCTCAGCGCTGTCGGTGTCGTACAGCCCGAAGTAGCGGGCCGCGGTGTCCATGTCCTTGTCGCCGCGTCCGGAGAGGTTGACCAGCAGCAGGGCCTCCGGGCCCAGCTCGCGGCCCAGCTCCAGCGCGCCGGCCAGCGCGTGCGCGCTCTCGATCGCCGGGATGATGCCCTCGGTGCGCGACAGCAGCCGCAGCGCCTGCATGGCCGCGTCGTCCGTCACCGCGCGGTACTCCGCCCGCCCGGTGTCCTTGAGGTAGGAGTGCTCCGGGCCGACGCCCGGGTAGTCGAGCCCCGCGGAGATCGAGTACGGCTCGGTGATCTGGCCCTCGTCGTCCTGGAGCACGTACGAGCGCGAGCCGTGCAGGATGCCCGGCTGGCCCGCGGTCAGCGTCGCCGCGTGCTCGCCCGTCGCCACACCCCGGCCGGCCGGCTCGCAGCCGACCAGCCGCACACCCTCGTCGGGCAGGAAGGCGTGGAACAGGCCCATCGCGTTGGAGCCGCCGCCGACACAGGCCACCGCCGCGTCGGGCAGCCGCCCGGCGCGCTCCAGCAGCTGGCGGCGCGCCTCGACGCCGATCACCCGGTGGAAGTCGCGCACCAGCGCCGGGAAGGGGTGCGGGCCGGCGACCGTACCGAACAGGTAGTGGGTGCGGTCGACGTTGGCGACCCAGTCCCGGAAGGCCTCGTTGATGGCGTCCTTGAGCGTGCGGCTGCCCGAGGTGACGGAGACCACCTCGGCGCCGAGCATGCGCATCCGCGCCACGTTCAGGGCCTGCCGCTTGGTGTCGACCTCGCCCATGTAGATCGTGCACTCCAGCCCGAAGAGCGCGCACGCGGTGGCCGTGGCCACACCGTGCTGGCCCGCGCCGGTCTCGGCGATGACCCGGGTCTTGCCCATCCGCTTGGTGAGCAGGGCCTGGCCCAGCACGTTGTTGATCTTGTGCGAGCCGGTGTGGTTCAGGTCCTCGCGCTTGAGGAAGACCCGCGCGCCGCCCGCCTCCGCGCCGAACCGCGGCACCTCGGTGAGCGCGCTCGGCCGGCCGGTGTAGTTGGCCTGGAGGTCGTTCAGCTCGGCGGCGAAGGCGGGATCCGCCTTCGCCTTCTCGTACTCGGCGGCGACCTCGTCCACGGCGGCGACCAGCGCCTCCGGGATGAACTTGCCGCCGAACGCGCCGAAGTAGCCCTCGGCACTGGGGGTTCGACCCTCCGGGTCGGGGAGGAAGAAGTCCTGCTCTGCTGGCATGGGTGTCCCCTGGTCAGGTGTACGTACGCGCCGCGCGCGGGCTGAGTGCCCCGCGCGCCGGGCGCGGTGAAGGAGCCGTACGCATACGGCGGAGGCTGCTTGGCCGCTTGTGCGGCTGCCTATGCGGCTGCTGCGGCTGAGCCGCGGCGCCATCGCCTGCCGTTCACCTGGCCGGGCTCGCACCCGATGACGTACCGCACGCGCCGCCCCAGCACCCGGCGCGCCGGCGCCCGGCACCCTCGGGGGCGGCATCCACGTGCCAGCCGTACGTCCAATGACATGCCCTGTACCTTACCGTGCGATGCGGCTGCGCCGGGCGAGCGTTTCAGGGGCGCGGGGAACCGCGGTGAGGTCAGTCCCGGCCCGGCCGCAAGGCCGGGTGCGCGCCGGCGGCGACGAGATCCGCGACCGCCGTCCGGGGGTCGCGGCCGGTGACGAGGGACTCCCCCACGAGCACCGCGTCCGCCCCGTCGTTCGCGTAGGCGATCAGATCGTGCGGCCCGCGCACCCCGGACTCCGCGATCTTCACGATGTGGTCCGGGATCTCCGGCGCGACGCGCGCGAAGTTCCCGCGGTCGACCTGGAGCGTCTTGAGGTCGCGCGCGTTCACACCGATGACCCGCGCCCCCGCGTCCACCGCCCGCGCGACCTCCTCCTCGTCGTGCACCTCGACGATCGGGGTGAGGCCGATCGACTCCGCCCGCTCGATGAGCGAGACGAGCGCGGGCTGGTCGAGGGCCGACACGATGAGCAGCGCGAGGTCCGCCCCGTAGGCGCGGGCCTCCCACAACTGGTAGGCGGTGACGATGAAGTCCTTGCGCAGGACGGGGATGTCGACCTTGGCGCGGACCGCCTCCAGGTCGGCGAGGGAACCGCCGAAGCGGCGCTGCTCGGTGAGGACGCTGATGACCGCCGCGCCGCCCGCCTCGTAGTCGGCGGCGAGACCCGCGGGGTCGGCGATGGCGGCGAGCGCGCCCTTGGACGGGCTGGACCGCTTGACCTCGCAGATGACCTTCACGGCGTCGCCGCGGAGCGCCGCGACGCCGTCCTTCGCGTCACGGGCCTTGGCGGCGCGCTCCTTGAGCTCGTCGAGGGACACGCGAGCCTGCCGCTCGGCGAGGTCGGCACGGACTCCGTCGATGATCTCGTCGAGCACACTCACGCGACAGCTCCCTTTCGGCCGGCCGTACAGCGAAATGATCAGGCCAGTGGCGGTGACCACCGGCTCCGACGATGGTATCGGGCAGGCGCCCGGCAGCCCGCATCCGGTGATCCGCGGTCCCACCACCTGGACAATCTTGCCCCGGCCACGGAGACCATCGGTACGGCTCAGGGCGCGAGCGCGGCCCCGAAGGGCAGATTCCTCACCACGGTGAAGGCCAGCAGCAGTCCGCACAGGGCGTACAGCGCGGCGGGCGGCAGGGCCGGGTCGAAGCGCCGGCCGCGCAGCGTGCGCAGGAACCACACCGTCCAGACGACGGCGAAGACGGCGTAGCCGACGACGGCGGCGGCGTTGCAGCCCAGCGCCGTGCCGAGATGCCCGTGGGCGAGCGCGTACGCGCCGCGCAGGCCGCCGCAGCCGGGGCAGTACAGGCCCGTGTAACGCAGCAGCGGGCACACCGGGTAGTGCCCCGACTGGTTCGGATCGACGGCGGCGACGTACCCGAACCCGGCGAGGACCGTGCCGAGCACTCCCAGCGGTAGGGTGATTTTGCCGCGCAGGCGGGTGGGGGGTGCGGCTGCGGCGTGGGTCACGCCGCCGATCCTCCCCCCACGCTCCTCGGGCCCGCACCGCGAAAGCCCCCGTACGAGTGAGGGCGCGACTCCGCCGCGGTACACCCGTTTTCAGGGGCGCGGGGAACTGCGCGAGCAATCCACCACCGGGGCGCGGGTCGGATACCGACCCAAAGGGTCTCTTCGGTCCGATCCGGACCACCGGCCGGTGGGGGCGGGCCGCGCAGTTCCCCGCGCCCCCAAAAGAACAACCGAGTGCCCCGCGGCGCAGACGCGGAACTCACCCCGCGGCAGCGGAAACGCGGCGGCGCAGCACGCACCCCGCGAGGGGAACGGCTGCGCCGGAGGGGTACGGGGCAAAAGCCCCGAGGGAAGGTCAGGCGTGAGCGGTGGCCTGCTCGCGCTCACCGCGCTCACTCGTCGCCGGCACCGTGACGTCGAACTTGCGGCCCATGCCCATGGTCTTCATGACACCGCCGACCACCGGGCCGAGCACGGTCACGCCGATGCTGATCCAGAACGGGATCGGGTCCGCGGCGACGATGAAGACGCCGGCGGCGCAGAAGCCGATGAAGGAGATGATCACGCCGGTCCAGGCGGCCGGGGTGTGTCCGTGGTCGTAGTGGGCCGCCATGAAGAACTCCCTGATGCTCACACTCGGGGGCGACCTTCGCCTCCTGCTCCGCTCCCATTGTTGCGCGTATCGGGTGCGGAACGTGCAGCGGGGTGGGCGCGCCGGGGTGTGGTACCGGTCTCAGACGGCGGGGCCGGTGGGGTCCTCGCCGCGGTCCAGGGCCTTCCAGAGGTCCTCCGCCCGGTCGGGGTCGACGGGCGGTGCGGGGCGGCGGGCGGCGGGGCCCCGGGGGCGGGCCGGGCGGGTGGTGTCGGCGCGGTCGTAGCGGCTGGACATCGCGGGCCAGGAGGGTCCGTAGCGCAGGGCCAGCAGTCCGGCGACGAGCAGCAGCAGGCCGCCGGCGACGGAGACGAAGGGCCAGCCGGTGGTGGTGACGTGCCGGGCGGTGTCGTGTGCGAGGCCGGCGGTGGAGGCGGCGGCCTCGTTCACGGCGGCGTGGCTGCCGCGCCGGGCGAGCGCGGCGGCGACGGTGCCGAGGCCGCTGAGCGCGAGCAGCGCGGAGACGACGTGGCGTCCGGCGCGGCGGACGGCGAAGACGGCGACGAGCGAGGCGAGTCCGACGAGGGCGAGGGCGCCGGGGAGCGCGGTGGTGTCGGTGCCGCTGGCGTGCACGGGGAGGTTGGTCTCGCCGAAGGCGGCGTAGCCGCGCGACCAGGTCTTGCCCGCGGCGACCAGGACCAGGCTCGCCCCGAGCGCCCCGGCGGGCAGGGCGACGGCGAGGGTGCGCAGTCCGGCGCGCCGCGCGGCCCTGCCGTCGTCGCGCGCGGACACGGTCACGGCGGCGTCGGACGCGGGCCCGGCGTCGGACGCGGGCTCGGGGGCGTCGGCGGCGGCTTCTGCGGCGGCGGGGGCGGACTGGCGCGGGACGGAGGTCACTCCCCCACTATCCTCTGCCGCCGGGCGGAAGCGGCGACCGGGGGCCCGGGGCGGCGGTGCGGGGACGAAACGGGGCACATCTCCGGCACACCCCCCGACCCGTCATGATCAGGTCAAGAATGCGCCAACTCCCGCCCATTAAAAGGCAAAACGGCGGCGGACCTTCCGCTTTCGTCCGCTTCGCGCCCTTGTTGGCGGGCGCCCGTCACCCTACGTTCTCGGCCAGTCCCCTGCACCCCACATATCGCAGGGGCCTCTCCATTCACGCACCACCGACTCCCCCACAGGAGGACGCACGTGCACGACACCCCCCACATCCGTACGCACACCCGCCATACCTGGCCGGCCCTGGCCGCGGCGGCAGGTCTCGCCGCAGCCGGGCTGGTGGGCCTCGCGCAGCCCGCGGGGGCCGCGCAGGACGCCGCCCCGGCTCATCGGCTGACCACCGCGCGCTCCTGCGCGGTCGCCACCGCCCCGGACGCGATGGCCTGCAAGGCGCTGCGGGTCACCAGCGGCAGCGACACCCTCGCGCCCGCGGCGCGTTCCGCGCACCCGGCGGCCATCCCGTCGGGTTACGGACCGTCCGAGCTGCGTGCGGCGTACGCACTGCCCGACACCGGCGGCGAGGGCGCCACCGTCGCGATCGTGGACGCCTACGACAACCCCAACGCGGAGGCGGACCTGGCCACGTACCGCGCCCAGTACGGTCTGCCGCCCTGCACCACCGACAACGGCTGCTTCCGCAAGGTCGACCAGCGCGGCGGCGCCACCGTGCCGGTGCCCAACACCGGCTGGGCCGAGGAGATATCGCTCGACCTCGACATGGTCAGCGCGATCTGCCCGGCCTGCCACATCCTGCTGGTCGAGGCGGACACCTCGTTCCTGACCGATCTGGGCGAGGCCGTCGACACCGCGGTCGCGCTGGGCGCCCGGTACGTCTCCAACAGCTACGGCGGCGCCGAGTCGGCCACGGACACGACGTACGACACCGACTACTTCGACCACCCGGGCGTCGCCATCACGGCCAGTTCCGGGGACGGCGGGTACGGCGTGCTGTACCCGGCGGCCTCGCCGTACGTGACGGCGGTGGGCGGCAGCTCGCTGCGGCCGGACGACAGCGCGCGCGGCTGGACGGAGTCGGTCTGGGGCGGCGCGGGCTCGGGCTGCTCGGCGTACGACCCGAAGCCGGCGTGGCAGCGGGACACCGAGTGCGCCGGCCGTACCGTGGCCGACGTCTCCGCGGTGTCCGACCCGGCGACCGGCGTCGCGGTCTACGACACGTACGGCAACGACACCGGCTGGGAGGTCTTCGGCGGCACCAGCGCCGCGGCCCCGCTCATCGCGTCGGCGTACGCGCTGGCCGGGCCGCCGTCCGAGGGCTCCTACCCGGCGTCCTTCCCGTACGCGCACGGCGACGCGCTCAACGACGTGCAGAGCGGCACGAACGGTGAGTGCGCGGGCTCCTACCTGTGCACCGGCGCGGCCGGCTACGACGGCCCGACCGGCGTCGGCACCCCGAACGGCCTGGCCGCCTTCACCGGCTGACCGGCCGCAGGAACGGCCGGGGGCGGCGCGGGTGTGACGACCCGCACCGCCCCCGGCACCCGCACGAGATCCGTCCGGCACCCGCACGCGATCCGCTACGAGGAACGCGCCGCCCGCGTCATGTGGTTGGCGATCGCGACCGCCCGCAGCACCGCCGCCGCCTTGTTGCGGCACTCGGTGTCCTCCGCCTGCGGGTCGGAGTCGGCGACGACGCCCGCGCCCGCCTGCACGTACGCGACGCCGTCGCGCAGCACCGCGGTGCGGATGGCGATCGCGGTGTCGGAGTCCCCGGCGAAGTCCAGGTAGCCGACGCAGCCGCCGTAGACGCCGCGGCGGACGGGCTCCAGCTCCTCGATGATCTGCATGGCGCGCGGCTTGGGCGCGCCCGACAGCGTGCCGGCCGGGAAGCACGCGGTGAGCACGTCGAAGGCGGTGCGGTCCTCGGCGACCCGGCCGGTGACGGTCGAGACGATGTGCATGACGTGCGAGTAGCGCTCGACCGACATGAAGTCGACGACCTCGACGCTGCCCGGCTCGCACACCCGCCCCAGGTCGTTGCGCCCGAGGTCGACGAGCATCAGGTGCTCGGCGCGCTCCTTGGGGTCGGCGAGCAGTTCCTCGGCGAGCGCCGCGTCGGCCTGCGGGGTGGCGCCGCGCGGCCGGGTGCCCGCGATGGGGTGCACCATGGCCTGCCCGTCCTCGACCTTGACCAGTGCCTCGGGGCTGGAGCCGACGACGTCGAAGCCCTCCAGCCGCAGCAGGTACATGTACGGCGAGGGGTTGGTGGTGCGCAGCACGCGGTAGACGTCGAGGGCGCTCGCCTCGCAGTCGGTCGTCATCCGCTGCGAGACGACGACCTGGAAGGCCTCGCCCGCGTGGATGCGCTCCTTGATCTCGACGACCGCGCCCTGGTACTCCGGGCCGCCGAAGCCCCAGCTGACGGGGAAGTCGACGGAGGCGGGCAGTTCGGCGGGCGGCTGCGGCAGCGCCCGGCCGAGGTCGGCCTGCATCGCGTCGAGGCGGGCGACGGCGTCGGCGTAGGCCTCGTCGACGCCGGTGTCCCGGTCGTTGTGGTTGATCGCGTTGGCGATCAGCAGCACCGTGCCGTCCCAGTGGTCGAGCACCGCGAGGTCGGAGGTGAGCAGCATGGTCAGCTCGGGCAGGCCCAGCGGGTCGTGGGTGCTGTCGCCGATGCGCTCCAGGCGGCGCACGATGTCGTAGCCGAGGTAGCCGACCATGCCGCCGGTGAAGGGCGGCATGCCGGCGGTGAGGTCGCGCGGGGTGTGCAGGGCCTCGACGGTGGCGCGCAGCGCCTGGAGCGGGTCGCCGTCGACGGGCACGCCGACCGGCGGGGTGCCGAGCCAGTGCGTCTGCCCGTCGCGTACGGTCAGCGTCGCCGCGGACCGCACCCCGACGAAGCTGTAACGGGACCAGGAGCCGCCGCCGGCGCCGCTGTTGGAGCTGGTGTCGGCGGATTCCAGCAGGAAGGTGCCGACCCGCTCGGCGGCGAGCTTGCGGTAGAGCCCGACCGGGGTGTCGCCGTCCGCGAGGAGGCGGCGGCTGACCGGGATGACGCGGCGGTCCACCGCGAGCTTGCGGAACGTGTCCAGGTCCATGGCCGCAGACCTTACTGGCCCGGTGCGGGCAGCAGGACGTCCGCGTCGAAGCATGTGCGGTCCCCGGTGTGACAGGCGGCGCCGACCTGGTCGACCCGCACCAGCACGGTGTCGCCGTCGCAGTCCAGCGCGACCGACCTGACGTGCTGCACGTGCCCCGAGGTGTCGCCCTTGGTCCAGTACTCGCCGCGGCTGCGGCTCCAGTACGTGCAGCGGCCGGTGGTGAGGGTGCGGTGCAGCGCCTCGTCGTCCATCCAGCCGAGCATCAGCACCTCACCGGTGTCGTACTGCTGGGCGATGGCGGGCACCAGGCCGTCGGCGGTGCGCTTGAGGCGGGCGGCGATGGCGGGGTCGAGCTGGGACATGGGTCCATGATGCCGCCGGTCGGGGGGTGCGCGGAAATGACGTGTCCGGATGCCGGACCGGCTCCTTCCGCGGTACGCGCCCGGGTCCCTTCCCGGCGGCCGGGGCACACCGGGCGCGGCCGGATCCGTGCCCCCGGGCGGGCCGGGAATGCGCACACCGACACCAATAACCGGCAAAGGGGATAAGCGGATTGACTGTAGCCAAGCTGTCGCGGGGTTGTTACTCGCGACCCTCACCCGTATGGGGCATCCTTCGTGCATGGGTTTTCCACCACCGCCTCCGCACAACGGCCCGCAGCCGCCCCCCGACCAGGGCGGCGGCTTTGGCCCGCCTCAGGGTTTCGGCCCGCCCCCGCCCCCTCCTCCGAACGACGGTTACGGCTATCCGCAGCAGGGCGGCGGTTTTGGACCGCCCGGACCTCCCGGACCCCCGGCCCCTCCCGGTGGCGGCTACGGCTACCCCGGTGACGGCGGTTACGGCGGTCCCCCGCAGGGCGGCGGCTACGGCGGCCCTCCGCAGGGCGGCGGTTTCGGCCAGGGCGGTTACGGGCCGGGCGGCTTCCCGCCGCCGCCCCCGCCGCCGAACAACAAGAAGCGCAACGTCTGGATAGCCGTCGGCGCGGTCGTGGTCGTCGGCGCGATCATCGGCATCGCGGTCTCCGCGAGCGGCGGTGACGGCGACAAGAAGCCGAGCGCCAAGGACACGACGTCGATATCGATGCCGACCACGACGCGTCTGCCGACCGACATCCCGTCACCGACGTTCAGCCTGCCGACGGACTTCCCCAGCCTGGACCTGCCCACCGACTTCCCGACCGACACCTCGTCCGACGAGCCGGACCCGTCGGCCTCGGACTCCCAGGACATCGCGTACATCGTGGTCGACCCGGGCAAGTGCTTCAACGCCCCGTCGATGACGCACACCATCGACGAGGTCCAGGTGGTGTCCTGCACGACGCCGCACGACGCCCAGTCGGTCGCCACCAAGACGCTGTCCGGGACCTTCGCCTCCGAGCAGGACATCCAGGACAAGGCGTTCGACCTGTGCAAGGCCGACGCCAAGGCGCACGCCCCGGCGGACGGCAAGGAGTACTACGAGTACGTGCTCTACCCGCAGTTGGTGACGTACGAGATCCAGGGCCGCAAGACGGTCACCTGCGCGCTCAGCATCAACGACGGGACCAACGGCAAGAAGCTCACCAAGAAGCTGAAGTGACGCGGAGCGGGTGAACAACGCGTCCCCGGGCGCGAGGAGCGGGCGGGAGCGGCGCCGGGGTTCTAACCTGGCGCCATGACGACCCATGCGCAGCGTGAACGTCTGCTCCTCGCCGACCTCCTGGAGGCCTCCGGGCCCGACGCGCCCACCCTCTGCGGGAGCTGGACGACCCGGGACCTGGCCGCCCACGTCGTCGTGCGCGAACGCCGCGGCGACGCGGCGGCCGGCCTGGTCGTACCGCGGCTCGCGGACCGGCTCGAAAGGGTGCGCCGCGAGTACGCGGAGCGCCCCTACGCCGAGCTGATCCGGCTCATCAGGACGGGACCGCCGCGGCTGTCGCCGTTCGCCCTCAAGCAGCTGGACGAGGCGTCCAACACCGTGGAGTTCTACGTCCACACCGAGGACGTGCGGCGCGCGCTGCCGGAGTGGACCCCGCGGGAGATCGACCCGGTCTTCGCGGACGCCCTGTGGAAGCGGCTGGAGCGCGCCGCCCGCCTCTTCGGCCGCCGCTCCCCCGTCGGCCTGGTGCTGCGCCGCCCGGACGGCCAGACGGTGGTGGCGCACCGCGGCTCGCCCGTCGTGACCGTCACCGGCGAACCGGCCGAGCTGACGATGTACGCCTTCGGGCGGCAGGCCGTCGCGGACGTCACCGCGGAGGGCGAGGCGGAGGCGGTGGGCAAGGCCGCGGTCGCCGAGCTGGGCGTCTGACGGCCCCCGGGGTCAGCGGAGTTCGGCGGTGCGCACGGCCGGCAGGAAGGCCGTGAACGCGCCGCCGACGGCCGCCAGCAGTGCGCTCGCCAGGAAGACCGGCGAGGGCCCCAGTGCGCCCGAGGCCGCGGCGAAGAGCGGGTAGACCAGCGGGGCCAGGCCGAAACCGGTCAGGCCCATGACCGAGGTGACGCGGCCGAGGTAGCCGGGCTCGGTCGCGGACTGGATGAGAGCGGTCGCGAGCCCCCCGCACACCCCGCAGACCAGCCCGGCGACGCACGCGGTGGCCGCGGCGGCGGCGAGCGACGGCACGATCCCGACGACGCCGAGCGCCGCGCTCCCCGCCAGCAGGGTGACGATCTGCACGGCCCCGGCCCGCCGTATCCGTCCGCGGGTGGCCAGCAGGGCCGCCCCGGCGGCGGCGCCGGCGCCGAACGCGGCGATCACCCAGCCGTAGCCGCTCGCGCCCCAGCCACGCCGCTCGGCGAGCAGCACCATGCCGACGTTCATCGGACCGGCCAGGCCCAGCTCGCACAGCGCGCCGGACAGCACCAGCGGGCCGACCAGCGGGTGCCGCCGGATGTAGCCGAGCCCGTCGCGCAGCTCCCTGCCCGCGGGCGCGCGGGCCGCGGCGGACGGGCCGGGGGCGATCCGGGTGCCGAGCAGCAGCGGCACGGAGACCGCGAACAGCAGCCCGGCGACCAGGAAGGCCGTGGCCCCGCCGCCCAGGCCCATGGCGAGCCCTCCGGCGGGCGGCCCGGCGACCTGCCCGAGCCGCACCGCCAGCGCGCGCAGGCCCTGGACGCGGACGAGCTGGTCGGTGGTGGTGATCCGCGGCGGCAGCGCGCCGACGGCGGGCATGAACAGCGCGTCCACCACACCGAAGGCCAGCGCCAGCGCGACCAGCAGCCACAGTCCGGGCGAGGTCGTCGCGAGCCCGGCCGCGGCGGCGAGGATCAGCACGCAGCGCACCGCGTCGCTGCCGATGACCACCCGGCGCGGCCCGAGACGGTCGGCGAGCACGCCCCCGCCGAGCATGAGCAGCGCCCGCGGCACCGCGCCCGCCGCCATCACGAGGCCGACCTGCGCGGGCGGTACGGCTCTGGCGGCGGCGAACCCGAGGGCGACGAAGTAGACCGAGTCGCCGAGCATCGAGGCGGTGTAGGCGGTGAGCCAGCGCAGCACGTTGCCGTCGCGGTACGCGGGCCGGGCGGCGACGGCGGGCGTCGTGCCGGATGTCGCGGTCTGGGCCATGGCCGGTCTCCTGACGTCGTGGGGGCTCGGGGGCTCAGGGGGCTCAGGGGCGGAAGGGGAAGCCGTACATCTGCACCGCGACGTGCTCGCGGCCCTCGGTCTCCCCGGCCGCCTCGGCGGCCTGGCCGCGGTCGACCCAGCGCTGCATCAGCGCGGTGACCTCGTCGGCCATCTGCTGGAGTTCGGCGGCGGTGAGCAGCGGCATGAACTCCGAGGAGAAGGAGGCGTTTGTCCACTCCCGCGGCCAGGCCGCCTGCTGGTCGAGGAACTGCTCGTAGCGCTCGGCGCGGGTGGCGAGCAGCTGCCGGGTGACCTGGGCGAGGACGGCGGCGCCTTCCGGGCGGTCGGCGAAGTCGGCGCTGCGGAAGGACCAGCCGCGATCGGTGGAGACCTTCCACCAGCGCTCGCGGCCGTCCGTGCCGTGGCCCGGGTCCTCGGTGATGAAGCCGTGCGCGGCCATCTTCCGCAGGTGGTAGCTGACCAGCGAGACCGCCTCGTCCACCTGGTCGGCGAGGTGGGAGGCGGTGGCGCTGCGGGCGGTGAGGAGGGCCCGGTAGAGGCGGATGCGCAAGGGGTGGGTGAAGACCTTGAGCGCGTCGAGGTCGGTGATCTGGTACATGCCGCCGGTCGTGCCGGGGGTGGTGCTGTCCTGGTCGCTCACCCTGTCGAGACTAGATACGAAAGAAATATTGCACAACTATATTTGCGCAACTTTTCTTTCTCACCTGATCGCGCCCCTCCGCCCCCGGCGGGAGGGCAGGATGCCGCCATGTCTCTCGACGGCACCCGCGCGCACCTCAGCGGACCCGGTGACCTGCCGCCCCTCGTGGAGCGCGCGGCACAGACGGCGACCAGGCTCGGCTTCCCCTACTCCTGCCGCCCCGAGCAGGGCCGGCTGCTGCACGCGCTCGCCGCGGGCGCGCAGCACATCGGCGAGACCGGCACCGGCTGCGGGGTCGGCCTCGCCTGGCTGGTCTCCGGCATGCGCGGCGGCGCCACCGCGGTGAGCGTCGAGCGGGACGCGGGACGCGCGCGGGCCGCTGCGGAGCTGTTCGCGCCGCTCGCGCCCCGGATCACCGTGCGGCAGGGCGACTGGACGGCGATCGCCGAGCACGGCCCCTTCGACCTGCTGGTCCTCGACGGCGGCGGGCAGGGCAAGGACGGCGGCCCCGCCGCCGACCCGCTGGCCCTGCTGCGCCCCGGCGGCGTCCTGGTCATCGACGACTTCACGCCGTCGGGCGGCGCCCCGGTCGACGACCCGCCGCGCCACCACTGGCTCGACCACCCGGCGCTGCGGACGGTGGAGATCCCGCTCGCGCCCGACCTGTCCACCCTGGTCTGCACGCGGACCGCACGCTAGCGGCGGCTACCGGACGGGGTGGCCCGCCTCCCGCAGCGCGGACTTGACCTCGGGGATGCGCAGGTCGCCGAAGTGGAAGACGGACGCGGCCAGCACCGCGTCCGCGCCCGCCGCGACGGCCGGCGCGAAGTCGTCGAGGCGGCCCGCGCCGCCGGAGGCGATCACCGGCACCGACACCCGGGCGCGGACCGCGGCGATCATCTCGGTGTCGTAGCCGTCCTTGGTGCCGTCGGCGTCCATCGAGTTGAGCAGGATCTCGCCCGCGCCCAGCTCGGCGGCCCGCTCGGCCCACTCGATCGCGTCGATGCCGGTGCCGCGGCGGCCGCCGTGCGTGGTGACCTCGAAGCCCTCGCCGGAGGCGGCGCGCCGGGCGTCGACCGACAGCACGAGCACCTGGCGCCCGAAGCGCTCGGCGATCTCCCGCAGCAGCTCGGGCCGGGCGATGGCCGCGGTGTTGACGCCGACCTTGTCGGCGCCGGCCCGCAGCAGCTTGTCGACGTCGTCGGCGCTGCGCACCCCGCCGCCGACGGTGAGCGGGATGAAGACCTGCTCGGCGGTGCGGCGGACCACGTCGTAGGTGGTCTCGCGGTCGCCGGAGGAGGCGGTGATGTCGAGGAAGGTCAGCTCGTCGGCGCCCTGGGCGTCGTACAGGCGGGCCATCTCGACCGGGTCGCCGGCGTCGCGCAGGTTCTGGAAGTTGACGCCCTTGACGACCCGTCCGCCGTCCACGTCGAGGCACGGGATGACGCGTACGGCGAGTGTCATGCGGGGTCTCCTCTGTCTTCTGCGTCGCCCGTGTCCCCGGCCGGGGCGCGGAACGCTTCGATCTCCACTTCCACCAGCACCCGGGAGTCCGTGAAGCCGGCCACCACCAGCATGGTGGTCGCCGGGCGGACCGCGCCGAGCACCTCGGCGTGGGCACGGCCCACGTCGTCGGCGTCCCGGGCGTGGCTCAGGTACAGCCGGGTGCGGACGACGCTGTCCGCGCCCAGGCCGAACGGCTCCAGCGCGGCGAGCGCGTTGCGCAGCGCCAGCAGCGCCTGCTCGTACGGGCTGCCCTCGCCGCGCACCTCGCCGTCCACGACGGGCAGGGTGCCGGACACCAGGACCCTGTCCCCCGCGGCGACGGCGTGCGCGAAACCGTAGGCCTCCTCCAGCGGGTCGCCGGACTGCTCACGCCGTACTGCGGGGTTCGGGGTCATCGCGACACAGCCTCCAGGGCCTCTTCGAGCGTGAACGCCTTCGCGTAGAGCGCCTTTCCCACGATCGCCCCCTCCACTCCCTGCGGGACGAGAGTGGCGAGGGCGCGCAGGTCGTCCAGGCTGCTCACCCCGCCGGACGCGACCACCGGGCGGTCGGTCGCCGCGCACACACCGGACAGCAGTTCCAGGTTGGGGCCCTGGAGCGTGCCGTCCTTGTTGATGTCGGTCACGACGTAGCGGGCGCAGCCCTCGGAGTCCAGCCGGGCCAGCGTCTCGTAGAGGTCGCCGCCGTCGCGCGTCCAGCCGCGGCCGCGCAGCGTGGTGCCGCGCACGTCGAGGCCCACCGCGATCTTGTCGCCGTGCTGCGCGATGACCTTGGCGACCCACTCCGGGGTCTCCAGCGCCGCGGTGCCGAGGTTGACCCGGGTGCAGCCGGTGGCGAGCGCGGCGGCGAGCGTGTCGTCGTCGCGGATGCCGCCGGACAGCTCGACCTTGATGTCCATGCTGCGGGCGACCTCGGCGATCTGCGCCCGGTTGTCGCCGGTGCCGAAGGCCGCGTCCAGATCGACCAGGTGCAGCCACTCGGCGCCCGCGCTCTGCCAGGCGAGCGCGGCGGCCATCGGGTCGCCGTACGACGTCTCGGAGCCGGACTCGCCGTGCACCAGGCGTACGGCCTGGCCGTCGCGGACGTCGACGGCGGGGAGCAGTTCGAGCGTGGTCAGCGCGTTCATCGGGGGCGTCCTCGGTGATCGGTGAGCGGTGGGGCGTCGAAAAGGGACCGGGCGGGCTCGCGCGGGCCTAGAAGGTGCCGAGCCAGTTGCGCAGCAGCAGCGCGCCGGCCTCGCCGGACTTCTCCGGGTGGAACTGCGTGGCCCACAGCGGCCCGTTCTCCACCGCGGCGACGAACGGCTCGCCGTGCGTGGACCAGGTCACCTGCGGGCTGCGGATGCGGTCGTTGTGCTCGTCCATCTCCCAGCGGCGCACCGCGTAGGAGTGCACGAAGTAGAAGCGGGCGTCGGCGTCCGTCCCGGCGAAGAGCCGGGAGTCCGCAGGGGGCTTGACCGTGTTCCAGCCCATGTGCGGGACGACGGGCGCCCGCAGCGGCTCGACCGTGCCGGGCCACTCGTCCAGGCCCTCGGTCTCCACGCCGTGCTCGATGCCGCGGGCGAAGAGGATCTGCATGCCGACGCAGATGCCCATGACGGGCCGCCCGCCGGCCAGCCGACGGCCCACTATCCAGTCGCCGCGCACCGCCTTCAGTCCGGCCATGCACGCCGCGAAGGCGCCCACACCGGGCACCAGCAGCCCGTCGGCGGCCATCGCCTTGTCGTAGTCGGCGGTGATCTCGACGTCGGCCCCGGCGTGCGCGAGGGCGCGCTCGGCGGAACGGATGTTGCCGAAGCCGTAGTCCAGTACGACCACGCTCTTGCTCATGTAGGCCTCCCCTAGAGCTGGAGCAGACCGGTGACGAGAGCCATCACCGATCCGATGGCCAGCAGCGCGATCAGCGACTTGGACTGCTTCTGCTGCCAGAACGAGTACACCCCGCCGGCGAGGAAGAGTCCCAGCAGGATGAAGAGGGTCGATCCCTTGTTCACGGCTACAGCGCGCCCTTCGTCGACGGCAGGATTCCCGCCGCCCGCGGGTCACGCTCGCTGGCGTACCGCAGGGCGCGGGCGAGGGCCTTGAACTGGCACTCGACGATGTGGTGCGCGTTGCGCCCGTAGGGCACGTGGACGTGCAGCGCGATCTGCGCCTGGGCGACGAACGACTCCAGGATGTGCCGGGTCATCGTGGTGTCGTACGAGCCGATCATCGGCGCCATGTGCTCCGGCTCGGTGTGCACCAGGTACGGGCGGCCGGAGAGGTCCACCGTGACCTGCGCGAGCGACTCGTCGAGCGGGACGGTGCAGTTGCCGAAGCGGTAGATGCCCACCTTGTCGCCGAGCGCCTGCTTGAAGGCGGCGCCGAGCGCGAGGGCGGTGTCCTCGATGGTGTGGTGGGTGTCGATGTGCAGATCGCCCTCGGTCTTGACCGACAGGTCGAACAGCCCGTGCCGGCCGAGCTGGTCGAGCATGTGGTCGTAGAAACCGACGCCGGTGGACACGGACACCTGCCCGGTGCCGTCCAGGTCGATCTCGACGACCACCGAGGTCTCCTTGGTGGTGCGCTCGATACGGCCCACGCGGCTCATGCGCGTCTCCTCCGTCATGCTGTGTGCTCCTTGAAGACCGCGCGCGCCGCGTCCAGGAACGCGTCGTTCTCCGCGGGGGTGCCGACCGACACGCGCAGCCGCCCCGGCACCGAGAGGTCCCGGACCAGCACGCCGTGCGCGAGGATCGCCTCCCACGCGGCGCGATTGTCGGCGAAGACGCCGAACTGCACGAAGTTCGCGTCCGACGCGGTCACGTCGTATCCGGTCGCGACCAGCTCGCGGACGATCCGGTCGCGCTCGGTCTTGAGCTGCTCGACGTAGCCGAGCAGGGTGTCGGTGTGCTCCAGCGCGGCCAGCGCGGTGGCCTGGGTGACGGCCGACAGGTGGTACGGCAGCCGGACCAGCTGCACCGCGTCCACCACCGCCGGGTCGGCGGCGAGGTAGCCCAGGCGCAGCCCGGCGGCGCCGAAGGCCTTGGACATGGTGCGGGTCAGCACCAGGTTCGGGCGGCCCTCGACGAGCGGCAGCAGCGACGGCTGGTGCGAGAACTCGCCGTACGCCTCGTCGATCACGACCAGCGACGGGCCCTGGCCTTGCGCCGCGTCGTACAGCGCGACGACGGTGTCGGCGGAGACGGCCGTGCCGGTTGGGTTGTTGGGCGAGCACACGAACACCACCTCGGGGCGGCGCTCGGTGATCTCGGCGACGGCGGCGGCCAGGTCGATCGTGAAGTCGTCGTGCCGCGGCCCGGAGATCCAGCCGGTGCCGGTGCCGCGGGAGATCAGCGCGTGCATCGAGTACGACGGCTCGAAGCCGATCGCCCGGCGGCCGGGGCCGCCGAAGGTCTGCAGCAGCTGCTGGATGATCTCGTTGGAGCCGTTGGCCGCCCACACCTGCTCCGCGGTGACCGGGTGGCCCGCGGTCCGGGTGAGGTAGGCGGCGAGCGCGGTGCGCAGCTCGACCGCGTCCCGGTCCGGGTAGCGGTTGAGGCCGCGCGCGGCCTCGGCGACCCGCTCGGCGATCCGGGCCACGAGGGCGTCCGGCAGCGGGTACGGGTTCTCGTTGGTGTTGAGCCGCACGGGCACGTCGAGCTGCGGGGCGCCGTACGGGGACTTGCCGCGCAGCTCCTCGCGGATGGGCAGGTCGTCGATGCGGGTCACTGCTCGGCCCCTCCGAACCTGATCTGCACCGCGGCGCCGTGCGCCGGCAGGTCCTCGGCTTCGGCGAGCGTCACGACGTGGCCGGCGACCTCGGCGAGGGCCTCGCGGGAGTAGTCGACGACGTGGATGCCGCGCAGGAAGGACTGCACGGACAGGCCCGAGGAGTGGCAGGCGCAGCCGCCGGTGGGCAGCACGTGGTTGGAGCCCGCGCAGTAGTCGCCGAGCGAGACGGGGGCGTGCGGGCCGACGAAGACCGCGCCCGCGTTGCGCACCCGGGCGGCGACGGCGGCCGCGTCCCGGGTCTGGATCTCCAGGTGCTCGGCGGCGTACGCGTCGACCACCTCCAGGCCCTGGTCGAGGGTGTCGACGAGCACGGTCGCGGACTGCCGCCCGGACAGCGCCGCGGTGATCCGCTCGCGGTGCCTGGCGGCCGCGACCTGGACGTCCAGCTCCTTGTCGACCGCGTCGGCCAGCTCCGCGGAGGTGCTGACCAGCACCGCGGCGGCCAGCGGGTCGTGCTCGGCCTGGCTGATCAGGTCGGCGGCGACGAAGGCGGGGTCCGCGGAGTCGTCGGCGAGGACCGCGATCTCGGTGGGCCCGGCCTCGGCGTCGATGCCGATCCGGCCCTTGAGCAGGCGCTTGGCGGCGGCCACGTAGATGTTGCCGGGGCCGGTGACCAGGTCCACCGGGCGGCAGTCCTCGGTGCCGTACGCGAACATCGCGACGGCCTGGGCGCCCCCGGCCGCGTACACCTCGGTGACGCCGAGCAGCGCGCACGCCGCCAGGATCGTGGGGTGCGGCAGGCCGCCGAACTCCTTCTGCGCGGGCGAGGCCACCGCGATGCCCTCGACCCCGGCCTCCTGCGCCGGCACCACGTTCATGACCACGGAGGACGGGTAGACAGCCAGACCACCGGGCACGTACAGCCCGACCCGCCGCACCGGCACCCACCGCTCGGTGACCGTGCCGCCGGGCACGACCTGCGTCATGACGTCCGTACGGCGCTGCTCGCGGTGCACCAGCCGGGCCCGCCGGATCGACTCCTCCAGGGCCGCGCGCACCGCCGGGTCCAGCTCCGTGAGGGCGTCCGCGAGCGCCTGCCCGGGCACCCGCAGCGAGGCGGGGCGCACCCCGTCGAAGCGCTCCCCGAAGTCGAGCACCGCCGCCGAGCCACGATGCCGCACGTCGTCGCAGATGGGCCGCACAGCCTCAAGGGCGGCCTCGACGTCGAAGTCGGCACGGGGCAGCAGGTCGCGGTCGATCCCGCCCTCGGGGAAGGCGGCGCCGCGCAGATCGATTCGGGAGATCACGCTGCCAAGTGTAGAGACCCGGACACGCGCCCCGGTCGCGCCATCCACTCCGTGATACGAGCCGTCCCGCCCCGGCCCGGCGGAAACCCGCACCCCGGCCCGGCCCGTCCGCCCGGCCGGACCTCGCGAAACGGTGAACCTTCCGGCCCGCGGCGCTAGCGTGAGCGGCATCGGGCTACGGGGAGGGGACGCCGGTGAGTGACGCTGCGCGCGGGGCGGCGGCGCCGTCGGACTGGACGGCGGTCGAGCAGCGCATGTGGGAGGCCTTCCGGCACGGCCGCACCCTGGACCTGCGCACCGGCGACACCGCCGAGGACGACCCGCTGGACGGCCCCGCGTGGGGCGCCGACCGGACGGTACGCGGCCAGGTCGTCGCCGAGCTGCTGCTCGCCGGGCCGCCCGCCGCACCCGGGCGGGTCGCCGCGCTCAAGCTCGCCGGGGTACGGATCAGCGGGCGGCTGATGCTGTCGGGCGCCACCGTCACCCCGTACGTCCAGCTCGACGACTGCCGCTTCGACGAGCACCTGATGCTCCAGGAGTGCCAGGCCGGCAGCATGCGGCTGGTGCGCTGTCTCATACCCCGCCTGGAGGCCGCCCGGCTGCAGATCACCGGCGACCTGCACCTGCCGCAGTGCCGCATCGCCGGGGGCGTGCGGCTCACCGACGCGCACATCGGCACCGACCTGCTGCTCAACGACGTCACCGTCCGACCCGGGCGCGCCGCGCGGGCCGTCGCCGCCGACGGGCTCATCGTCGGACAGGACCTGGACGCCGAACTCATCGACGTCACCGGCGAACTGAGCCTGCGCAGCGCCCGCGTCGGCGGCCGGCTCAGCCTGCGCGGCGCCACCCTGCGCAACCCCGGCGGACGGCAGGCCCTCAACGCCGCCCGCATCACCGTCGAGCACACCCTCTACCTGTCCGGCGGCCGCCGCACCGTCCCCGGCTCCGCCCCCTCGGCCCCGCCCGCCCCGGACGCCGAGATCCGCGACTTCACCTGCCACGGCGGCCTGCGCCTGGACGACGGACGGTTCGGCAACGCCCTCGTCATCTCCCGCGCCCGCTTCCTGACCACCACCGCAGAGCAGCAGGTCTCGCTGCGCCGCATCCAGACCCCCGAACTGTGCTGGCGGCTGCACCGGGCCCCGAACTGCACCGTCGTCGTCTCCGGCACCGTCGGCAAGCTCAACGACATCCCCCGCGCCTGGCCCGGCCCCGGCCGGGTGCGCGTGACGAGCTTCACGTACGACACCCTCACCCCGCTCGCCGAATTCCCGCTGGCCGACCGGCTGGAATGGCTCCAGGCCGCCACCCCCGAATTCCGCCCCGAACCCTACGAACGGCTCGCCACCGCCCTGCGCGCCGCCGGCGAGGACGCCGAGGCCCGCGAGGTGCTGCTGGCCCGCCAGCGCCGCCGCCGTGAGACGCTGCCGCTCGCCGGACGCGTCTGGGGCTGGGTCCAGGACGTGACGGTCGGCTACGGCTACCGGCCCGGCCGCGCCGCGGTCTGGATGGCCCTGCTGTGGGCCCTCGGCGCGGTGTACTTCGCCCTCCACCCCACCCCGCAGCCCGCCGACGCGGGCGGCTACCGCCCCCACTGGAGCCCCGCGCTCTACGCCCTGGACCTCCTCCTCCCCGTCATCGACCTCGGCCAGGACAACGCCTGGCGCGAAGTGGGCTTCGCCCAGTGGGTGGCGTCCGGCCTCACCCTTCTCGGGTGGATGCTCGCCACGACCGCCGCCGCGGGCGCCACCCGCCTCCTGCGCCGCAGCGCGTGACCGCTCCGCGGGGCACGGCAGCGTCAGGCGCGGTCTGAGGGGTCAGGAGGGGGCGGGGGTCTCCTGGGGGGTGAAGGTCAGGCGGTCGTCGGCCGCGTCGACCGTGACGCGGCCGCCCTCGCGGACGCGACCGTCGAGGAGGAGACGGGACAACTGGTTGTCCACCTCCCGCTGGATCGTGCGGCGCAGCGGCCTCGCCCCGTACTCCGGCTGGTAGCCGTGCCGCGCGAGCCAGTCCACCGCGGCCACGGTGAAGTCCACCTCCACGCCCTGCGCCCGCATGAGCCGCCGGGTCTGCTCCAGCAGCAGGTCCGTGATCCGCCGCAGCTGCGGCTCGTCGAGCTGCCGGAAGACGACGATCTCGTCGATCCGGTTGAGGAACTCGGGCCGGAAGTGCTCCCGCAGCGGCCGCAGGATCTGCTCGCGGCGGGCCTCCTCGTCGGCGTCGGCGCCACCGGAGCCGAAGCCGATGCCCGCGCCCCGCCGGGCGATCGCGTCGGAGCCGAGGTTGCTGGTCATGACGATGACGGTGTTGGTGAAGTCCACCGTGCGGCCCTGGGAGTCGGTGAGCCGCCCGTCGTCGAGGACCTGGAGCAGGATGTTGAAGACGTCCGGGTGCGCCTTCTCGACCTCGTCGAGCAGCAGCAGCGAGTACGGGTGCCGGCGTACGACCTCGGTGAGCTGCCCGGCCTCCTCGTGGCCGACGTATCCGGGCGGGGCGCCGACCAGCCGGCTGACGGTGTGCCGCTCCTGGTACTCGCTCATGTCGAGCCGCACCATCCGGTCCTCCTCGCCGAACAGCGCCTCGGCGAGCGCGCGGGCCAGTTCGGTCTTGCCGACGCCGGTCGGGCCGAGGAAGAGGAAGCTGCCGATGGGGCGGTGCGGGCTGCCCAGTCCTGCGCGCGAGCGCAGCACCGCGTCGGCGACGACGGCGACCGCCTCGTCCTGGCCGACGACCCGCTGGTGCAGGTGCTGTTCCAGGCCGAGCAGCCGGTCCTTCTCCTCCTGCGTGATGCTGCTCACGGGGATGCCGGTCTGCCGTGAGACGACCTCGGCGATCGCCTCGGAGGTGACCTCCAGGTCCTGCCCGTCGTCGGCCCGCCCCTCCTCGCCGGCGTCGTCGATCCGCTTGCGGAGTTCGGCGACCCGGTCGCGCAGCTGCGTGGCGCGCTCGTACTGCTCGGCGGCGACGGCCTGGTCCTTGTCGCGGGCGAGCTGCTCGGCCTCGCGTTCCATCGCCCGCACACCGGTGCCCTTGGTGCGCGAGCGCAGCCGGACGCGGGCGCCCGCCTGGTCGACGAGGTCGATGGCCTTGTCCGGCAGCCGCCGGTCGGTCAGGTAGCGGTCGGACAGCTCGACGGCCGCGTCGAGGGCCTCGTCGGTGTAGCGGACCTGGTGGTGCGCCTCGTAGCGGTCGCGCAGCCCGCGCAGGATCTCCAGCGTGTCGGCGACGGACGGTTCGGGGATCAGGATCGGCTGGAAGCGGCGGGCGAGCGCCGCGTCCTTCTCGATCCGCCGGTACTCCTCCAGCGTGGTGGCGCCCACGATGTGCAGTTCGCCGCGGGCGAGCGCGGGCTTGAGGATGTTCCCGGCGTCCATGCCGCCGCCTTCGCCGCCCCCGCCGCCGCCCGCGCCCACGACGGTGTGCAGCTCGTCGATGAAGATGACCAGCTCGTCGGAATGCGCGCGGATCTCGCCCACGATGGCGTTCATCCGCTCCTCGAAGTCGCCGCGGTAGCGGGTGCCCGCGACGACCGCGGTCAGGTCCAGCGCCACGACCCGGCGGCCGGTGAGGGTGTCGGGCACGTCCCCGTCCGCGATGTGCTGCGCGAGACCCTCGACGACGGCGGTCTTGCCGACGCCCGCGTCGCCGATCAGCACCGGGTTGTTCTTGCCGCGCCGCGACAGCACCTCGATGGTCTGCTCGATCTCCTGGTCCCGGCCGATGACCGGGTCGATACGGCCCTGCCGCGCCTGGTCGGTGAGGTCCCGCCCGTACTGGTCGAGGGTGGGCGTGCCGGAGGAGCCGCCGCCGGGCCGCCCCTGCGTCTGCACCCCGCCCGCGGGTGCGCCGCCGCCCTGCTCGGAGGGCAGCCCGGAGGCGGCGAGCCGGGCGGCGTTCAGCATGTGCCCGGCGGCCGACTCCGGGTTCGCCGCGAGCGCGCCGAGCAGGTGCTCGGGGCCGATGTACCCGGCGCCGGAGGCCCGCGCCAGCTCGTGGGCGTCCAGCAGCGCGCGCTTGGCCGCGGGGGTCAGCGACAGCGCCGCGGGCCCCGAGTCGTCGGGCTCGTGCGCGGGCCCGGAGCGCTCGTCGATCTGCGAGGCCAGCGCGTCCGGGTCGGCGCCCGCCCGGCTGAGCAGGTCCCGGGTGGGTTCGGCGGCGAGCGCCGCCCGCAGCAGGTGCTCGGTGTCGAGGTCGTGCCGCCCGTGGTCGGCGGCGTACTGCGCGGCGCCCTCCACCAGTTCCCGGGCGGGCCGGCTGAGCAGCCGGCCGATGTCGACCTGCCGGGGGGCGGGCGGACGGCCGCCGAGGAAACGGGCGAAGAAGTCGCCGAACGGGTCGTCCTCGGGTCCCATGAATCCGTTGGTCATCGTGGCTTCCCTCGCTGGCCCGTCACGGGCCCTCGCCGCCGTGACCGACCGGTGCGGCTGCGCGTGCCGCACCCGGCCGGCACCTGACTTCCCGCCGCGTACCCGGGCGGGGCGTCCTCATGCCACGATGACACTCCGGGACCGTCCCGGCATATCGGGCACGGGTCCGCGGCGGCGTCCGGTACGGCCGGGTCCACCGGCCCGGCGTACGGCCCCCGGCGCCACACCCGCCCCGTCCGTCCACCGCCGCCGCACGCGCGCCGCCCGGACGACGGTCCCGCCGAACAGGGGCGCGCGGGGGCGGCCCGCCGCCGTACGCTGGCTCATTGTGACCGACAGGATTCCGCTCTTCCCCCTGGGCACCACCCTCTTCCCGGGCCTCGTCCTCCCGCTGAACGTCTTCGAGGACCGCTACCGCGCCCTCGTCGCCGATCTGCTGGCCCTGCCGGAAGGCACCCCGCGGAGGTTCGGCGTCGTCGCGATCAGGAACGGCCAGGAGGTCGCGCCCACCGGCCAGGAAGGCCGCGCGACCGGCCCGGCCGCCGGGCTCGGCGCCGAGCCCCTCGCCGCACTGCACGGCATCGGCTGCATCGCCGACGCGACCGGCGTCGCCGAGCGCGACGGCGGCGGCTACGAACTGGTCGCCACCGGCCTCATCCGCTTCAAGCTCCTCTCCCTCGACCTGAGCGGGCCCTACCTCTCCGCGGAGATCGAGGAGATCCCCGAGACCACGGGCAGTGGCGCGGGCGCCCTCGCCTCCGAGGTCACCCGCGTCTTCGCCACCTACCAGAAGCGCCTCGCGGGCGCCCGCGAACGCACCCTCGCGCCGGGCCAGGAATTCCCCGACGACCCGACCGTGCTCTCCTACCTGGTGGCCGCCGCGCTCATCGCCGAGACCCCCGTCAAGCAGACACTGCTGGAGGAGCCGGACTCCGCCGCCCGGCTGGCCGCCGAGCTGAAGCTGCTGCGCCGCGAGACCGCGGTGATCGAGAAACTGCCCTCGCTGCCCGCGGTCGACCTGACCAGCCAGCCGATCAGCGCGAACTGAGGGGACGATGGCGAAGAAGCGCAAGGGCGGTCCCGGCGGCGGGACCCCCGCGACCGTCGCGCTGGAGAACGCCGGGGCGGACTTCACGCTGCACGCCTACGCGCACGACCCCGAGTCGGGCCTGTCCTACGGCGAGGAAGCCGCGCACGCGCTCGGGACCAGCCCGGAACGCGTCTTCAAGACCCTGGTCGCCGAGGTCGACGGCGCACTCACCGTCGCCGTGGTGCCCGTCGCCGGGGCGCTCGACCTCAAGGCACTCGCCACGGCGGTCGGCGGCAAGCGCGCGGCGATGGCGGACCCCGCCGCCGCGGAACGTACGACCGGCTACGTACGCGGCGGGATCTCGCCGCTGGGCCAGCGCCGCCCCCTCCGCACGGTGCTGGACGCTTCCGCGCTGGCCTTCCCCACGATCTTCGTCTCCGCGGGCAAGCGCGGCCTCGAGGTCGAGCTTGCGCCCGCCGTCCTCCTCGCGCTGACCTCCGCGACCCCCGCCCCGGTCGCCCGCGCCTGATCCCCCGCTGCGCGGGGCGGCCCGTCTCCCACCTCGCGGCTGGTCCGCGGGGCACCCGTTTTCCGGTACGCCTGCGGAGGGGCAGCCACCCGATTTCCGGGTACGGCTGCGGCGGGCAGCACCCGTTTTTCAGGGGCGCGGGGAACTGCGCGCTCAGCCACATACGTGGCGCGGGTCGTCACCGGCCCGAAGGGGCAGTTCGGTCCGTCTTGAACCACCGGCCGGTGGTGGGTTGCTCGCGCAGTTCCCCGCGCCCCTGAAAACGGTGCCCGGCGGGGCACGGCCCCCCACAGGGGGAAGGGGCCTACTCCTCGTCCGGCGGGGAGGGTGGGGCGGCGGGGCCGGTGGCGGCGGGCGGGCCCGCGGGCGGGGCCCAGTACGGAGTGAAGGACTTCTCCGGGGGGTGCGGGTCCTCCCGCGGACCGAACGCCGAGGTCAGAAGGAGATGGACGACCATCGCAGCCGCCGGCCAGGCAACGAGCGCGGACTTGGCCCGCAACTCCAGCGGCGCGTCGAAGACCACCTTCGGCCCCACCCGCAGCGCATGCGCAGCAATATCCGTGTCGGGCCCGAGCCATACACCGATGCGCCAGCCGATGACGGACGCGAGCACGCCGCCCGCCGCGAGGCCGAGGACGACGCCGATCCCGCCCTGCCGCCGCCGCCAGAAGACCGCGGCGGCGGTGAGCACGCCGAGGCCCGCGGCGATGAGCGCGAACGTGCCGTCGCCGCCGATCGCCTCCTCGCCCTCGGTGTCCTTGAGGTAGACCGCCTTGCCGTCGGAGATCAGCGGCACGCGTGGCGACAGCCACAGCCACAGCAGGCCGAGCGCGACACCGCAGACGGCGACGAGTACGGCCGTGAGCGCGCCCCTTCCCGCCTCGGCGAGCACCTCTTTCCTGAGGTCGCCGCCCTTGCCCGGGCCGCCGTCCGCGCCCGGGGGGTGCGGCAGCGGCGACGAGTGGTCGTGGGGAGTCAGCGGAGCGGTCACCTGCCCATCGTGCCAGGTCCGTCACCGGGACGCCTCACCGGCAGGCGGCCCTGCGGTAGGCCCAGGTGGCGACGGCCAGCGAGACCACACCGACCCCGGCGCAGACCGAGAGGTCACCGGCGACCGCGGCCCAGTCCGTACCGCCGGCGCCGCCGAGGGTACGGGCGAAGGCCTGCACGCCGTACGTGGACGGCAGCAGGTCGCGCACCCAGCGGATGACCTCGGGCAGGTGCGAGGCGGGCAGCACGCCGAGCAGCAGCGCGGCGGACATGCCGAGCTGGCCGAGCAGCGTGGCGATCTCCTGCCGGGGCGCGAGCAGCCCGAGCGCGGCGCCGAGCCCGGACAGGGCGGCGCCCGCGAGCGGGATGACGACGGCGAGCACCCACACGGTGGTGAGGGTGAGGTGGAAGAGCACGCAGCCGATCACCGCGGTGAGCACGGTGCCGGGCACGGTGAAGGACGCGTACGCCCCGGCGGCGCCGAGCACGACGGACGCGGGCGGTACGGGCAGTGTCGCGTAGTGGTCGAGCCCGCCGGACGCGCGGAGCTGGCCGAAGTACTGGGCGAGCAGGTTGAGCGCGACGAAGGCCACGACCAGCACGCTGGACCCGGCGACGACCGCGCGGGCCGCCTCGCCGTCGCCCGCGTCCACGACCCCGCGCATCATGACCATGATGCCGACGGACTGGAAGGTGGCGACGAACAGCAGCGGGATGCGGGCGACGCGCGCCCGCGACAGCTGCGCCCGGTAGACGGCCGCGAAGGCGGGCCACAGCCGCGCCCGCGGCGCGAGCGGCGCCGCGGCCTCCGCGACCACGGTCCCGGCCTCGTCCCGCGCGATGACGCTCACGCCCGCCCTCCCGTCCCCGCGCACGGTCCCTCGCAGGAGGTCGCGCCGTCATGGCGGGTCATGACTTCACCAGGCCCTTCGCGCGGCCGCCCAGGGCCAGGTAGACGTCTTCGAGGCTCGGGGCCGCCAAGGTGATGTCGTCGAGGGCCGCGTAGGCGGGGCCCGCGGTGAGGTCGGCCATGGTCGCGCGGGCGCGGGCGTGCGGGAGGCGCAGCGTCCAGCGGCGGCCGGAGACGTCGGCGAGCGGCTGGAGCGCGGCGACCGCGGGCAGGTCGAGCGGCGGCTCGGTGCGCCACACCAGGTCGAGCCGCGCCTCGTCCGCGACCAGCGCGCGCAGGCCCGCCGGGGTGTCGCAGGCGATGACCCGGCCGCGGTCGAGGACCGCGACCCGGTCCAGGACGGTCTCGGCCTCGATGACGTTGTGCGTGACCAGCAGCACGGTGGTGCCGCGGTCGGTCCTGCGGCGGCCGACCGCGGCCCACACGGCGCGGCGGGCGACCGGGTCCATGCCGGTGGTCGGCTCGTCGAGGATCAGCACCGGCCGCTCCCCCACGAGCGTCGCGGCGAAGCAGGCGAGGCGGCGCTGGCCGCCGGACAGCCGCTTGAGCGGACGGTCGGCGATCGGACCGAGTTCCAGCTCGTCCAGCACGGCGTCGCGGGCCGCACGGGCCGCGGCCGCGTCCAGGCCGCGCAGCCGCCCGGTCGTCTCGGCGGCGAGCGAGACGGTCAGCTCGTCGAGCGCGGTCGACTCCTGGCCGAGGTAGCCGATGAGCCGGGAGGCACGGTCCGGGTGCCGCACCAGATCGTGGCCGAGGACGTCGATACTGCCCACGTCCGGCCGCAGCAGCCCCGTCAGCTGCCGCACCAGCGTGGTCTTGCCTGCCCCGTTGGGGCCGAGGATCCCGAACAGCTCGCCGCGGCGCACGTCGAGATCGATCCCGTCACTCGCCCGTACGGCGGCCGTGGCGGCACGACGGCGCGCCCCGGAACCCGCCGGGTAAGTCCTGACCAGACCGCGCACGGTACACACCGCGTCGCGGACCGCGGCTGCCGCGGGGGGCGCCTCGTCCTCCGTGCCCGTCTTCACGAACATCGAGATTACGCGGCGCGAGCGACAACCGCCGCAACGGGGTTGTCCCCACCCACGCCTCGGGCTGCGACTTGCGGTGAGCCCCGCATCCTTCCGCCGGTGGCGGACTTGCCGCGCAGTTCTCCCCCAGAGCTTCGCCTGGGAGGTGCCCCCACGCGCCCCCAAAAAAACGCGTGCCCTCGCCCCGACAACATCACCCCTCACCGGCAGGCAGCCGCCGAACCGGCCCGGAGGGGGAGGGTGCGGGGTGCCCCCGCAGGAATGCGCTGGGGGTGCCTCACCCACTCGGTACGAGGGCGAAGGCGCAATCCGAGGAGGTGCCCCGTGGCGGCCCCCGCCCCAGCAACGGCGGCGCGTAAGGGGCGCGTGGGGGCACCTCCCAGGCGAAGCTCGGGGGGAGAACTGCGCGACCAGCCCCCACCGCAGGGAAGGTCGCGCGGCGAACCGCAACAGGCCACCCCGGAGCGCATGCTCAAGCCTCAGCCCGCGGCGTCCCCGTACGCGCGTCGACCTCCCGCCAGAACCCCGCCCTGATCGCGTAGCGATCGTGCTCGTCGATCTGGTCGTCCTTGTGCGCCAGCAGCCCGAACCGCGCCGCGTACCGCAGCAGCTCGCCGTCGATGCGGTGCGGCACCCGCGGATAGTGCGCGGACAGCTGCTGAAGCTGTCCGGGCTCGCTGATCCGCGCGGTCCACCGCCGTGCGAAGACCTGGCCGACCTCGTAGGGGTCGCCGCTCACCGCGGTGATGTCGGCTTCCCGGTCGGCCCACCGCTGCTCCGCGGTGGTGAGCTGGGCGAGCGTGGGCAGCCCGCTGGTGTCGGGGACGTCGGCGGTGCCGCGGTCGGTCCAGCCCTTGTCGGAGGACCACCGCAGGGTCGCGCTGGGCGCGGGCGGGGGCGGTCCGGTGTGGGCCGCGGGCGGGTGGTGCTTGCCGAAGCTCGCGAGGTCCTTGGGCGTGGGGACGCCCTTGCCGGTGCCGTTGCTGCCGCCGGCCCCGGCGGGCGCGGCCCGCGGGTCCTCGTCGTCCGGGTGCTCGGGCGGTGCGGGGCGCGGTTCGGAGGGGCGCGCGGGGGACGCGGCGGGGTCGGGCAGCGGGGCGGAGAGGATCGCGGCGATCTCGGGGCCGATGTCGGCGCCGAGCCCGCCGTGGCTGGCGCCGACCGGCGGACAGACGCCGTCGCGGGCGTGGATGGCCGCGGTGATCCATTCGCGGTCGAGCACGCGGCGCTCGTCGGCCTCGGCGACGAGGTCCTCGGACTGGTTGTAGTCGCCGTCGGCGGCCTGCACGGCCCACAGGTGCACGGCGACGCCGTGTTCCTTCGCGGACATCATGCCGGGCAGCAGGTCGCCGTCGCCGGTGACGAGCACGATGTCGGAGCAGGCCCGGTTGCGGGCCAGCTCGGACAGTTCGGCGTGCATGGCGGCGTCGACGCCCTTCTGCGCCCAGCGGCCGTCCGTACGGGTGAGCGCGCCGAGCCGTACGGTCACCCGGGGCATGACGCGCAGCCTGCGGTGCTCGGGTTGCGGAACGCGGTCGGGCGCCCCGTCGAACCAGTAGATCCGCAGCAGCGGCTGGCCGGTCTCGCGTTCGGCTCTTTCCCGCAGGCCAGCGACGACGGCGGCATGATCGACGACGATCCGGGAACGTGAGGGTTCACCGGCCAGGAGGCTCGCTGCTGCACCCAGCAGATAACCGGCGTCCACCAGGACGACGCAGCGGTCCATATCGCTCCTCTTCCGGTCGCCCCCTCGGCAGTGAATCCCCCCAGGTCCCCCCGAGTCTGCCCGAATGCCGGGGCGTTATGAGCCCGAACGCGATCTTCGGCGTGGCGGTGGGCCGTTTTCCGTCACACGCGGTGCACCCCGAAGCGCCAACTGCCCGAAATGCGCGCTTCGTCCCGGCGTGCAAGTCTGATCTCGGCCGCTCGGCCACGAGCCCCCGGGGCGGCAAGCCCGCAGGGAGGCAGGCCCTTCGGCCGTCATTCCCCTCAGAGGAAGGCACGACAGTGGCGAAGAACCGCAACCAGAACCCGAACCGCCGCTCCCCGCAGCAGGACCCGCAGCGGTCCTCCGCGGAGGCCCAGGAGCAGGGCCGGAGCCCGCAGTCGGAGGAGCACGTGATGCCGGGGACGACCCAGGTGTCGCGCAAGCACCAGCAGAAGCGGTTCGGCCACAACTGAACCTGCCGCGCCGGTAGTACGGCATGACGCGGGGGTGCTCCTCACCCGAGGGGCACCCCCGTCGTGCGTCCGGCCCGGCCCGGCCCGGGAAAGCGGGGACGGGGCCCGGGACGGGCGGGGTTCAGCCCGCCTGCAGGCCGGACCCCAGGCACGCCGGGCCCAGCAGCGCCTTGAGGTCGCCGAAGAGCGAGGGGTCGGCCGTCACACGGTGCCGGTCCAGCCGCAGCACCGTGGTGGTGCGGGCGCCCTGCAACCGCACCCGCACCTCGGTGTTGCCCTTGTGGCTCTCCAGCACCTCGCCGAGCCGGGCCACCAGCGGCGGGGTGACCTTGACCGTGGGGATGGAGATGTGCACGGGGGCGTTGGCGCCGACGTCGGTGAGGTCGGGGACGGCCAGTTCCATCGCGACCAGCCGCGGGATGTCCTCGCGCTTGTCGAGCCGTCCCTTGACGAAGACGACGGTGTCCTCGACGAGTTGGGTGGACACCAGCTGGTAGGTGGCGGGGAAGAACATGCAGTCCACCGAGCCGCCGAGGTCCTCGACGGTGGCGATGGCCCACGCGTTGCCCTGTTTGGTCATCTTGCGCTGGAGGCCGGAGATGATGCCGCCGATGGTGACGATCGCACCGTCCGCGTAGTCGCCGGCGAGTGCGGAGATCGCCGCGTCGGCCTTGTCGCCGAGGATGTGCTCGATGCCGAACAGCGGGTGGTCGGAGACGTAGAGGCCGAGCATCTCGCGCTCCTGCGCGAGCAGGTAGGTCTTGTCCCACTCGATGTCGGAGAAGACCACGTCCATCCCGAAGGCGGGTCCGTCGTCGCCACCCTCGTCCATGCCGCCGAAGAGGTCGAACTGCCCCTCGGCCTCCTTGCGTTTGACCTGCACCACGTTGTCGATCATCGGCTCGAAGTGCTCGGTCAGGCCGCGCCGGGTGTGCTCCATGGCGTCGAACGCGCCCGCCTTGATGAGCGACTCGACCGTCCGCTTGTTGCAGACGACCGCCTCGACCTTGTCGAGGAAGTCCGGGAAGGTCGCGTACCGGCCCTTGGACTTGCGGCACTTGACGATGGAGTCGACGACGTTCTGGCCGACGTTGCGGACCGCGGTGAGGCCGAAGACGATCGTGTCGTCACCGCGCGGGGTGAAGTTGGCGTTGGACTCGTTGACGTCCGGCGGCAGCACCTTGATGCCCATCCGACGGCACTCGTTGAGGTAGAGCGCCATCTTGTCCTTGTCGTCCTTGACCGAGGTGAGCAGCCCCGCCATGTACTCGGCCGGGTAGTTCGCCTTCAGGTAGGCCGTCCAGTAGGACACCAGGCCGTACGCGGCGGAGTGCGCCTTGTTGAAGGCGTATCCGGCGAAGGGCACCAGCACGTCCCACACGGACTGGATGGCCTGGTCGGAGTAGCCGCGCTCGCGCATGCCCGCCTGGAAGGGGATGAACTCCTTGTCCAGGACCTCCTTCTTCTTCTTGCCCATCGCGCGGCGCAGCAGGTCGGCCTGGCCGAGGGAGTACCCGGCGAGCACCTGGGCGGCCTTCTGCACCTGCTCCTGGTAGACGATCAGCCCGTAGGTGACCTCCAGGACCTCCCGCAGCGGCTCCTCCAGCTCCGGGTGGATGGGGGTGATCTCCTGCTGCTTGTTCTTCCGCAGGGCGTAGTTGATGTGCGAGTTCATGCCCATCGGGCCCGGCCGGTAGAGGGCCGAGACGGCGGAGATGTCCTCGAAGTTGTCGGGCTTCATCATGCGCAGCAGGGCGCGCATGGGGCCGCCGTCGAACTGGAAGACGCCGAGGGTGTCACCGCGGGAGAGCAGCGCGTACGTGTTGGGGTCGTCGAGCGGCAGGGCGAGCAGGTCGATGTCGACGCCCTTGTTGGCCTTGATCGACTTGACCGCGTCGTCCATGATCGTGAGGTTGCGCAGGCCCAGGAAGTCCATCTTCAGCAGGCCGAGCGACTCGCAGCTCGGGTAGTCCCACTGCGTGACGACCGCGCCGTCGTTCTTCGGCGAGAAGATCGGTACGTGGTCGATGAGCGGCTCGGCGGACATGATGACGCCGGCGGCGTGCACACCCATCTGCCGGACCAGGCCCTCGATGCCGCGCGCGGAGTCGATGACCTTCGTCACGTCCGGCTCGTTCTCGTACATCGAGCGGACCTCGCCCGCCTCGCTGTAGCGCGGGTGGTCCTTGTCGGTGATGCCGGACAGCGGGATGCCCTTGCCGAGGACGTCGGCGGGCATCGCCTTGGTGATCCGGTCGCCCATCGAGAACGGGTAGCCCAGCACCCGGGCGGAGTCCTTGATCGCGGCCTTGGCCTTGATGGTGCCGTAGGTGGCGATCTGGGCGACCTTGTCGGAGCCGTACTTCTCGGTCACGTAGCGGATGACCTCGCCGCGCCGACGCTCGTCGAAGTCGATGTCGACGTCGGGCATGGAGATGCGCTCGGGGTTCAGGAACCGCTCGAAGATCAGGCCGTGCGGGACGGGGTCGAGGTCGGTGATGCCCATCGCGTAGGCGACGATCGAGCCGGCCGCGGAGCCTCGGCCGGGGCCCACGGCGATGCCGTTGTTCTTCGCCCACATGATGAAGTCGGCGACGACGAGGAAGTAGCCGGGGAACCCCATCTGGATGATGGTGTCCATCTCGTACTCGGCGAGCTTCTGCCGGTCCTCGGGGATGCCGCCGGGGAAGCGCCGGGCCATGCCGCGGGCGACCTCCTCACGGAACCAGGTCACCTCGGTGTAGCCCTCGGGCACGTCGAACTTGGGCATCAGGTTCTGGAACTTGAACATGCCCTCGGTGTCGACGCGCTCGGCGATCAGCAGCTGGCTGTTGCGGCAGCCCTCCTGCCAGGCGTCGGACGAGTCGATCGCGTACATCTCGGCGGCCGACTTCAGGTAGTAGCCGGAGCCGTCGAACTTGAAGCGGTCCGGGTCCGACATGTTCGAGCCGGTCTGGATGCACAGCAGCGTGTCGTGCGCCGCGGACTCCTGCGCGTACGTGTAGTGCGAGTCGTTGGTGACGACGAAGGGCGCCTGGAGCTTCTTGGCGATCTCCTCCAGACCGGCACGGGCCCGGCGGTCGATGTCGATGCCGTGGTCCATGATCTCGACGAAGAAGTTCTCCTTGCCGAAGATGTCCTGGTACTCCCCGGCGGCCTTGACCGCCTCGTCCATCTGCCCGAGCCGGATGCGGGTGGAGATCTCGCCGGACGGGCAGCCGGTGGTGCCCATGAGGCCCTCGGCGTATTCGCTGAGCAGCTCGCGGTCCATCCGGGGCTTGCGGAAGTAGCCCTCGAAGGAGGCGCGGGACTGCGCGCGGAAGAGGTTGTGCAGGCCGGTGTTGTTGCGCGCCCAGATCGTCATGTGGGTGTAGGCGCCCGCGCCGGACACGTCGTCGTTCTTCTGGTGCGGGGCGCCCCACTTGACCGGCTTGGCATAGCGGCGCGACTCGGGCGCCAGATACGCCTCGATGCCCAGCACGGGCGTGACCCCGGCGTCCTTGGCCTGGTGGAAGAAGTCGTAGGCGCCGTGCAGGTTCCCGTGGTCGGTGATGGCCACATGGCTCATCCCCATCTCGTTGCACGCCTTGAACATGTCCTTCAGTCGCGCCGCTCCGTCCAGCAGCGAGTACTGGGTGTGGACGTGCAGGTGAGCGAAGGGCTGATCGGTCAAGGCGCGACACCTCCGGCGGGGAACGGACCACCGGGAAACGGTTGTCCGGCGGCGTCGGTGAGTCTACGACCCGGCACCGACAATCCGGGGCCCGCCGCCGGGTCTCCACGGAAGTCCGGCACCTTAGGTCACGCATACAGGTTCCCGTGGCACACTCTGCTCCCATGGAGGAGATACGGCCGCAAGCGCTGCGGGCGCTGAGAGCGCTGCGCGCTGCCGTCTTCGCCGCACTGTGCGTCACCCTCTCCTCCACCTCGCACGTCCTGATGGCCAAGGAACCGCTGCCGCTGCCCGCGGTCGCCGGGGCCTTCGCCACCGCCTTCGCCCTCGCCTATCTCGTCACGGCACGCCCGGAGTGCGGCTTCTGGGCCCTGGCCGGCCTGATGGTGCCGATGGAACTGGCCCTGGACACCCTGCTGACCACCGGGCAGCAGGCCTGCTACGGGCCGGCCGGCGGGCCCGTGACCGGCTCGTGGCGCTCCTTCAACGAGGCGGTGCTCTGCCACGGCCACGTGGGTCCCGAGCACGCCGCCACCTTCGCCTCCTCGGTCGCGGCCGTCCCGGGCGGCGCCCAGGGCACCGCGGCCGTCGCCTCGGCCGGGGCGCTGCCCTGGCTGCTGCTGGCCCTGCACGTCGCGGCGGGGCTGCTCGCCTCGTTCTGGCTGCGGCGCGGCGAGGCCGCCCTCGGCCGGCTGGTGCGCGCCGCCGTCCTCGCCGCCTTCCGCCCGCTGCTGCTGGCCGTCGCCGCCCTGCGCGGCGCCCCGGCCGCCGGGCCGCGCCGCGGCCCGCGGGCCGCCCGCGCCGCGGTGCCGGGGCGGCCCGCCGCCCACCGGCTCCACCATGCCGTCGTACGCCGTGGTCCGCCCGTCCCGGTCGCCCTCTGACCGCAGGACCGGCACACCCCACACCCACACGCGTATCCACGGAGATCTGTCATGAGCCAGCGCAACAGCAAGACCGCCAAGGCCGCCGCCCGGGAGCGGCTGCGCATCCAGCGCGAGAAGGAGGCCAAGCGCGCCAAGGTCCGCCGCCAGCTGCTGGTCGCCGGCGGCGTCGTGGCCCTGGTCGCGATAGCCGGCGGCGTCGCCTACGCCGTCAACGAGATGAACAAGCCCAGCTACTGGTCGCAGGCGGCCAAGGACAAGCTGGTCAAGCCCGCCAACACGTCGGGCAAGGACGGCACCACGGTCATCGTCGGCGACCCGAAGAACAAGAACGTCGTCAAGGAGTACGAGGACCTGCGCTGCCCGATCTGCGCCGCCTACGAGCAGGCCGCCGGTGACGCGGTGCTGCAGGGCGCCAAGGACGGCAAGTACCAGATCGACTACACCTTCGCGACCTTCATCGACAACCACGACAACGGCCAGGGTTCCAAGCGCGCGCTGAGCGCCCTCGGCGCCGCCCTGAACGTCTCGGTGGACGCCTTCGAGGAGTACCACAAGGCGCTCTACTCCGAGAAGAACCACCCCGACGAGACCAAGGACGACTACAAGAGCGCCGACAAGCTCATCTCGATCGCCCAGCAGGTCCCCGCGCTCAAGGGCAACGCCAAGTTCTCCGACGCGGTCAAGAAGGGCACCTTCGACCGCTGGGCGCTGGCGATGAGCGACAAGTACAACAGCTCGTCTTCCGACGTCCAGCATGGCGGCACCCCGTACGTCCTGGTCAACGGCACCCCCGTCAAGGTGCCGGGGCTGACCTCGGACCAGGTGGTGCAGGCCTTCGACGCCCAGCTCAAGAAGTGACGCGGCTCACGTCGCAGTAGGGCCCGGGGGGGGGGGGGGGGGGGGGCCCCCCCCCCCCCCCCCGGGGGGGCGGGGGGGGGGGGCCCCCCCCCCCCCCCCGCCGCCGCGCCCCCCCCCCCCCCGCCCCCCCCGCCCCCCCCCCCCCCCCCCCCCCCCCCCCCCGCGGGGGGGGGGCGCCGCCCCCCCCCCGCCCGCACCGTCGCG
>NZ_JBIRPW010000010.1:236333-254190 GCF_044332905.1 Streptomyces sp. NPDC021224 | reverse complement strand
GCCGAGTCCTGCAGCGCATCGACGGCGACGCCCTGGATGACGCGATCGCCGCCTGGCTGGCCAGCCGCGACCCCGACCCTCCGCCACCCGGTCAGACCGACTGAACGACGCCGCCCTGAGTTCTGTACACCACGAGAGGAAGGAGGGGTATGCCGAGGCGTAGACGCCGAGGGCGCCATCGACGCACGAAACCGCCGGACTGGGATCGTAGGCACGCGATGATCAGCTTGGTTCAACTGGCCGTTGAACTGATCAAAGCGCTCGGATCCTAGTCGGCGGTTCCGCTGGGGGCCCGCACCTGCCGGTGCGGGCCTTCGCGCTTGCAGCATAAGCCACAGACACCCAAAGCTGCACGTCAGATGGCACTTCACGATCACCATTTCATTTTCCGGGTCGCCTGACCTGCGCCCCTTGGGCGCGGGTGGGGGTGAGCTGACCGGGCGGGTGGCTGACGGCGGCGGGGTGGGTCGCGTCCGGTCGACGGCGCGGACCGGCTGCAGCTGGTGCGGCAGCTTCCGCGGCAGTCGGCGTCGAAGTCGTCTTCGCCGTCGCGGTTGGGAACACCTCGCGGAGACCGGCCACGCCGGGAGCTGCCGGCCGGGCGGCGGCTCGGCTTGCGTGGCGAGCGAGCGGACGCTGGGGAGGTCAGCGGCCAGGGGTTTGCGGCCGGGCCGGGGGCGGAGGTGTCGGCGGGGGCATCGCGGGCGGCGGCAGCCGGGTGCCGGGCCTGGGGGCAGCCCCGGTGGTGGTGGAGCGTGCCCGTGCGGCGGCGACACGGACAGCCGCGAGTTCAGCGTGCTCCTGCTCGGCGTCGGCGATCGCCTGCAGCACCGGTGCGTGGTCCATGAAGACGGTCACCGCATACCAGCCCTCGGCGTTGCGCTCGACGAGACCTTCGTTGAAGGCGATCCAGCGGTCCGGGCCGACCTGCTGGTCAAGCACAGCGGCCAAGCGGGACTCCCACTCGTCTCGGATGCTGGTGCCCTCCGCCAACGCGGCAGCCAGTGACCGCAGCCGGTACTCCCACCGGGCGGCGGTGGAGGCAGGCAGCGGAAGCGCGGTGAGCGCCGCTTTCGCGTGGCCGATCGCTGCGGGTCCGTGGAAGAGGAACGTCTGGAACGGCACCCAGGCTTCGGCGTCGCGCCGGACCTGCCGGGCGCCGTAGGCGTCTTCGTCCAGGGGGATACCCGCCGCGTCGCAGAGGGAGTCCGAGACCGCGTCCCAGTCATCCAGTGCCTGCTGGGCGAGGCGGTGAGCTTCGCCCAGCGCGGGGATGCGTACTGCCTCGACGGCTTGCCGGTATCGGGGCAGCAGGCGGCGATCGACGTCAGCCGCTGCCCGGACCGGGTCGCCGGATACGGCGATGTCGCGGGGTGTGTGGTCGGCACGTAGAGAGCCGTCGATTCCGGGCGGTGCGAGGGCGGCGACCAGAAACCGCCCCGGGCGCTGTGGAGCAGCGAGAACGACAAGGCGTTCTCCGCTGGGGCCGTTGAGCAGAGCGGCCCGATCGGGCGTGAACCGCTGCAGGGCTCGTTCGACAGGGCCGTTGTCCCACAGCCTGTCTATGACGTCAACGTATGCCGGGCTGTAGGCGAAGTGGGCCTTGGCGACAGCGTTCCAAGGGCCGGGGAGCCGGTACGCGAGGGCCTCGCTGAAGGCTTCGAGCCGGCTCGGGGAATGGTCGTGCGCGTTCGGATCGGGTGTGGGCATGGCGGGTCCAATACGGGTATGACAAAGCGGGTGGGATAGTACAGAAGGGGCATGGTCTGCAGTTCTGCGGCATCTCGCGTCTCTCCTGATGTGGTCAGCGTTGGCGGGGGTTGTCCGGACGGGGTAGCGCCGACGGCCCCGCGGGTTGCTGACCCGGGGTCGGTGCAGCGGTGGCGGGCCGGGCGTCGGCGGCGGGTGAGGGCCTGGTGGCGGCGGCGGTGCGGCGTTGCGCTGCGTTGACGTCCTCCCAGGCGGCCACCGCCGTGTAATAGAGGTCCTCGTCGAGTTCGCCGAGGCGGGTGACGATGCCGGTCACCTGGGCTGCGGCTTCGCCGGCGCCGGCCTGCTGGAACTTGTCGACGGCGGCTTCGAGGAACTCGTGCAGCCTGGGGAGGATGCCGTTCGGGTCCGTCGTGGTGAGGAGGATCAGCTGGGCGACCTCGCTGGGCGCAGCGGCGTGAAGCCGGTTGGTCCCAGCGGTGATCGCAGGCCCCACCATGTCGGGTACGGAGCCCCCCTTGACTGACCAGCGGCGCAGGTCCTCGCTCGTCGGCACGCCGGTACGGGAGGCGTTGCTCTGCTCGGTGGTCCGTCCGGCGTTGTCGTACAGTTCGAAGTCGGGGTGAGGGAACACGGGTCGGCTCCTTCTGCTGCGGGGTGGGTTTCAGCGCATCCGGGCGTCGGTATCGAACAACTGCCGCTCTACCGGGTGCAGCAGGTGCTGCGTAATGAAGCTCCTACCTGCGACTTTCCACAGTCCCCGGCCCTTGGTCAGAGCGGAGACGGCCTGGCTCTCGACGCCGGTCAGGCCGAGCAGCGAGGCTGCGGCAGCGAGCTGGTCGGGTTCCTGGCGGTAGATGATGCGGGTGGAGCAGTCGGCGAGCAGGCCCTCGGCGAGCACCCGGCCGCGCGAGCCGGCATCACCCGCGGACAGCAGATCGCTGAGGCGGTGGATGACCATCAGGTTGGCGATGCCGAGCCCCCGGGAGAGCTTCCACTGGGACTGCATCCGCTCCAGCAGGCCGACGTGCCGCATCACGCGCCACGCCTCGTCGTAGATCACCCAGCGCCTGCCGCCGTCCGGATCCGCCAGAGCGGCCTCCATCCACGCGCTTGCACACGTCATCGCGAGGACCAGTGCAGTGTCGTCGCCGGCGCCGCCGAGCCGGGACAGGTCGATGGACAGCATCGGTGTGGCCGGGTCGAAGGCGACGGTGCTGGGTGCGTCGAACATGCCGCTGAGATCGCCGTGGACCAGGCGGCGCAGGGCGTGAGCAAGGTCCTGAGCGGAGGTTCCCATGTGCCCGGCCTGGTTGCCGAGCGCGGTGTCGAGGCGGTCCGGCGAGCCGAGGACGTGGGCGATCTCGCCGAGTAGCGGCACTGTGCCGGTCCTGTCGGCTTGGGCCACGACCACGTCGAGGGCGAGGTCGAGGGCGGTGTGTTCCATCGGCTGCAGATCGCGCGCGAGAACGGTGCGGGCGAGGCCGGCCAGCAGGAGCAGTCGGCGCTTGCGGGTCTCGGTGGCCCAGTCCGCCTCGCTCACCGACGCGGGCCTGGCCGGGGCGTCCAGCGGGTTCAACCGGCCGGGGAGCCCTGGGCCGAGTGCGATGGTGTAGCCGCCCAACGCCTCGGCGACGGGGCTCCATTCGCCCTTGGGGTCGCAGGGAACGTAGACCTTGTATCCGTGGGCGATAGCCCGGGTGGCGATGGATTTGGCCAGCGCGGACTTGCCCATGCCGATGATTCCGGCGAGGACGGCGTTGGGGTTGGTGAAGCCGTCGATCCGGCCGCTGGAGTACAGCGAGAACGGGTCGTAGCAGAATGCGGCTTCGGCGTGGACGTCCCGGCCGATGAAGATCCCCTCGGCCCCGAGGCCGCCTTCGGCGAGGAAGGGGTAGGCACCGGAGACGGTGGCCGTGGTCATGCGGTGGGCGGGCAGGCGCAGCTTCCCACCGCGGGCGGAAGCCGGACCGGGGCGCCCCGGCGGGGGGTAGGTCGGCCGCAGCTCCGGGTCGAGGCCCTCCTCGCCTCGCCGATTGGCCGGGGTTTCGGCGAGGCGGGCCTTGCGGCGGGCGGCGGCGTATCCGGCGCGGGCGGCACGCTGCTGGGCCCGGGAGGCACTACGGGGCACGAAAAGGTGGGAGGCGCTGGCGCGGGTGCGGGGCATGAACGGTTCTCCAGGCGAGGGCGGGGTCAGCGGCGGACGAGGCCGGTGAACGGGGCGTACAGGTCGGCCGGAGTGCTGCGGCGGCGAACCAGGCGGGCGGCGAGCTGGTGGCGGTGGCAGATGGTCAGCTCCGGTGCGCCTTCGGGCAGCCCGGCACGGCAAGCCTCCCGGTCGGAAATGCCGCCGGAGTCAGGGCGGGGTGCTGCGTGGTAGGCGGCGTGAACATCCGTGGCGGCCTGCCAGATCCGGGTGCGCGCGGTGCTCAAGAAGCCGCTCTCGACGGGGGCGACGGCACCGGTGCGGACCGTGTGGGCATCGAGCAGTTCGTAGACGGCGACCAGGTGTTCGTGCAGCGTGTCCAGCTCCGCGCGGGCAGCGGCGAGCGGGCCGGCGGGGATGTTGAGGGCGCGGTGGAAGTCGAGGGCGGCGGTGGCGAAGGGCACGAAGTCCTGCGCGGTCGGGGCGTGGTCAGCGGGGGACATGGGGGTGCTCTTTCAGCGGGAAGGGGCGGCGCGGGCATCAGGCGGCAAGCGCGAGCGGCAGGGCGGCGGCGGTGAATGCCTCGGCCTGCTGCCACCGCAAGGCCCGTAGGTCGAGCTGCGCGCCGACCGCGGCGGTTTCGACGACCGCACAGGCGGCTCGAAGTTCGTCCTCGGTGTCCGCGCTGACGGTCAGCAGACCGGTGAGGGCGACGTCGGCGTGGCCGGCGATGAGCTGGCGCTCGCGGTTCTTGATGTCCGCGTACTCGATCGAGTCGGCTTCGGAGTCGACCTGGCCGCGCCGGGCCCGTTCGGCGGCGTCCGCGATCACGGAGGCCTTCTTGCGCTGAACATCGCGCAGCGCGGCGTCCAGACCCTTCGGCTCGTAGGACAGCGACAGGGTGCGGCGGACTCCGGCGGTGAACAGGAGCTGGTGCAGGAACCCGGCCGAGGTTTCGATCCGCGGCCAGTTCTCGATCCAGTAGGTGGTGTGGAAGGCGGAGTCGGTGGCGATGTGGTCGGCGGACTCCACCACTACGACCGGTCCGGCCGCAGCGGGGTCGGCTGCGGGGCGGCCGGAGTCCGACCAGCGGTCGAGCGCGGCGAGGGCCTTGGGGTCGTACGCGGTCCGTACGACGGCGGCGATCTCGGTGGCGGACAGCCAGCCCGAGGGGTTGAGGCCGGCGGTGCGTGCGGCCTGCTCGAAGGTGGAGGTCAGCTGGGCCAGAACGGAGAAGGCGCCGGTCAGCCCGCCGCCGGCCTGGTTGATCAGCCGACGGGCGGCCTTGGCGTCCAGCGACACCGCGACATATGCCTCGTGCGGGGCTGCAGCCGGGCCCGCGGACGCGATCAGCTCGCTGTAGACCGGGCCAGCCAGAGGGGCGTTCGGGTTGCCGTGTTCCTCCCAGTAGCGGCGCAGGGCGTCGCCGGAGTCGGGGACGGTGCGCTCGACCACCTGGATCCGGGCGACCTGCCCGGTGCGTGCCAGTGCCGCCAGCGCGCGTCCCCAGCCGGCCACGTTGGCGTTCTGGGTTCCCGGGTCGAGCAGCGCGTATGCGCGGGAGGAGACCTTGACCACGGCGGTCAGGGTGCCGTTCCCCGGGCGGTGGACGGCGCCGTACCGCCGGTCGGGCGCGGTGACCACCCGCAGCGAAGCGGCGGTGCCGGGCAGATGAAGCAGCCCCTCGCGGACCGGGCGGCGCGACGGGCGGGCCAGCCAGATGAGCTGCCCCTGGGCCCGGCGCAGGGCGTAGCGGACGACGATCGGTGTCCAGTCGGCCAGGCTCCTGCCCCGGGAGCGGACGAAGATCAGCAGCAGGATCGCGGCCCACAGCGGGATGAGTTCCAGGGCGCCGACCACGCCCCGGGTGAGGATGACGGCCAGGAGCAGCAGCCCGGTAAGGGTGACGACGATCAGCTGCGGAGCGGTCAGGCCCAGCAGGATGCCCCGGCGGCTGCGGTGTGGGAACTTCACGGTGGCCGGGGCACCTTCGGCGGCGCGGTTGTCAGTCATAGCGTTCCAGAAGGTAGAAGCGAAGGGGTGAGAGCGTGGCCGGACTTACCGGTGGGGTGCGGAGGGAAAGGGGGGCGGACAGCAGTTCGGGAGTTGCTGCCCGCCCCCGACGGGTGCCCGGTCAGGATTCGGCGGACGGCCCCATCGCTCCTGGGTCGGAGCGGATGGCGGGCGGAACTGATACGCCAGAGGTGCCGCCTTCGGCGCCTCCCGTGTCAGGGGCGGCGGGCCGGGTGATCAGCGGCGGGATGCCGGGTCGCTGGATGAGGGCGCGGCCCTTGTCACCGGGCGCGTTGTCGTCCTCGCCGTAGCGGAAGGTGGTCTTCGGGCGGGGCGTGCCGTCGATGCCTTCCTTGCTGAGGTGGGCTCCGGCGGGGTTGATCCCGGAAGCGACGACGCCGTCGCTGCCCGCGCCGGGCACCTGGGCGGGCCCTTTCGGCGCGGGCCTGCCGACGCCTGTCTGCATGGCCAGCGTTCCGGCCGTCTTGGCCGCGCCGGCGGCGACCGCGAGTCCGGCGATGCCGCCGCGGTGCAGGTCGTCGTGGCCGCCGCCCTCGGAAGCCCAGTGGACGAACTTGTAGGTGGCGTACGGGCACAGCAGGACCAGGACCATGACGACCAGGCCGGCCATCGCGTCGGACAGGGCACCGAGACCGTCGGCCGGGTCGGACTTACCCATCGCGGAGACACCGATCAGGAACACCACGGTCATCAGCAGCTTGGAGACCACGAGGGTGGCGGTGGCCTCGATCCAGCCGCGCCTCCAGCGCTTGGCCGCTTCCCAGCCGCCGCCGGATCCGGCGAACACCGCGAGCGAGACGAGGATGAGAACGCCGACCTTGCGGGCGACCATGACGCCCCAGTACATGAATGCCCCGATGGCCATGCCGAGTGCGACCAGGGCGGGGACGCCCCAGCCCAGGCCGAACATCGCCCCCAGTTCGTTGACTTCGACCACGCGGCGGATGGCGTCGTCGATGGAGGTGTCCGCGGCCTGGAAGAGCCCGTTGGACAGCGCGTCGACGACGGTGATCGCGACGGTGGTGAAGGCGACGGCGCAGAAGGAGAACAGCACGCCGGTGACGGTGCCGATGACCGCCTGCGCCAGCGCGCGTTCGTCGCGTCGCCACGCGGCCAGCATCAGCTGCAGGCAGAACGTGCCGACGGTCAGAATCAGCCCGATCGGCAGGAGCAGCTCGTAGTTGTCGCGGAACCAGGGGGCGTTCAGGTCGATGGCCGTGGTCTCGTTGACCGCCTTGGCGGCGAGGTCGGCAGCGCTGGCGGCGAGATCGCCGGCGGACTTGGCCAGCCAGGCGCCGATGCCGTCGGTGACGGCCTGGCCGGTGCTGGACACGACGCCGCTGACGGTGTCGCACACCTTGTCCATCAAGGGGAGATCGCAGGCTCCCATAACGGAACCTCCTTATCGAAGAGGGCGGTCAGGGGGCGACGTTCGGCAGGACGCCGGCGAGCGAGCAGGGCTGGTCGGGCCGGCACTGGACGGCGAGGGTCATCGCGCGGGCCTCGGCACCACCGCGGGGTGAGCCGGTCCAGGCGATCGACTGCTGGCCGGTTACCGTGACGGCGTAGACGTACGCGGCGGTGATCGCGCCCGGATCCGCCTGCAGAGCTTGGGTGAAGGAGGCCGGGAAGTGCGCCTCGTTGACCTTGCCGGTGGCGAACTGGGCGTTGTCGGCCATCCGCTCCCACAGCAGCGGCGAAGGCACGAGGGCGTCGACCGAGGCCCGGTCGGCGTACCTGGTCTCCGTCGTCATCCACCGGCGGAGGGCCGCTACGAGTTCGGGCTGGGAGTAGGCACGGGTGTCGTAGGACCACAGTGCGAGAGCCGTCGCCTTCCCGAAGACGATCGGGTCGTGCGTGTCCGGCGGGACCGGCAGCGTGCTGTACGCGCCGTGCGGCGGCGGCGTGGACGCGACCGAGGTTGAGCTGGGCGTCGGGGAGGCCGAGGCCGGTTGCCGGACCGTCGGCTTGGTGCCGGAGCGGCCGTCGCGGGTGAGGTAGGCGGTCAGGCCGGCGAGGGCGACGAGCACCACCAGGACGACCGCGCCGAGCACGGTCCGGCGGCGTATCCCGGACGTGCCGCCGGGGTTCGAGGACGTAGCAGGCATCAGTGGACCTGCGTTCCCAGCGTGGAGAAGAACGCCACGATCCCATTGGCGGCGCCCAGCAGTAGGGCCGCGCCCGCCGAGACCAGGACGCCCTTCTTGCCGTTGGCCTCGGCCTGGTGGCCACCGGAGTGGTGCCCCCAGGCCCACACCCCGGCGCTGACCGCCATCGCCCCGACCACCGCGATGATCCCGAAGAGGTTGAGGCTGCCCATCACCTGCTTGAGTACGGCCAGGCCCGGGAGCCCGCCCTCGGCCGGCGTGATGCCCGGGTCATAGGCGAGCCGTATCGCCTGGTCAGCGAGAAACATGGGAACTCCAGTTCGATTTACGGCGCGTCAAAGCCTGCCGGGGCGCAGCGATGGCGCGGAGAAGAAAGGAGAGAGGGGAGGGGAAGAAGCGCCGGTCAGACGACTCGGCGGGCGGCGACGATCCGCGGTTTCCAGTCCGCGACCGTGTTGATGTCGACCACGGCCCCGGTGTGCGGGGCGTTGACGATCAGTCCCTGGCCGATGACCATCCCGACGTGCTCGGGATCGGTTGCCGTGCCGCCGGTGAAGACCAGGTCGCCGGGCAGCAGGGCGTCCACGGAGACGGCCGTGCCTTCCCGGATCTGCGTGTACGTCGTCCGCGTGAGCGTGACGCCTGCAGCCTTGTACGCCTGCTGCATCAGCGACGAGCAGTCACACCTGCCCATCGGGTCCGGGCCGTGGCTATCGGTGCACGACCCGCCCCACTGGTAGTCGGTACCGAGCTGCCCGAGCGCCCAGCGGATCGCGGTCTGCACCTTCACCGGGGCGTCGGCTGGGATCGTGTATCCGGCCGGCATCGCGCCCGGCGGGATGACCCCGAAGTCGGTGCCGTCCTCGCCCGGAGCGCAGCCGCCTCCGATACCGCCGCGCACGGTGCCGGTGGGAGCGGAGCCCGACGGAGCGGGAGCCGGCGTGGCACTGCCGGTCGGTGCCAGCAGCGGCTCAAGCGCCTTCTGCAGGGCGGTCGCCAGCGGCTCCCACTTCGCGTAGGCGTCGGGGAGGGCCGACTTCTGCACCGCCTGGGCAGCTTGGGCGACCGACAGCGACTGCCACCCGGAGACCTGCTCCAGCGCCTCGTAGAACTTCGTCGAGGCGTGGACCGGGTCAAGGATCTCGGTCGCGGTACCCCAGCCCTGCGACGGACGCTGCTGGAAGAGGCCGAGACTGTCGCGGTCGCCGTAGGTGAGGTTGCGCAGGCCGCTCTCCTGCAGCGCGGTCGCCAGCGCCACGATCTGCCCGCGGGCGGGGATGCCCATGGCCAGACCGGTGGCCTGAACGGTCTTGGCGTTGGGGACCTGCTCGACCGGGTTGTCCAGACCCGCAACCGCGACGGTGTCGGTGCTGCCACCGTCCAGAATGGCCTTAACCTGCGCGGCCACCGCTGCGGTATCCACAGCCTGTGTGCCGTCGGTGGAACAGGAGGCCGCAGCGCTCCCGGCGGTGATGCCGAGCAGGGGAACGGCCAGCAGCAGTGGACCGGCAGCGGCCAGACCGACGACTGCTCCGGCGGTCTTCTTCATCGCCGCCACCGCCCGCCATGGCCAACGGCGCGACTATGCAGCGGGGTTGGATCGGGGCGTGAGTGGATTCGGGCGTGCTGCATCGCAGCGGCTCCTCGGTGTTCGTAGGAGACGCGGTGCCGGCTTCTCGTGCAAAGCCGCCGGCACCGCGCGGGTGTGAATCCGCCTCCAAGGCGGGTTCGGGTCAAAGGAGTTGGTAGCTCCTGAGCGCCGGTATCAGGTCATGCGCGGCAGCCGGCCGCGCTCATAATCTCAGGTGAAACACAAGAGCCCCCTGTTAGATGCCAAGTCGAGGCGAACGCGGCGATCTGGCAGCCGTATTGGATACGACAACACAGAACAGCACCGGTCAACACGGGTGAAGTGGTGCCCCGCCCTGGTGACTTGGCGAGACAGTAGACCGGAAATCCGGACGCACCAAATGACCCCCGCACAGCCCGTGGAGAGCGCCCGATCCCGTTAGGACGGTCCGGAATTCGCGGCTACTCTCCGGCGCAACCCCCTGCTTCTTGAACGGCCACCGTGGCATTCCCCGGAGCGGGCAGTTCCACCGCGCCCAGAAAGGCCCCGCGCATGACCTACACGCTGCACCGAGGCGACGCCCTCACGGTGCTCAAGACCCTCCCCGACGAGTCCGTCCACGCCGTCATCACCGACCCCCCGTACAACTCCGGCGGGCGCACCAGCTCCGACCGCACCGGCCGCACCGCCCGCGCCAAGTACGTCACCAGCAACAGCGCGCACGACCTGCAGACGTTCCCCGGCGAGAACCGCGACCAGCGCAGTTACCGGTCCTGGCTGACCGAACTGCTCACTGAGGCGTACCGGGCCGCGGTCGAACACGCGGTGGCCGTGGTGTTCTCCGACTGGCGCCAGGAACCCACCACCAGCGACGCGTTGCAGATGGCGGGCTGGACGTGGTCGGGCACGATCCCCTGGATCAAGCCCGCGAGCCGGCCGAGGAAGGGCGGCTTCAAGCAGGCGTCGGAGTTCATCACCTGGGGAGTGAAGGGCAGTCTCGACCGCAGCAGGGACCTGTATCTGCCCGGCTACTTCGTCGCCTCCCAACCCCGCAAGGACCGGGTCCACATCACCCAGAAGCCCCTCGAGGTCATGCAGCAGCTCGTCCGCATCTGCCCCGAAGACGGCACCGTCCTCGACCCCTTCACCGGCAGCGGCACCACAGGCGTCGCCGCCCTGCGCGAAGGCCGCCACTTCATCGGCGTCGAACTGTCCGACCACTACGCCGCCGTCGCCGAGCGCAGGCTCCAGGCTGAGCTGACCCAGGACGACTTCATCCTGGCCGGACCGGAGGAGTGAGAACGAGAACCCACAGACCGGACCGGCTGACCGTTGACACAGAAAATGGGCGGCTGGCGTACCGGAGAACCGGTACGCCAGCCGCCCTTCCCTCTGCTGTCAGGCCGCCTCGAACGCCCGCCGAATCAGCGGCCCCGCCTTCTCCAGGTCGGCCGCCGACGCGATCCGGACCTCCAGGTCCCCCGTCCCGAGGTGGCCAATCCCGCGCATATCGCGCGTGAAGCCCTCCTCCAACACGACCGTGTCCGGGTCGAGGGCGAGGTACACCAGGACGACCCCGTACGACGGACGGAAGAGGACCGAGGCACGGTTCACCATCCGCCGGTAAGCGATGTAGTGACGAAGACGGGCCACCTCCACCTTGCCCCACGCGGTCAACGCCTCGTCTAGCTCGCCGTACAGGTCCCGCAGACACTCGGGAACGCTGCTCGGCGCCGCCCGGAGCCCGTTGCCGACACCGGTCGCTGCCCGCCTCTCCCGGCCGCCCTGCCGCGCTGGCGCCGAACCGGCTGATCCGGGTGAGGACTCGATCAGCATCAGGCTCAGCAAGCCCCCGTCGAAGACCCGGTAGCGCACCAGGTCCATCCGTCTACGGTTCTCGTACACCGCGACCCGGTCATGCCGGGAGAAGTCGCCAGCGATGCACACCGCCCGCGCATTCTGCCAGTCGATCTCCGCGACCGCCTCGGCGCCGAGTCGCTCCCGCACCAGCGCCTCGAACTCGTGACGAGCAGAGCACAGCCACGTTAGATAGGAGGAAGCCTGAGGCAGGACGCCGCTGTCCGCCGTCTTCTTGTACTCCACAACCACCGGAGCACCGTTCTCGTCCAGACCCAGGGTGTCGATCCGGCCGCGATGCCACGGACCTGTCTGGCTTCGTTCACGTGAAGTAGCAGCGTTTGCTCGGCGGTTTCGGCAGCAGTTGGCGATCTTGAACGCTGCGGATGCTCACGAGAAATGACGTCGCGTGGTGCCACCGGATCACGACAGAAGGGGACCACGCTGTTGATCACCGGTCGTTAGACTCCTGGGTTCGGATGCTGTCGAGGGGCTGGAAGGCCAAGCCATGGACGATGACCTTTGGGCTGACTGGCCGGAACGGTTGGTCGGCACGGAGCACGACGTGCGGACGGTCGTCGGCGCGATCCCGCAGGAAGTCAAGGATGGTTTCAGGTACGACGAGGTCGCCTGGAAGCAGTTCCGACACTTCTACGGCCCGGGCGAGGACATCCCCGGACTCCTCACGACGCTCGGCTCCGCAGACGCTGAGGCCGCTGACCGGGCCCTGCGGCAGCTCTGGACGAAGCTTCACCATCAGGGCGGCACGATCGCGGTGGGAACACTGGCGGTGCCGTTCCTGCTCCGGATCGCGGCAACCGGGCACCCCGGGCTCCGTGCCGAAACGCTTCGCCTGGTCGCTGAGATCGGCCGGTGCCAGCACATGGGGGACGGATCGAGGGAAGGCCTGCTCCAGGTCGCCGAGGAGCCGTTGATGTTCGAGGGCAGCACAGGGTGCCCGGTGGACTGGACGATCCAGGCCGCCCGTCAGGCGATCACGGACGACCTGCCCCTCCTACTCCCGCTTCTCACCGACTCCGACCCCGGAGTCCGCTCCATGACCGCCTATGTCCTGGCGATGGCGACCGGCGAGCTCTCACACGTCTCTTCGGCCTTGCGGTTTAGGCTGGCGAAGGAAGACGACGCGGTGGTCCGGGTGAGCCTGATCCTGGCGATCGCCCAACTCGCCCGCGAACACCAGGATGACCATGCTCCTGGGTGGGCCCAGGACCTCTGGTCGGATCACAGCCGACCGCCCGAGGTCCGCATCGGAGCTGGCCTGGCATGGCTGTGCCTGGTCACCGACCCCGTCCCCGACGAGCTCCGCACCCTCCTCACCGACCCCGGCACTCGTCAATACGACGACCTGCTCCAGCCGGTGCCTTGGCTCACCTGGATCGCCACCACCGGTTCCGGGCTGCGCAGTTGCATCGACGAAATGCTCGCGGCGAACATCCCCGGCACGGGGCTTGATGATCCTTGGGGGTGAAAGGCCATCAAGCTGAAGCATGCAGCGGTCAGCCGGCCTTAGCGGGTGCTTCGGCTCGCGCCCGGGTGCTGGCGAGTCGGTAGGAGTCGGTGCCGGTCTCGATGATGGTGCCGTTGAAGGTGAGACGGTCGACGATGGCCGCGCAGAGGCGGGGATCGGTGAAGGTCTTGGTCCACCCGCCGAACGACTCGTTGGAGGCGATGGCGACGCTGTTCTTCTCCTCGCGCTCGGTCAGCACCTGGAAGAGCAGTTCGGCGCCGCGGCGGTCGAGTTCCATGTAGCCGAGTTCGTCGATGCAGAGCAGGTCGACGCGGCCGTAGCGGGCGATGGTCTTGTTCAGCTGCTTCTCGTCGGCGGCCTCCACCAGCTCGTTCACCAGCTTGGTGGCGAGCGTGTACCGGACACGGTAGCCCTGCATGGCGGCCTCGGTGCCCAGGGCGATCAGCATGTGGGACTTGCCGGTGCCGGAGTCGCCGATCAGGCAGAGCGGCTGGCTCTTCTTGATCCACTCACAGCCGGCGAGGGTGTTGATCACGGCGGGGTCGATGTTGGGGTTGGCGTCGAAGTCGAAGGTCCGCAGCGACTTGTCCCGGGGGAAGCCGGCGGCCTTGATCCGCCGCTCGGAGCGGCGGCGGGCGCGGTCGTCGCACTCGGCCATCAGCAGTTCGGCGAGGAAGCCGCGATAGGTCATCTGGTCCTTGACCGCCCTGTCGGCGATGTCGGCGAACTCGTTGCGGATCGACGGCAGCCGCAGGAGCCTGCAGGCGGTGTCGATGGCCGTGGTCGCGGCCTGCTCGGTCAGGTTCCGCTGGCGGGGCAGCATGGCGGTCATGGCCCTTCTCCCTCTCGCAGGTCACCGCCGCCGACGCGGCGATGTCGGAGCAACTGGTCGTAGTGGGTCACCGAAGGCAGCGGCCTGGTGTCCGGCGGAAGGTGGTTGAGCTTCCACTCGTGCAGGAACGTCACCGTCCCCGCTCCCGGCCCGGCAACCGGCCGCGGCGTCGGGGCGGCGATGGTGGGCTCGCCCTCGGTCTGGGCGGCCTTGCGGGCCTCCAACGCCACCGCGTCCGCCGTCAGGGCCCCAGCCCGCAGGGCGGTGGCCAGGCCGGCCACGACGTGCTCGTGCGAGAGATGACGGCCCAGCAGCAGCACCTCGATCAGCGCCCGGGTGCCCTCGGCGTCTCCGTGCGCCCTGACCGCCGCGGCCCACCAGGCGTCGTGAACCGGAGTGAACTTCCCGGCGGAGCGGGCCTGGTCGAGCGCGGTCGCGCCGGGGAAGGCGCCCGGCTTGCGGATCAGGGCCTCCAGGTAGTGGTCCAGCTCCAGCCGGCAGGAGCCCTTGGCGATCAGCCGCTCGTGCCGGGCAACCTCGACGTTCCTGTCGTAGACCACCAGGTGGGAGGCGTGCAGCAGCACCCGGACCCGCTTGCCGATCAGCCGCACCGGCACCGAGTAGCGGTTGGTGCGGACCGTGATCTGGCTGTAACGGTCGACGCGCGGAGTGAACACCCGGCCGGTCTCGAACGGGTCCTCCGGCAGTGGCAGCAGCCGCGGGCGCTCGTCCTCGAAGTACTCGTCGATCGTCCGAGCCCTGGACCCGATCCGGCGCCGCCCGTCGTGCCGGTCCCACTGCTCGACCAGCTCGTTCAGCTCCGCCAGCGACTCGACCTCCGGCACCGGCGCGAAGTGGTTGCGGCGGAAGTAGCCGATCTGGCCCTCGACGCCGCCCTTCTCGTGGGCGCCCTCGACGCCGGGCCGACAGTAGAAGCTCTCGATCCCGAAGTGCGATCTGAAGGCGATCCACCGGTCGGCCTCCACCCGTGCCCGGCTCAGCCCCAGCACCCGGGCGACGGCGGCCTTCAGATTGTCGTAGCGGACCTTACTCCGCGGAACCCCGCCCAGCGTCCGCAGCGCGTGGACGTGGCCCTCGAAGAACGCTTCCTGCCCGCAGGACGCGAAGACGCGGTGGACGGCCTTGCCCGAGTAGGACAGGCGGAAGGAGAACAGGTAGCAGGTCACCAGCTCCCCGGCGAGCTTCACCGTTACGTCGCCGAAGTCGACCTCGGCCTCCATGCCGGGCTGGTGCGTCTGCGGGACGAACGCCTCAATCGGGGCTTTGCCCGACTCCACCAGGATCTGCGGCTTGCGGTCGGCGACGTAGCGCCGGACCTGCTGGTACGAGACCTCGGCGCCGTGCTCGGCGACTAGGCGGTGGAAGATCCGGGTCACCGTGTGCCGCTGCTTGCGCGGCGCGTCCAGGTCGGCCCGCAGAATCCCGTCGATCACCGCCTTGTACGGGTCCAGGGTGGTCGGCCGCGGCGGGAGCTTCTTCCGCGGCTCCGGCCAGACGGAGTCCACGGCCTTCCTGATCGTCCGCCACGACACGTTGTACTTGCGCTCGATCTCCCGCAGCTTCATACCGTCGCGGTGGTCGCGCCGGATCGCGGCGTACAGCTCGACCTTCGACGTCTGCGGCATGACCAGGGCCTTTCACCAGGAGCACCCCGATGCTGCCCTGGCAAGTACCCCGGCGACGTCAAAACTCGTGAACATCACCCATCCGTGGTTCGGGGTGCCTCCCAAACTCGTGAACAACTGACGTCACAACTCGTGATTAAAGCCAACCTGTCGGATACTCCGACGCCAGGAACCGGATGCCGAGCATCGCCTCCATGCCAGCCTCGACCCGCCGCTGCAACTCCACCTCCAACGCCACCGTCGACCCCCGCAGCTCCACCTCCCCGCTCGCGGAATCCAACCGGAACAGCTTGAGATCCGTCACTTGTGCCCCCTCCCGTGATCAGCGCATGAGGAGCAATCCAAATCGGCGGATCGCTATTCCAGCACGCCAGGGTCGGAAGACGGAACGGATGCTGAAACTGCGACGACAGAAGTCACTTACGGTGACCACTTAGGTGTCGAGTCTCCGAACAGGCGTAAGGCGGGCAGCCGCTCAGTCCATCGCAGTGCTCTACCGGGGCAACAGGGAACTCCTCGGTTGGTTGACCGCCGCCCTCCGAGCCGCGGATCTGCCGTGTGCTATGGAGCGCACAGTGCGGCGGTTCTTCGACGGCCTCGACGTCGTCGACGACCTCTGCGAGGTCTCGACGTGGCGGCCCGACAGCAGGGTTGGACCACGGATGCACAGCCGCAAAGTGATCGGATTCGGCGGGGTAGCCAGAATCCCCTGACCGTTCGGCACCGCACCGTCCTCAGCCCAGCCGGTCGATGGCCTCTCGCAGCATCTGCATGCTCGTTTTCCTGTCGACCGCAGCCTGCGTCAGCTTCATGAGGGTCGCACGGTATTCCTCGACGAGGACCGGCGTTGATGTATCGACCCCCGGGCATCTGCTCGAGGTAGATCAGCTCCTGCGCACCGCCCTGCATGAATCTCAGATATGTGATGCAGGACTTCGGCGCCATCCCCCTCGCCGCCGCCCGGAACGGGACGATCAAGATGCTGACGTGCGACCGGTTCTCGGCCAGGCTGTACAGGTGCCGCAGCTGCTCACGGAAAACGGGCACCCCGCCCACGGGCCGCCACAGGACTCCCTCGTCGAGCAGCGCGGAGGACACCGGCGGGTTCGGGGCCGCTGAGGATCTGCTGCCGCATCAGGCGCGCCTGCACAAAGCGCTGGATCCTGTCCCGCGGCTACTCCGCCGGGTCGTCGTAGGCGGACTGGACCACCGCGCGCGCGTACTCGGGTGTCTGCAGCAGACCGGGAACGTAGTGGCACTGATAGGTGCGGATCTCCGTCGCCGCCGACTTCGTCGCGAGCAGCCGGCTCAGCCACCCGGGCACCACATCGCTGAACTCTTGCCACCACTCCGATTTCAGCGTCTGAGCCAGCAGGTGCTCCAGCGCCGCGAGTTCGACTTCGTCGGTGACGCCGAAGAACTGCATCACCGCGAAGACGTCCTTGGCCTTCGGCGGATTCACGCCCCGCTCCAGACGGCTGAGCTTCGCCACAGACATGTCAGCCTTGGCGGTCACGTCCTTGACGGGCAGGCCCGTGTCGTTGCGCAGCCGCCGCAGGTACAGGCCGATGACCTGTCCTGCGGCGACCGGACCGGCTCCGGCGACCGCGGCGGCGGTGGAGAGGGTCAGGTCGGTAGCACCGTCTGGAGGACCGGAGCGGAGCACCCGTGGCAGACCAGCGGCTGGTTGATTATCCAGTCGACCGGCTCGCCGGGCGCCTCGGCGTCTACCAGCCGCCCCGCCACCTCGGCCCGCGCCCGCAATCGGCGCGCGCTAAAGATCTACGCGTTGCGACCCCTGGTGGGGGCGATGAGGACCCGCGCCTGCTGCGGTAGTCGTTGGCGCGCACCCGGAGTTGCGACCCCCGGTGGGGCGATGAGGACCAGGGCAGGCGTCCTGACGGGAGAAGGGCTACTCGCCGACAGCGACCCCCGGTGGGGGCGATGAGGATACGCGCTCGACCTCAGCGATCTCGGGACCCGCATCGGGTTGCGACCCCCGGTGGGGGGCGATGAGGACGCTGACGCCTGCCCGACCGAGGAGGGACCCCCCGACGTTGCGACCCCGGTGGGGGCGATGAGGACAAGCTGATGGCACAGTGCCAGCGCGCCGAGCAGGCGTTGCCACCCCCGGTGGGGGCGATGAGGACATCGGGCCGTCCACTTCGGCGGACACCTACCAGGGCCGGTACAGGTTGCGACCCCCGGTGGGGGCGATGAGGACATGAACCCCACTCACCTGAGCCTGCGGGAAGGCGAGGTTGCGACCCCCGGTGGGGGCGATGAGGACACCACGGATCGCCCCGCGGCCTGGCCGACATATGTTGCGACCCCCGGTGGGGGCGATGAGGACCGAACTGCTGGGCCCCCTGCCCCTGGACCCTGCGGAGTTGCGACCCCCGGTGGGGGCGATGAGGACGCGGGCCGCAGCGCTGCGGAGGGTCGCCGACCTCGGAACGGTTGCG
>NZ_JBIRPW010000010.1:0-236235 GCF_044332905.1 Streptomyces sp. NPDC021224 | reverse complement strand
CGACCCCCGGTGGGGGCGATGAGGACCGGTGACGGCGAGAACCTGCGAGACCTGAAGATCGGCAGGTTGCGACCCCCGGTGGGGGCGATGAGGACCGGTGACGGCGAGAACCTGCGAGACCTGAAGATCGGCAGGTTGCGACCCCCGGTGGGGGCGATGAGGACCGCGGAGATCTGGGCGCGCTGCCGCGTCCGGCTGCTGTTGCGACCCCCGGTGGGGGCGATGAGGACACCGGCCCGTCGACCGCGGGGAGCGTGAGGTCGTCGTTGCGCCCCCGGTGGGGGCGATGAGGACCCGCTGGCGCCGCGGCCGCCGTGTCGCCTACCTCTAGTTGCGACCCCCGGTGGGGGCGATGAGGACCCGCGGGCCCGGTTGAAGACCGTGCTCTCGACGGCCTGTTGCGACCCCCGGTGGGGGCGATGAGGACAAGATCGGAGCGTGGTCGTCCAACGCCGGGTTCATGCGTTGCGACCCCCGGTGGGGGCGATGAGGACGCGCCGCGTACGTGCTGTCGGTGTACGGCGACACCGCGTTGCGACCCCCGGTGGGGGCGATGAGGACGCCTCCGCGAGGACGGCCCCGGCAGCGTCCGCGTCGTGTTGCGACCCCCGGTGGGGGCGATGAGGACCCGCCATGCCCGATCTCCCAGGATCCTCGCCGTGATGGTTGCGACCCCCGGTGGGGGCGATGAGGACGTGACGATGAGCAGGATGGGCGCGGCCGCGTGTACGCGTTGCGACCCCCGGTGGGGGCGATGAGGACAGGCCGTGGGCTTGGGGATTAGCACCGCGCCGCCCATGTTGCGACCCCCGGTGGGGGCGATGAGGACCGGTCCAGACGTCGCCGAGGCCGCCGTCGCCGCGGGGTTGCGACCCCCGGTGGGGGCGATGAGGACGCTCGCGACGGCCACCCCGGCGGCCCAGGCGGGCAGTTGCGACCCCCGGTGGGGGCGATGAGGACGTCCTTGCGACGGGGGCCTGGGTGCGACTCCTGGTGTTGCGACCCCGGTGGGGGCGATGAGGACGCAGGTACGGCGGGCGCGCATCATGGCGTCGTGTGCGGTTGCGACCCCCGGTGGGGGCGATGAGGACCGGCCGCTGGCCGCCATCGCGGCGAGCGCGCAGATGTTGCGACCCCCGGTGGGGGCGATGAGGACTGACATCCACGCGGCGGCTGGCCCCCAGGAGCTTGGCGTTGCGACCCCCGGTGGGGGCGATGAGGACACCCCACCACACCCACCACGAGGAGACGAGCATGGCGTTGCGACCCCCGGTGGGGGCGATGAGGACACTGTCGCCGGTACTCGCCGCTCCTGCCGTTCCAATGTTGCGACCCCCGGTGGGGGCGATGAGGACTCACCGTGAATCCGTGCTTCGCACCAAGCTTCGTCAGGTTGCGACCCCCGGTGGGGGCGATGAGGAGTGGCGGTGGCGATGGGCCGGGCGACCTTCGCGTTCCTGTTGCGACCCCCGGTGGGGGCGATGAGGACCCATGAGGAGGTCGGCGAGCCGCGCGGGGTGCGCGGTTGCGACCCCCGGTGGGGGCGATGAGGACAACCAGCGCCTGTGGATCCAGCCCCACGACGTGCGCGTTGCGACCCCCGGTGGGGGCGATGAGGACACGGCCGGGCCGCCGGCGGCCGGGGGCTGGGCGCCGCGTTGCGACCCCCGGTGGGGGCGATGAGGACTGGCCGTCCGTCACAGCCAGACGCCGGACGCCGGAGGTTGCGACCCCCGGTGGGGGCGATGAGGACACCCGCGCACGCACATCCGGCAGGGCGCCACGCAGAGTTGCGACCCCCGGTGGGGGCGATGAGGACTCGCTGCCCTCGCTGAGCGCGACCGGCAAGGCGCCATGTTGCGACCCCCGGTGGGGGCGATGAGGACACGCCGGAACCCACGTCCTCGGCATCCGCCCCACGTTGCGACCCCCGGTGGGGGCGATGAGGACCTGCTCGGCCGCGCGCTTGACCGCCTGGCCCGCGCGTTGCGACCCCCGGTGGGGGCGATGAGGACCACCCGGCGTCACGCCGCGTAACGGAGAGGTGTTGGTTGCGACCCCCGGTGGGGGCGATGAGGACAAGCGGGCATCGAAGTCCGCCGCCGAGGAGGTGGTGGGTTGCGACCCCCGGTGGGGGCGATGAGGACAGGCTGGCGATGTAGTCGGCGGCGGCGGGCGTACTCAGTTGCGACCCCCGGTGGGGGCGATGAGGACCGGCCCCGCTGGCGGCCCGGTGGGACACCGAGGGTTGCGACCCCCGGTGGGGGCGATGAGGACCCCAGGGTAAAGCCGCAGGTGGTGAGTTGCGGTGGGGATCGGTGGAGCGGTCGAATTTCAGCGGACCGGCGGTTGTGTCGTGCGAGCCGGTGTGGCGCTGAAATGCGGGGTTGCACGCGTGGGCTCTGTGGAGGGTCGGACGCTGTTTCTCGCTTCGCGGGGGTGGGTCAGATGACGTCGGTGGGGGCGGGTTCGGTGGCACCCCAGGCATGGCGGATGGGTTCGGTGCCAGGCGGAAAGGTGTAGACGATCACGCTGTCGTAGGTGAGGTCGAGCCGGGTTTCGACCTCGGCTTGGAATCGGCGGAGTTGTGCGGGGGTGAGCTGGCCTTCGAAGACGCTGCGTTGGACGTGGTGGAGGTATTTGCGGCAGGTTCGCAGGATGCGGGGGTTGCGTTCGACGGCGGTGTCGTAGACGACGACAACGTGCATGGTGCGGGGTCACCACCAGATGCGGAAGGGCTTGTAGGGGGTTTCTTCGAGGCATCGGCGGGTGAGGGCGAGGGCGTCGAGGTAGAGGAGTTCGTCGTAGGCGACGGGGCGGCCGAGGGTGCGGTGGGCGACGGTGACGGCGAATTCGTCGCGGGCGGTCTGGACGACGAGTTTGCGGCCGGTGTCGCTGAGCATGGCCTGGTTGGTGTCGGTGTCGAAGTGGTGCGGCTTGAGCTGGTTGCGGGAGGCCATGCGCAGCAGCAGGCGTTCGGCGAAGAGGGGCTTGAACATCTCGGAGACGTCGAGGACGAGGGAGTGGCGCTGGCGTTCCATGCTGCTGTGCAGGAAGGCGATGCCGGTGTGGAGCGGGGTGAGGCGGAGTGCGGTGAGCGTTCGGGCGTAGGTGATGCCGTTGACGTAGCTGATGAAGGCGTTGCCGGCGTTCCGGGGAGGACGCCGGCTGCGCCCTGCAAGCTGGAGCCACTCGGGGAGCTTGGTGTCGAGGACTTCCCAGGCGGAGCGCCGGAAAGTGCCTTCGGCGCCCATGAGTTCGGCTGGCGTGGCTGCGTCGCGGGCAGAGGCTTGCAGGACGTTGTACGGGCGGGTGAGGAGTTTGCGGTCCAGGACGCGTCGGACGTTGAAGCCGGTCGCCTCCACCAGTGAGCGTGCGATGCCCATTGCGGCTTCGTGGTCTTCGGCGATGCGGGCCTGCGCGAGGACGGTGCTTCCGGAGGTGCTGGTGTCCGAGGTCAGCAGCGATCCGGCGTAGTCGCCGTAGTAGGACAGCAGGTGGACGCTGATGCGGTGGCGGTTGAGCAGGGAGACGACGGCGGTGTTGAAGTCGGTTTCGGCGCAGGCCACGATGTCGCGGACGTCGGTGACGGGGATATGGACGGGCGCGCCCGATTCGCGTTCGATGACGAGGGACTGGTCCTTGCGGCGGATACGGCACGGGCTGGTGAGCCAGTAGGTGCGGGAAGCAGCGGGCACGACGAGTGGTCACTCCGTCCAGCAGTAGTCGGTGAAGCTGCACCCGCGGCATCGGGAGCGGGCGAGGCGGGTAGGCGATTCGGCAGCGTCGGCTACGGCGAGCACTTCGGCGATGTCGGTCTCGGCCTGGAGAGCGGCGTCGGCGTCGTAGAGGTGTCGGTGGGTGCGGCGGGTCGCGGGGTAGTGCAGGACGGCGCCTTCGGCCGCGACACCGAGCCGGTGGAGGCGGTGGCAGTAGTGTCGCCCCTGCGCCTCGTCGGCGGGGGAGGGGCTGCGGGAGGACTTGACCTCGTGGACCCAGCGCCGGCCGTCGACGAAGTCGATCACGGCGGCTCCCAGGTCCACTGGGCTGTCGCGGGTGTACGACGTGTCGTGGACGGCTTCACCGAGTTGGACGGTGGTGCTGAGGGCCTCGGGGCGGATACCGCGTAGGTAGAGCCAGAGCTGGCGGCGGCAGTGGTAGAGGTATTTGATGTGGACGCCGCCCACGTCGTCGTAGCCGATCACCGAGCGGGTCCCCGTCGTGCGGAGGAGAAGCCGATCTCGTAATGAGCGGGCTCGGCGCGTGTTGCTTTGCGGCGCGGCGGACGTCCTGGCGCGCAGAGCGCGGGGCTCGTGCTGAACAGAGCTTCCCCCATGAGATGTGCAAGGTGGGCAGGGTACGAGCGGTGCGAACCCTGGGAGGGGGAAGAGCCAGAAGGCGGGCGGCGGCAAGGCAACCTGGGGAAGAGTCCCCTTGGAGGGGCGATGAGGGCTGACGTTACAGCAACAGAGCAGCGGTAGTCAGACGGTTGTGACCCCGTTCGGCCGCTCCTGGGCGCCTTCTCGGGTCGGGTGAGGCGGTCCAGAGCGTACCGCGCAGCGGCGATCCGACTGCTGAACGGCAGCACTCGACCGCGGTCCGGGGTGGTTCCCGCCGGGCTGTCGTGTCTATGTGCTTCGCGTCTTATTACTGCTGCTGACCAGTTTGCGATCTGATGATGTGTTGGCTACTGTCAGCTCCACCTCGGGCACTCCCCGGGTTGCTGCCCTGGTGACGACTCTCCCAGGGACCACTGACAATTCCGCGGCACGACTCTGTGACCTGCGGTTTCTCGTTCATCACGTTGGAAGGGGGTGGGGGGTGCGCTTACGGATCGAGTTCCACACCGGCGCCTCGCATCTGCCGTGGCCAGAGGTGCTGGCTCCGGGGAGGGCGTTGTCGTACGCGTTGCTGAAGCGGGGCGCCCCGGCTCTGGGGGCCGCGCTGCACAAGGCCGGTCACGGGCCGCACGGCATGGTGCCGTTCGGGTACGGGGCTCCGGTGTTTCCCGCGGCGAGGCGCCGTCGGGGGGTCTACGCATCCGATGGGCCCGGAGTCGTCGAGCTGGGTAGCCCGTTGCCGGAGGTGATCGAGGGGTGGGCCGCCGCGCTGCGGGGGACGGAGGTGCTGGCGTGGGGTGCGACGGCGTTCATCGTGGACCGCGTGGTGCCGGTCGAGACGCCCGAATTCGCCTCGGGCCGGGCGGTGTTCCGCACGGCGACGCCGGTGGTGATGAAGGCGGTGCTGCCGCGTGAGACGGACGGGCAGCCGGGGCGAACCCCGTGGCGGCTGCCGGGCGAGCCCGAGTGGGACGTCTACGTGCAGAACAACCTGCGGCGGAAGGCGGAGACGCTCGGGCTGGATCCGGAGGTTTCGCTGGAGAAGGTCAGCTGGATCGGTCCGAAGCGGGCGTTCGTGGTGGGCAGTGCCGTCGGCGGGGGCGGCAAGAAGCCGGGCGCGTGCGTGGAGGTCACGCTCGCGGGGGCGCCGCAGACGCTGGCGGCCGTGCACGCGTGGGGGCTCGGGCAGGCGAACGCGGCCGGCATGGGGTGGATCGGTGCCTGAAACCCCAGAGCACGCTGGGTCCCTTGCGGACCCGGCGCCCGCCCCGGACCTGACCGTGGTGTTGACGGCGAGCCCGCTCCAGCGCGTCGGCGCCTTCGCCCTGGCCACGCTCGCCAAGGTCACGTCCCCCGAGGCGATCACGCCTGAGGCCCTGACCTCGGCGGCCAACCGTATGACGGACGATCTTCTGGCGACCTCGACGCTGGCGAAGGCCTCCGATCCGGGAGGGTTCTGGCTCAGCGCCAGTTACCTGCTGTGGCCGAACTCGAAGATCAACCCCACCTCGCGGGGTAAGCAGAGCGCGCAGGAGCGGCGGGAGCAGATCCGGGCGTGGCGGTCGCCGGAAGCCGCAGCCCGTGCGATCGGCGTGCCGTGCGCGTACTGCGGCAGGCCGGCGTGCGACTGGTACGGCAAGGTCGACATCCCGCTCGCGGCGAGCGTGGCGTACCGCAACACCACCGCTCCCGGCCATCAAGGGACCCCGCTGTGCTACCCGTGTGTGGCCAGCCTGTGGGCGTTCCCGTACGGTGCGCGCCTGTCCGGTGGCCGGGCCGCGGTGATCCACTCGTGGGACGACGACTTCCTGGCGAAGACGACCGGTTCGGCGGTGGGCAGGACGCTGAAGAGCGCCGCGGTCGGTGCACCGGTGAAGGGCGCCAAGCCGGGACCGTACGCGCGCGAGCTTGTCGTGCTGGAGGCGGTGCGCGGCTACAGCGGCCGGCGGCTGACGGCTCCTGTGGAGTTGCTGGTGCTGTCCAACTCCAACAAGGAGCAGCTCCTGGTCACCCAGGAGATGAGCCAGCCGGTCGCGGTGTGGCTGCGCTCGACCGTGGGTCGCACCGACCGCAAGCAGGGCTACCCGGCGTTGGTGGCGACCCAGGCGACCAAGCAGGTCCCCGGCGAGGCGTTCTTGGCCAAGCGGTTGCTCGCCCGGCCCGGCGATGTCCTCGGAGTGGCCGTCGCAGCCCTTCTGGCGCGGGCCGCCGACGCTCTGGGGGCGATCCCGGCGGAGACGGCGGCCCTCGCACCGCTTTTGAACTCCTACTGCACGGAGGTGCTGACCATGGACGAGAAGGACGTCGAACGGATCAGGGAGCTGGCGGCGCGGCTGGCCGCCCTGCTGGGCAAGGACACCAGGCCCGGGCCGTTCCGGGACTTCATCCGCGCCAACAGCCGCGGCGGGAACCTCCACGGCTGGTTCCGTACCAAGGCGGTGGAGTGGCTGCTGCTGCCCAGGCCGGAGGGCACCGAGCCGGTGCTGCTGCCCGTGCGGGACTACCGCCTGCTCTTCGAGGACGAGCGGTCCTGGGCCTGGCGGCGCCTGCTGACCTTCGCCGTGCTCGAAGCGCTCGCCGAGGCCGGGTGGACGCCGAAGGGGTCGGTGGAGGAGATGAACGAGCTCAAGGACGATCTGGCCGCATCGGCGGACGCCGACGACGACACCAACGAGGAATGAGGACGAGACGATGACGTTCCTGGCAGGACAGAGCATCCTGGCGGTCAAGGCCGGCGCCCCCAACAACGGCCGCGGTGAGGACAACCGCGGCATGGTCAAGCAGTTCAAGTCCGGCGGCAGCACCTACCCGTACATCTCGGCGCAGGCCGCCCGCCGCTGGCTGCGCGAGAGCCTGCCCGCCGGTGAGGCGACCTCGCCGGTGATCCGCAGCGGAGAGGGCAAGAAGCAGCAGGCGTACACCAAGGGCCGCCCCGACCTGTACCTGGACGACGACCTGTTCGGCTACATGATCGCGGTCAAGGCGGACGAGTCGGGCGCGAAGAAGGGCGAGTCGAAGACGTTCATGCGCGACACCGTCCTGGCGACCGGCACCTACGTCGCAGTGGTGCCGAACAAGCCAGAGATGGACTTCGGGACGATGAGCCGCGACTTCGAGCCCGGCACCCACCCGGTCATCCACGAGCACGAGATGTACACCGCCGACCTCGCCGGCGACCTGCTGCTGGACCTGCCCCGGGTCGGCACCTTCGAGATCGGCGGCAAGACCACCAAGTCCGCGCTCCCGGCATCGACGGCGGCCGAGCTGGTGGAGTCGGGCGGTGAGAACGTCACGCTGCGCGGAGTGCAGTGCGTGCGCATGCCCCTGGCCGAGCGCCGCCGCCGGGTCGCGGTGCTGCTGCGGACAATGGCCGTGGTCAAGGGCGGCGCGAAGCAGTCCGCGCACTACGGTGACCGCACGCCGGGCCTGATCATCCTGGCGCCGGTGAAGGGCGGCACCAACCCGTTCACCCGCGTCGTACGCAGCCGCCAGCGCACCACCTACTTCGACAGCGACGTCCTCATCGAAGAGGTTGGTGCCTGGCAGGACGAGCTGGACGGGCCCGTACGCATCGGCTGGGCCCCCGGCTACCTCGGCGACCAGCGCGACCGGGCGCGCGCCGAGCTGGCTGAGCTGATCAAGGACAACAAGGTCCTCATCGGACACCCCCGCACCGTTCTGGGTGACCTCGCCAGCGAGATCGAGAACGGTGACCACGACGGCTGGTTCGACGACCCCGCCGCCGGCTGACCGCCCACCCCCGCCGATCGCCCCTCGAAGGGGACGCCCATCCGCCAAACGCACCCCGATTGTGAGGAAGCGAACCGCGATGCCCGAAGCCCTCGAAGTCACCGTCACCGCCCCGATCGTCAGCTTCCGCAACCCCCTCTACGACGGACTCCAGGTCGGCCTGCCCTGCCCTCCTCCCTCCACCGTCGGCGGCCTGCTCGCCGCTGCCGCGGGAGGTTGGGACCGCGTCCCTCCCACCACCCGGTTCGCCATGGCCTTCCACGCCGCCGGACACGGCGTGGACCTGGAGACCTACCACCCCGTCGCCGGCCCCGGTGTCGAAACCAACACCACGATCAAGGACCGCGACTTCCTCGCCCGCGTCACGCTCACCCTCTGGCTCGTCGACCAGGCCGACGGCACGCACCCCTACCCCTGGGAGCACGTCCTGCGCCGCCCGGCCTGGCCGCTGCGGCTCGGCCGCAGTCAGGACCTCGTCGCTGTCCGCACCGACCGCGTCCACCTTCGCCTTGGCACCGGGACCCAGCGGCACGCCGTCGTCCCCGAGGACCTCCCCGGCGCCACCGGCACCCGGCTGCGACTGACCACCGCCGTCGCCCATGACCGGGCCCGTACGCGCTGGGAGGGCTACCGCTACCAGCCCGACGGCTCCACCGCCGCCCTCGTCGACGTGCTGACCACAGCCTCGGGCCAGGCGGTCGTCCCGCTGCCCGCCGTCCACCCCGACCAGCTGCTCGCCGCCTGACCGGACGGCGACCACGATGCCCGCCACACCACCGCTGCGGCCGCTGCGCGCCAAGAGCCCGCTGCGCCCCGGGCAGCCCGGCGAACTCCTCACCGACCACCTGCGCAACACCCTGCTCGCCGTGGAGCAGATCCGCGCCCGCGTCGGCGACATCCCCGCCATGCCCGAGAGCTTCTGGACCTGGGCGGCCCTCGCCGCCCTCTTCCACGACACGGGCAAGCTCCCCCACGGCTTCCAGCGCATGATCGGCAACACCGCAGAAGCCGCCCGCGCCTGGGGCGAACGGCACGAGGTCCTCTCGCTCGGCTTCGTCGAGCACCTCCTCGCGCCCCTGCCCGACGAGGACCGGCTATGGATTGCCGCCGCGGTCGCCGGACACCACCGCCCCTACACCGGCGGCCAATCCACCCGAACCCTGCTGGCCCTGCACGGCACGGACACCGCCGACGACTTCTTCGGCCGCTTCACCCCCGCCGAGCCCGACCACCTCACCACCTTGCTGGACTGGCTGCACGCCACCGCACTGCACCACCACCTCCCCATACGCCCCGGGGTGCCCGCCCTCGGCATCCGGGACCTCACCGACGCCGCCTACGACGCGTTCGACCGCCTCATGGACCGCTGGGAGCCCCCGGGCCCGGGCAAGGCCGACGGGCGTATCGCCACCCTGCTCCTGGGGGCGGTCACCATGGCCGACCACCTGTCCTCCGCCCACTCCCCGCTGGAGACCGACCACCCCCTCCGCGCCGACTACCCCGACGTGCTGCGCCGCCGCCTCGCCGCCGACGGCCACACCCTGCGCCCCCAGCAGCAGACCGCCGCTGACGTCGGCGGCCACCTCCTGCTGCGCTCATGGACCGGCAGCGGCAAGACCGAAGCCGCACTGCTGTGGGCCCTGCGCCAGACCACCGACCTGGCCACCCAGCTCCACTGCCAACCACGCGTGTTCTATGTACTTCCCTACCTCGCCAGCATCAACGCGATGACCGCCCGCCTCGAAACCGAATTCGGCGCCCGCGAACGCATCGGCGTCGCCCACTCCAAAGCCGCCTCCTACCACCTGGCCCGATCTCTCGACGAGGGCTGCCCCACCGACGACGACCCCACCCCCGGCGCCCCCGTCCACCCGCAGGCTGCCGCCGCCAAGGCGAACTCCCGCGCCCAGGCCACCCGCAACTTCCGCGAACTCCTACGCGTCGGCACCCCTTACCAGCTGATGCGCGGCGCCCTTGCCGGCCCCATCCACGCCGGGATCCTCACCGACAGCGCCAACTCCGTCTTCGTCTTCGACGAACTCCACGCCTACGACGCGCAACGCCTCGGCATGATCCTCGCGATGATGCGCTTCTGGCACGAGACCGGCGGGCGCATCGCCGTCATGTCCGCCACCCTTCCCCACGTCCTGGCCGACCTGGTCACCCAGACCGTCGGACCCATGACCACCGTCGAGCCCCCGCCCGGCACACCCGCCCCCGTACGCCACCGCCTTCACCTCCGCGACCACCATCTCACCAGCGACACCGCGCTCGCCGAGATCCGCACCGAACTCGCCGACGGCCGCTCCGTCCTCGTCGTCGCCAACAACGTCCGCGACGCCGTCGCCCTCTACGAAACCCTCGCCCCCCACTGCCGCCAACTCCACGGCGACGACTCCGCACACCTGCTCCACTCCCGCTTCCGCCGCATGGACCGGGACCTCATCGAAACCGCCTTGCTCGACCGTTTCGCCGCGGGGAGCCGCCGCCTTCCCGGCCTGCTCGTCGGCACCCAGGCCCTGGAGGTCTCCCTCAACCTCGACCTCGACGTCTGCCACACCTCCGCAGCCGACCTCGAAGCCCTCTTCCAGCGCTTCGGCCGCGTCAACCGCCTCGCCGCCCGAAAGCCGGCCCCGGTCATCGTCCACGCCCCCGCCTACGCACCCCGCCGCCGCGGCGGCCCCGACGAATGGGCCGACGGCGTCTACGAAGCCGACCCCGTCCGCCGCGGCTGGGACATCCTCACCCGCCACGACGGCCAGACCGTCAACGAACAACAGGTCACCACCTGGCTCGACGAGATCTACGCCTCCGAGTGGGGCAACCAGTGGCGCATGAACGTCCTCGCGGCCCGCGACCGGTTTCACGAGGCCTTCCTCACCTTCGCCGAGCCCTTCGACGACCGCACTGAACTCACCGAAGCCTTCGACTCCCAATTCGATGGCACCGAAGCCGTCCTCCGCACCGACCTCGACGACTACGAAGCAGATCTCAACGAAGCCCCGAGCAAAGCGACCGGCCGCCTCCAGGCCGACCGCTACCTCATCCCCCTGCCCCACTGGGCCAGCCCCCTCGCCCGCTACAACAAACGCCTCCGCATCCGCATCATCGACGCCGACTACGACGAACGACTCGGCCTCCAGACCATCCACCGCGACGCCCAGCACACCTACCAGCCAGGAGAGGTAATCTGAGCAACCTGAACAGCCATTCCGCACCACGATTTCAGCGCCACACCGGGGTTTCGAGCACAACCGGCGGTCCGCTGAAAAACAGGCCCCAGGGCGCAGGACGGGACAACCGTCTACCTGGGGCTTTACCGTGGGGTCCGCATCGCCCCCAGCGGGGGTCGCAACGTGTCCTGCGGCTGCCCGGAGAGATCGAGTCCGGGGGTCCGCATCGCCCCCAGCGGGGGTCGCAACCCGCCGTCTTCGAACAGCCCGCCGCGGACTCCCACGTGTCCGCATCGCCCCCAGCGGGGGTCGCAACTGGCCGGCGCCGCCGAGGTCGGGTTGCCGAAGGCGAGTCCGCATCGCCCCCAGCGGGGGTCGCAACCCTCGGTGTCCCACCGGGCCGCCAGCGGGGCCGCCAGGTCCGCATCGCCCCCAGCGGGGGTCGCAACACGACGTGGTGGATGCCGTGGAACGCGGACTCCCTGGTCCGCATCGCCCCCAGCGGGGGTCGCAACCGGCGGAGTTCGGTGACGCCGAACTGGATGTTGCCCGTCCGCATCGCCCCCAGCGGGGGTCGCAACCGTACTTCTGCGACCACACCGACGAGCCGTACAACGCGTCCGCATCGCCCCCAGCGGGGGTCGCAACGGCCTGCCACTCCCACAGTGCGGCCACCGCCAGCGCGGTCCGCATCGCCCCCAGCGGGGGTCGCAACGCCTTCAATTCCCGCGCACAGCCACCGCTACCCTGTGTCCGCATCGCCCCCAGCGGGGGTCGCAACGCATAGGTGACCAGGATGGTGTAGAGGGTCCGGCAGGTCCGCATCGCCCCCAGCGGGGGTCGCAACTCCTCGGCGGCGCGGGCGCGGGCGGCCTGCTGCTGCGGTCCGCATCGCCCCCAGCGGGGGTCGCAACATGATCGACGTGACGAAGGCGGGCGCGGAGAACCGCGTCCGCATCGCCCCCAGCGGGGGTCGCAACGTGTCATCAACTCCCTCGCCACCGAATGCGGCTTCCGGTCCGCATCGCCCCCAGCGGGGGTCGCAACGTCTTCGCCGCGGCGTTGAGAGCGGCGAGCAGCACCGGTCCGCATCGCCCCCAGCGGGGGTCGCAACCGATCAGAGCCCGGCGGGGGACAACGCCCCAGATGGGTCCGCATCGCCCCCAGCGGGGGTCGCAACGCAGTGTGTTCCAGGCGGCCGACACCGCGGGCGGCAGGTCCGCATCGCCCCCAGCGGGGGTCGCAACGTGACGGCAGAGGTGCACGTCAGTGGCGGGCGCGCGGGTCCGCATCGCCCCCAGCGGGGGTCGCAACGTCGGGGCGGAGGAGTCCAGGCCCGCCCGCGCGCGGCGGTCCGCATCGCCCCCAGCGGGGGTCGCAACGTCAGATGGACCAGCGACATCACCGCGGACCCGGGTGTCCGCATCGCCCCCAGCGGGGGTCGCAACAGCTGCGACCGCGTCCGCGAGAACCCGAGTCGTGGCGGGTCCGCATCGCCCCCAGCGGGGGTCGCAACGACTGGCTGTGCGGCGAGCACAGCCCCAAGCGCCGGCGTCCGCATCGCCCCCAGCGGGGGTCGCAACCTGAACAGGCCCATCAGGCAGCCCTCCTGCAGAATTGTCCGCATCGCCCCCAGCGGGGGTCGCAACATCAGCAGGACGTGGCCGGCGGCGATCAGGACGACGGTCCGCATCGCCCCCAGCGGGGGTCGCAACGTGAGGATCTGGTAGGCGATCCGGGTGTGCCGCCGGTGTCCGCATCGCCCCCAGCGGGGGTCGCAACCCCACACTGCGGCGCCGCCCAGCATCGCGAAGACGAGGTCCGCATCGCCCCCAGCGGGGGTCGCAACCGCAGCTCATGTGGCACAGCAAGAAGGCGTGGCGCACGTCCGCATCGCCCCCAGCGGGGGTCGCAACATGACGTGGCCGAACGGACCGGCCTGAACCGCAAGGTCCGCATCGCCCCCAGCGGGGGTCGCAACAATGGGATCGCGGCTTTGACGTCCTGGACGTGACGAGGTCCGCATCGCCCCCAGCGGGGGTCGCAACGTCAGGTTGTAGAAGGAACCGGATTCACCGCACCAGCGTCCGCATCGCCCCCAGCGGGGGTCGCAACCGCCCGTGGCGGATGCGGTAGGCGATGCGGGCGGCGGTCCGCATCGCCCCCAGCGGGGGTCGCAACAGGGAATTCCGGCCCGTTTCCCCCAGGCCTTTCCGCGGTCCGCATCGCCCCCAGCGGGGGTCGCAACATGACGTGCACCCCGGTGAGGGCGCCGATGGGCACGGGTCCGCATCGCCCCCAGCGGGGGTCGCAACATGACGTGCACCCCGGTGATGGCGACCATGGGGTGCAGTCCGCATCGCCCCCAGCGGGGGTCGCAACTCTCGCCGCGCACACCCCGTACACCACCCACCCCAGTCCGCATCGCCCCCAGCGGGGGTCGCAACGTGAAGAAGCGCGAGGGGCGCGGGGCGGCGACGCTGGGTCCGCATCGCCCCCAGCGGGGGTCGCAACGTGGACGGCGCGGGGGCGGCCGGGTCGATACGATCGGGTCCGCATCGCCCCCAGCGGGGGTCGCAACGCGGGGGGCGGGCATCGTCGTACACCTCCTCCTGAAAGTCCGCATCGCCCCCAGCGGGGGTCGCAACTTGATCGGATCCGCCACCGGCGTGCCCCGCACATCCGTCCGCATCGCCCCCAGCGGGGGTCGCAACAGTAGGGCCTGCACCTGGGACAGGTCGGACTTCGCGGTCCGCATCGCCCCCAGCGGGGGTCGCAACGCGAGGTTGCGCTCCGCATCGCCCACCCGGCGGAGCGCGTCCGCATCGCCCCCAGCGGGGGTCGCAACACCTTCACCCCGCGCTTGCGAGTCGGACGGCCCAGCTTGTCCGCATCGCCCCCAGCGGGGGTCGCAACACCGTGTCAAGGAGGTGATCCTCGCGGCCGCCCGCGAGTCCGCATCGCCCCCAGCGGGGGTCGCAACTCCTCGACTTCGCGGAGCCACGCGGTGACGGCAGTCGTCCGCATCGCCCCCAGCGGGGGTCGCAACAACACGAACGGCGGCGCCTGGGTGAGCAGCGGGCCCGCGTCCGCATCGCCCCCAGCGGGGGTCGCAACGGCGGAGGGTTACAGGTCAATCCGGACCGTCCGGACGTCCGCATCGCCCCCAGCGGGGGTCGCAACGTGGCGGGGACCAGCGGGGCGGCGGCCGCCGTGGTGTCCGCATCGCCCCCAGCGGGGGTCGCAACCTGTGCCTGACGTGGCGCGGGGTGAGGGCGGCATGAGGTCCGCATCGCCCCCAGCGGGGGTCGCAACGTGTCCAGCAAGGCCAGCAGCGCCGACGTCCTCGAAGCGTCCGCATCGCCCCCAGCGGGGGTCGCAACTTGATGTCCGTCCAGCCCTGCACACGGGACACCAGGTCCGCATCGCCCCCAGCGGGGGTCGCAACCTGTAGCGGGCCATGGCCCAGAAGGAGAACAGGTTGTCCGCATCGCCCCCAGCAGGGGTCGCAACCGCTTCAGCACCGTCCAGAAGGTGACCGCGCGCAGGCGTCCCCAACACCCCCAGCGGGGGTTGCAACATGCGGCGTGCCCGGCGGGTGGTGTGGACCCTGGTCGTCCACACAGCCCCTGCGGGGGTCGCAACACCAGGAGCTGCCCGACGTACCCCGCCACCCGGCACGTCCGTATTGCCCCCAGCGGGGGTCGCAACCCGACCACCGAGGCGGCCCACTCACGGAACGCCGCGGGTCTGCATCGCCCCCAGCGGGGGTCGCAACTTCACGACCGGGTTGATGCCGGCGATCCCGACGCTGGTCCACGTCGCCCCCAGCGGGGGTCACAACACCACGGACGGCGGGGCAACCGGCGGGAGCGGGTAGGTCCGCATAGCCTCCCAACGGGGGTCGCAACACCTCCGTCACCCGTACCTCCATACCGAGGCCCCTGCCGTCCGCATCGCCCCCCAGCGGGGGTCGCAACGTGTCCCGAGGACCATCTGGTCGATCGCGTCCGGGTCCGCATCGCCCCCAGCGGGGGTAGCAACCACTCGGAGCCAGGGACTTTACAGGGACTTTCAGCTCTGTCGGAGGGACTTCCGAGGGACTTTCCGTTGTACAAGCACGGAAGGCTCCGACAGAGCTGAAAGGAGAGAAACACCAGCTCAGGCGCTACGCGGTCAGCACTCGATGACGTTGACGGCCAGCCCGCCGCGGGCGGTCTCCTTGTATTTGACCTTCATGTCCGCGCCGGTCTGCTTCATCGTGCGGATGACCTTGTCGAGAGACACATGGTGGCGGCCGTCGCCGCGCATCGCCATCTTCGCCGCCGTCACCGCCTTGACCGCCGCCATGCCGTTGCGCTCGATGCAGGGGATCTGGACGAGGCCGCCGATCGGGTCGCAGGTCAGGCCGAGGTTGTGTTCCATGCCGATCTCCGCGGCGTTCTCGACCTGTTCGGGGGTGCCGCCGAGGATCTCGGCGAGGCCGCCGGCGGCCATCGAGCAGGCCGAGCCGACCTCGCCCTGGCAGCCGACCTCGGCGCCGGAGATCGAGGCGTTCTCCTTGAAGAGCATGCCGATGGCGCCCGCCGCGAGGAGGAAGCGGACGATGCCGTCGTCGTCGGCGCCGGGGACGAAGCGCTGGTAGTAGTGCAGGACGGCCGGGATGATGCCGGCGGCGCCGTTGGTGGGGGCGGTGACGACACGGCCGCCCGCGGCGTTCTCCTCGTTGACCGCCATCGCGTAGAGGGTCAGCCACTCGGTGGCGTGCGCGGCCGGGTCGCCCTCCGCGCGCAGCTGGCGGGCCGAGACGGCGGCCCGGCGGCGGACCTTCAGGCCGCCGGGGAGGATGCCCTCGCGGGACAGGCCGCGCTCGACGCAGCTCTGCATGACCTGCCAGATCTCCAGCAGGCCGGTGCGGATCTCGGCCTCGGTGCGCCAGGCCTTCTCGTTCTCCAGCATCAGCGCGGAGATCGACAGGCCCGTCTCGCGGGAGCGGCGCAGCAGCTCGTCGCCGGTGCGGAAGGGGTGGCGCAGCACCGTGTCGTCGAGCTTGATGCGGTCCGCGCCCACCGCGTCCTCGTCCACCACGAAGCCGCCGCCGACGCTGTAGTAGGTCTTGGCCAGCAGCACCTCGCCGTCGTGCCCGCGGGCGCTGAGCGTCATGCCGTTGGCGTGGTAGGGCAGCGAGCGGCGGCGGTGCAGCACCAGGTCGGCCGCCGGGTCGAAGGGCACCTCGTGCGCGCCGAGCAGTGCGAGGCGCCGCGTGGTGTGCACCGCTGCCACCTCGTCGTCGGCCGTCTCGACGTCGACCGAGCGCGGGGAGTGACCGGCCAGGCCCAGCAGCACCGCCTTGGGGGTGCCGTGGCCGTGCCCGGTCGCGCCGAGCGAACCGAACAGCTCCGCGCGGACTCCGGCGGTGGCGGTGAGCAGATCCTCGTTCTTCAGCCGCTGCGCGAACATCCGGGCAGCGCGCATCGGCCCCACGGTGTGCGAACTGGAGGGGCCTATGCCGATGGAGAAGAGGTCGAATACGGAGATGGCCATGGGTCGTGTGCTCCCTGGTTTCCGCGGACGCCGTTGTCCGCGGGGTGCTGCCGGGTGGTACGGGCCCCGCGGGTCGCGCGGGGTGCTGCTCGGGCGGCCAGGCCGCCGTTGTCCTGCTCGTGGTGCGGTCCGCGGCCGCGGGGCGGGTGTGCCCCGCGGCCGCGGGCGGTCAGGCGCCGAGCCCCGGGTAGAGCGGGAAGCGCTCGGCGAGCGCGCTCACCCTGCCCCGCAGGCTGTCGGCGTCGAAGACCGGCTGGAGGGCGGCCGCGATGATGTCGGCCACCTCCCGGAAGGCGTCGGCGTCGAAGCCGCGGGTGGCCAGCGCCGGGGTGCCGATGCGCAGCCCCGAGGTGACCATGGGCGGGCGCGGGTCGTTCGGGATCGCGTTGCGGTTGACCGTGATGCCGACGTCGTGCAGCCGGTCCTCGGCCTGCTGCCCGTCGAGGGCGGAGTCACGCAGGTCGACCAGCACCAGGTGGACGTCCGTGCCGCCGGACAGCACCTTCACGCCGACCGCCGCCAGGTCCTCCCGGCCCAGCCGCTCGGCGAGGACGGCCGCCCCCTCCAGCGTACGGGCCTGGCGGCCGCGGAACTCCTCGGTCGCCGCGGCCTTGAAGGCGACCGCCTTGGCGGCGATCACATGCTCCAGCGGACCGCCCTGCTGACCGGGGAAGACCGCGGAGTTGATCTTCTTGGCCAGGTCGGCGGTGGACAGGATGACGCCGCCGCGTGGCCCGCCGAGCGTCTTGTGCGTCGTGGTCGTCACGACGTGCGCGTGCGGGACGGGCGAGGGGTGCAGCCCCGCCGCGACCAGCCCGGCGAAATGCGCCATGTCGACCATGAGGTAGGCGCCGACCCCGTCCGCGATCCGGCGGAAGGCCGCGAAGTCCAGCTGCCGCGGATACGCCGACCAGCCGGCGATGATCAGCTGCGGCCGGTGCTCCTTGGCCAGCCGCTCCACCTCGTCCATGTCGACCCGGCCGGTCTCGGCGTCGACGTGGTAGGCGGCGACCTTGTAGAGCTTGCCGGAGAAGTTGATCTTCATGCCGTGGGTCAGGTGCCCGCCGTGCGCGAGATCCAGACCGAGGATCGTGTCGCCCGGCTTGAGCAGGGCGAACATCGCCGCGGCGTTCGCCTGCGCGCCCGAGTGCGGCTGGACGTTCGCGGCCTCGGCGCCGAAGAGCGCCTTGATCCGGTCGATGGCCAGCTGCTCGATGACGTCGACGTGCTCACAGCCGCCGTAGTAGCGGCGTCCGGGGTAGCCCTCGGCGTACTTGTTGGTCAGCACCGAGCCCTGGGCCTCCAGGACCGCGACCGGCGCGAAATTCTCCGACGCGATCATTTCCAGGGTGGACTGCTGGCGGCGCAGCTCGGCATCGACCTCGGCGGCGACCTCGGGGTCGAAGTCGTGCAGTGACTGGTTCAGGAGCGACATGGGATCTTCCCTCGGGTACGGGGTGGGGGCGACGGCTCAGGCCGCGGTGAAGTCGTCGTACTCGGCAGCGGTGAGCAGCTCCGCGTCCTCGTCGGCGACCCGCACCTTGAACAGCCAGCCGCCCTCGAAGGGCGCGGAGTTGACCAGCGAGGGATCGTCGGCCACGTCCTGGTTGACCTCGGTGACCTCGCCGGACACCGGGGCGTACAGCTCGCTCACGGACTTGGTGGACTCCAGCTCACCGCAGGTCTCGCCCGCGGTGACCGTCGCGCCCGCCTCGGGCAGCTGGACGAAGACGACGTCACCGAGCGCGTCGGCGGCGTGCGAGGTGATGCCCACGGTGGACACTCCCGCCTCGGCGGGGGAGACCCACTCGTGCTCCTTGCTGTAACGCAGGTGCTCAGGATTGATGCTCATGACGGAAATTCTCCCGGATGCGAAGGGTTGCTGGTGGAGGCGGCGCGGCAGCCTGTGGATAACTTCGTCACCCCGGGCGCCCGCGCCGTGCGGATCGGCGTGGATCGTGGTCGTCGTGGTCGACCTGGTCCGGACGGCGGCGACGGCCGGCTCAGCGCTCGCGGCGGTAGAAGGGAAGGGCCACGACCCGGTACGGCTCCCGGCTGCCCCGGATGTCGACGGCGACGTCCGGCGTCCCCGGCGCGGCGGCCGACTCGTCGACGTACGCCATCGCGATGGGCACCCCGAGGGTCGGCGACGGCGCCCCCGAGGTGACCTCGCCGACGACCGCACCGTCCGGGCCCGTGACGGCGAAGCCCGCGCGCGGCACCCGGCGGCCCTCGGCGACGAGCCCGACGAGCGTGCGCGGCGGCTGCTCGGCGGCTCGGGCCGCGGCCGCGAGCAGCGCCTCGCGGCCGACGAAGTCGCCCGGCTTGTCGAACTTCACGACCCGCCCGAGCCCGGCGTCGAAGGGCGTCACGTTCGCCGTCAGCTCGTGCCCGTAGAGCGGCATCCCGGCCTCCAGGCGCAGGGTGTCGCGGCAGGACAGGCCGCAGGGCACGAGCCCGGCGTCGGCCCCGGCGGTCAGCAGCGCCTCCCACAGCCGCTCGGCGTCCGCGGGCGCGACGAACAGCTCGAAGCCGTCCTCGCCGGTGTAGCCGGTGCGGGCGATGAGCGCGGGCACGCCCGCAACCGTGCCCGGCAGCCCCGCGTAGTAGCGCAGGGCCGGCAGATCCGCGTCGGTCAGCGACCCGAGGATGCCGGGCGCCTCCGGCCCCTGCACGGCGAGCAGTGCGTACGCGTCCCGGTCGTCGGTCACGGTGGCGTCGAAGTCCGCGGCCCGCAGCGCGAGGGTGTCCAGCACCGTCTGCGCGTTGGAGGCGTTGGCCACCACCAGATAGCGCTCCTCGCCGAGCCGGTAGACGATCAGGTCGTCCAGGATGCCGCCGTCCGGGGCGCACACCATGGTGTAGCGGGCCCGGCCCACCGCGAGCGCGGACAGGTGGCCCACCAGCGCGTGGTCCAGCGCCTGCCCGGCCTGCGGGCCGCTCACGGTGATCTCGCCCATGTGGGAGAGGTCGAAGAGCCCGGCCCGGGTGCGGACGGCCTGGTGCTCCTCGCGCTCGCTGCCGTAGCGCAGCGGCATGTCCCAGCCGGCGAAGTCGGTCATGGTGGCGCCCAGCGCGCGGTGGACCGCGTCGAGCGCGGTGCGGCGCGGTGCGGCGGGGGAAGGACTCGGTGCTGCGCTCATCGAAGGTGCTCCCAAAAGCGGCGGACGGGTCGTGGACTGCCGGCCGGGACTGACCCCGGCCTCCCCATCTGTCATCGGAACCTGAGAGGTTCACCGTGACCCCGCGGGCCGCGGCTTGCACCTTGGGTGGGGCGGGACCGGTGAACGCGGCCCGCCCGCTTTTCAGATCTGCCTCGTCCGCGCGGTATCTGTGCCTGAGAGATTCAAGGGAGGACTTGCTCCTTCGGCGCCCGGCCCCCGCCGTCTCCGGTGGGGCGGGACTCTCCCGCGCGGCCTCCAAACGGCCGGTATGCGAATTGTGGGTGCTGCTCGTGCCGTCGGCGCAGGTCATGCCCTTCCCGCCGCCGGTACGCGCCGCCATCATCGCATGCCCGGACGGGCGCGGCGGCCAGCCGATAGGGTTTCCCGGCAGGCAACGGGTGGCCGCCGACGGCGGCACACAGCGCGGACGAGGATGGACATGGACAATCCGGCACCGTACATATGGCCGGCGAACGAGCTGGAGGAGGTGCTCGCGGCCAGCCTCGGCAACCCCGCCGCGACGCCCCGGCTGCTGGAGGTGCTCGGCCGCTCCCACGTGTGGGTGCCGCTGCCCAACGGCGGCTCGTCCGCGTCCACCGACCTCGACCTGCCCACCGTGGAGCTGGGCGGCGCACCCTATGTGCCGGTTTTCAGCTCGGAGCAGCAGTACCGGCTCGCCGCCGAGGGCATGTCCTGCGCGGTCGCCCCCGTCCGCGACTTCGCCCGCGGCCTGCCCCCGATGGTCGGCATCGCGGTCAACCCCGGCGGTGCCGTGGGCGTGCCGCTGCCGCCTGCCGCGGTCGCCGAGCTGTGCCGCGGCACCCGGCCGCCGGGCGCGTACGGCGAGCAGGTCCCCGGTGGCGCCAGGGTGCGGCTGTGGGAGCCCGCTCCGGACGAGGAGCCCGTCGACTTCCTGGCCATCGCCGCCGCCGAGTACGCCGTCACCCCCGTGGTGCTGAGCGCCCGCCGCGCCATGGCGGCCGTCGAGGAGGAACCGCCCGCGCTCTTCGTCGGCGTCGAGCTGGACGGCTGGCAGGAGGGTGACCGCGCCGCCGCCATGGACGCCCTCGGCCGGGCGCTGGGCGCCGCACCGCTGCCCTGGCCGGTCCATCTGATCCTGCTCGACGTCGCCCAGGACCCGGTGGCCGACTGGATGCTGGAGACCGTCCGGCCCTTCTACGCCAGGGACTGACCCGGCGGATGCCCGGTGCGGGCGTATACGAGCCGTATACGAGCCATTTAGCCCGTGCCGCTTGAGTCGGTCAGCGTTCCGATGGCCAGAGCCGACCTGGTTTGATGGCGTAATGACGGCGTAAGACGAATCTGACGGGAAAGGGGCGGTCCGACGTGATCGCGGGCGCGCACGGCGGCGCGGCGGCCGGCCATGTGGAGCAGATGCTGCTCCAGGTGGCGCCGGGCCGCTTCGACGCATACGAGAACCTGCTCGCGTCACTGGCCGAGGGTCAGGTATGGATGCTGCTCTGGCAGGGCGCGCCCGGCACCCACGACGCCCAGTACGCCGCGATGGAGGTCGCGGGGCACCGCTACGCCCCCGCCTGCACGTCCCCGCGCGAGCTGGGCGCCAGCGGCTGGAACCGCGAGCACGAGATCGCCGCGGGCCGGGACATCGCGCTCACCCTCTTCCCCGACCACTGCGGCCTGTGGCTCAACCCGCACGCCCCCGGCGGAGGCGTCGGCATCCCCTGGCCGGACCTGCGCCGTGTCGCCGCGGGCCTGGACCTGCTGCCCGCGGGCCCGCTGCGGATCGGCGAGCCCGCCGTGCAGATGCCGCAGTTCTACGCGCTGCTGGCCACGGCGGCGCAGCGTACGCCCGCGGTACGCGCGCTGCGGCAGGCGTGGGTACAGCCCGCGCTGGGGGAGGCGTACCTCGCCGTCGGCGTCGAGGTCTACGACTCCTCGCCGCAGGCGGTGGAGGCCGTACGGCTGATGATGCAGCAGGCCGTGCCCGGCGTCCCGGAGGGGCTGCCGGTCTCCACGGTCGCCATGTCCGACCCGCACGACCCGGTGGCGATGTGGTTGCGTGCCAACGCCCAGCCGATCTTCGACCGCGACGCCTTCAGCAGCCCGCCCGCCTGGGGCCCGCCGCCGCGCTACTGAGCCCGCCCGCCTACGCCGGCGCCCCGGCGTCCAGCAGGCCCAGCGGGGGCGCCCCGAGCGCCAGCAGGTCGGCGTGGAAGCCCGGCACCGAGAAGCCCGGCGAGCGCTCCGCCCGCTCACGGGCCCGCATGATCTCCAGCTTCCCCCACGTGTACCGCCCGTACCCGGCGTCGAAGGTCCCGCGGCGTGCCTCGGCGGCGGCTCCCGCCGGTGCCAGGTGCGCGTCCCGGACGAACAGGTGCGTGGCGTCGGCGACGTCCATCGCCCCGGTGTGCAGCCCGATCGCGCAGGTCAGCCGGGTCACCCGGACCAGCGCCTCCAGGGCCACGCCGATCGCGAAGCGCGGGTCGCGGGCCCGGAAGCCCTCGTCGAGGCAGACCTCCTCGACGTAATGTGCCCAGCCCTCGCAGAAGGCGAGGCTGTGCAGCACCCGGCGGACCGGTCCGGCCGCCCGGCGCAGGGCACGGCCGTGCGCGAAGTGGCCGGGCGCCACCTCGTGGACGGTGATCGAGGGCAGGCTGGTGCGGCTGAAGACCGTCAGCCACTCCTCGCGGTCCTGTGCGGGCCAGTCCGGCTCCGGCGGCGTCACGTGGTACCAGGACGGCGTCTCGGGCTCCCCGGGACCCGCCCAGGTCATCATGGCCATCGCCCAGCGCCGCGACGGCGGCGCGGGCCCCACCAGGCACTCGCCGTCCAGGTAGGGGGCGAGCTGCCGCTCGCGGGTGAAGGCGATGACCTCCTCGGTGAGCCGGGCGGCGGCCGGGATGACGCCGTCTGCGCCCGGGTGGTCGGCGAGCAGCTCGGGGATCAGGTCGTCGACCGACCGGCGCGGGTCGAGGGCGCGGCAGGAGTCGGCGAGCAGCTGTCCGAGCCGTACCCGCTCCCGGTCGGCCGTCTCGGCGAGCGCCGTCAGATCGACGTGCATGCCCTCCTGGGAGCCCATCAGCGCGGCCAGCCCGGGGCCGCCGAGCCGCGGGTCGGGGTCGCCGTGCTCGGCGGCGTGCTCCAGGTGGGCGATCAGCCGGGCGTGCGCGTCCAGGGCGTCGGCCTCCACGCCCTCGTCCGGGTCGAGGCCGAAGGCGAGTCCGTGGGCGGAGCCGAGCAGGGCGGACGCGACGGGCGCGCTCACCCGGTCGAGCGAGGCCAGCGCGGCGTCCACCGCGTCGGGCCACTGCGCGAGGTGCCTGCGGCGCGCCGCGGCGCGCTCCTTGCGGGGGGCGTACTCCCGGTCGTAGCAGGCGAGTTCGAGGTTGGACAGATGGGGGTAGGGGTCGCGCCGGTGCATCTCCAGCTCGCCGTACTGCACCCGCACCGACTCCTCGAAGACGCTCAGGTGCGCCTCGTCGTGCGGGTCGGGAAGGCGTGGCGTATTGCGCCGGGCGGTGTCGACCGCGGCCAGGGCGCGGCGTATTCCGTCGGGGGAGAGGTCCTGCACGCGGCCGTCGTACTCGTGCAGCCCGGCCATCTCCCGGACGGTGGGCATCATCAGGTCGCAGACGGCGCGGAGCCGATCATCCATGCTCCGACCGTAGCGTTGCCCGCGCCGCCCGTCTGCCCGCGGGGCGGGCGAGTCGGGTCGCCCCGGAGGGCGGCTCAGGTCTGGCCGGCGGTCCTGGCGCGCTCCACGGCCGGGCCGATCGCCCGGACCAGCTCGGCGACCTCCCCGGCGGTCGTGGTGTGGCCGAGCGAGAAGCGCAGCGTCGCGCGGGCGTCCGGGGCGGGGCTGCCCATCGCGAGCAGCACATGGCTGGGCTGGGCCACGCCCGCGGTGCAGGCCGAGCCGGTGGAGCAGGCGATGCCCTGGGCGTCCAGCAGCAGCAGGAGCGCGTCGCCCTCGCAGCCGGGGAAGGTGAAGTGCGCGATCGAGGCGAGGCGGCCGCCGGCGTCCGGGTCGCCGTTGAGCACCGCGTCGGGCACCGCGGCCCGCACCCCGCGCACCAGCTCGTCGCGCAGCGCGCCGACCGCCGCGGTGAATTCCGTACGGTGCCGCGCCGCCAGGGTGCCCGCCGCGGCGAAGGCGGCGATGGCCGGTACGTCGAGGGTGCCCGAGCGGCTGCGCTCCTGATCGCCGCCGTGCAGCAGCGGCACGGGGGTGTCGTCGCGGCGCAGCAGCAGCGCGCCGACCCCGTACGGGCCGCCCACCTTGTGCCCGGTGACGGTCATCGCGTCCAGACCCGAGGCCGCGAAGTCCACGTCGGCCTGGCCGAAGGCCTGCACCGCGTCGGAGTGCATCGGCACCCCGAACTCGGCGCAGACAGCCGCGAGATCGGCGACCGGCAGGATGGTGCCGACCTCGTTGTTCGCCCACATCACGGTGACCAGGGCGGTCTCGTCCGGGTGCGCGGCCAGCGCGGTACGCAGCGCGTCGGGGTGCACCCTGCCGTAGGAGTCGACCGGCAGCCACTCCACGACGGCGCCCTCGTGGTCGGCCAGCCAGTGCACCGCGTCCAGCACGGCGTGGTGCTCCACCGGGCTCGCCAGCACCCTGACCCGGCGCGGATCGGCCGCCCGGCGCGCCCAGAACAGGCCCTTGACGGCCAGGTTGTCCGACTCGGTGCCGCCGCCGGTGAAGACGACCTCGCTCGGCCGGGCGCCGAGCGCCTCGGCCAGGGCCTCGCGGGACTCCTCGACCGTCCGCCGGGCCCTGCGGCCCGCGGCGTGGAGTGCCGAGGCGTTCCCGGTCACCGTGAGGTGCGCGGTCAGCGCCTCGACCGCCTCCTGCAGCATGGGCGTCGTGGCGGCGTGATCGAAGTAGGCCATGGTCCGTCGATTCTACGGTCCGCGGGCCGTCCGGTTCCCGGCGCTCTCCGCACGCCCTTTCGGCACCGCCCGGCGGGGCGCGCCGACGGGGGACGTGCCCCGGTCAGGTGCGCGGGGCGCGCGCCAGCTGGCGGGACTGCGCCACCAGCCGGTCCTGGGAGTCCCACACCTCGGCGTCCTCCTCCAGGAGGCCGCCCGCGAGGTTGCGGGTGGAGATCGCCACGCGCACCGGCCCGGGCGCCGGGACGGCCCGCACATGCACGGTCAGCTCGACCGTCGGCACCCACCCGGCCAGGCCGAGTTCGAAGGCGGTCGGCGGCAGGGCGTCGACGGCCAGCAGCAGCGACAGCGCGTCGTGGTCGCGCCCGTCGGCCAGGCCCAGCCAGCCGCGCATCTCGCCCGAGCCGGAGGGCGCGCCGACCGCCCAGCCGGCGGTCGCCGGGTCCAGGCGCAGGTCGAGGCGGCCGAGGATGGCGGTGGAGCCGCTGACCGGCCCGGCGCCGGACGGCGCGTCCTCCGAGCCGACGCAGTCGGCGTAGGACGGCATCAGCGGCGGCTTGGCGGCGGTGCGGACGTCGTCGGGGAGCGCGGTGAGGTCGCCGTATCCGGCGATCACCCGGATCCGCTCGACCTCGCGTCCCTGCGCGTCGCGCTGGTAGAGCGACGCCTGACCGGTGGACATGCTCCGCCCGGCCCGTACGGTCTGCGTCCTGACGACGGCGGGGCCGGGCTCGGAGGCCGTCAGGTAGTGCGCGGTGACGGTCAGCGGGTCGGGGTGCGGAAGCGCGTCGCGCAGCGCGCGGGCCACGACGGCGAGCAGGTAGCCGCCGTTGACGGCCCTGATGATGGTCCAGCCCGCGGAGAGCGCGGCGTCGTACGTGCCCGGCTCGTCCGGCCGCGCGATCACGGCGGTGTCGCGGTCGAACTCGCTGTCCCCGATGGCCGCGCGGGCCGTTGCATCTGCCATGGAGTGATGTTACCCATCGGTAGTCGCCGGTTGTCCAGTCCTCCGGAGGGTGGGCGGCGCCACCGCCCCGCCGGACGGTCCGCGCCGGCCCGCGTTGCCGCCGTGCCGTGCAACACCCGGACCCGCGGGCCTCTTCCGCCGCCGCGGCCGGGCCCTGCGCGGCCCTGTGGACAACCCACGGGCCCGCGCGGAGCCGACGGTTACCCTGGACAGGTGAACGACTTCTCCCAGCCCGCCGAGCCCCGCCGGCTGCGCGTGCTCGCCGCGATGAGCGGCGGTGTCGACTCCGCGGTGGCCGCCGCCCGTGCCGCCGAGGCCGGGCACGACGTGACCGGTGTCCATCTGGCCCTGTCGGCGAATCCACAGAGCTTCCGTACCGGCGCCCGCGGCTGCTGCACGGTGGAGGACTCGCGGGACGCGCGGCGCGCGGCCGACGTCATCGGCATCCCCTTCTACGTGTGGGATCTCGCCGAGCGCTTCCGCGAGGACGTGGTGGCGGACTTCGTCAGCGAGTACGCGGCCGGCCGCACCCCCAACCCGTGCCTGCGGTGCAACGAGAAGATCAAGTTCGCCGCGCTGCTGGACAAGGCGCTCGCGCTGGGCTTCGACGCGGTCTGCACCGGCCACTACGCCACGGTCGTCACCCGCCCGGACGGCACCCGCGAGCTGCACCGCGCGAGCGACGCGGCCAAGGACCAGTCCTACGTGCTCGGCGTGCTCGACGAGCGGCAGCTCGCCCACGCGATGTTCCCGCTCGGCGACACCCTGACCACCAAGGACGAGATCCGCGCCGAGGCCGAGCGGCGCGGCCTGGCCGTCGCGCGCAAGCCCGACAGCCACGACATCTGCTTCATCGCCGACGGCGACACCCAGGGCTTCCTCGCCAAGCGGCTCGGCAGCGCCGAGGGCGCGATCGTCGACCAGGACGGCGAGCGGGTGGGCACCCACCAGGGCGCCTACGGCTTCACCATCGGCCAGCGCAAGGGCCTGCGGCTCGGCGTCCCCGCCGACGACGGCAAGCCGCGCTACGTGCTGGACATCTCACCGGTCGACAACACCGTGACGGTCGGGCCCGCCGAGGCGCTCGACGTCACGTCGCTCACCGCGATCCGCCCCCGCTGGTGCGGCACCCCGCCAGCCGGCCCCGCGGCGTACACGGCGCAGCTGCGCGCCCACGGGGAGGACGTCGCGGTGACCGCGGAGTCCCGGGAAGGCGAGCTGCACGTCCGCTTCGCCGCCCCGGTCCGCGGGGTCGCCCCCGGCCAGGCGGTCGTCCTCTACGACGGCACCCGCGTCGTCGGCTCGGCCACCATCGCCACGACCGACCGTGCCACCACCGACCGTGCCACGGCCGCGACCCGTCACGAGGAGAAGCCCGCGGTGAACGTATGAACATCGGAGTGTTCCTGTCGGCCGCCGACCTCGGCGAGCAGTACACCGAACCGGCCCGCGAGTTCGGCAAGCTGATGGGCGCCGGCGGCCACACGCTGGTGTGGGGCGGCTCCGAGTCGGGCCTGATGAAGGTCCTCGCCGACAGCGTCCAGGAGGCCGGCGGGCGGCTCGTGGGCGTCTCGGTGGAATTCCTCCAGCACAAGGCGCGCAAGAACGCCGACGAGATGGTCGTCACCGCCGACCTCGCGGCGCGCAAGGCGGAGCTGCTGCGCCGCAGCGACGCCCTGGTCGTGATGGTCGGCGGCACGGGCACGCTCGACGAGGCCACCGAGATCCTGGAGCTCAAGAAGCACGGGCTGCACTCCAAACCGGTGGTCCTGCTGGGCAGCGCCGGTTTCTACGACGGCCTGGAGCTCCAGCTGCGCAGGATGGACGCGGAGGGCTTCCTGCCCATGCCGCTGTCCCAGCTCGTCCACTTCGCCTCCGACGGCGCGGACGCGCTGGCCTACCTGGAGGAGCAGCTGTGAGCGGCGTGCATCTCGTCACCGGGGCCGGATCCGGGATCGGCAGCGCGGTCGCGCGGCGGCTGCTGGAGCGTGGGGACGAGGTCTGGCTGCTGGCCAGGGACGCCGCACGGGCCCGGCAGCTCGCGGAGATCCACCAGGGCGCACGCACACTCGTCGGGGATCTCGCCGAGCCGGCCCGGCTGTCCTGGGCGATCGGCCACCAGTCGCCGCCCGACCGGCTGGACTCGCTGCTGCACATCGCCGGCACGGTCGAGCTGGGCCCGGTCGGCGACCTCACGCCGAAGATCTGGCAGGAGACACTCGCGGTCAACCTCATGGGCCCCGCCGAGCTGACCCGGCTGCTGCTGCCCCAGCTGCGGCTGTCCCGCGGCAGCGTGGTGTTCGTCAACTCCACCTCCGGCCTGAGCGTGAGCGGCGAGTGGAGCGCGTACGGGGCGAGCAAGTTCGGACTGCGCGCGCTCGCCGACGCGCTGCGCGCCGAGGAGCACGCCGCGGGCGTCCGCGTGACGTCGGTCTACCCGAGCCGCACCGCGACGCCCATGCAGCAGAAGGTCCACCAGCAGGAGGGCAAGCCCTACGACCCGTCCCGCTGGATCGACCCGGAGTCGGTGGCCACCACCGTCCTGACCGCTCTGGACCTGCCGCGGGACGCCGAGCTGACCGACCTCACCGTCCGCCCCGGCCGGTGAGGCGCGGCCCGCGGGCTACCCTTCGGGCGTGATCAGCGACCTGCACCTCCCCCCGGCCACCGCCACCGGCGTCGGCTCGATGCCCGGCACCGACGCCCGTGAGGCGGCCCGTGTCGCCACCGAGGCCCCGCAGGGCCTCCCGTTCCTGCCCGAGCTGCCCGCGCGCGGACCCGGCGCGGACATGATCGGCCGCAGCGTGGGCCTGCTCGCGGAGCTGTACGCCCGGCTGGAGCCCAGCGGCTGGCGCTTCGGCGACCACCCGGGCCGGGACACCCGGCGGGCCCGCTCCTGGCTGGGGGAGGACCTGGACGCCCTGGAGGAGTTCACGCAAGGGTACGAGGGCCCGCTCAAGCTCCAGGCGGTCGGCCCGTGGACGCTCGCGGCGTCCGTGCAGACCCGGCACGGCGAGGCCGCGCTGGGCGACCCGGGCGCCCGCCGTGACCTGGCCGGATCGCTCGCGGAGGGCCTGGCCGCGCATCTCGCGGACGTCCGCCGCCGGGTGCCGGGCGCGCAGCCGGTGCTGCAGCTGGACGAGCCGTCGCTGACCGCCGTGCTGGCCGGACGGATCCGCACCGCCAGCGGCTACCGCACCTACCGGGTGGTGGACCGCGCGGTCGTCGAGCAGACGCTGCGCGAGCTGATCGCGGCGGCCGGGGTGCCGGTGGTCGTCCACTCCTGCGCCCCCGACGTCCCCTTCGGACTGCTGCGCGCCGCGGGCGCCGCCGGTGTGTCCTTCGACTTCGCCCTGCTCACCGAACGTGACTGGGACGCGGTGGGCGAGGCGGCCGAGGCGGGCACCGCACTGCTGGCCGGTGTCGTGCCGGGCACCGACACCCCATTGTCGGACCCTGCCGGTAGCGTGAGTGGTGTTCGGGCATTGTGGCGCAGGTTGGGGCTGGCACCGGGGGCGTTGGGGTCCTCCGTCGCCGTGACCCCGTCCTGCGGTCTGGCGGGGGCCTCACCGGCCTACGCCAGAGCCGCTCTCGTGCACTGCGCGAAGGCGGCCCGCTCGCTCGTCGACAACCCTGAGTAGTGAGGAAGGACGGGGTCGTGGAGGACACGGAGATTCCGGCGGAGGCCCGCGAGGAGCACGCGCGTCTCGCCGAGCAGGTCGAAGAGCACCGCTTCCGCTACTACGTCAAGGACGCGCCGGTCGTCAGCGACGCCGAGTTCGACCGGCTGCTGCGCCGCCTGGAGGCGGTCGAGGACGCGCACCCCGCGCTGCGCACCCCGGATTCGCCGACGCAGAAGGTCGCCGGTGCGTACGAGACGGAGTTCACCTCCGTCGAGCACCGGGAGCGGCTGCTGTCGCTGGACAACGCCTTCACCGACGAGGAGCTGACGACCTGGGCCGACCGCGTCGCCGCCGAGCTGGGCCCGCCCGACAACGCCCACAGCCCCTACCACTTCCTGTGCGAGCTCAAGGTCGACGGCCTCGCGGTCAACCTGACGTACGAGAACGGCCGGCTGACCCGCGGCGCGACCCGCGGCGACGGCCGCACGGGCGAGGACATCACGCCCAACGTCCGGACGATCGCCGGCATCCCGGAGCGGCTCTCCGGCGACCGCGTCCCGGAGCTGGTCGAGGTCCGTGGCGAGGTGTACTTCCCCGGCGAGAAGTTCGAGGAGCTCAACGCCCGGCTGGTCGGGGCCGGTGACAAGCCGTTCGCCAATCCGCGCAACGCCGCCGCCGGTTCGCTGCGCCAGAAGGACCCGCGGATCACCGCCTCCCGCCCGCTGCAGATGGTCGTGCACGGCATCGGCGCCCGCGAGGGCTTCACCATCGACTGCCAGTCGCACGCCTACGAGCTGCTGCGCGAATGGGGCCTGCCCACCGCACGGCACAACAAGGTCGTCGGCACCCTCGACGAGGTGCGCGCCTTCGTCGCCTACTACGGCGACCACCGGCTCGACGTGGAGCACGAGATCGACGGCGTCGTCGTCAAGGTCGACGAGATCCCGCTGCAGGGCCGGCTCGGCTCGACCTCCCGCGCGCCGCGCTGGGCCATCGCCTGGAAGTACCCGCCGCAGGAGGTCAACACCAAGCTGGTCGAGATCCGGGTCGGCGTCGGACGCACGGGCCGGGTCACGCCCTTCGCGGTCGTCGAACCGGTCACGGTGGCCGGCTCCGAGGTCGAGTTCGCGACGCTGCACAACCAGGACGTGGTCAAGAAGAAGGGCGTCCTGATCGGCGACACCGTGGTGCTGCGCAAGGCCGGTGACGTCATCCCCGAGATCCTCGGCCCGGTGGTGGATCTGCGGGACGGGACGGAGCGGGAGTTCGTGATGCCCGCCGAGTGCCCGGACTGCGGCACCCCCCTGCAGCCGATGAAGGAGGGCGACATCGACCTGCGCTGCCCCAACGCCCGCTACTGCCCCGCCCAGTTGCGCGAGCGCGTCTACTATCTGGCCGGCCGCCGCAGCCTGGACATCGAGGCGCTCGGCTACGTCGCCGCGACCGCGCTGACCCAGCCGCTGGAGGCCGCGCCGCCGCTCAGGGACGAGGGCGACCTGTTCTCGCTGGACATCGAGAGCCTGCTGCCCATCCGCTCCTACGTCCTGGACATGGACAGCGGCCTGCCCAAGCGCGACCCGGAGACGGGCGAGCCCAAGATCGTCACCTTCTTCGCCAACCAGAAGGGCGAGCCGAAGAAGAACGCGCTGGCGATGCTGGACAACATCAAGGCGGCCCGCGAGCGCCCGCTCGCCCGGGTCATCACCGGACTGTCCATCCGCCATGTGGGTCCGGTCGCCGCCGCCGCGCTGGCCCGCGAGTTCCGTGACCTCGACCGGATCATGACGGCGGCCGAGGAGGAGCTGGCCGCGGTCGACGGCGTGGGGCCCACCATCGCCGCGTCGGTCAAGCAGTGGTTCGCCGAGGACTGGCACCAGGAGATCATCCGCAAGTGGCGGGAGGCCGGCGTCACCTTCACCGAGGAGGGCTCGGACGAAGGGCCGAGGCCACTCGAAGGAGTGACCGTCGTCGTGACCGGAACGCTCTTGGCATATACCCGGGATGGCGCAAAAGAGGCCCTGGGCAGCCGAGGTGCGAAAGTCACCGGCTCGGTGTCCAAGAAAACGGACTTCGTGGTCGCCGGTGACAATCCCGGATCCAAGTTCGACAAAGCCGTGCAGCTCAAAGTGCCGGTTCTGGACGAGGCGGGCTTCACCGCGCTGCTCACGGACGGTCCGGAGGCCGCCCGCGCAATGGCGGTGAATCCCGTGGAGCCCGCGCAGGACGCCGCCGACGGGGCGGCGGACGGCTCCGCGGAAGACTCCGGTACCGCCGATTCGGCCGCCGAATCCGGCTGAATGGCCCGGAGATGTCACTCGATCGGCCTATATCAGAATACGTCGATGTGCCTGGTCGCATTCGGGCAACCCCGTTCGATCGGTGCCCGGGACGGCGCCGGGCGGCCTAGTGTTGAGACGCGTCCCCACCGCGGCGATACGTTCCGTCAGCTCCGACGGAACTCCCCGGCGCGCAGGGGGCGGTGCGACCTGCTTGCTTCACCGGGCTGGAAGAGGGACGGGCATGCATCCGACGGAGAGTGCCGCAGCGGCGCCGCTGCCCCCGCGCGCGCCCGCCGCCGCGCTGCCCTCCCTCGCCCCGTCCCTCTCCCGCTCGCTGGTACGGACCGCGGCACCGCCCGCCGCGGCGATCTGCCTGGCCGTCGGCATCTGCCGGGTGCTCAAGCACGGCCACGCGCTCTTCCCGGCCGGCACCGGAGGCTGGGGCTTCGCGATCCTGACCGGCATCATCGTCGGCCATCTGGTGGCCATCGGCCGCGACCGCTGGTGGGGCGGCACCGGATCCGGTGCCGCCCTCACGCTCGCCATGCTGCTGGTGCACGGCTGGGTGTCGGCCCTGCTGGTCAGCCTCGCCGTGGTCACCCTGGTCGGCGCCGCCCGCCGGCACCGATGGCGGCAGGCCGCGCTCTACGGCTCCATCGACATCCTCGGCATCGGCGCCGGTGCCGCCGTGCTCAGCCTGTGCGGCGCGCACCCCTCGGTCGAGCACCCCTGGGCCCCCGACGTCTGGTCGATGACCGCCGTCCCGATCGTCACGATCGCCGCGCTCGCGTACCTGGCCGCCACCCGCGCCCTGCTGTGGTGCGCCTTCGCACCGCGCGGTGACGGCCTGCCGACCGTCGCCCGCTCCGCCCTCATGCGGCAGGGCATGCTCGGCTGCGCGCTGCTCGGCATCTCGCCGCTCATCCTGGTCGTCGCGTGCGACAAGCCCGCGCTGCTGCCGCTCTTCTCCGTACCGCTCATCGCGCTGGACTCCACCTTGTGGATCGCCCACGCCCGCGCCGAGGAGCAGTTGCGCGACCCGCTCACCGGACTGCCCAACCGCCAGTGGCTGCTGGAGCGCGCCTGGAGCGCGCTGGACGAGGCGCAGGAGGACTGCGAGCGCGCCGAGCCCGGCTTCCTGGCCGCGTCCGGCGGTACGGGCACGCACCCGCCGGCCGGCTGCGGCCGCGTCGGGCTGATCCTCATCGACCTCGACAAGTTCCGCTCCGTCAACGACACGCTCGGCCACCGCGCCGGCGACCGGCTGCTGCTCCAGGTCGCCGACCGGCTGCGTACCGCGCTGCCGCGCGGCGCCGAGGCGGCCAGGCTCGGCGGCGACGAGTTCGCCGTCCTGCTGCCGGGCTGCGACTCCACCACCCGCGCCCAGCGCGTCGCCCGCACCCTCGTCGCCGCCCTCGCCTCGCCGCTCAGCCTGGACGGGCTGTCCCTCGTGCTGGAGGCCAGCGCGGGCGTCGCCGTCTTCCCCGACCACGCGCTGGACGCCGAAGGGCTGCTGCGCCGCGCCGACGTGGCGATGTACCAGGCCAAACGCGACCGCAGCGGCGTCGAGGTCTACGAGGCCACGCGCGACGGCAACACCCCCGACCGGCTCGGCCTGCTCGGCGATCTGCGCCGGGCGCTGGACGCGGGCGACGTCGAGCTCCACTACCAGCCCAAGGTGCGCTTCGACGGCCGGGTCGCGGGCCTGGAGGCCCTGGTCCGCTGGGAGCACCCGGAGCGCGGCCGGGTCAGCCCGGACGAGTTCATCACCATGGCCGAGACGTCCGGCCTGATGCCGCTGCTCACCGAATACGTCCTGGACACCGCGCTCGCCCAGGTCGCCCGCTGGCGCGAGCTGGGCCTCGACGTGCCCGTCGCCGTCAACGTCTCGCCCCGCGACGTCCACAGCCCCGGCTTCGCCGGTACGGTCGCCGCCCGGCTCGCCCGGCACCAGGTCCCGGCCCACTCCCTCCAGCTGGAGATCACCGAGCACGTCCTGCTGGAGGACCCGCAGCGCGCCGCCGACACCCTGCTCGGCCTCACCGGCCACGGCGTCAAGATGTCGCTCGACGACTTCGGCACGGGCTACTCCTCGCTCGTCCACCTGCGCCGGCTGCCCGTCAGCGAACTGAAGATCGACCGCTCCTTCGTCGCCCGGCTCGTCGTCGACGCCGAGGACGCGGAGATCGTGCGCTGCACGGTCGACCTGGCCCACTCGCTGGGCCTCATGGTCGTCGCGGAGGGCGTCGAGGACGACGAGACGTGGGAGCGGCTGCGGGACCTGCGGTGCGATGCGGTGCAGGGGTGGTTGGTCGCCGCGGCGATGCCGCCCGAGGAAGCCACGAAGTGGCTGCTCGCCCGGGGTGAGCGCGGCGCCCTCCCCGCCGCCTTCGCCGCACGCCGCGCCCTCCCGCCCGCGCCGGGCACGCATTCGACGGTCCCGGCCGTCGCGCCGGTCGAGCGCTTGTAGCCTGCGGCCGGCCCGCCGGGTTCCCCGCGCCCCTGAAAACGCCCGCCCGGCGCGGCCTGCGCGGCCCCTCGGGGGTGAAGGCCCGAGCCCCCCGCGCCCCCCGCAGAGGAACGGCTTCGCGGGGGCGGGGCGGAGCCCCATAGGATTGGGGCTCACACCGTTGTCTCACCCGCAGAGGATCGAATGAGCATCACGCGCGAGGAGGTAGCCCACCTCGGCCGGCTGGCACGGCTGGAGCTGTCCGCCGATGAGCTGGACCACTTCGCCGGACAGCTTGACGACATCATCGGCGCGGTCGCCCGCGTCTCCGAGGTGGCCGGCGAGGACGTCCCGCCGACCTCGCACCCGCTGCCGCTGACGAACGTGATGCGCCCGGACACCGTCCGGCCGTCGCTCACCGCGCAGCAGGCGCTGTCGGGCGCCCCGGCGCAGGAGCAGCAGCGCTTCAAGGTGCCGCAGATCCTGGGGGAGGACTGACCACGATGACGGACATCATCAGGCTGACCGCCGCGCAGACGGCGGAGAAGATCGCGTCCGGCGAGCTGACCGCGGTCGAGGTCGCCGAGGCGCACCTGGCCCGGATCGAGGCCGTGGACGAGAAGGTGCACGCCTTCCTGCACATCGACCGGGAGGGCGCCCTCGCGCAGGCCCGCGCGGTCGACGCCAAGCGTGCCGCGGGTGAGCCGCTGGGGCCGCTGGCCGGGGTGCCGCTGGCGATGAAGGACATCTTCACCACCGAGGGCGTGCCCACCACGGTCGGCTCGAAGATCCTCGAAGGCTGGATCCCGCCGTACGACTCGACGGTCACCAAGAAGCTCAAGGCCGCCGACGTGGTGATCCTGGGCAAGACCAACATGGACGAGTTCGCGATGGGCTCCTCCACCGAGAACAGCGCCTACGGCCCGACCGGCAACCCGTGGGACCTGACGCGTATCCCGGGCGGTTCCGGCGGCGGCAGTGCCGCGGCGCTCGCGGCGTACGAGGCCCCGCTCGCGCTCGGTACGGACACCGGCGGCTCCATCCGGCAGCCCGCGTCGGTGACGGGCACGGTCGGTGTGAAGCCCACCTACGGCGGGGTGTCCCGCTACGGCATGGTGGCCTTCTCGTCATCGCTGGACCAGGGCGGCCCGTGCGCGCGTACGGTGCTGGACGCCGCGCTGCTGCACGAGGTGATCGGCGGCCACGACCCGCTGGACTCGACGTCGATCGACGCGCCGGTGCCGCCGGTCGTCGAGGCGGCCCGCAGCGGCGACGTGCGCGGGATGCGTGTCGGCGTCATCAAGGAGCTGGGCGGCGAGGGCTTCCAGCCCGGTGTGGTCCAGCGCTTCCAGGAGTCCGTCGAGACGCTGCGCGAGCTGGGCGCGGAGGTCGTGGAGATCTCCTGCCCGTCCTTCGTGTACGGCCTGGCCGCGTACTACCTGATCGCGCCGTCGGAGTGCTCCAGCAACCTGGCCCGCTTCGACGCGATGCGCTACGGCCTGCGGGTCGGGGACGACGGCACGAAGTCCGCCGAGGAGGTCACCGCGCTGACCCGCGAGGCCGGTTTCGGGGCCGAGGTCAAGCGCCGCATCATCCTCGGCACCTATGCGCTCAGCTCGGGCTACTACGACGCCTACTACGGCTCGGCGCAGAAGGTCCGCACGCTGATCACCCGCGATTTCGCGAAGGCCTTCGAGCAGGTCGACGTGCTGGTGTCGCCGACCACGCCGACCACCGCCTTCCCGCTGGGCGAGCGGGTCGACGACCCGCTCGCGATGTACCTGGTCGACCTGTGCACCATCCCGGTCAACCTCGCGGGCAACGCGGCGATGTCGCTGCCCTGCGGGCTCGCGCCGGAGGACGGTCTACCGGTGGGCCTGCAGATCATCGCTCCCGCACTCCAGGACGACCGGCTCTACCGGGTCGGCGCCGCCGTCGAGGCCGCCTTCGTGACGAAGTGGGGCCACCCGCTCCTTGAGGAGGCACCGCAGCTATGAGCACCAAGGGCAAGAAGAAGGGCAAGGCCGGTACGTACCTGGCCATCGGCAGCACGCTTTTCGCCGCCTTCAGCAACGTCAAGAAGGTCCGCACCGCACGCGGCGAGCACGACAACCTCCAGCTCATCGACGGTCTGATCCGGGTGGCCGCGGTGGCCACCGGCGTGGCCCTGCTCGTCCGCGAGCTGCGCCGGCCGGACGACGACGTGCTGACGGACTGACAGGCCAGGAGGAAGAAACCACGTGACCGTCACGGAACTGCTGTCCTACGAGGACGCGCTCGCGGCCTACGACCCGGTGATGGGCCTGGAGGTCCATGTCGAGCTGGGCACCAGGACGAAGATGTTCTGCGGCTGCTCCACCGCGCTGGGCGCCGAGCCCAACTCGCAGGTCTGCCCGACCTGCCTGGGCCTGCCCGGCTCGCTGCCGGTCGTGAACGAGACCGGCGTCGAGTCGGCCATCAAGATCGGCCTCGCGCTCAACTGCTCCATCGCCGAGTGGTGCCGCTTCGCCCGGAAGAACTACTTCTACCCGGACATGCCGAAGAACTTCCAGACGTCGCAGTACGACGAGCCCATCGCGTACGACGGCTACCTGGACGTCCAGCTGGAGGACGGCGAGGTCTTCCGGGTGCTGATCGAGCGCGCCCACATGGAGGAGGACACCGGCAAGTCCACCCACGTCGGCGGTGCCACCGGGCGTATCCACGGCGCCTCGCACTCGCTGCTGGACTACAACCGGGCCGGCATCCCGCTCATCGAGATCGTCACCAAGCCGATCGAGGGCGCGGGCGACCGCGCCCCCGAGGTGGCCCGCGCGTACGTCGCGGAGCTGCGCGAGCTGATCAAGGCGCTCGGGGTGAGCGAGGCCCGTATGGAGATGGGCCAGATGCGCTGCGACGTCAACCTGTCGCTGCGCCCGCGCGGCGAGCAGAAGTTCGGCACCCGCAGCGAGACCAAGAACGTCAACTCGCTGCGCAGCGTCGAGCGCGCCGCCCGGTTCGAGATCCAGCGGCACGCCGCGGTGCTCACCTCCGGCGGCACGATCGTGCAGGAGACCCGGCACTTCCACGAGGAGGACGGCTCGACGACCTCCGGGCGCATCAAGGAGGAGGCGGAGGACTACCGCTACTTCCCCGAGCCCGACCTGGTGCCGGTCGCCCCGTCCCGCGAGTGGGTCGAGGAGCTGCGCGCCGGGCTTCCGGAGCTGCCGCGGCTGCGCCGCAAGCGGCTCCAGGAGGACTGGGGCATCGCCGACCACGAGATGCAGTCGGTGCTCAACGCCGGGGCGCTCGACCTGATCCTCGCCACGATCGCGGAGGGCGCGGACTCCGCGGCCGCCCGCAAGTGGTGGATGGGCGAGCTGGCCCGGCACGCCAACGAGTCGGGCACCGAGCTGGCCGCGGTGCCGATCACCCCGGCGCAGGTCGCCCGGGTCGCGGCGCTCGTCGCCGCGGGCGACCTCAACGACAAGCTGGCCCGCCAGGTCATCGAGGGCGTGCTCGCGGGCGAGGGCGGCCCGGACGAGGTCGTCGACAGGCGCGGTCTGAAGGTCGTCTCGGACGAGGGCGCGCTCGGCAAGGCCGTGGACGACGCGATCGCGGCGAACGCCGCCATCGCCGACAAGATCCGCGGCGGCAACCTCGCGGCGGCCGGTGCGCTCATCGGCGCGGTCATGAAGGCCACCCGGGGCCAGGCGGACGCCAAGCGGGTCCGTGAACTGGTCCTGGAGAAGCTGGGCGTCCAGGGCTGACGAACACGCGGCGCCGCACGGAGCATTGCGCGAAGCAATGCACGGAGCATTGCGTGAAGCGCCGCACGGAGCACCGCACGGAGGACGGCACCCCACCCGGGGTGCCGTCCTCCGGCGTTTTCCGGTGTATTCCTTATCCGGCTTTTACCGCTTGTGAGGAAGGGCACGAAAGTCCCAAAGGATCATTTTCTCCTGTCAGAGTGGGGCGACGTCCGAGCACACAGGAGCAGCTGGTTCATGGCCGCACTCGCACGGTGGTGTCTGCGCCGCCGCCTCACCGCCGTGCTGCTGTGGCTCGCGGTCCTCGTCGGCCTCACCGCCGCCGCGGGCGTCGCGGGTTCGGCGTACTCCCGGCACTACGAGGCCCCCGGCACCGAGTCGGGGCACGCCACCGCGCTGCTGCGCGAGGCCTTCCCCGGGCAGGCGGGCGACAGCGACACCATCGTCTGGCACACCGCGCACGGCGCCGTGACCGACTCCGGCGTTCGGCAGACCATGACCTCGGTCCTGGACCGGGCCCGCCATCTGCCCGGTGTCGCCTCCGTTGACAGCCCCTACGCCGCCGACGGAAAGACGCAGATCAGCGCCGACGGACGGACCGCCTACGCCGTCGTCGGCTTCGCCGCGGACGCCGACGCGATACCGCGCGGCCAGGCCCAGGCCCTGGTGGACACCGCCACCGCCGCCCGGCACGGCGACCTCCAGGTGGAGCTGGGCGGCCAGGCGGTCGGCAGCACCGAGAGCGCGGGTGCGCACCTCAGCGAGATCGTCGGGATCGGCGCCGCCGCCGTGGTGCTGCTGGTCGCCTTCGGCTCCTTCGCCGCGATGCTGCTGCCCATCGCGACCGCGCTGGTCGGCTGCGGCACCGCCTACATGGCGATCGTGCTGCTCGGCCACGCCATGACCGTCGCCGACTTCGCACCCATGCTGGGCATGCTCATCGGGCTCGGCGTCGGCATCGACTACGCCCTCTTCATCGTCAGCAGACACCGCAGAGGCCTCAAACGCGGCCTGGACGTCGCCGAGGCCGCGCAGCAGGCGGTGGCCACGACCGGACGCGCGGTGGTCTTCGCGGGCGGGACGGTGTGCGTCGCGCTGCTCGGCATGCTGGTGCTGCGGCTGAGCTTCCTCAACGGGGTCGCGGTGGCCGCCGCGCTCACCGTGCTGCTCACCGTCGCCGCGTCCGTCACGCTGCTGCCCGCGCTGCTCGGCTTCATCGGGGAGCGCGCCCTCAGCCGCCGCGAGCGCCGCGCGCTGGCCGAGCACGGCCCGCGTCCCGAGCCGCCCGCGGGATTCGCCGCGCGCTGGTCGGCCTTCGTCGAGCGGCACCCCCGGCTGCTCGGGGTGGCCGCCGCGGTGCTCATGGCCGTCCTGGCGCTGCCCGCGCTCACCCTCCACCTCGGCACCTCCGACCAGGGCAACGGCCCGGCCAAGGCCACCACGCGGCAGGCGTACGACCTGCTGGCGAAGGGCTTCGGGCCGGGCAGCAACGGCCCGCTCACCCTCGTCGCCACCACGGACGGCGCGCAGGCCAGGATCGCCCTGGACCATCTGCCCGAGACGCTGCGCGACACCCCGGGCGTCGCCGCGGTCAGCCCCGTCGAGCTGTCCGGCGGCACCGGCGTCATCACCGTCACCCCCACCAGCGCCCCGCAGGACGGCGCCACCTCGCAGCTCGTGAACCGGCTGCGGCACGACGTCCTGCCCGCCGCCGAGCAGGGCAGCGGGCTGCGCGTCTACGTCGGCGGCCCGACCGCGAGCTACGACGACTTCGCGGACGTCGTGGTCGGCAAGCTGCCGCTGTTCGTCGGCAGCGTCGTCGGCCTCGGCTGCGTGCTGCTGCTGGTCGCCTTCCGCTCGGTCGGCATCCCCGTCAAGGCGGCGGTGATGAACGTCGCAGCGGTCGCGTCGTCCTTCGGTGTCGTCACCGCGGTCTTCCAGTGGGGGTGGGGCGACGAGTGGCTGGGCCTGGGCAGGGCGGGCCCGATCGAGCCCTTCCTGCCGGTGATCATGGTCTCGGTGCTCTTCGGGCTGTCCATGGACTACCAGGTCTTCCTGGTCAGCCGGATGTACGAGGAGTGGCGCGAGACCCGCGACAACTGCCGGGCGGTACGCGTCGGGCTCGCCGAGACCAGCCGCGTCATCACCTCGGCGGCGGTGATCATGATCGCGGTCTTCCTGGCCTTCGTGCTCAGCGGCGACCGGGTCATCGCGATGTTCGGCATCGGCCTGGCCTCCGCCGTCGCGCTCGACGCGTTCGTGCTGCGCACCCTGCTGGTGCCCGCGCTCATGCACGTCCTCGGCGACGCCAACTGGTGGCTGCCCGGCTGGCTGGACCGCAGGCTGCCGCGGATCAGCATCGAGGGCCCCGCCCAGGCGCCCGTCCCGGCCGCGGTGCGGACGGCGCCGGTGCTGGTGTCTCAGGGGATGAGCGTCGGGTCACCCAGCACGGCGGTCGGGCAGTTCCCCTCGTCGTCCGAGACCCACTCCACCCGCAGCCGCAGCACACCGGAGACGTCGAACTTCGGGTGAAACGGCTTCCCGACCGTGGCGTGGTCGCGGAAGATCCGCTTGCCGTCCGCGAAGACGGTGAACGTCTCGCCGGTGTTCGGGCTGTTGTCGTCCAGACCGAGGACGACGTCGAGCGTCCGGTACTTCTTGCCGAGGTTGTACTCGACGAAGCCGTCGAGCCCGGCGGCGTCGCGGTAGCAGTACGACGCGGTCAGCGAGTCCTGGTACTGCACGCCGTCGACGGCCGCGGTCTTGCGCTCCACCGGGAAGAGGCTCTGGTCGGTCGGGGTGAGGTCGGCGAGCGAGGTCTGGTCGGCGCCGGAGGGGTCCGGGGCGTCACCGCCGGTGTCGCCGCCGCCGGAGTCCGTGCTGTCGGTGGGGGCGTCCGCGGGGGTGGTCGCCGGGGCGCTCGTGGGGGTGTCGGCGTCGGGCGCGTGGGAGCCGGGCGCCCCGGTCGTGGCCGGGGGCTGCTTGGCCTCGCCGTCGCTCTTGCCCCCGCCGGCAAGGACGGTGCCGAGCGCCGCCCCACCGCCGACGAGCGCCGCCGCGACGACGGCGACCAGCGTGATCCGCAAGCCCCGCCGCCGGGCCCGCGGCTCCGGGACGGTGGGCGGCAGCACCGGGACCGGTGAGCGGAAGACCGGCTGCGGCGCGTGCACCGGAGGCGGCGGCACCGGCACGGCGGACGGCCCCTGCGGCCCGGGCGGCCCGGCCGGCGGCGGGGGTACGGGCGCGGCCGCGGCCACCTGCGGCTGCTCGGCGCGGGTGGCCGACACGACGGAGGAGCGCAGCTCCCGCACCCACGCGGTGAGCGAGACGGGCCGGGACTCCGGGTCGGCCGCGAAGACGGCCGCGACCCGGGCGGCCTTGTCCGGGCGCAGCGCCGAGAGGGCCGGGAGCGCGAGCAGCGCCGCCCGCAGCGTCTCCGGCACGGTCGCCGGGGACTCGCCGCTCAGCAGGAAGTACGCGATGGCGCCGAAGGCGTAGCGGTCCGTGGCGGGGCTGCGGATGCCGTCGAAGACCTCGGGCGCGGCGAAGCCGGGGGTGAACCACACCTCGGCGGTCTGGTGCTCGGCGGCGAGCTTGCTCAGACCGAAGTCCACCAGGGTCGCCTGGCCGTGCTCGTCGATCATCACATTGCCGGGGGAGAGGTCGCCGTGCACGACCCGGCGGCCGGACGGGGTGGCCGCGCCGCTGTGCAGCCAGTCCAGCACCTCGGCGAGCTGCTCCAGGCAGCGCACCGCCGCGCGGCGCTCCTCCGCCGACTCCAGCGTCCGCTCGGCGCGCCAGTCGCGCAGGTCCAGACCCCGCACATGGTTCATCACCAGGTAGAGCGCCCGGCCGCCGGTCTCCGGTAAGACCCCCGCCGGATGCGCGGACGGGCCCTCGAAATGCTCCCTGATCCCCACCACGCCCGGACGGTGCACGAAGCGCAGCAGCTCGGCCTGCTCCCGCCACTTCGCGCTGACCCGGGCGAACAGCTCCGGGGAGAGGGCCTGCCGGTCGTCGAGCATCTTGACGACGACCGGTTCCGTCGCGCCGCCCAGCTCCAACTCGGCGAGATACAGCACGGCTTCGCCGCCGCGGCCGATCGACCGCCGCAGGCGGTATCTGTCCGGCGCGTCGTCCGGCCCTATGTACGAGGCGGTGTCCACGCACCTCAACTTACCGCCGGGGGTACGCCCCGGGCTGCCCTTCCGGAGGTGCCCGCGACCTTCCGCCACGACGAACGCCGCACCCACGAACGCGCCCTGTACGCCGGTGCCTTAGGCATCCCGCGCGCCGTCGCGGCGTACGGCACGGACCTAAGGACGTGACGGCGCGGGCTAAGGCCCCCGCGGGGCGCAGGTTCGGGCAGGTGCCCGATGTGAGGGGGGTGCCTCACGGACGAAGCTTGAGGCACCGAGAAAGAGATCCCCTTCCAAGGAGAACAAGATGTTCGCGTACGAACTGCACCAGGCCCGCAGGGCCGACCTCACGGAGCAGGCCGACCAGTGGCGCCTCGCCCAGCAGGCCAAGGCGGCCCGGGCCGAGCGCCGCGCGGCGGCCCGCCGCTCCGCCGCGAGACCGGCGGTACGAACCGACCGGGAGTCCGCGGAGAGTCCCACCCCCCACCGTCACCTGCGCCCGCACAGCGCGTCATGACGGCCGCGCCCGTGGAGGCCCCGCCGGGGGCCGGGGCCTCCACCCCGGCCGCCGGAGCGGATCCGGCGGACGAAGCGCACAAAGTATTGGGTGTCGGTACAGCCCCCGGGCGTGACATGCTCGGGGGCGTGCAGACGCAGTCGTTCAGCCCCGTGTTCATCGGCCGGGACACCGAGCTGACGCGGCTGGCCTCGGCGCTGGCGGCGGCGGACACCGGCGAGTCGCAGGCCGTGCTGATCGGCGGTGAGGCCGGGGTCGGAAAGACGCGGCTGACCGAGGAGTTCCTCGCCGCGGCCCGTACCGCGGGAGCGGTCACCGCGCTCGGCGCCTGCGTGGAGATCGGCGCCGAGGGCCTGCCCTTCGCCCCGGTCTCCGGCGCGCTGCGCGACCTCTACCGCCAGCTCGGGCCCGAGCTGACCGCCGCGGCGGCCGGCCAGCAGGCCGAACTCTCCCGGCTGCTCCCGGAGCTGGCGAGCCCGGACAGCGCGCTGCGCGAGGCCTACGACGAGGACGGCCGCGCCCGGCTCTTCGAACTCACCGCCCGCCTGCTGGAACGCCTCGGCGCCGACCGCACGGTCGTCGTGGTCGTCGAGGACCTGCACTGGGCCGACCGCTCCACCCGCGAACTGCTCGCGTACCTCTTCCGTTCGCTCCAGCGCTGCCGGGTGCTGGTCGCGGCCACGTACCGGGCGGACGACATCCACCGCCGGCACCCGCTGCGCCCCTTCCTCGCCGAGACCGACCGGCTGCGCCGCGTCGAGCGCCTGGAGCTGTCGCGCTTCACCCGCGCCGAGGTCCGCAGCCAGCTGACGGCGATCCTGCCGGACGCGCCGGACGAATCGGTCGTCGACCAGGTCTTCACCCGCTCGGACGGCAACCCGTTCTTCGTCGAGGAACTGGCGTGCAGCCTGGGCCTGGGCTGCGCGACGGGCCTGAGCGACTCGCTGCGCGACCTGCTGCTGGTGCGCGTCGAGGCGCTGTCCGAGGACGCCCAGCGGGTCGCGAAGTTCGTCGCCGAGGGCGGCAGCACCGTCGAGTACAAACTGCTCGCCGCCGTCACCGGGCTGTGCGAGGACGATCTGCTGGACGCGCTGCGCACCGCCGTGGGCGCCAACCTCCTGCTGCCCACCGACAGCGGCGAGGGCTACCGCTTCCGCCACTCCCTGGTCCGCGAGGCGGTCGGCGACGACCTGCTGCCCGGCGAGCGCAGCCGGATCAACCGGCGCTACGCACAGGCCGTCGAGGCCGACCCGGCACTGGTGCCCGCCGACGAGCGCGCCGCGCGGCTGGCCAACTACTGGTACGCCGCCCACGACACCGGCCGCGCGCTGCCCGCGGCGCTCGGCGCCGCCGTCGAGGCGCGGCACCGCCACGCCTACGCCGAGCAGTACCGGCTGCTGGAACGCGCGCTCGAACTGTGGGACGACGCGCCCGCGGAGGTACGCGCCGCGCTGCGCCCCACCGACTACGCCGAGGCCTACCCGCCCTGCGACTGCCCCACCGACCAGCCGCTCGACCTCGTCGACCTGCTCGCCGAGATCACCGTCGCCGCCCGGCTCAGCGGTGAGCAGGAGCGCTCCTACACGATGGCCAAGCGGGCCCTGCGGCTCATGGAGCGCCTCGGCAGCCACGATCCGCTGCGCGCCGCCTGGTTCTGGGCGCAGCGCGCCACCGCCACGGAGAACCTGGGCCGCGGCGACGGCTGGGAAGAACTGAACCGGGCCCGCGAACTCGTCCGCGGGCTGCCGCCGTCGGCGACGCACGCCGAGGTGCTGGTGCGGATCGCCGGATGGATCATGGTCCACAAGTCCGGCGCCGAGGGCACCGCCATCGCCGGGCAGGCCGCCGAACTGGCGAAGTCCGCCGGGGCCCGCGACACCGAACTGCACGCCCGCATCACCCTCGGCCTCCTCCAGGCCGACGCCGGTGACGTCGCCGGCGGCATCGCCGTCGTCGAGGAGGTGCGCCGGCAGATCGCCGACTGGGGCGTGCCCCGGCTCATATCCCGCACCTACGGAAACCTGTCCTCCGTCCTGGAGGGCGCCGGCCGCTCCAGCGACGCGGTGCGCGTCAGCCGCGAGGGCCAGGAACGCGTCGCGGGCCACGTCGCCAACGCCACGAACTCCTGGCTGCTCGGCAACGAAGGCGAATCCCTGTTCATGCAGGGCTGCTTCGACCAGGCCGCCGTCAAGCTCGCCGCCGCCCGCCAGGCCCAGAACGTCGAGCGCAGCGTGCAGTGCGCGGGCGTGGAGATGTTCCAGGGCTTCCTCGCGCTCGCCGTCGGCGACACCGAGGCCGCCGTCCGGCACCTCGCCTTCGCCACCGACGGGCTGCGCTACGACACCCAGCCGCAGCACCAGATCCCGCTGCGCGGCCTCGGCCTGCGGCTCGCCGCCGCCCAGGGACGCTACGAGGAGGCGCGGCACCGGCTGCTCGCCGCGATCGACGCCGGATTCCCCAACGGGACCGCCCGCTACGCCTGGCCGCTGCTCGCCGACGGCGCCGCCGCCGAGGCCGACGGGCCGTGGCCGCTCACCGGCGACCCCGCGCGCGGGCACGTCCTGGAACGGATCCGCGCCGCCGCCCGCGAGACCCCGCGGCCCGCGGGCGTCCACAAGGCGTACGCGCTGCGCGTCGAAGCGGAACTCGCCCGCGCGGAAGGACGCCACGAGCCCGACCTGTGGGCCGCCGCGGAAGCTGCTTTCGCGGCGGAGGAACGGCCCCTGGAACTCGCCGCGGTGCGCTACCGGCACGCCGAGGCGCTGCTCGGCCGCGGACCCGACACCCGCGAGGCCGCCGGGTGCCTGCTGGCCCTCGCGTACCAGGCCGCCACCGACGCGGGGGCGAAGCCGCTGGCCGCGGAGGTGGCCGCGCTCGCCGCGCGGGCCCGGCTGCCGCTGGACGCGCCCGCCGCCCCCGCGCCCGCCCCGGCGGAGCCCGCCGACCCGGCGGACGCGCTGGGCCTGACGGCCCGGGAGCGCGACGTGCTCCGGCTCGTCGCGGACGGCCGGACGAACCGGCAGATCGCGGAGGAGCTCTTCATCTCGCCGAAGACGGCGAGTGTGCACGTGTCGAACATCCTGGGCAAGCTCGCCGTCGCCACCCGCGGCGAGGCCGCCGCCCTCGCCCACCGCCTTCACCTCTTCGCTCCCGCGGGGTGAGTGTTTTCCGCCACGGGGGTGCCACTCGCGGTGGCGCCCGCGACCTTCTGCCGGTGGGGGCTTGTCGCGCAGTTCCCCGCGCCCCTGAAAACGCTCGCCCTGCGGGGTAAGAGGGCGCTCATGCCACGCAGGGCAACAAACCGGGGGCGCGGGGAACTGCGAGGTCAGCTCCCACCGGGGGTAAGGCGCACGGCCACGCCAAGTGGCAATCACCCGGGGGCGCGGGGAACTGCGCGCTCAGCCCTCCACCGGGGGTAAGGTGCACGGCCACGCCAAGTGGCAATCACCCGGGGGCGCGGGGGACTGCGCGCTCAGCCCTCCACCGGGGGTAAGGCGCACGGCCACGCCAAGTGGCAATCACCCGGGGGCGCGGGGAACTGCGCGCGCAACCCCCCACCGGCAGAAGGTCGCGGACGCCACCGCAAGTGGCACCCCGGAGCGAAACGCTAAGAGACCGCCACGCGCAAGATGCGGTCGTCGTCCGGCTTGGGCGTCCCACGCCCGTCCGTGTTGCTCGTCGTCACGAGCAACGTGTGGTCGTCGACGGCCACCACCGTCCGCAGCCGCCCGTACGTCTTGACGAAGAACGCCTGCGGCGCGGCCGCCGCCTTCGTCCCGTCGAGCGGGATCCGCCACAGCCGCTCGCCCTTGAGCGAGGCCATCCAGATGCAGCCCGCCGCGTAGGCGATGCCGCTGGGCGAGGCCTCGTCGGTGTGCCACTGCGCGACGGGGTCCACGTATCCGGCGCGGTGCGCGATGCCCTCCACCACGGGCCACCCGTAGTTCTTGCCGGGTTCGATGAGGTTGAGCTCGTCCCAGGTGTCCTGGCCGAACTCGGAGGCCCACAGGTGCCCTTCGGGGTCCCAGGTGAGGCCCTGGACGTTGCGGTGGCCGGGGGAGTAGACGAGGGAGCCGGAGACGGGGTTGTCGGGCGCGGGCTGCCCGTCGGGCGTCATCCGCAGGATCTTGCCGCCGAGCGAGGACATGTCCTGGGCGAGCCCCCGGTTGCCGGTCTCGCCCGTCCCGGCGTAGAGCATGCCGTCGGGTCCGAAGGCGATTCGCCCGCCGTTGTGGATCGAGCCGGTGGGGATGCCGCGCAGGATCGTGTCGGGGGCGCCGAGCTGGTCGCCGGCCGACCGCGTGGGGTCGTACAGCATGCGGGCGATGCGGTTGTCGGAGTCGGTGCTGAAGTACGCGTAGACGAAATGGTCCGTGCCGAAGTCGGGGGAGAGGGCGAGCCCGAGCAGGCCGTTCTCGCCGCCCTGGGTGTGGGTGACGCCGGGGACGGTGCCGGCCAGCGTGCTCGTGCCCTTCTCCGGGTCGACGAGGCTGACCTTCCCGGTGTCGCGCGAGCCCACCAGCAGCGTGCCGTCGGCGAGCTGGGCGACGCCCCAGGGCGCGGCGAGCTTCGTGGCGACCGTGGCGTCGGCCTTGGCGCTGCCGGTGGCGGCCGCGGCGGGCGTGGTCGGCGTGGCGGAGGCGCTCGGCGCGGCGCTGGTGGTCGCGGCGGTGGACGCGGTCGGCGCGCCCTTGGAGTGCGAGGCCGTCGGGGCCTGCAGCCCCGGCGGATTCCCGCCGGAGCACCCCGCGGCCAGCAGCGCGCCCGCTGCCGCCACCGCGGCTCCGCGTACGACCCCGCGCGCGCGCCTGCGACGCCCTGTGCTCACCGTCTGCCCTCGCAAATCGTCCGCCGCGATCATGGTGCCCCCGTCCCGTCCCACCCAAGCACACGGCCGACCGCGCCGCCCGCAGAACGCCGCCACGGGCCGGGGCTCCCGGCGGCCCGGGGGTGTGCCCTAGCCTCCTGACCATGAACGACATCACCCAGGATTCCGCCGCGGGCCGGCGGCCGCAGGTGTGGCTGTCCCTGCCGCCCGAGGAGATCGACGGACTGCCGGACGCCTTCGACTACGTCTACTGGGACGGCACCGGGGACTTCCCCGCCGATCCCGCGCAGGCCGTCTTCTACGTCGTGCCCTATATGAAGGGGGCGACGGCCGGCGCGCTGCCGCACATGACGTCGGTGCGCGTCATCCAGACGCTGAGCGCCGGTGTGGACCACATCACGCCCCACCTGCACCACTTCGCGCCGGGCGTGCGCCTGTGCAACGCGCGCGGGGTGCACGAGGCGAGCACCGCCGAGCTGACGCTCGCCCTGATCCTGGCCTCGCTGCGCGGCATCCCGCGCTTCGTCCGGGGCCAGGACGACGAGAAGTGGTACAGCGGCTTCTACCCCGCGCTGGCCGACCGCCGGGTGCTGATCGTCGGCTACGGCTCGATAGGGTCCGCGGTCGAGGACCGGCTGCTGCCCTTCGAGGTCGAGGTCACCCGGGTCGCGCGCAGCGCCCGGGAGTCCGCGCGGGGGCCCGTGCACGCGCTGGCCGACCTGCCCGCGCTGCTGCCGGACGCCGACGTGGTGGTCCTCACCACCCCGCTGACCGAGCAGACCAGGGGCCTGGCGGGCCCGAAGTTCCTCGCGGCGATGAAGGACGGCGCGCTGCTGGTGAACGTCGCGCGCGGCCCGGTCGTCGACACCGGGGCACTGCTCGCCGAGACCGCGTCGGGGCGGTTGACGGCGGCGCTGGACGTCACCGACCCCGAACCGCTGCCCGCCGGGCACCCGCTGTGGCACGCGCCGGGCGTCCTGATCAGTCCGCACGTGGGCGGCAGCACGTCGGCCTTCCTGCCGCGCGCCCAGCGTTTGATCCGGTCCCAACTGGCCAGGTTCGCAAACGGGGAGGACCTCGCGAACGTCGTCCAGGTGACCGGCTGAGCGAGCCACCCACCGCGGATCGGCACCGGCCGACTGCGGCGGGTGTGCGCCCACCCCCATGTGGTTACGCTCAGTAGAGAGGCCCTATCGCTGAGTGACGATTCTGGTGTATCGTCCGGAGGCGGGGGCGCCGCGTGCGGAGCGGACGACCGCGGCGGAGGAACGACGAGCGAGTGAGGGGGGCGACGGGCGATGGACGGACCGAGGCGGTTCCCCGGCGGGCACACCCAGCGCGCCGCACGATCCGGCCGGCCGCGCGCCGGACGTCCGGTGTGCCCGGCGCACCGGCGGCGCCCCGCGCGCCCGCCGGTCCCGGCGTACGGGACACCGAAGTGACCACCAGCGGCGCGGTCCTCACCCGGACCCCGGCGCGGGCCGGCGGCGGCCTGCTGCCGCAACTCCTGCTGACTCTGGCGTGCGCGGGCTACACCACGGGGGCGGTGCTCGGCTGGGGCACCGGCCAGGTGGCCGCCTTCATGGGCGACTTCGGACTGTCGGCCGCCGCCGCGGCCGCCGCCGTCTCGATGCTGCTGTACGCCCGCAGATGCGCCTCCGGCCACCGGGCCGCCTGGGTGCTCTTCGCGGTGTCCTCGCTGATGGCCGCCCTCGGCAACGCCGTGTGGGGGTGGTACGAGGTGGTGCTCGACCGCCCCGTCCCGCAGACCTCGCCCGCCGACTTCTGCTTCCTGCTCTTCGCGCCGCCCGCCGTGATCGGCCTGCTGGTGCTCGCCAAACGGCCGGTGTCGAAGGCCGGCTGGATCTGTCTGGGCCTGGACACCTGGCTCATCGGCGGCTCGCTGCTCACCCTGTCCTGGAGCCTCGCGCTCGCCCGCGCCGCCACCTACGACGGGCCGAGCACCGCCAAGGTCGCCCTGTCGCTGGCCTACCCGCTGCTGGACATCGTGCTCGTGAGCATGGTCCTGGCCCTGCACTTCCGCCGCTCCGCCGCCAACCGCGCCGCCGTCAACACCGCGCTGGCCGCGCTCGCGCTCACCGTGCTGTGCGACGCGCTGTTCACCTCGCCGCTGCTGCGCGAGCACTACCACTCCGGCCAGATCCTGGACGCCGGCTGGTTCGCCGGCAGCATGCTCATGGCCTACGCGCCCTGGGTCGGCCGCGGCGAACTGCCGCTGCTGCGCCCGAGCGTCACCACCCGCCGGGTGACCGGCTCGCTCGCCGCCCTCACGCCCTACCTGGCGGCGGCCGTCTGCACCCTCGGCATCCTCTACGACATGATCACCGGCGAGAAGTGCGACAAGGTCGTGCTGCTCACCGGCAGCACCGTCGTCCTCGCCCTGGTGGTCCGGCAGGCCATCATGCTGCTGGACAACATCGCGCTGACCCAGGAGCTGGCCCAGAAGGAGAACCACTTCCGCTCCCTGGTCCAGGGGTCGAGCGACGTCATCATGATCGCCGCGCCCACCGGGGTGCTGCGCTACGTCAGCCCCGCCTCGGCCGGTGTCTACGGGCGCGACCCGGAGGAGATGGTCGGCACCGAGCTGTCCGCCCACATCCACCCCGACGACCTCGGCCGGGTCGTGCACGAGGTACGGCGCTTCCTCGCCGCCCCGCCCGGCGAGGAATCCGCGACCCGCATCGAGTGCCGTATCCGGTCCGGCCGCCGCGGCGGCCCGCCCGGCGCCGAGGACGGCTGGCTCAACGTGGAGTCCAGCGTCACCCGCTACCAGGGCGGCCTCATCTTCAACAGCCGGGACGTCACCGAGCGGGTCCGCCTGCAGGCCCAGCTCCAGCACAACGCCTCCCACGACCCGCTCACCGACCTGCCCAACCGCGCCCTGTTCCTGGACCGGGTCGGCAAGGCACTGGCCGGCCGCCGCCCCGGTGACGACCGGGCCGCCGTCCTCTACGTCGACCTCGACGGCTTCAAGGGCGTCAACGACTCCATCGGCCACCAGGCCGGCGACCACCTGCTCACCCAGGCCGCCCGCCGCCTCCAGGGCGCGCTGCGGGCCGGTGACACCGCCGCCCGGCTCGGCGGCGACGAGTTCGCCGTGCTGGTGTGCGGTGCCGACGAGGAGCAGGCCGCCGAGATCGCCGAGCGGCTGCGCGCCGCCCTGTGCGAGCCCTACCGGGTGGACGGCGGCGAGGTGCGCGTCGGCGCAAGCATCGGCATCGCCTTCGGCGAGCCCGGCGGCTCCGCGGGCGAGCTGATGCGCGACGCCGACCTGGCGATGTACCGCGCCAAGCAAGCGGGCAAGGGCCGCGTCGAGGTCTACGCCCCGCAGTTGCGGACCGCCGCCGTACGCCGCACCGAGATGGCCACCCGGCTGCACCAGGCACTGCACGACGGCGAGTTCACGCTGCTGCACCAGCCGGTCGTGGAGCTGGCGGGCGGCCGGATCGCGGCCGTCGAGGCTCAGGCCCGCTGGCGCTCCTCGCAGGGCATCCTCTTCACCCCCGCGGAATTCCTGCAGGCCGCCGAGGACACCGACCGCACCGCCGAGCTGGGCCGCTGGCAGCTGGAGCAGGCGGTCGCGCAGGCCGCGCTGCGGCACGGGGCCGGCCACCGGGTGCCGGTCACCGTCAAGCTGTCCGCGCTGCGGCTGCTGCACCGCGACCTGCCGCCCGGCGCCGTCGAGGGCCTGCTGGAGCGGTACGGGCTGCCCCCAGGCGCCCTGGTCGTGGAGCTGACCGGCGGCGCCCCCGGCGTGGCGCTGGACGAGCTGGAGCGGCGGCTGCGCCAGCTGCGCCGCACCGGCGTGCGGATCGCCCTCGGCGGCTTCGGCACCGGCCACGCGGCGCTCGGCGCGCTGCGCACCCTCCCGGTGGACGCCGTCAAGCTCGACCGGCTCTTCGTCGAGGGCATGGCCGACTCCCCGCGGCTGCGGACGATCACCCGCGGGCTGCTGATGATGGCCACCGACCTGGGGCTGCGTACCGTCGCCGACGGGGTGGACCGGCCGGAGCAGGTGCACGCGCTGCGTGAGATGGGCTGCGGCCAGGGCCAGGGCATGGCCTTCTCCGGGCTGCTGGACGAGCACCGGCTGCGCGGCTCGCTGACCCGCGGCGGATACCCACTGCCGGGTGATCCGGAGCGCCGCGGCGGCCCCGACGGCACCTGCCCCGTATCCCAGGAAACCGCACGTGAGCAGGTTGCGCAGCGCACCGTGCAGCTGCCGTCCTGTCGATCACATAGTGAGACGCGTGTCCCACCCGCTTGACACCCGCCGGGGGTCCGGAGGAAGGTCGAGGCCATGCGCACCCGAATTCTCGTACTTGGAAAGCGCGTCGGCTGACCGAGGCATCACCGCCTCGCACTCGCACCGGCGCGCTCCCCTCGCTTGCCTCACGGCACGAGGGGTTTTTTGTTGTCCGGCGACCGGCCGACGAGCCCACCGCCCCCACTTCACCACCCTCATCTTCGAGAGAAGAGAACGCAGATGACCGAGCAGGCCACCGGGTCCCACCATCCGCAGCCGCGGACCCGCACCGCGGTTCCCGCCGCTGCCCCCGCCGAGCGCATGACGGGTGCGCAGGCGCTCATCCGCTCCCTTGAGGCCGTAGGCGTCGACACCGTGTTCGGCATCCCGGGCGGTGCGATCCTGCCGGCGTACGACCCGCTGATGGACTCCTCCAAGGTCCGCCACGTCCTGGTCCGGCACGAGCAGGGCGCGGGGCACGCGGCCACCGGTTACGCGCAGGCCACCGGCCGGGTCGGGGTGTGCATGGCGACCTCGGGCCCGGGGGCGACCAACCTGGTCACGCCGATCGCCGACGCGCACATGGACTCCGTGCCGATCGTCGCCATCACCGGCCAGGTCGCCTCGAAGTCGATCGGCACCGACGCCTTCCAGGAAGCCGACATCTGCGGCATCACCATGCCGGTCACCAAGCACAACTTCCTGGTGACCGACCCCGCCGACATCCCGCACACCATCGCCGAGGCCTTCCACATCGCGGCCACCGGCCGCCCCGGCCCGGTCCTGGTCGACATCGCCAAGGACGCGCTGCAGAACCAGACGACGTTCTCCTGGCCGCCGCAGCAGGACCTGCCCGGTTACCGCCCGGTGACCAAGCCGCACGCCAAGCAGATCCGCGAGGCCGCCCGGCTGATCAACGAGTCCCGCCGCCCGGTCTTCTACGTCGGCGGCGGTGTCGTCAAGGCGCACGCCACCGCGGAGCTGCGGATCCTGGCCGAGCTGACCGGCGCCCCGGTCACCACGACCCTGATGGCGCTCGGCGCCTTCCCCGACAGCCACCCGCAGCACGTCGGCATGCCCGGTATGCACGGCGACGTCTCGGCGGTCACCGCGCTGCAGAAGTCGGACCTGATCGTCGCGCTCGGCGCCCGCTTCGACGACCGCGTCACCGGCCGGCTGGACACCTTCGCGCCCAACGCCAAGGTCGTGCACGCCGACATCGACCCGGCGGAGATCTCCAAGAACCGGGTCGCGGACGTGCCGATCGTCGGCGACGCCCGCGAGGTGCTGGCCGACCTGATCGTGGCCGTCCAGGCCGAGCACGAGTCCGGCCACAAGGGCGACTACACCGAGTGGTGGAACCACCTGAACTTCTGGCGCAACACCTACCCGCTCGGCTACGACGTCCCCGAGGACGGCAGCCTCGCCCCGCAGCAGGTCATCGAGCGGATCGGGCAGCTCGCCCCGGAGGGCACCCTGTTCGCCGCGGGCGTCGGCCAGCACCAGATGTGGGCCGCGCAGTTCATCAAGTACGAGCAGCCCGGCACCTGGTTCAACTCCGGCGGCGCCGGCACCATGGGCTACGCCGTCCCGGCGGCGATGGGTGCCAAGGCCGGCCGCCCGGACGCCACCGTGTGGGCGATCGACGGCGACGGCTGCTTCCAGATGACCAACCAGGAACTGGTCACCTGCGCGCTCAACGGCATCCCGATCAAGGTCGCCGTCATCAACAACGGCGCGCTGGGCATGGTCCGCCAGTGGCAGAACCTCTTCTACGGCGAGCGCTTCTCCAACACCGTGCTGCACTCCGGTGCCGAGAACGTCCCCGGCTCCACCCAGGGCGTCGGCTCCATCACCAACCGCGGCACCCGCGTCCCGGACTTCGTGAAGCTGGCCGACGCTATGGGCTGCGTGGGCCTGCGCTGCGAGTCCGCCGACGACCTCGACAAGGTCATCGCCGAGGCCAACGCCGTCAACGACCGGCCCGTCGTCGTCGACTTCATCGTCCACGAGGACGCGATGGTCTGGCCCATGGTCGCGGCCGGCACCTCCAACGACGAGATCATGGCCGCCCGGGACGTCCGCCCGGACTTCAGCGACGACCTCGACGACTGACCGCGCGGAAGAGCGAGAGAAGGAAGCACGCAGACATGTCCAAGCACACGCTCTCCGTCCTGGTGGAGAACAAGCCGGGCGTCCTGGCCCGGATCACCGCGCTGTTCTCGCGCCGCGGTTTCAACATCGACTCGCTGGCCGTCGGCACCACCGAGCACCCGGACATCTCCCGGATCACCATCGTCGTCAACGTCATCGACGAACTGCCGCTGGAACAGGTGACGAAGCAGCTCAACAAGCTGGTCAACGTGCTGAAGATCGTCGAGCTGGACCCGGCCGCGGCGGTCGCACGTGAACTCGTCCTGGTGAAGGTGCGCGCCGACAACGAGACGCGCTCCCAGATCGTGGAGATCGTCCAGCTCTTCCGCGCCAAGACCGTGGACGTCTCGCCCGAGGCGGTCACCGTCGAGGCCACCGGATCCGCCGACAAGCTGGAGGCCATGCTCAAGATGCTGGAGCCGTTCGGCATCAAGGAGCTGGTGCAGTCCGGCACCATCGCCATCGGGCGCGGGGCCCGGTCCATCACCGACCGCTCGCTGCGCGCGCTGGACCGTTCGGCGTAACGCCGCACGGCCGCCCGCGCTCGCCGATCCGCATGGCGAGACCCGAAAACCCGTATCCGCCCGCCCGACGTACGGTGGGCCGCACAACCCGAAACAAGGAGAACCCCAAGTGGCCGAGCTGTTCTACGACGACGACGCCGACCTGTCCATCATCCAGGGCCGCAAGGTCGCGGTCATCGGCTACGGCAGCCAGGGCCACGCCCACGCGCTGTCGCTGCGCGACTCGGGTGTGGACGTGCGCGTCGGCCTGCACGAGGGCTCGAAGTCGAAGACGGTTGCCGAGGAGCAGGGCCTGAAGGTGCTGCCGGTCGCCGAGGCCGCCGCCGAGGCCGACGTCATCATGATCCTGGTGCCGGACCCGATCCAGGCGAAGGTCTACGAGGAGTCCATCAAGGACAACCTCAAGGACGGCGACGCCCTCTTCTTCGGTCACGGCCTCAACATCCGCTACGGCTTCATCAAGCCGCCGGCCGGTGTCGACGTGTGCATGGTCGCCCCCAAGGGCCCGGGCCACCTGGTCCGCCGCCAGTACGAGGAAGGCCGCGGCGTGCCGTGCATCGCGGCCGTCGAGCAGGACGCGACGGGCAAGGGCTTCGCCCTCGCGCTGTCGTACGCCAAGGGCATCGGCGGCACCCGCGCCGGCGTCATCAAGACCACCTTCACCGAGGAGACCGAGACCGACCTCTTCGGCGAGCAGGCGGTGCTGTGCGGCGGCACCTCCGCGCTGGTCAAGGCGGGCTTCGAGACCCTGGTCGAGGCCGGTTACCAGCCGGAGATCGCGTACTTCGAGTGCCTGCACGAGCTCAAGCTCATCGTGGACCTGATGTACGAGGGCGGTCTGGAGAAGATGCGCTGGTCGGTCTCCGAGACCGCCGAGTGGGGCGACTACGTCACCGGCCCGCGGATCATCACCGACGCCACCAAGGCGGAGATGAAGAAGGTCCTCGCCGAGATCCAGGACGGCACCTTCGCCAACAACTGGATCGCCGAGTACAACGCCGGCCTGCCGAAGTACAACGAGTACAAGAAGGCCGACGAGGACCACCTGCTGGAGACCACCGGCAGGAAGCTGCGCAAGCTCATGAGCTGGGTGGACGACGAGGCGTAAGGCCTCCCGCGCGGCGGTCCGCCGCGCACCCGGGTTGCGTCGCTCCGTGGCGTCCGCACGGTGCCGTGTGCACCGTGCACAGGTGGCTGACCGCCATCTGGTACGCACTTTGTACGAAGCGACGCAACCCCTCCGGGTGATCCTTCCATTTCGGCAAAGGCGCGGATTCGCCCCGCCGATACACTGCTCTGACAAGCGCGTTCAGGCTCACAGCGTCGTGCGTCTTCCACGCGGCAAGCCCCCCGAAACCTCCCTGGTAGCGGTCGTACGGGACTCGGCCGCCCACGAAGGACAAGTGAGGACCACGTGAGCCAGAAGCCTGTCGTACTCATCGCAGAAGAGCTGTCGCCGGCCACGGTGGACGCGCTCGGGCCGGACTTCGAGATCCGGCACTGCAACGGTGCCGACCGAGCCGAACTGCTTCCCGCCATCGCCGACGTGGACGCGATCCTGATCCGCAGCGCCACCAAGGTGGACGCCGAGGCCATCGCCGCCGCCCGCAAACTCCGTGTCGTCGCCCGGGCCGGTGTCGGCCTGGACAACGTCGACGTCGCCGCCGCCACCAAAGCCGGTGTGATGGTCGTCAACGCGCCGACCTCCAACATCGTCACCGCCGCCGAGCTGGCCTGCGGTCTGCTGATCGCCACCGCCCGCAACATCGCGCCGGCCAACGCCGCGCTGAAGAACGGCGAGTGGAAGCGCAACAAGTACACCGGTGTCGAGCTGAGCGAGAAGACCCTCGGCGTCGTGGGCCTCGGCCGCATCGGCGTCCTGGTGGCCCAGCGCATGTCGGCCTTCGGCATGAACGTCGTCGCGTACGACCCCTACGTGCAGCCCGCGCGCGCCGCCCAGATGGGCGTCAAGCTGCTGACGCTGGACGAGCTGCTGGAACAGTCCGACTTCATCACCGTGCACCTGCCCAAGACGCCGGAGACCCTGGGCCTGATCGGCGACGAGGCGCTGCACAAGGTCAAGCCCTCGGTGCGGATCGTCAACGCCGCCCGCGGCGGCATCGTCGACGAGGAGGCGCTGGCCTCGGCGCTCAAGGAGGGCCGGGTCGCGGGCGCGGGCCTGGACGTCTTCTCCAAGGAGCCGTGCACCGACTCGCCGCTCTTCCAGTTCGACAACGTCGTGGCCACCCCGCACCTGGGCGCCTCCACCGACGAGGCGCAGGAGAAGGCCGGTATCGCCGTCGCGAAGTCGGTGCGCCTGGCGCTCGCCGGCGAGCTGGTCCCGGACGCGGTCAACGTCCAGGGCGGTGTCATCGCCGAGGACGTCAAGCCCGCGCTGCCGCTGGCCGAGAAGCTCGGACGGATCTTCACCGCGCTGGCCGGCGAGGTCGCCGCCCGGCTCGACGTCGAGGTCTACGGCGAGGTCACCCAGCACGACGTCAAGATCCTCGAACTCAGCGCGCTCAAGGGCGTCTTCGAGGACGTCGTCGCCGAGACGGTGAGCTACGTCAACGCGCCGCTGTTCGCGCAGGAGCGCGGTGTCGAGGTGCGCCTGACGACCAGCTCGGAGTCGCCCAACCACCGCAACGTGGTGACCGTGCGCGGCACCCTCGCCGACGGCACCGCGGTCGCGGTGTCCGGCACGCTGGCCGGGCCCAAGCACCTGCAGAAGATCGTCGCGGTCGACGACAACGACGTGGACCTCGCGCTCGCCGACCACATGGCCTTCCTGCGCTACACCGACCGCCCCGGCGTCGTCGGCACCATCGGCCGCATCCTCGGCGAGGTCGGCGTCAACATCGCCGGTATGCAGGTCGCCCGCTCCACCGCAGGCGGCGACGCGCTGGTCGCCCTCACCGTCGACTCGACGATCCCGGCGGGCGTGCTCACCGACATCGCCGGCGAGATCGGCGCCACCTCGGCCCGCGCGGTCAACCTGACCGACTGAGCCCTCCCGTACGACCCGGCGCCGTCCCCCTTCCACCGGGGGGCGGCGCCGGTGCGTTCTGCGGGCCGGGCGTCAGAGCCGGGCGGCCTTGAGCGCCATGTGCAGCAGCAGTCGCGCCTCGCCGTCCGCGAGGTCCAGGCCGGTGAGCTGCTCGATCCGGGAGAGCCGGTAGTACAGCGTCTGCCGGTGGATGGCCAGCGCGGTGGCGGTCCGCCCGGCCTGGCCCGCGTGGTCGAGGAAGACCTCGGCGGTGTGCGCCAGCTCCTGGTGGTCCTCGGTGAGCAGCGGCGCGACCGCGGGGTCCGGCGGCGCCCCCGACGGCAGCGCGGTCAGCAGCCGGTAGGGGCCCAGCGTCGACCACTTCGCGATCGGACCCAGCTCCCCTTGCGCGTTCGCCGCCCGCGCCGCCGACGTGGCCTCGCGCCAGGCTCCGGGCAGCTCGCCGAGCGTGCCGCGCGCCGCGCCGATCCCGGCGACCGCGCCGGGCGAGCCCACCGCGTCCAGCAGCCGGGCCGCGGCGGTACGGGCCGGGCCCAGCACCTGCCGGGACCGCAGCCGCACCAGCAGCGCGACCAGCTCGCCGCGGCCCCGCTCCGGAACCCGGGCCAGTGCCGCGCCCGACGGGATGGTCCGCAGCCCCGGCAGCACGCCCGGCGGCTCCCCGGCGGGCGCGCGCACGCACACCAGCGCGTGCGGCTCGTCCGCGTCGCGGTCCAGGGCCAGCCGCAGCGCGTCCTCCGCGGTGTCCCGGTCGGCGCGGCCGGCGGCGGTCAGCAGTCCGCGCAGCGCCCGCCCGGTCTCGGCCCCGGCCAGCGACATCGCGGCGAGCCGCTCGCCCATCCGGCCGGCCACCGCCATCGCGGCGGACAGCTGCGCGGGGGAGTGCTCGGCCTCGTCCAGCAGCCACACGTAGCCGTAGACGAACCCGGCGTGCCGGACCGGCAGGCACAGCCGGCCGCGCACCACGCCTGCGTCGGGGGCGGCGGGGATCCGGACGGGGCCGGAGGCGCGCGCGATGCCGTACCGCTCGAACCAGGCGCGCACCTCGGCGGTGGAGTGCCGGGTGAGGATGGAGCGGGTGCGGACCGGATCGAGCGCGCCGGCGTCCTCGCTGTCGTGGACCCCGAAGGCGATCAGCCGGAAGTCCCGGTCCTCCAGCGTGGCGGGGGCGCCGAGCAGCGCCGACACCTCGTCGACCAGGTCCTGGAGATCGCTGTGGTCCCCGTACTCAGCTCGCACCCGGCCATTGTCCCTCATACATCTGTATGAGGGACGGCGGGGCGATGCGTGACAGGTGTCGATGGTCCGGCGGGAAGGAGACTTCTAGATTCACGGTGTCGGAGCCTGTCCGCCGACGATTCCGCTGTTTCGGCCGTGTTCTGGAGGACACCCCGTGTTCGGTCCCGTGTTGCTCGCCGCCTCGCGCAGCGACCGTCTGCGCCGCGTCGTCGCCGCCGCGCCGGTCACCCGTCCGGTGGTGGACCGGTTCGTCGCCGGTGACGCCCTGCACCCCGCCCTCGACACCGTGCGCGCCCTCACCGCGAGCGGTCTCGAGGTCACCCTCGACCACCTCGGCGAGGACGTCACCGACCGGGCCACCGCCACCGCGACCCGCGACGCCTACCTGCGGCTGCTGGAGACGCTGCGCGACGAGCGGCTCGGCGACCGCGCCGAGGTGTCGGTCAAGCTCTCCGCCTTCGGCCAGGCGCTCCCCGACGGCGGCCACGACATCGCGCTGGAGAACGTCAGGGCGGTCGCCGAGCTGGCGTCGCAGTCCGGCACCACCGTGACGCTCGACATGGAGGACCACACCACCGTGGACTCCACGCTCGCCGTCCTCGCCGAGCTGCGCAAGGAGCACCCGGGCACCGGCGCGGTCCTCCAGTCGTACCTGTTCCGCACCGAGGAGGACGCCCGCGCGCTCGCCGTCGCCGGCTCCCGGGTGCGGCTGGTCAAGGGCGCCTACAAGGAGCCCGCCCGGGTCGCCTTCCAGAACAAGCGGGACGTCGACAAGGCGTACGTCCGCGCGCTGCGCACGCTCTTCGCCGGCGACGGCTACCCGATGGTCGGCTCGCACGACCCGCGCATGATCGCCATCGCCCAGGAGTTCGCCTCCCGCTACGGCCGCGCCCCCGGCAGTTACGAGTTCCAGATGCTCTACGGCATCCGCACCGCCGAGCAGCGGCGGCTCGCGGACGAAGGGGAGCGTATGCGGATCTACGTGCCGTACGGCGCAGACTGGTACGGCTACTTCATGCGCCGCCTCGCCGAGCGCCCCGCCAACCTGGCCTTCTTCCTGCGCTCCTTCGCCCCCGCCGCCGGCCGCTGACGGCCCGACCCTCCAAGGAGACATCCCCCATGGACGCCGTGACCCAGGTCCCCGCCCCGGTCAACGAGCCGGTGCACACCTACGCCCCCGGCAGCCCCGAGCGGGCCCGGCTGGAGGCCAAGCTCAAGGAGCTGGCCGCGCACCCCGCCGAGCTGCCGATGACCATCGGCGGCACCGAGCGGATGGGCGGCGGCGAGCGCTTCGACGTCGTCCAGCCGCACAACCACGGCCAGGTCCTCGGCAGCTACGCCAACGCCACCGCGCAGGACGCGCGGGACGCGATCGACGCGGCGCTGGCCGCCGCCCCGGCCTGGCGGGCGCTGCCCTTCGACGAGCGCGCCGCGGTCTTCCTGCGCGCCGCCGAGCTGATGTCCGGGCCGTGGCGCGAGACGCTGGTGGCCTCCACCATGCTCGGGCAGTCCAAGACCGTGCAGCAGGCCGAGATCGACAGCCCGTGCGAGCTGGTCGACTTCTGGCGCTTCAACGTCCACTACGCCCGGCAGATCCTCGCCGAGCAGCCGGTCGCCAACGCGCCCGGCGTGTGGAACCGGCTGGACCACCGTCCGCTGGAGGGCTTCGTCTACGCGATCACGCCCTTCAACTTCACCGCCATCGCCGGCAACCTGCCCACCGCGCCCGCCCTCATGGGCAACGTCGTGGTGTGGAAGCCGTCGCCCACCCAGACCCACTCGGCCGTGCAGATCATGCGGGTGCTGCGGGAGGCGGGGCTGCCCGACGGCGTGATCAACCTGGTGACCGGCGACGGCCTGGCCGTCTCCGAGGCCGCGCTGCCGCACCCGATGCTGGCCGGCATCCACTTCACCGGCTCCACGAAGACCTTCCAGCACCTGTGGCGCACGATCGGCGAGAACATCGAGCGCTACCGCTCCTACCCGCGGATCGTCGGCGAGACCGGCGGCAAGGACTTCCTGGTCGCCCACCCCTCGGCCGACCCGGCGGTGCTGAAGACCGCGCTGACCCGCGGCGCCTTCGAGTACCAGGGCCAGAAGTGCTCGGCGACCTCGCGCGCGTACATCCCGCGCTCGATCTGGGAGTCCGGCTTCAAGGAGGACTTCGCCGCCGAGATCGACGGCATCACGATGGGCGACGTCACCGACCTGTCCAACTTCGTCGGCGCCCTCATCGACGAGCGTGCCTTCGCCAAGAACAAGGCCGCCATCGACCGCGCCAAGGCCGACCCGACGATCGAGGTCGTCGCGGGCGGCACGTACGACGACTCGGTGGGCTGGTTCGTCCGCCCGACCGTGCTCGCCTGCACCGACCCGGACAACGAGGTCTTCACGCAGGAGTACTTCGGCCCGGTGCTCGGCGTGTACGTCTACGACGACGGTGCGGACGGCGCCTACGAGGCCATGCTGGACCAGATGGAGTCGGTCGCGGACTACGCGCTGACCGGGTCGGTCGTCGCGCGGGACCGGGCCGCGGTGACGTACACGATGGAGCGGCTGCGGGACGCGGCGGGCAACTTCTACGTCAACGACAAGTCGACCGGCGCGGTCGTCGGCCAGCAGCCCTTCGGCGGCGGCCGGGCGTCGGGCACCAACGACAAGGCGGGCGCCGCGCAGAACCTGATGCGCTGGACGTCCACCCGGGCCATCAAGGAGACCCTGGTGCCGCCCACCGACTACCGCTACCCGCACATGGGCTGACCGGCGCCGCCGCAGGGCGGGCCCCCGGCAGGCGATCACCCGTTCGCGACGGCCGAGTCCGCGAACGGGTGATCGTCTGTCTCAGATAGTAGGAAGTCCGAGTAATTGTGGCGACAGGACGAGCGAGCTGGCCTAGCTTTGTAGGAGCCGAACGTCTCGCCCATCCGGTGAGCGGCGGATGCGTCCAGCAGGCCTTTCGAGCGGGTCACCCCCGCGGCCGGACCCCGCCCCGTTCCGCGTCCTCCACGTCAGTGCCCGCGGCACCTCCGCCCGTTCTTCCTGCTTGCCCCGCTTTCCCCAGGAGTTGATCCCTCATGGACGACACCGCCCGCCAGAACGCCCTGCGCGCCCTGCAGCGCAGCCTGGACCGCCGTGACAACGGCGGCAGCACCGGCCACGAGAGCCACTGAGCCCGCCTCCTTCCACAACCTCGGGCCCCTGACCGGGACGACGGCGCCCGATGTCCGACATGCGGACATCGGATGTCACCGGCTGGGATGGGGAGTACGGTGCCGGACATGTCTCGAAGCCTCAGCCTCGCAGTGATCCCCGGTGACGGAATCGGCCAGGAAGTGGTCGCCGAGGGCCTCAAGGTCCTCTCCGCCGTCCTTCCCTCCGACACCAAGCTGGAGACGAAGGAGTTCGACTTCGGCGCCAAGCGGTACCACGCCACCGGGCAGACCCTCACCGACGAGGACCTGGAGCAGCTCAAGCAGCACGACGCGATCCTGCTGGGCGCCATCGGCGACCCGTCCGTGCCCTCGGGCGTGCTGGAGCGCGGCTTCCTGCTCAAGCTGCGCTTCGCCTTCGACCACCATGTGAACCTGCGCCCGAGCAAGCTCTACCCGGGCGTCGGCACCCCCCTCGCGGGCAGCCCGCAGATCGACTTCGTCGTCGTCCGCGAGGGCACCGAGGGCCCCTACACGGGCAACGGCGGGGCGATCCGCGTCGGCACCCCGCAGGAGGTCGCCACCGAGGTCAGCCTCAACACCGCGTTCGGCATCGAGCGCGTGGTGCGCGACGCGTACACCCGCGCGCAGGCCCGCCCGCGCAAGAAGCTCACGCTCGTCCACAAGAACAACGTGCTGGTGCACGCCGGCCACCTGTGGACCCGGATCTTCGAGCAGGTCGGCCGCGAGTTCCCCGAGGTCAGCACCGACTACCTGCATGTCGACGCCGCGACCATCTTCCTGGTCACGCAGCCCGAGCGGTTCGACGTCATCGTCACCGACAACCTCTTCGGCGACATCATCACCGACCTCGCCGCGGCCGTCTCCGGCGGCATCGGCGTCGCCGCGAGCGGCAACATCAACCCCGGCCGGGAGTTCCCGTCGATGTTCGAGCCGGTCCACGGCTCGGCCCCGGACATCGCCGGCCAGTCCAAGGCCGACCCGACTGCGACCGTGCTGTCCGTGGCCCTGCTGCTGCGCCACCTCGGCTACGACGCTGAGGCCGACCGGATCGACGCCGCCGTCCAGGCCGACCTCGCCGAGCGCACCGGCGGGCCCGCCCGGTCCACCGTCGAGATCGGCGACGCGCTCGCCGCCCGGGTTTCCGGCTGACCCGGCACCGGAGGTAGGTACCCGGCCCCGCCGCTGCGATAATCGGAGGCGGGGCCGCGTTACGGCCTAAAACTTGGACGTCCTAGCAAGTGGGGCGCCACAGGTGGCAGCGGGACACGGCAGCAGAACACGACGCACCTGAAGGACACACACCATGACGACGCCCACGATCGAGCTGAAGCCGTCCTCCCACCCGCTGCCCGTCGCCGAGCGCGACGCGATCCTGGCGAACCCCGGCTTCGGCCGCCACTTCACCGACCACATGGTCACCATCAAGTGGACCGAGGGCCGCGGCTGGCACGACGCGCAGCTGGTGCCGTACGCGCCGCTGTCGATCGAGCCCGCGAACATGACGCTGCACTACGCGCAGACCATCTTCGAGGGCCTCAAGGCGTACCAGCAGCCCGACGGGACCGTCGCCACCTTCCGTCCGGAGGCCAACGCCGAGCGCTTCCAGGCCTCCGCCCGCCGCCTGGCCATGCCCGAGCTGCCCGTGGAGACCTTCATCGAGGCCTGCGACGTGCTCGTCCGGCAGGACCGCGGCTGGGTCCCCAGCGCCGGTGAGGCCTCGCTCTACCTGCGGCCCTTCATGTTCGCCACCGAGGTCGGCCTCGGGGTGCGCCCGGCCAACGAGTACCTCTTCGTCGTCATCGCCTCCCCGGCCGGCGCGTACTTCTCCGGCGGCGTCCAGCCCGTGTCCGTCTGGCTCTCCGAGGAGTACGTCCGCGCGGCCCCCGGCGGCACCGGCGCCGCCAAGACCGGCGGCAACTACGCGGCCTCCCTCGTCGCCCAGGCCCAGGCCACCGAACACGGCTGCGACCAGGTCGTGTGGCTCGACGCGATCGAGCGCCGCTGGATCGAGGAGATGGGCGGGATGAACCTGTACTTCGTGTACGGCAACCGCATCGTCACCCCCGAACTGAGCGGCTCCCTGCTGCCCGGCATCACCCGTGACTCGCTGCTGCGCATCGCCGCGGACCTCGGCTACGAGGTGGCCGAGGGCCGTATCAGCGTCGACGACTGGCGCGCCGCCACGGAGGACGGCTCCCTCACGGAGGTCTTCGCCTGCGGCACGGCCGCGGTCATCACGCCGGTCGGCTCGGTGAAGTCCACCCGGGCGAACTGGCTGGTCGGCGACGGCACCCCGGGCGAGGTGACGATGCGGCTGCGGGCCGCGCTCCTCGACATCCAGACGGGCCACGCCCCGGACCCCCACGCCTGGATGCATCCACTCGGCGCGTAGCGCCCCGAAGGGGCGCGGGGAACTGCGCGAGCAACCCACCACCGGCCGGTGGTCCGGATCGGACCGAACTGCCCCTTCGGGCCGGTGGCGGAGTGCGGCGCCGTCTCGGCTGGTCGCGCAGTTCCCCGCGCCCCTGGTGCACCGCCCTGCGCAGCAAGAAGCGCCCGTATCGTGAGACCCCGTCCCGCAGGGCGGCGGGGTGTGCAACACTGACCGCGTGCATCTCGCCGTCATTATTGGCAGCAAGCACGCCGGTCCGCAGTGACGTTGCCCTGACCCCAGTGGAACGTCACCGTGTCCCAGACCCGCGTGCAGACCTCTCGCATCCGCGAGAGGTTTTTTCGTTTCCGGACCACCCGCGCCGGAGGCGGAAACGCACGGGGGATGATGGGGGCAGTGGAGCTGGATCCGCCCGCGGCCGGAGCCTCGGGCGGTAACCCACTCACCACCCGACAGGAGTTTCTCAAGCCATGACTGCCGCACCGCACGACAGCTTCCACGTGTTCGACACCACGCTGCGCGACGGCGCCCAGCGCGAGGGGATCAACCTCACCGTCGCCGACAAGCTGACGATCGCCCGGCACCTGGACGACTTCGGGGTGGGGTTCATCGAGGGCGGCTGGCCCGGCGCGAACCCACGGGACACCGAGTTCTTCGCACGTGCCGCCCAGGAGCTGGACCTCAAGCACGCCACGCTGGTGGCGTTCGGCGCGACCCGCAGGGCCGGCGGCAAGGCCGCGGACGACCCCCAGGTCAAGGCGCTGCTCGACTCGGGGGCACCGGTGATCACGCTGGTCGCCAAGTCGCACGACCGGCACGTCGAGCTGGCGCTGCGCACCACGCTGGACGAGAACCTGGCGATGGTCGCCGACACCGTCTCGCACCTGGTGGCGCAGGGGCGCCGGGTGTTCGTGGACTGCGAGCACTTCTTCGACGGCTACCGCGCCAACGCCGAGTACGCCACCGCGGTCGTACGGGCCGCGCACGAGGCGGGCGCGTCGGTGGTGGTGCTGTGCGACACCAACGGCGGGATGCTGCCCGCGCAGGTGCAGGCGGTGACCGGCCTGGTGCTCGCCGACACCGGCGCCCGGCTCGGCATCCACGCGCAGGACGACAGCGGCTGCGCGGTCGCCAACACGCTGGCCGCGGTCGACGCGGGCGCCACGCATGTGCAGTGCACCGTCAACGGCTACGGTGAGCGGGTCGGCAACGCCAACCTCTTCCCGGTCGTCGCGGCGCTGGAGCTCAAGCACGGCCGCGAGGTGCTGCCCGAGGGCGCGCTCGCGAAGATGACGAGCATCTCGCACGCCGTCGCCGAGACCGTCAACCTGCCGCCGTCCACGCACCAGCCCTACGTCGGGGTGTCGGCCTTCGCGCACAAGGCGGGGCTGCACGCGTCGGCGATCAAGGTGGACCCGGACCTCTACCAGCACATCGACCCGGAGCTGGTCGGCAACACCATGCGGATGCTGGTGTCCGACATGGCCGGCCGCGCCTCGATCGAGCTCAAGGGCCGCGAGCTGGGCATCGACCTGGGCGAGGACCGCGAGCTGGTGGGCCGGGTGGTGGCCCGCGTCAAGGAGCGCGAGCTGCAGGGCTACACGTACGAGGCGGCGGACGCGTCCTTCGCGCTGCTGCTGCGCGGCGAGATGGACCGCACGGTGGACGGCGGCCCGCGGCGCTTCTTCCGTACCGAGTCCTGGCGGGTCATCACCGAGGACCGCCCCGACGGCGTGCACGCCAACGAGGCGACGGTCAAGCTGTGGGCCAAGGGGGAGCGGATCGTCGCGACCGCCGAGGGCAACGGCCCGGTCAACGCGCTGGACCGGGCGCTGCTCGGGGCGCTGGAGCGGATCTACCCCAAGCTCGCCGAGTTCGCGCTCGTCGACTACAAGGTCCGCATCCTGGAAGGCACCCGCGGCACCGACTCCACGACCCGGGTGCTGATCACCACTACCGACGGCGAGTCCGAGTGGTCCTCGGTCGGCGTCGCGGACAATGTCATCGCCGCGAGCTGGCAGGCGCTGGACGACGCCTACGCCTACGGGCTGCTGCGCGCGGGGCTGGAACCGCAGGAGTAGGCGGCACCCGGGAACGGCCGCGCCCGGCGGGAAACCGCCCGCCGGGCGCCACAGTAACGACATGTTCACTTCAAGGGTCTGGCGACGCGCGTAGACCTCGGGCACACTCCTGCTGCGCCACCGGCATCACTTCCACCCCAGCCGAACCAGCAGGAGGAACGCATGCGACTGCGTGCCCGTACCGCGATGAGCGCCCTCACCCTCGTCGCCACCGCGCTCTTCGCCCCCGGCGTCGGCGTGGCCGCGTCCACCGACGCCTTCGCCGTCACCAAGCTCACCCACGCCCAGGCCACGGCCATGTTCTCGGCCGCGGGCATCACCTGGTCCTCGTCCGGCGGCTGCTCCAACCGCAACGTGTCGACCTGTACCTCCTTCGACCAGCTCAACCAGGCCACCGCCCAGGGCGCCGTCACCCTCAAGCACGCGAGCGGCTGCGCCATCAACATCACCGGCGGCACCGAGACCGGCCACGCCAGCGGCACCTACTCGCACTGGAACGGCTACAAGCTCGACTTCGGCAAGAACACCTGCCTCAACAACTACGTGCACAACGCCTTCACCTACATCGGCCTGCGCGGCGACGGCTACCCGCAGTGGCAGGCCGCCTCCGGCAACATCTACGCCGACGAGGGCAGCCACTGGGACGCCCTCTACTACAGCTGCGGCTGCTGACTGCCGGCGGGGCGGGCCGCTCTCGGCGGTCCGCCCCGCGCGCGTCAGTGCCCGGCGGGGGCGGGGAATCGCGCACCATGGGGGTCGGCGGACCTTGACGTCCGGTGACCAACAGCACACATACTGACGGGTAACCTCCGCGGCCCGGCGGCCATAGGGTGAGCGGCGAACCCTCGACCCGACCCACCGGGAGAACGCATGCGCTCGGCGAAGGACTTCTTCCGCCCGCTGGCCGTGGGGGCGCCGGCCCCCCTGCACGAGGTGCCGCTGCGGCCCTCGCGGATGATCCACTTCTTCGACCCCGGCAACGAGAAGATGGCCGCCAAGGTGCCCGCCCTCGCCGCACGGGCGGACGTCCTGCTCGGCAACCTGGAGGACGCCGTCCCCGCCGACCGCAAGGAGGCCGCCCGTGCGGGGCTGGTCTCCGTCGCCCGGCAGGCCGACCTCGGCGGCGCCCAGCTGTGGACCCGCGTCAACAGCCTGGACTCGCCCTGGGCGCTGGACGACCTGGTCACCCTGGTCACCGAGATCGGCGACCGGCTCGACGTCATCATGGTGCCCAAGGTGGAGGGCCCCCAGGACATCCACTACGTCGACCGGCTGCTCGCCCAGCTGGAGGCACGCGCGGGCCTGGACCGCCCGCTGCTGGTGCACGCGATCCTGGAGACGGCCGCCGGTGTCGGCAACGTCGAGGAGATCGCCGGCGCCAGCCCCCGCATGCAGGGCATCTCGCTCGGCCCCGCCGACCTCGCCGCGAGCCGCCGGATGAAGACCACCCGGGTCGGCGGCGGCCACCCCGGCTACCTCGTCCGCGAGGATCCCCAAGGGGACGCGCCCCGCGTCACCTACCAGCAGGACCTGTGGCACTACACCATCGCCCGCATGGTGGATGCCTGCGCCGCGCACGGCATCCTGCCGTACTACGGCCCCTTCGGCGACATCCAGGACCTCACCGCGTGCGAGGACCAGTTCCGCAACGCCTTCCTGCTCGGCTGCGTCGGCGCCTGGACGCTGCACCCGGTGCAGATCGACGTCGCCAAGCGGGTCTTCTCACCCGCCCCGGCGGACGTGGCCTGGGCCCGGCGGGTGATCGAGGCGATGGGCGACGGCACCGGCGCCGTCATGATCGACGGCAAGATGCAGGACGACGCCACCTACAAGCAGTGCCGGGTGGTCGCCGAACTCGCCGACGCGCTCGCCGCGCGCGACCCCGAACTCGCCGCGTCCTACGCGGCCGCCGAGAAGGTGGGCCTGTGACGACCGCCCCGCGCCCGCGCCGCTCCGTCCTCTACATGCCCGGCGCCAACGAGCGCGCCCTGGAGAAGGCCCGCACCCTGCCCGCCGACGCGCTGATCCTCGACCTGGAGGACTCCGTCGCCCCCGACGCCAAGCCCGCCGCCCGCGAGCGGGTCGCCGCCGCCGTCGCGGCCGGCGGTTTCGGCCACCGCGAGGTCACCGTACGGGTCAACGCGCCCGGCACCCCGTGGCACGCCGACGACCTGCGGGCCGCCGCCGAGGCGGGGCCGGACGCCGTCGTCGTGCCCAAGGTGGACGACCCCGGGACCGTCGTCGCCGTGGCGAAGGCGCTGGAGGCGGCCGGCGCCCCGGACCGCACCGCGGTGTGGGCGATGGTCGAGACCCCGGCCGCGATGTTCGCCGCCCGCGCGGTCGCCGCCGCCTCCGAGCGGCTGACCGTGCTGGTCATGGGCACCAACGACCTGGCCAAGGAGCTGCACGCCGCGCATGTGCCGGGCCGCGCCCCGCTGCTCGGGGCGCTCTCCCTGGCGCTGCTCGCGGCCCGCGCCGAGGGCAAGGCCATCTTGGACGGTGTCTACAACGACGTCACGGATCTGGCCGGATTCGAGGCGGAAACCCTCCAAGCCCGCCACTTCGGCTTCGACGGCAAGACCCTCATTCACCCGAAGCAGATCGACCCCTGCAACCGGATCTTCGCGCCTGCGGCCGAGGACGTGGAAAGGGCCCGGCGTATCGTGGAGGCCTTCGATCAGGCCACGTCACAGGGCCGCGGGGTGGTCACGGTGGACGGCCGCATGATCGAGAACCTGCATGTCGAGGAGGCCCGCCGCACCCTCGCGCTGGCCGCCGCGGTCGAGGGCCGCTGAACCGTACGGGCTGGTAGGCGGGGCCGGGGCCCGTGGATCGCGCGGGCCCCGTACGCCGTAGCGGAACGCTGCCGTCCACCACCGTCTGTGGGATCCCGCCATGAAGCGGCGACGGACACTGTACGAAGTCGATGGCCCTTTTCGCGGCCGCCGGCTCGTACTGTCGTTGCATGACCACATCGGAAGAGGTGCCCGCAGAGGTGACCGACACCCGGGGTCGGGTGGCCGAGCTCCTCGCCATCCGCGCCCAGGTCGTCGCCGGACCCAGTGAGAAGGCGACCGAGGCACAGCGCGCCAAGGGCAAGCTCACCGCCCGCGAGCGGATCGACCTGCTGCTGGACGAAGGCACCTTCCGCGAGGTGGAGCCGCTGCGGCGGCACCGCGCGACGGGCTTCGGGCTGGAGGAGAAGCGCCCCTACACCGATGGTGTGATCACCGGCTGGGGCACGGTCCACGGCCGGACGGTCTTCGTCTACGCGCACGACTTCCGGATCTTCGGCGGCGCGCTCGGCGAGGCGCACGCCACGAAGATCCACAAGATCATGGACATGGCCATCTCGGCCGGCGCCCCGCTGATCTCGCTCAACGACGGCGCCGGCGCCCGTATCCAGGAGGGCGTCTCGGCGCTCGCCGGCTACGGCGGCATCTTCCAGCGCAACACCCGCGCCTCCGGTGTCATCCCGCAGATCAGCGTGATGCTCGGCCCGTGCGCGGGCGGCGCCGCGTACTCCCCGGCGCTCACCGACTTCGTGTTCATGGTCCGCGAGACCTCGCAGATGTTCATCACCGGCCCGGACGTGGTCCAGGCCGTGACCGGCGAGCAGATCACCCAGAACGGCCTGGGCGGCGCCGACGTCCACTCCGCGGTCTCCGGCGTCGCGCACTTCGCGTACGACGACGAGCAGACCTGCCTGGAGGAGGTCCGCTACCTGCTCTCGCTGCTGCCGCAGAACAACCGGGAGAACCCGCCGGTCGTCGAGAGCCACGACCCCTCCGACCGGCGCGGCGAGGCGCTGCTCGACCTGGTGCCCGCCGACCCGAACCGCTCGTACGACATGCACAAGGTCATCGAGGAGATCGTCGACGACGGGGACTACCTGGAGGTCCACGAGCGCTGGGCCACCAACATCATCTGCGCCCTGACCCGGCTCGACGGCCAGGTGGTCGGCATCGTCGCCAACCAGCCCGCCTCGCTCGCCGGTGTGCTGGACATCGAGGCGTCCGAGAAGTCGGCCCGCTTCGTGCAGATGTGCGACGCCTTCAACATCCCGATCATCACCCTGTTGGACGTCCCCGGCTTCCTCCCGGGCGTCGCCCAGGAGCACGGTGGGATCATCAGGCACGGTGCCAAGCTGCTGTACGCCTACTGCAACGCCACCGTGCCGAGGATCTCGCTGATCCTGCGCAAGGCCTACGGCGGCGCGTACATCGTGATGGACAGCCAGTCCATCGGCGCCGACCTGACCTACGCGTGGCCGACCAACGAGATCGCGGTGATGGGCGCCGAGGGCGCGGCCAACGTCATCTTCCGCCGGCAGATCGCCGGTGCCGACGACCCCGAGGCCATGCGCGCGGCGATGGTCAAGGAGTACAAGGCCGAGCTGATGCATCCCTACTACGCCGCCGAACGCGGCCTGGTGGACGACGTCATCGACCCGACGCAGACCCGCGAGGTGCTGATCAGCTCGCTGGCCATGCTCCGCACCAAGCACGCGGACCTACCCTCGCGCAAGCACGGCAACCCGCCGCAGTAGCCCGCACCGCAGCCGCACACCCGCGAACCTGCCACCCCGGCAACCGCACCCACCCGGTAGCCAGCACCCATGGAGACCACTGTGAGCACACCCGCCGATTCCCTCGTGCGCGTCGAGAAGGGCCATGTCGCCCCGGAGGAGCTGGCCGCGATCACCGCGATCCTGCTCGCGCGGGCCGCGGCCGGCGGCGACGCCGCCCCCGACCGCCCCTCCCGCTCCACCGCCGGCTGGCGCCGGCTGGAGCGCACCCCGGGCTTCCGCGCGCCGCACTCCTGGCAGGGCTGAGCACGCCCCGCGCGCCGAGCGCCGTACGCGAGAGGGCCCCGCACCGGACGGTGCGGGGCCCTCTCGCGTGTGCTGTCGCGCGCTCAGCGCAGGCGGGCCAGCAGGGCGTGCTCGACGAGGGTGATGAGGGCGCTCTTGGCCTCGGCGCGGTGCCGGGCGTCGGTGGTGATGATGGGCGCCTCGGGGCCGATCTGGAGCGCCTCGCGGACTTCTTCGGGGCTGTAGGGCTGGTGTCCGTCGAAGCCGTTGAGGGCGATGACGAAGGGCAGGCCGCTGTTCTCGAAGTAGTCGACGGCGGGGAAGCAGTCGGCCAGCCGCCTGGTGTCGACGAGGACGACGGCGCCGATCGCACCGCGTACCAGGTCGTCCCACATGAACCAGAAGCGGTCCTGGCCGGGGGTGCCGAACAGGTAGAGGATCAGGTCCTGGTCCAGCGTGATGCGGCCGAAGTCCATGGCGACCGTGGTGGTGGTCTTGTCCTGGACGTGGCTGAGGTCGTCGATGCCGGCCGACGCCGAGGTCATGACGGCCTCGGTGCGCAGCGGGTTGATCTCGGAGACGGCGCCGACGAACGTGGTCTTGCCCACGCCGAAGCCGCCCGCCACGACGATTTTCGCGGAAGTAGTGGCGCGCGCCGGGCCGCTAGAGCTTCCGAAGTCCACTGAGCACCCTCTCAAGCAGTGTCACATCTGGCTGTCCGCCGGCGGCCTCGTCGCCGCCCGGCTGGTGAATCGTGACCAGTCCGGCCTCGGCCAGGTCGGCCACCAGGATCCTGACGACGCCGAGCGGGATCGTCAGCAGCGCGGAGATCTCCGCGATCGACTTGACCTCACGGCACAGCAGGCAGATCCGCTGGTGTTCCGGCAGCTGCCCGCGCAGCCGTTCGGGATCGGCGGTGGTGCTGACCAGCGCCTCGATGGCGAGCTGGTAACGCGGCCTGGTGCGGCCGCCGGTCATCGCGTACGGGCGTACGAATCCGCTCGGCGTCTGCGGGCGCCGCCCCGCGGCCGGTGGCTGCGGGGGATACGGGTTCGCAGGCGGCTGGTGCGAGCTGCCGTACGGCTGCGCGCCGGGTGACGTGCTCACGAGTCCTCCTCCTTGCGGCCGCGGCGCCCGCTGCCGGCCCTGTCCGGGACGGTCGCGGGCCCGCACGCCCGTTCGCTGGTAACGCGCTTAGTCGAGCAGGCTGCCCTGGAGTTCTGCCCTGAGGTCGGGGGTGAGTACGGTGCCTGCGCGGTCGACGAGCAGGGCCATTTCGTAGCCGACGAGGCCGATGTCGCACTCGGGGTGGGCGAGTACTGCGAGGGAGGAGCCGTCGGAGACGGACATGATGAAGAGGAAGCCGCGTTCCATCTCGACGACGGTCTGGTTGACGGTGCCGCCCTCGAAGATGCGGGAGGCTCCGGCGGTCAGCGAGGTCAGTCCTGAGGCGACGGCGGCGAGCTGGTCGGCGCGGTCACGCGGGAATCCGTCGGACATCGCGAGCAGCAGGCCGTCGGCGGAGACCACCACGGTGTGGGACACCCCGGGGGTGTTGTCCACGAAGTTGGTGATCAACCAGTTCAGGTTCTGTGCCGCCTGGCTCATCGGACTCAACTTAGCGCTCCTGGTTCTGTGGGCCGCCGAAGTGGGGGTCGGAGGCCTGTCCGTTCGTGTCAGTTCCAGCAGTGCGCCCTTGCTGGACGCCACGCCGCAGGTTACTCAACCGGCCGCGGACGTCTTCGGGTGCGCGGGAGACCTGTGGGCCGCCCTGCGGGGTCTGCGTTGCGGCACCCGGGACCAGGTTGGCCTTGGGCACCCGCCGTGGCAGGCCGGAGGGGGTGACCCCGCCTGCCTTCGGCTCGCGGACCGTCTCGGCCCGCTGCCAGTTCTCGTCGTTGTTCGACCGCCAGTCGGAGGCTTCCGACCGGGGCTGGTTGTGGGGCTGTGGCGACTCCTGAGCGGGCTGATCCTGCGGTGACGTACGGGGCTTCCGGTCCCGGCGCGGCAGTCCGGCGTCCGTCAGCGAGGGGGAGCCTACGCTGTCGGACGGCTGCTCGGGGAGCGGCGGAACGGATTCGGTTACACCCCCGTCGGATCCCGGCCACTCGCTCTGAGCAGGCCGGTAGTCTGCCGGGTCGCTCTGCTGCCCGCCCGCGGCCGCGGCCGGCGGGTAACCGCCCGCCGGGTAGCCGCCGTCGCCGCCCGCGTCGTAGGACGCGGAGGCGCCCGTGTCCTGCTGGTCGTACGCCTGCGCGAAGAATCCGTTCTGCTCCTGCGGCTGCCCCTGCTGCTGCTCGTAGCCCTGCGGATAGGACTGCCCGTAACCCTGGCCGTAGCCCGGCTCGTAGCCGCCGGAGGCGTAGCCGTCCGGTTCCTGCGGCAGCGGGTAGCCCTGCGCGTCGTAGCCGCCCTGGAGGGGCTGTTCGTAGCTCTGCTGCGGGAAACCGGCGTCGTAGCCCTGCGGATAGCCCTGCGCGGCCTCGTAACCGCCGTGCGGCTCGTACGGGGCCTCCGGGCCCGGCTGCGGCGCCGCGGGGGCCTGGGCGGCGTGCGCGGCCGCCTGGCGCCGCTCCGGCGGGGCCGGCGGCTCGGCGCCGCGGTCGCCGGAGACCGCGGCCTCCAGCTGCGCCCGGCGGTCGCCGTGCCGCAGCGAGCGGCCCACGTGGTCCAGGCCCGTGCCGCCCTGCTCGTACCGGGAGTCGTCGAAGCCCAGCTCGGCCGCGGTGCGGGCGCTCGGCTCGGCCGTGCCGAAGGTCTCCGGCACGATCCGGGACACCGTGAAGTCGCCCTGGCCGCTGCCCAGTTCCTCCTCGCCGCCACCGCCGTGGGTGATCGGCTCGGGCAGCATCACCAGCGAGGTGGTGCCCGCCTGCTCGCCGGACGGCCGCAGCTGGACGCGGATGCCGTGCCGGTCGGACAGCCGGCCGACCACGAACAGGCCCATGCGCTTGGCGACCTCGACGTCCACGGTGGGCGGGTCGGCCAGCTTGTGGTTGATGTCGGCGAAGTCCTCGGCGGTCAGGCCGATTCCCTTGTCGTGGATCTCGACCATCACCCGGCCGTCCGGCAGCCGGGTCGCGGTCACCCGCACCTTGGTCTGCGGCGACGAGAAGGTGGTGGCGTTCTCCAGCAGCTCGGCCAGCAGGTGCACCAGGTCGCTGACGGCGCTGCCGTGGATGTCGGTGTCCGGGATGCCGACCAGCTCGATGCGGTCGTACGCCTCCACCTCGGAGGCGGCCGCGCGCAGCACGTCCACCAGCGGCACCGCCTGGTTCCACTGCCGGACCGGCTCCTCGCCGGCGAGCACCAGCAGGTTCTCGCCGTTGCGCCGCATACGCGTCGCGAGGTGGTCCATCCGGAACAGGCTCTCCAGCTGGTCCGGGTCCGCCTCGTTGTTCTCCAGGTCGGTGATCAGCTCCAGCTGGCGCTGGATGAGGCCCTGGTTGCGCAGGCTGAGGTTGGTGAAGATCGCGTTGACGTTGCCGCGCAGCAGCGCCTGCTCCGAGGCCAGCCGGACCGCCTCGCGGTGCACCTGGTCGAAGGCCCGGGCGACCTCGCCGATCTCGTCGCGGGTGGTGATCGGGATGGGCGCGACCGCGGTGTCCACCCGGCCCGGGTCGGTGCGCGAGAGCTGGTCGACCATGCCCGGCAGCCGGGTCTCGGCGATCTCGAAGGCCGCGCCGCGCAGCCGCCGCATGCTGCGGCTCATCGTGCGCGCCACCATGCCGGCCACCACGAAGGCGGCGATCAGGGCGAGCACCACGACCACGGCGTTGACGATCGCGTCCCGCTTGGCGTTGGAGGCGATCTTCGACGCGTCCGAGGCCGCCTGGTCGGCGAGCGCGACCTCGACCGTGCGGTAGGCGTCGAAGGACAGCGTGGAGGCCGCGAAGTAGGTCTCCGGCGTGATGCCCTCGGCGGCGAGCTGCTCGGTGGTGCGGCCCGGGGTGGCGATCTCGGTGACCATCTTGGCCAGCGCCGGCGGCACCACGAACGGCAGCCCGGCCGCGGCCGCCTTGTCCTTGGCCTGCGCGGTGGCGTCCCGGCCCTTCTGGAGCGCGGTGTTCTGCGCGTCCTTCAGCCGCTGCACGTCCTGCGTGGTGCCACCGCTGTTGTACTCCTCCAGGGCGATGCCCTCCAGGTACTGGTACGAGCCGAGCGCCGTCTTCATCAGCGCCAGCTCGTCGGGGGAGGGGTCCTTCTCGACCAGGATGTGCATGCCGATCGCGCGGGTCAGCGACTCCGCGGCCTTGGAGAGCGAGTCGGCGTAGAGGGTGCGGCCGTAGGCGGTGATGTTGCTGGTGCCGTAGCCCAGCTCGTTGGCCAGCTCCATCAGCGGGTGCTGGATCTTGACGTACCACTCCTCGGTCTGCACCCCGGAGAGCTTCTTGGTGTACGCGGCCTGGCGCAGCGAGGCGAGCTGCGGCTCGACCGAGCGGAAGGTGGCCATCCGGCGCACCAGCCCGGCCTCGTGCGGCATGCGGGCCGCCGCGTCGTCGAAGGCCTGGGCGGCGGTGTCGGTGGCGGCCCGCGCGGCCTTCACCGCCGGGTCGGAGGTCTTTCCGGCGAGCAGCGGAACAACCGTGTTGTCCCGCTCGTTGATCAGTGCGTTGCTGTACGTCGCCGCCGCGCGGACCAGTTCGGCGGTGCGTACCGCGTCGTCGGCCTGGTGCCAGGTGCTGACGGCGCTGTTGACGCGGAAGCCGCCGAAGACGAGGGCGACGAGCACGGGTATCAGGAGGATCGCGTTCAGCCGGGTGGCCACCCGCCAGTTGCGCACACTGAAGCGGCCGCCCGGGTCGGGCGGTGCGGGAACCTCGGCCCTGCCGTCCGGGGGAGTGTTTCCGGGACGCCGGGGCGGCGTGAAATTCCCCCGCGGGCCGTGCTCGGTCCCCGTCTCGGCTCGCCTGGTGTTCCTCACTGGACCAACAACCTCTCGGCGACGGCGCAACAACGGCCGTTCCTACGCTCGGGTTCTGCGAATTCCAGCACGTCATGGGGGCACTAGCCAAACGTGTGGTGGCGGTGCGGGGGAGGGGCGGTGGCGGTGCGGAGAGCCGACGATCGTCCGATAGCGGGACATATGCCCGCAAGCGTGTACGCGCTGCGGCACCGATCGAGCGCGTCCCGTGGTCGCCGTGGGCGGAAAGTCTCTCGAAATGTTATGAAGGCGGGCCGCCCGTGTCGTACGACACGGACGGCCCGCCAGGGCCCCGTCAGGGGCAAGGTGCCGATGGCATGTGCTACTTGAGACGTGCCAGCAGGGCGTGCTCGACCAGGGTGATGAGGGCGCTCTTGGCCTCGGCGCGATGCCGCGCGTCGGTGGTGATGATGGGCGCCTCGGGGCCGATCTGGAGCGCCTCGCGAACCTCCTCGGGACGGTACGGCTGGTGCCCGTCGAAGCCGTTGAGGGCGATGACGAAGGGCAGGCCGCTGTTCTCGAAGTAGTCGACGGCGGGGAAGCAGTCGGCCAGCCGCCTGGTGTCGACGAGGACGACGGCGCCGATCGCGCCCCGCACGAGGTCGTCCCACATGAACCAGAAGCGGTCCTGGCCGGGGGTGCCGAACAGGTAGAGGATCAGGTCGTCGTCGAGCGTGATGCGGCCGAAGTCCATGGCGACCGTGGTGGTGGTCTTGTCCTGGACGTGGCTGAGGTCGTCGATGCCGGCCGACGCCGAGGTCATGACGGCCTCGGTGCGCAGCGGGTTGATCTCGGAGACGGCGCCGACGAACGTGGTCTTGCCCACGCCGAAGCCGCCCGCGACCACGATCTTCGCGGAGGTCGTCGACCGCGCCGACGACTGCGTGCCGTACGACGGCTGCGACTGTGCTCTAGAGCTTCCGAAGTCCACTGAGCACCCTCTCAAGCAGTGTCACGTCTGGCTGACCGCCGGCTTCGCCGCTGCCCGGCTGGTGGATGGCCACCATGCCGGCCTCGGCCAGGTCGGCCACGAGGATGCGGGCCACGCCCAGCGGGATGGCGAGCAGGGCGGAGATCTCGGCCACCGACTTGATCTCGCGCGTCAGGTGGCAGATCCGCTGGTGCTCGGGCAGCAGTCCCGCGTACTGCACCGGGTCGGCGGTGGTGCTCACCAGCGCCTCTATCGCCAGCTGGTAGCGGGGCCTGGTGCGGCCACCGGTCATGGCGTACGGCCGCACCAGCGGCTGGTCGCCTTCCACTCCGTACGGCGCGTGGTGTGACGCGCCGTACGGGCCTTGGCCCGGCGAGGCGGGTGGCGGGGTCATGAGGGTCCTCCGTGTCCGGGCAGTGCGTGTCGCGGTGCGGAAAAACGGGAACGTGCGGGCGGGATCTCGGACGGTGGCGCGGGCGGCGGAGGGAGGTCCGCGCGCCCGCGCCGCAGCGGGCTACTGCATCAGGCTGCCCTGGAGTTCTGCCCTGAGGTCGGGGGTGAGTACGGTGCCTGCGCGGTCGACGAGCAGGGCCATTTCGTAGCCGACGAGGCCGATGTCGCACTCGGGGTGGGCGAGTACTGCGAGGGAGGAGCCGTCGGAGACGGACATGATGAAGAGGAAGCCGCGTTCCATCTCGACGACGGTCTGGTTGACGGTGCCGCCCTCGAAGATGCGGGAGGCTCCGGCGGTCAGCGAGGTCAGTCCTGAGGCGACGGCGGCGAGCTGGTCGGCGCGGTCACGCGGGAATCCGTCGGACATCGCGAGCAGCAGGCCGTCGGCGGAGACCACCACGGTGTGGGACACCCCGGGGGTGTTGTCCACGAAGTTGGTGATCAACCAGTTCAGGTTCTGTGCCGCCTGGCTCATCGCACTCAACTAACGCTCCTGATGATTCGTACCGAAACCACGGCCGTCGGTGGTCCCGCCACCGGCCTGCCGGCCCTGCTGGATACCCCGCCGGAGGTTGGTCAGCCGGCCGCGGACGTCGTCCGGGGCACGGGAGACCTGCGGACCGCCCTGCTGCGGCTGCGCCTGGGCGGCGCCGCCGGCCACGAGGTTCGCCCGCGGCACCCGGCGCGGCAGGCCGGACGGGGTGACCCCGCCCGCGGACGGCTCGCGCACCGACTCCGCGCGCTGGCGCAGCGCGTCGTTGGGCGAGGTCCGCCAGTTCGGCGTCTCCCGCGGCAGCGGCTGCGCCACCGGCCCCGCGGGCGCGGCCTGCGCCTGCGGGGGAGCGGCCTGCTGGGGGGCGGCGGGCCGCGCCTGCGGTCCCGACGTACCCGGGCGTTCGGTGGTGCGGGGCTGCTGCGGCGGTGCGGTGCGGCCCACCGGGCGCGGCGCGGGGGCCTGCCGGCCCTGGGCGCTCTGCTCGACGTGGATCTGCTGCATCCGCTCGGCCTGGCCCGTGCGGAACCAGTCGGACTCGATCGCCGAGAAGATCGGCGTCGGCTCGTCCCCGCGCGTCGGGGCCGGCGGCAGCGCCATCGGCTCCGCGTGCTGCGGCTCCTGGCGCGGCTGGCCCGGGTGCGGCTGGAACGGCCCGCGCTGCGGCCCGGCGGCGTCACGGCCGTCCGGCCCGTCGAGCCCCGGCACCTCGTACGGCTGCTGCGGGGGCAGTCCGCGCCCGGCCGGGCCGCCCTGCGGGCGTGCGGCGGGGGCCGCGAACTGGCCGGTGGCGCCGCCGAAGCCGTCCTCGGCGCGGACCGCCGGGAACTGCGAGGTGTCACCGGGACCGCCCTGGCCGGGCTGCACCGGCCGGGGCGGGGCGGGGACCGGCGGGAACTGCGCGGTGTCGCCCGGACCCGCCGGGGCCCGGAAGCCGCCGGTGTCCGCGGGGGCGCCGGGACCGGCGGGAAGCCGGTACTGGCCGGTGCCGTCGGCCTGCTCGTGGCCGGGGCGGGCGAACTGCCCGCCGTCGGCGGGAGCGCCCGGCGCCGGGAACTGCCCGGTGTCGCCGGGGCGGCCCTGGACCGGGAACTGGCCGGTGCCGTCGGGACGGCCCTGGACCGGGAACTGGCCGGTGCCGTCGGGGGCGTTCGGCGCCGGGAACTGGCCGGTGTCGCCGGGGCGGCCCTGGACGGGGAACTGCCCGGTGCCGTACGTCTCCTGCGGCGTGCGGCCGCGGGGGGCGTTCCGGTCGTCGCGGTCGTTGCCGCCCTGCCGCCGGACCGGGAACTGTCCGGTGTCCTCGCGCCGCGGCGCGTCCTGGCCGAAGCCCTCGGGCGCGAAGTCGTCCTCGGCGCGGATCGCCGGGAACTGCGCGGTGTCGCCCGGACCGCCCTGACCGGGGCGGCCGCCCTGGCCCTGACCCTGGCCGGGCTGGGTGCTCGGGGTGGCCGAGGGGCCCTGGCGCGGGCCGGAACGGCCGCCGAAGACATCGGAGCGGAAGCCGCTCGGGCCGGTGTCCTGCGGCTGCGGGGCCGGGAACTGCCCGGTGCGGCCGTCCTCGCGGGCACCGAACGGGTCGTCGGCGCCGCCCTGCCGGAAGTCCGCGCGGGCCCCGGTGCCGGGCGCCTGCTCGACGTCCTCGTGGCCGCGCGGGGTGTCCGGCAGGCCGCGGTCGTCGCCGAAGCCCTGGCCCTGGCCCTGCGGCCCGTCCTGCGCCGCCCAGCGGGGCGCCGGGGGCTGCTGCGGGCCGCCGCTGCGGCCGGGGGCGCCGCCCGCCGGGCCGCCCGGCGCGTTGCCGGGGCTGAGCGCCGGACGCGGCCCGCCGCCCGCGACCTGGCCGCGCTGCGCGGCCCGGCCGACCTGGGGCGAGTTGCCGAACGCGCTGGTGAGGCCGGGGCCGCCGGAGCCGGACGGGACCGCGCCCGCCGCGGGCTGGCCGCCCGCCGGGGCCGCGGCTCCGGGCCGCTGGCCGCCGCCGGCCGCGGCGTTCGCCTTGGCCGCGCCCTGCGTGACGTCGACCGGCAGCATGACCAGCGCGGTCGTACCGCCCGAGTCGGACGGCCGGAGCTGGATGCGGATGCCGTGCCGCAGGGACAGCCGGCCGACCACGAACAGGCCCATGCGGCGGGAGACGGAGACGTCCACCGTCGGCGGGTTGGCGAGCCGCTCGTTGATGTCGGCCAGGTCCTCCGGGGACAGGCCGATACCGGTGTCGTGGATCTCGATCAGCACCCGCCCGTCGGGCAGCGCGTGACCGGTGACCCGCACCTTGGTCTGCGGGGAGGAGAACGACGTGGCGTTCTCCAGCAGCTCGGCGAGCAGGTGCACGAGGTCGTTGACGACGCGGCCGGTGACCTCGGCGGACGGCACCGACGTCAGCTCGATGCGCTCGTACTGCTCCACCTCGGAGGCCGCGGCGCGCAGCACGTCGACCAGCGGGACCGGCCGGGTCCACCGGCGGCCCGGCTCCTCACCGGCGAGGACCAGCAGGTTCTCACCGTTGCGGCGCATACGGGTCGCGAGGTGGTCCAGCTTGAACAGCGACGACAGCTGGTCCGGGTCGGCCTCGCGCGACTCCAGCTCGGAGATGAGCGACAGCTGGCGCTGGATGAGGCCCTGGCTGCGGCGCGAGAGGTTGGTGAACATCGCGTTGACGTTGCCCCGCAGCAGGGCCTGCTCGGCGGCGAGCCGGACGGCCTCGCTGTGGACCTCGTCGAACGCGCGGGCCACCTGGCCGATCTCGTCGCGGCTGTTGATGCCGATCGAGGCGACCGAGGTGTCGACGTCCTGCGGGTCGCTCTCGGACAGCTGCTTGACCAGCTCGGGCAGCCGCTTCTGGGCGACTTCCTGGGCGGTCTGCTGCAGCCGGCGCAGCGAGCGGATCATCGAGCGGGCGACGACGAAGGCGCCGACCACGGCGATGCCGAGGACCAGCAGGATGAGCGCGCCGGAGATGAGCGCGTCCTGCTTGGCGGAGTCCTGGAGCTCCAGGGACTTCTGCCGCATCTCCTCCAGCAGCGACTGCTCGATGCGCTTCATCGCGTCGATCTTCGCCTTGGCGGCGTCGTCCCAGTCCAGGTACGACTCGGTCAGGCCCGCGATGCCGTCGGGGGAGCGCGCGACACGCACGGCGTCGCTGTCGTGCTGGTTGATCGTGGCGTTGTCGCCCTGGATGGGCTTGAGCAGATCGGAGCTGCGGGCGCCGTAGATGGTCATGAAGCGCTGGAGGTTGAGGTCCTCCTGCGACGAGGCCAGCTTCATCTCCTGGTAGTCACCAGGCAGCAGGGTCGGCTTGGAGCCGGTCTTGGTCTGGGCGAGCGCCGCGCTGACCACCGCGCGCTGGATCGACTCGTACTCCTTGGCGGACGAGAAGGCCGCCAGGGCGCGGGTGCTGGTCACCATGTCGGAGTTCTGCGTCGCCTGCGCCATGTCGACCGACAGGCCCAGCAGGGACTGGATGAAGCTGTCGTACGTGGTGACGGTCTGGGCGATCGACGAGGTCTCGGAGTCGTAGGCGCTGTCGCGCAGCGCCGCGAGGCCGGAGAGCTGGACGTCGATGGCGATGAGGCTGGAGCGGATACCGCTGTGGAGGTCGTCGGACGACGCGAGGTTGAGGCTGTCGCTCGCCGTGCGGTACGCCTTCTCCGCGCGGTTGGTCGCGGCCCGGGTCTGCGCCACGGCGTCCGTGGTGTGGCCGGAGGACAGCGGTCCGGCGGAGCTGTCGCGCTCCTCGGCCAGCGCGTCGGCCAGCACGGTCGCCTTCTCGGCGATCTCGGTGAGCGAGTCCAGGCGCTTGAGCTGGTCGATGTTCTGCAGCGTGGTGTTGACGCGCATACCGCCGAGCGCGCCGGCGGTGACCACCGGCAGGGCCAGCAGTGAGACCAGCCGGGTGCTGATGCGCCAGTTGCGCATGGCTATTCGGGTGCCGGGTTTGCCGTTCAGACCGGTGATCCGGCCCGCCTCGATACCGCTGGGCGTGCTCGTCCGTCCGCCGGCCGCGGCCGTGCCCGGCGTGGCCGTCCCGGAGTCGCTCGCCGCCTGCGCGGGGCCGTTGCCGGTCCCGCCGGGCTGCTGCTCCGGGTCGCCCGCCGCGCCGCTGTCCCTCTTGAAACGTCCCTGCACTAGCGTCGCAACCTCTGGACCAGGCGTCCCCCGCGGTGAGGCAGAAGGGACGGTGTCGAGTCATGGGGGCCCTGGCCACCCCGCTCTGACTGTCGAGGAGGCCGTGCGGGCCCTTCACCGCCGCTCGGCACTCGTGCACGCCCCCTGCGCGCGCCGGCTCGATGTGATGCGGCGGTCCGGGAGATTCCAGCACAGTGCCGGATCCCCCAACAAGGCCCGTAGCCGACCTGTTGGAATCCGTGACCGACGGTGGCAGCGCTCCCACGGTGGGTATACCGATGATCTTGTGGATTCCGCTCGTTGCGGGCATTCCGGACAAGATCACGCAGGTGGTGCACCACCCCCGATGATCCCCTTGTGCGGGTGGTTTGCGCCCGTTGGTGCCGCTTGCCGGATTCCGGTACGTGGCCGGAGTGTCCGTGATGCCGGGAAACGTACGCACTTCGTGAGCAAAATCACAGCCCGTCAGATGACTGCGACCTCGGGGGCGGGGAAAGGGCGCGGCTAACGTTGTGGTTTACACGAGTCGTCCGTATGTCAACCGCGGCCCGCCCGGCGGGTCCCCGAGTCCGCGAGGTCCCGAGCGCCGATGAAGACCACCCAGATGTTCCGCCGGATCGCCAACCCTCGGCGTACCACTCTCGCGCACCTGAAGGACGCCTCGGAACTCACCGCGGCTGTGACCTCCGTCGCTGCCGAGGTCCCCGCCGCCGCGCGCCCGCTGCCCGTCACCACGGCCAACCCGCGGCGCACCATCCTCAACGAGCTGCCCAAGCCGCCCGTCGCCTGAACCCCGCACCCCGGGGCTGACCTGCGGCGACGCTCCGTCCGGCGAGAAGGCCCCGGACGATAGGCTTGCGCTCATGCGCATCGCCAGGTTCTCCATCGACGGCAATGTCGCCTTCGGCGCGGTCGAAGGCGACCCGGCGTCCGGCCCGGGTGGTCCCGGCAGCCTGGACGGCCTCGTCGTCGACATCATCAAAGGCGTCCCCTTCGCGGACTTCGAGCTGTCCGGCACCAAGGTGCCGCTGGGCCAGTCCGACTCGGTACGGCTGCTGCCCCCCGTGCTCCCCAGCAAGGTCGTCGCGATCGGCCGCAACTACGCCGCCCACGCGGCCGAGCTGGGCAACGAGGTGCCGGACGCGCCCTGGGCCTTCTTCAAGCCCTCCACCTCCGTGATCGGGCCCGGCGACAGCATCGTCTACCCGTCCTTCTCGCACGAGGTGCACCACGAGGCGGAGCTGGCGGTCGTCATCGGGCGGCTGTGCCGCGAGGTGCCGCGCGAGCGGGTCAAGGACGTCATCCTCGGTTACACCTGCGCCAACGACGTCACGGCGCGGGACACCCAGCGGACCGAGAAGCAGTGGGCGCGGGCCAAGGGCTTCGACTCCTCGTGCCCGCTCGGCCCGTGGATCGAGACCGGCATCGACCTGGCGGGCGCCGGAGACCTCGCGATCACCGCGACCGTCAACGGCGAGCTGCGGCAGGCCGGCCGCACCAGTCAGATGATCCACTGCATCGAGGACCTGGTCGTCAACGTCAGCGAGGCCATGACCCTGCTGCCCGGCGACGTCATCCTCACCGGCACTCCCGCCGGGGTCGGCCCGCTGACCCCCGGCGACGAGGTCGCCGTCACCATCGAAGGCATCGGCACTCTCACCAACAAGGTGATCTCGCGTGGCTAGCGCCCCCACCCCCGTTCCCGCGGACTCCGGCATCCGGGTCCGCTTCTGCCCCTCGCCGACCGGCAACCCGCACGTCGGGCTGGTCCGCACGGCCCTGTTCAACTGGGCCTTCGCCCGCCACCACCAGGGCACCCTGGTACTGCGCATCGAGGACACCGACGCCGCGCGCGACTCCGAGGAGTCCTACACCGCGCTGCTGGACTCGCTGCGCTGGCTCGGCCTCGACTGGGACGAGGGCCCCGAGGTCGGCGGCCCGCACGCGCCCTACCGGCAGTCCCAGCGGATGGACCTGTACGCCGACGTCGTCCGGCGGCTGAAGGAGGCCGGCCACGCGTACGACTGCTACTGCTCCGCCGAGGAGCTGGACGCCCGCCGTGACGCCGCCCGCGCCGCCGGCCGCCCCTCCGGCTACGACGGCCACTGCCGCGACCTGACCGCCGAGCAGGTGGCCGCCTACACCGCCGAGGGCCGCAGCGCCGTCGTCCGCTTCCGGATGCCGGACAAGACGATCACCTTCACCGACCTGGTGCGCGGCGAGCTGTCCTTCAGCCCGGAGAACGTCCCCGACTACGGCATCGTGCGGGCGAACGGCGCTCCGCTCTACACCCTGGTCAACCCGGTCGACGACGCCGCGATGGGCATCACCCACGTGCTGCGCGGCGAGGACCTGCTGTCCTCCACCCCGCGGCAGATCGCCCTGTACGAGGCGCTCACCGAGCTGGGCGTGGCGAAGTACACCCCGAGCTTCGGGCACCTGCCGTACGTGATGGGCGAGGGCAACAAGAAGCTGTCCAAGCGCGACCCGGAGTCCTCGCTCAACCTCTACCGCGAGCGCGGCTTCCTGCCCGAGGGGCTGCTGAACTACCTCTCGCTGCTCGGCTGGTCCTTCTCCGCCGACCGCGACGTCTTCTCCAAGGACGAGATGGTCGCGAAGTTCGACATCGGGGACGTCAACGCCAACCCGGCGCGCTTCGACCTGAAGAAGGCCGAGGCGATCAACGCCGACCACATCCGGCTGCTGGAGCCGGCCGCCTTCGCCGAGGCCTGCGGCCCGTGGCTGCGGGCCCCGTACGCGCCCTGGGCCCCCGAGGACTTCGACGAGGCCGCCTGGCAGGCCATCGCGCCCTACGCGCAGACCCGGCTGACGGTGCTGTCCGACATCACCGCCAACGTCGACTTCCTCTTCCTGCCCGAGCCCGCCGCCGACGAGGCGTCCTGGGCCAAGGCGATGAAGGAGGGCTCCGACGCCCTGCTGGCCACCGCGCGGGAGAAGCTGGCGGACGCCGACTGGTCGAGCCCCGAGGCGCTCAAGGAGGCCGTGCTGGCCGCCGGCGAGGCGCACGGGCTGAAGCTCGGCAAGGCGCAGGCGCCAGTGCGCGTCGCGGTGACCGGGCGCACGGTGGGGCTGCCGCTGTTCGAGTCCCTCCAGGTGCTCGGCCGGGAGCGCTCGCTGGCCCGGATCGACCGCGCCCTGGCCCGGCTCGCGGGCTGACCGGGGGCGTGCCCCGGCCGGTCCGGGTGCACGCCACCGGCGCACAGCGGGCGCAGCACCGGCGTCCGCCGCCAGGCCCGGTTAGATTGGCCGGTATGGCGATACGTGCGGTGCTGTGGGACATAGACGACACGCTTTTCGACTACGCCGGTGCCGAGCGCGCCGGCATGCGGCAGCACCTGGCACGCGAGGGCCTGCCCGACGGTTACGACGACGTCGGGCAGGCCCTCGACCGTTGGCGGGACCTGACCGTGCTGCACTGGGAGCGGTTCGCCGGCGGTGAGACCGGCTTCGACGGGCAGCGCTGGGACCGGGTACGGGACTTCCTGGGCGCCCCGCTGCCCGACGACGAGGCCGAGGAGTGGTTCGAGCGGCACCGGCTGCACTACGAGGCCGCCTGGGCGCTCTTCCCGGACGCGCTGCCCGCGCTGGACGGCCTGGCGGCCGGCTACCGGCACGCGGTGCTCTCCAACTCCGCCTTCGCGCACCAGGACCGCAAGCTGCGCGCCCTGGGCGTACGCGACCGCTTCGAGGTGCTGCTGTGCGCCGCCGAGCTGGGCCTGCACAAGCCCGACCCCGGCGCCTTCCACGCCGCCTGCGACGCTCTGGGACTGGCGCCGGAGGAGGTCGCGTACGTGGGCAACGAGCCGGACATCGACGCCCGCGGGGCCATGGACGCGGGCCTGCTGGGCATCTGGCTGGACCGTCGCGGCAGCGGCGGCCGCCCCGACCTGACCCGCATCACCGGGCTCGGCGAGCTGGCCGCGATGCTCCGTCCCGATACTCGTTTTGGTGCGGTGTCCCTGATCGGGTAATGTTCTTCCTGCGCCGCCGGAGAGGCCGAAAGGCCCGGACCGGAAGCGCAAGCCGAACAAAACCCGCAGGGGTTGCGTTTTGGTGGGGTATGGTGTAATTGGCAACACGGCTGATTCTGGTTCAGTTGTTCTAGGTTCGAGTCCTGGTACCCCAGCGCGTTTCGTGCGAGCCCCCGTTGTGTAGCGGCCTAGCACGCTGCCCTCTCAAGGCAGTAGCGCCGGTTCGAATCCGGTCGGGGGTACTGATCCTTCACTCCGTTCTCATCGGGTCGCTCCCGGTCAGGACGATGACAGGATCGCCAGGCCTGCCCCCGTTGTGTAGCGGCCTAGCACGCTGCCCTCTCAAGGCAGTAGCGCCGGTTCGAATCCGGTCGGGGGTACGCATCCGCAGAACATGCGAAACCGAGCCCGTCGCGCCAGTCGCGGCGGGCTCCGGTGTTTTCCGGGGCCGGGTACAGGCGTCCGCGGGATCCGTCCCGCGCGTGGTGACCCGTGTCACGCGTCCCCCCGGTCCACGGCGTCGTCGGCGCGGACCGGGCGGGCGGAAGGACGGGGGAGGGGTCAGCCGGAGCGGCGCAGGGCCTCGGAGAGCCGCGCGGCGGCGTCCACGACGGCCTGCGCGTGCATACGGCCCGGGTGCCGGGTCAGCCGCTCGATCGGGCCGGAGACCGACACGGCGGCCACCACCCGGTTCGAGGGCCCGCGCACCGGGGCCGAGACGGACGCCACACCCGGCTCCCGCTCGCCGATCGACTGCGCCCAGCCGCGGCGCCGTACGCCGGACAGCGCGGTCGCGGTGAAGCGCGCGCCCTGCAGCCCGCGGTGCAGCCGCTCGGGCTCCTCCCAGGCCATCAGGACCTGCGCGGCCGAGCCGGCCTTCATCGGCAGCGTGGAGCCGACCGGCACCGTGTCCCGCAGTCCGGACAGCCGCTCTGCGGCGGCGACGCAGATGCGCATGTCGCCCTGCCGGCGGTAGAGCTGGGCGCTCTCGCCGGTCACGTCCCGCAGATGCGTGAGGACGGGGCCCGCCGTGGCGAGCAGCCGGTCCTCGCCGGCGGCGGCGGCCAGCTCGGAGAGCCGCGGGCCGAGGATGAAGCGGCCCTGCATGTCGCGGGCCACCATGCGATGGTGTTCGAGCGCGACCGCCAGCCGGTGCGCTGTGGGGCGGGCGAGACCCGTGGCGCCGACAAGCCCGGCCAGGGTGGCCGGTCCTGACTCCAGTGCGCTGAGCACCAGAGCGGCCTTGTCGAGAACGCCGACGCCGCTAGAGTTGTCCATGCAACGATATTCGCGTCTCACACTCTGAAACGCAAGTTCAATTTCTCCCGGAACCCGGCAGGCTGGGAGGACAGCGCAGGAACACCACACCGAGTTGGCCGGGGTCGACGACGCTCCAGGCCGGAGGGACAGCGATGGGTAGGACACTCGCGGAAAAAGTCTGGGACGACCATGTCGTCCGCCGCGCCGAAGGCGAGCCCGATCTGCTCTTCATCGATCTCCACCTCCTGCACGAGGTGACCAGCCCGCAGGCGTTCGACGGGCTGCGGATGAACGGCAGGCCGGTGCGCCGCACCGACCTCACCATCGCCACCGAGGACCACAACACCCCGACCCTCGACATCGACAAGCCGATCGCCGACCCGGTCTCCCGCACGCAGCTGGAGACGCTGCGTAAGAACTGCGCCGAGTTCGGCGTGCGGCTGCACCCGCTGGGCGACGTCGAGCAGGGCGTGGTGCACGTGGTCGGCCCGCAGCTGGGCCTGACCCAGCCGGGCACGACGGTGGTGTGCGGTGACAGCCACACCTCCACGCACGGCGCCTTCGGTGCGCTGGCGTTCGGCATCGGCACCTCGCAGGTCGAGCACGTGCTGGCGACCCAGACGCTGCCGCTGGCACCGTTCCGGACCATGGCGGTCACCGTCGACGGGGAACTGCCCGAGGGCGTCACGGCCAAGGACCTGATCCTCGCCGTGATCGCGCAGATCGGCACCGGCGGCGGCCAGGGCTACGTCATCGAGTACCGCGGCTCGGCCATCGAGAAGCTGTCGATGGAGTCCCGGATGACCGTGTGCAACATGTCGATCGAGGCGGGCGCCCGGGCCGGCATGATCGCCCCGGACCAGACCACCTTCGACTACCTGGAGGGCCGTGTCCACGCGCCCCAGGGCGAGGACTGGGACGCGGCGGTCGCGTACTGGAAGACGCTGCGCACCGACGAGGACGCGGTCTTCGACCACGAGGTGCGGATCGACGCGGCGACCCTGTCGCCGTTCGTCACCTGGGGCACCAACCCCGGCCAGGGCGCGCCGCTGAGCGCGTCGGTGCCCGACCCGGCCTCGTTCGCCGACCCCGGCGACCGGCTGTCGGCGGAGAAGGCGCTGGAGTACATGGGCCTGAACGCCGGGCAGCCGCTGCGCGAGGTCGCCGTGGACACCGTCTTCGTCGGCTCCTGCACCAACGGCCGGATCGAGGACCTGCGGGCCGCGGCCTCCGTCGTGCAGGGCCGCAAGGTCGCCGACGGTGTCCGCATGCTGGTCGTGCCGGGTTCGGTACGGGTCGCGCTGCAGGCCGTCGAGGAGGGCCTGGACAAGGTCTTCACCGCGGCCGGCGCCGAGTGGCGGCACGCGGGCTGCTCGATGTGCCTGGGCATGAACCCCGACCAACTGGCGCCCGGCGAGCGCAGCGCGTCCACGTCCAACCGCAACTTCGAGGGGCGGCAGGGCAAGGGCGGCCGCACGCACCTGGTCTCCCCGCAGGTCGCCGCCGCGACCGCGGTGCTGGGTCACCTCGCGTCGCCCGCCGACCTGTCCGACGCGCCCGTACTGACGGAGGTCTGAGCCCCGATGGAAGCCTTCACCACCCACACCGGCCGGGCCGTGCCGCTGCGCCGCGGCAATGTCGACACCGACCAGATCATCCCCGCGCACTGGCTCAAGAAGGTCACCCGCAACGGCTTCGAGGACGGGCTGTTCGAGGCCTGGCGCAAGGACCCGGAGTTCGTCCTGAACCGCCCCGAGCGGCAGGGCGCCACCGTGCTGGTGGCCGGCCCCGACTTCGGCACCGGCTCGTCCCGCGAGCACGCCGTGTGGGCGCTGCAGAACTACGGTTTCAAGACCGTGCTCTCGTCCCGCTTCGCCGACATCTTCCGCGGCAACTCGCTCAAGAACGGCCTGCTCACGGTCGTGCTGCCGCAGGAGACCATCGACACGCTGTGGAAGCTGACCGAGGCCGACCCGGCGGCGGAGATCACCGTCGACCTGGTCGCCCGCGAGGTCCGCGCCGAGGGCGTGACCGCGTCCTTCGAGCTGGACGACAACGCCCGCTGGCGGCTGCTGGAAGGGCTGGACGACATCAGCCTGACGCTGGCCAACGAGGCGGACATCGCCGCCTACGAGGCCGGCCGGCCGTCCTTCAAGCCCAGCACCGTCCGGGTCTGAGCACCTGCCGGTCCCCGGCACCAGGCACCATCCGAGCGCCCTCCGCGATCCCGCGGGGGGCGCTCTGCCGTTCCCGCGCGCCCCGCGGCGGTGCGCGCGCTCGTCCAAAAGACCGGTCCGCGGGTCCCGGAACACCCGGTTGGCCCTGTCAGGCCTGACAACTCGCCGCAGATGGCACAATCGACGCATGGAACCCGACGGCCAACTCGAGCTCTACGGGGTTCTCGCCGCGCGGCTGAAGCAGGCGCACACTCGCGTCGCCAATCCCGAAGTCCCTGATGAGACCAGGCGGGAGTTGACCCGCAGGCTGCTCGCGGTGACCGCCGCGGCCAAGCACGACCTCGCCGACGCGGCCCGGCGTCTCGACGTGCTGACCGCCGAGTTGGACGCCCTCAAAATCCCCGACAGGTGATCGTCCAAACCCTGATCGTGTTGCGGCACAAGGGTGATTCGCCCGTTTCGTATTTGATTTGCGGTATATATCCCCCTAGCGTGCGAAAAGGCCCGCACTCATTCGCCGGGCAAGTTTCCGAAGGGGAAGACGTGAACAAGGCGCAGCTCGTAGAAGCGATTGCCGACAAGGTGGGCGGGCGGCAGAACGCCGCGGACGCGGTTGACGCGGTTCTCGACGCGGTCGTCCGCGCGGTGGTGGCCGGCGACCGGGTGTCGGTCACCGGCTTCGGCTCGTTCGAGAAGGTCGAACGTCCCGCCCGCTACGCCCGCAACCCCCAGACCGGGGAGCGGGTCCGGGTCAAGAAGACCTCCGTGCCGCGCTTCCGCGCAGGGCAGGGCTTCAAGGACCTGGTCAGCGGCGCGAAGAAGCTCCCGCGCAGCGGCGAGGTCTCGGTCAAGAAGGCCCCCAAGGGCAGCCTGACCGGCGGCGCCTCCAGCACCGCGCGGACCACCACCAAGAAGGCGGCCGCGAAGAAGGCCACGGCGGCGAAGAAGACCGCGGCGAAGAAGACCACCACCGCGAAGAAGACCGCGGCGAAGAAGACCACGTCGGCCAAGAAGACCGCGGCGAAGAAGACCACCGCGGCCAAGAAGACCGCCGCCAAGAAGGCCCCGGCGAAGAAGGCGACCGCCAAGAAGACCCCGGGCAAGAAGACCGCGGCCCGCAAGACGACCGCCAAGCGCGCGGCCGCCAGGTAGGCCGCCTCCACCGCCGCCGGGGCGCCGTCCGGGCCGCGCGGCCGCCACGGCCGGCCCCGCAGGACCCGGGGGCTCCCGGAAGACCCCGCCGGACAACCGCACCGGGCCGGGCACCCTCAGGGTGACCCGGCCCGCGCCGTGCCGGGGTTATGTGCCCGGGTCACGCGCCCGGGTCCGGATACGTCTGGAGCGTCACGAAGACCACCCGCCGCGCGGCCCCCTCGCCCTCGGTGCGGATCCGCACCCGCTGGCCCGCGCGCAGCAGCCGCAGGCCGCCCGCGTCGAAGGCCGCCGCGTCGAAGGGCACCGGCGTCCCGTCGTCCAGCAGCACGCTGCCCTCGCGGGTGCCGGGGTCAAAGGTGAACGCGGTGGCTTGCATGGCCCCAAGCCTACGGGGTGCCCGCAGGCCCGGGAGGGCGCCCGCTCACGCCGTACGGGCCGGGAAGAGCGCCGCGGTGCGCGGGCCCAGGCCCAGTGCGCGGGCCGCGTCCAGGTCGGCGCCGGTGTCCACGTCCTGGCGCACCGAGGGCACCGCGGGCAGGGTGATCTCCCGCGCCCCGGACGCCAGGTGGCGGGCCCGGGAGGCGCCGCCGAAGCCGGGGGAGAGCGGCACGCCCGGCGACGCGGTCAGCAAGGTTGTCCCCACACCGGCCGCGTCGGCCAGGAAAGCCCGCCCCGGCGCCCCCGCGGCCTGTGCCAGCACCTCGTCCAGCTCCGCGGGCCGCAAGGCCGGGAGATCGCCGTTGAGCGCCCCGACCGCCGCACCGGGCCGCCGGTCGCGCACCCGCCGCGAGCCGTGCCGCAGCGCCGCGTTCAGCCCCGCCGCCGGCAGGTCGGGCAGCACCAGCGCGCCCAGCGCGGCCGCCTCCGCCCCGGCCAGCGGGTCGTCGGTGACCAGCGTGACGTCCGCCACGCGCGGGCAGGCCAGCGCCGCCGCGACCGTGTCGAGGACGAAGGCCAGCGCGAGCGCCGGACGCCCGGGCCCCGCCGCGTCCGCGAGCCGGCTCTTGGCCAGCGCGAGCGGCTTGAGCGGCACGACCAGCGACCACCGCAGCGTCACATCCACCGGACCATCCACCGCTCCATTGTCACCGAGTGCCAGAGGTGCCCCGCGGCGGCCGCGGCCCTGGCGTTAGTCTCTGGTAGCCGCGATGCTGAGCGGCAGCGCCACCGCAACGTAGAGGAGTCCGGGTGTCTGGCCGCAGAATCGGTTTCTGGTACCGCCTGGCGGCCGTCATCGTGAAACCGCCGCTCATTGCGCTGTTCAAGCGGGATTGGCGCGGAATGGAGCACATTCCGGCCGACGGCGGATTCATCACGGCCGTCAACCACAACTCGTATCTCGACCCGCTGTCGTACGCGCATTACCAGTACAACACCGGGCGGGTCCCGCGCTTCCTGGCCAAGGCCGCGCTGTTCAAGCCGAAGTTCGTCGGGTCGGTGCTGCGCGGCACCGGCCAGATCCCGGTCTTCCGGGACAGCGCCGACGCCGCCAACGCCTTCCGGGCCGCCGTCGCGGCCATCGAGAAGGGCGAATGCGTCGCCTTCTACCCCGAGGGCACCCTCACCCGCGACCCGGACCAGTGGCCCATGATCGCCAAGACCGGCATCGCCCGCGTCGCGCTCATGACCCGTGCCCCGGTCGTCCCGGTCGCCCAGTGGGGCGCCAACGAGGCCGTGCCGCCCTACGCCAAGGAGAAGCGCGTCCGGCTCTTCCCGCGCAAGACGCTGCGGGTGCTGGCCGGACCGCCCGTCGACCTGTCGGCCTACTACGACCAGGAGCCCACCGCCGAGGTGCTGCGCGAGGTCACCGCGGTCATCATGCGCGCGGTGACCGAGCTGCTCGCCGAGGTGCGCGGCGAACCCGCCCCCGAGGGGCTGTTCGACCCGCGCGCGGCACGGGAGGGCAAGTGACGGCACGCTGCGCGGTCTTCGGCACCGGGTCGTGGGGCACGGCCTTCGCCATGATCCTGGCCGACGCGGGGTGCGAGGTGTCCCTGTGGGGCCGCCGGGCGTCCGTCGCCGAGGCCATCAACACCACGCGGCGCAACCCCGACTGCCACCCCGGGCTCGAACTGCCCGCCGCCGTCACCGCCACCGCCGACGCCGCCGAGGCGGCGCGGGACGCCGAGATGGTCTTCCTCACCGTGCCGTCGCAGACGCTGCGCGGCAACCTGGCGGTGTGGGCGCCGCTGCTGCGCCCCGACGCGGTGCTGGTCAGCCTGATGAAGGGCATCGAACTCGGCACCGCCAAGCGGATGAGCGAGGTCATCGAGGAGGTCGCCAAGGCGGGTCCGGAGCGCGTCGCGGTGCTCTCCGGTCCCAACCTGGCCCCGGAGATCGTCCAGCGGCAGCCCGCCGCCGCCGTCGTCGCGTGCGCGGACGACGCCGTGGCCCGGCGCATCCAGACCGTGTGCCACACCGGCTACTTCCGCCCGTACACCAACACCGACGTGGTCGGCTGCGAACTGGGCGGCGCCGTCAAGAACGTCATCGGGCTCGCGGTCGGCATCGCCGACGGCATGGGGCTCGGCGACAACACCAAGGCCTCGCTCATCACCCGGGGCCTGGCCGAGACCACCCGGCTGGGCCTGGCGATGGGCGCCGACGCGTACACCTTCGCCGGGCTCGCGGGAATGGGGGACCTGGTGGCCACGTGCTCCTCGCCGCTGTCCCGCAACCACACCTTCGGCTCCAACCTCGGCCGCGGCATGGGCCTGGCCGAGACCATCGCCGTCACCCGGCAGACGGCGGAGGGCGTCAAGTCCTGCGAGTCGGTGGCCGAACTCGCGCGTCGCCACGGCGTGGACATGCCGATCACGGAGACCGTGGTCGATATCGTGCACAACGGAAAGCCGCCGGTCGTGGCCGTGCGGGAATTGATGTCACGGTCCGCGAAGTCCGAAAGGTAAGGTCGACGCGACATGACCAACCTGCCTTCACCCCACAGCCAGAGCCCGGACGCCGCCGCCCCCGCGGCCCCGTCCCCGGGCGGGTACGTCCGCAAACCGCGGGTCGCCGTCGTCTTCGGCGGCCGCAGCTCCGAGCACGGTGTCTCGGTGGTGACCGCGGCGAGCCTGCTGCGCGCCATCGACCGCACCAAGTACGACGTCCTGCCGATCGGCATCACCGGCGAGGGCCGCTGGGCCCTCACCGCCGACGAGCCCGAGCGGATGGCCATCGCCGACCGCACCATGCCCACCGTGGAGCAGGTCACCGACCACGAGGGCGCCGTCGTCCTGCCCGTCGACCCGGGCAACCGCGAGGTCGTCTACACCGAGGCGGGCGCGGTGCCCAAGGCGCTCGGCGAGGTGGACGTCGTCTTCCCGCTGCTGCACGGCCCGTACGGCGAGGACGGCACGCTCCAGGGCCTGCTGGAACTGTCCGGCGTGCCCTACGTCGGCGCGGGCGTCCTGTCCTCGGCCATCGGCATGGACAAGGAGTACATGAAGCGGATCTTCACCTCGTTCGGGCTGACCGTCGGCCCGTACACGGTGATCCGCCCGCGCGACTGGGAGCGCGACCGGGCCGCCGCCCGCGACGGCGTGCTGGCCTTCGCCGCCGAGCACGGCTGGCCGCTGTTCGTGAAGCCCGCCCGCGGCGGCTCCTCCTTCGGCATCAGCAAGGTCGACGGCCCCGAGGGGCTGGACGCCGCCATCGCCGAGGCCCGCCGGCACGACCCGAAGGTCGTGGTGGAGGCGCTGGTGCGCGGCCGGGAGATCGAGTGCGGGGTGCTGGAGTTCGAGGACGGGCCGCGCGCGTCGGTGCCCGCCGAGATCCCGCCGGTCACCGAGCACGCCTTCTACGACTTCGAGGCGAAGTACATCGACTCCGCCGAGGGCATCGTGCCCGCGCCGCTCACCCCCGAGGAGACCGCGCGGGTGCAGCGGCTCGCGGTCGCGGCGTTCGAGGCCGCGTCGTGCGAGGGGCTGGTGCGCGCCGACTTCTTCCTGCGGGAGGACGGCGAGTTCGTGATCAACGAGATCAACACCATGCCGGGCTTCACCCCCATCTCGATGTACCCGCGGATGTGGCAGGAGAGCGGTGTGGAGTACCCGGAGCTGGTCGACCGGCTCATCGAGGCGGCGCTGCGCCGCTCCACCGGCCTTCGCTGAACCGCCGCACCCGCGGAAACGTCCCTGCGGTAGCGCCCGCGGTGCGGGAGGCACCGCGGGGACGTCACACCGTGGAGGGGACGGTCCGCTGCACCGCGCCGGCCAGGTCGGTCAGCGGACCGACGTCCCCCGCGTACTTCTCCGGCAGCGTCACCTCGACGTACGCCTTGCGGTACGTCGTGGTCAGGCGCAGCGCGCCGTTCTCGACGTGCTCCACGGACCAGCCCACCTCGTCCACGTCGACGCCGTCGGCCTCCGGGTCGTCGTCCACCGCCGGCCGGGGCACCCCGCAGCGCAGCACGATCGCCGGATCACCCCACCCGGCGGTCAGATCGGACTCCGGCTTGAGATCATGCCGGGGGAGCCCGCCGACGCGCTGCGGCAGAGCTTCGTGCAGCGCGCGGCAGTAGCTCGACGTCAGGGGATCAGGAACCGGCACAGCGACCGTACCGTCACCGTTACCGGAGACGGCGAAGCCGTACGCCGCCACCGCCGCGAGGCAGGAGACGGCAGCGATGTTGACGAGGACGACCCGGTGGAAGAGTGCCACCGGGCGAGCATATCGGGGGCTAGATATGGACCACGGGGCAGGTGAGGGTCCGGGTGATGCCGTCCACCTGCTGGACTCTGGCCACCACCATGCGGCCCAGTTCGTCGACCGTGTCCGCCTGGGCCCGGACGATCACGTCATAGGGTCCGGTGACGTCTTCGGCCTGGATGACGCCGTCGATCTTGGAGATCACCTCCGCGACTGCCGAGGCCTTTCCGACCTCGGTCTGGATCAGGATGTAGGCCTGTACCACGGAACCTCCAGGGCGGCTACGAGGATCATGTGGGAAGGGGGACGCCACGTTATCGCGTCGTCGCGCACGGCGGGGAGACCCGCGCGGTACCTGACCCCCGTATTGACGCCGAGAAACGCCGATTGACGCCGATGCGCGCGGTAGCACGCGAGCGGAAGAACCAGAGGGGACGGAACAGATGAAGGGCACTGTGGGGGAGCTGGGGGAGTTCGGGCTCATCAGGGAGCTGACCTCGCGCCTCACCTCGACCCCGGCCGTGAAGATCGGCCCGGGTGACGACGCCGCCGTCGTCGCCGCCCCCGACCGGCGGGTGGTGGCCACCACCGACCTGCTCATCGAGGGCCGGCACTTCCGCCGCGACTGGTCCACCGCCTACGACGTCGGCCGCAAGGCCGCCGCTCAGAACCTCGCGGACATCGCCGCCATGGGCGCCGTCCCCACCGCGGTGCTGCTCGGCCTCGTCGTGCCCGTCGAGCTGCCCGCCACCTGGCCGGTCGAGCTGATGGACGGCATCCGCGACGAGTGCCAGGTGGCCGGCGCGGCCGTCGTCGGCGGGGACGTCGTCCGCGGCGACACCATCACGGTCGCCGTCACCGCGCTGGGTGACCTGCGCAACCGCTCCGCCGTCACCCGTTCGGGGGCGCGTCCCGGCGACGTCGTCGCCGTCACCGGATGGCTCGGCTGGTCCGCCGCCGGGCTCGCCGTCCTCTCCCGCGGCTTCCGCTCCCCCCGCGCCTTCGTCGAGGCCCACCGCCGTCCCGAGCCGCCGTACCACGCCGGGCCGGCCGCCGCCGAGCTGGGCGCCACCGCCATGACCGACGTCAGCGACGGCCTGGTCGCCGACCTCGGGCACATCGCCGCCGCCAGTGGCGCCGACATCGACCTGCGCTCCGCCGACATCGACGTACCCGCCCAGATGACCGACATCGGGCAGGCCGTCGGCGTCGACCCGCTGCACTGGGTGCTCACCGGCGGCGAGGACCACGCCATCGTCGCGACCTTCCCGCCCGACGTGAAGCTCCCCGCCCGCTGGCGCGTCATCGGCGCGGTCAGCGCCCCCTCCGGACGCGCCCCGCAGGTCACCGTGGACGGCGCGCCCTGGGAGAAGGCGGGCGGCTGGGACCACTTCGGCCCGGACGCGTGACGGGCGTGACCGCGCCCACGCCCGTACGGGTGCTCTCCGTCGCCGGATCCGACTCCGGCGGCGGGGCCGGCGTCCAGGCCGACCTCAAGACGGCGACCGCGCTCGGCGCCCACGGCACGACCGTCGTCACCGCGGTCACCGCGCAGAACTCGCACGGCGTGCACGGCACCTGGGAGCTGCCGCCGGACGCGGTGCGCGCGCAGTTCCGCGCGGTCGTGGACGACATCGGGGTGCAGGCCGTCAAGACCGGCATGCTCGGCTCGGCGCGGACGGCCGGCACCGTCGCCGACCTGCTGCGCGACGTCCGCGTACCGGTCGTCGTCGACCCGGTCGGGGTCTCCAGCCACGGCCAGGCGCTGCTGCACGAGGACGCCACCGCTGTCGTACGCGACCGGCTGCTGCCGCTCGCGACCGTCGTCACCCCCAACCTCGACGAGGTCGCCCGGCTCACCGGCGTCACCGTCACCGACGAGGACGGCATGCGCGCCGCGGCTCGGGCCGTCCTCGCCCTCGGCCCGCGCTGGGTCCTGGTCAAGGGCGGCCACCTGCCCGCCGCCGACGCCCCCGACCTGCTCAGCGACGGCCGCACCGAGCACTGGTTCCGCGCCCCGCGCCACCCTTCCGCCCACACCCACGGCACCGGCTGCACCCTCGCCACCGCCCTGGCCACCCACCTCGCCCACGGCCGCCCGGTCCCCGAGGCGGCCGCGCTTGCCAAGGCCTTCGTGACCGCCGCGATCACCGCCGGCTACCCGCTCGGCACGGGCACGGGTCCGGTCGACCCGGCGTTCCGCGGATAGCGGGGCGCGGTGGCACCTCGGCACCCGGGCACCTGGGCACGCAAAAAGCCGGCCCACCACTGGTGAGCCGGCTTCGCGAAGCCGGAAGGCCGCGCCGCTGCGGTACGACTGCCGCGTGTTCCCACGCGGCAACGGGCCACTCGCTAGCGCGAGACCTTGCCGGCCTTGATGCACGAGGTGCAGACATTGAGCCGCTTCGGCGTCTTCCCCACGACCGCGCGCACCCGCTGGATGTTGGGGTTCCAACGACGCGGGGTACGGCGGTGCGAATGGGAAATGCTGTTGCCGAAGCCCGGCCCCTTGCCGCAGACGTCGCAGTTGGCAGCCACGGGACACTCCAAAGACTTCAGATGCATTTACGAGGAAAAGCCCGGAGAGACCCCAGGCAACCGGAGCAGCATACAACGCCTGCGCGGCTCCTACGAAATTACCATGCCCCGCCCGGTGCCCCCGCCCCGCGCCCTCCGGCCTCCCCGCCGCGACCTGCGCCCCGGCCCGCTCCCCGGGCGGGCGCCGCCGCGAACCCCCGCCCGAGCGGGGCCGGATAGGCTCGGACGCAGTTGTCGCGCTCGCTGGAGGATCCGTGCCGCCCTCGCTCGACGCACCCACGGTGCGCACTTGGTGCCGGCTCGCCCTCGCGGCCCTGGGCCGCGCCCGCGAGGAGATCGACGCGATCAACGTCTACCCCGTCGCCGACGGCGACACCGGGACGAACCTCTACCTCACCGTGGAATCCGCCGCCCAGTCCGTGGACGCGGTGTGCGACGCCCACGCCGCGGCGGACCCGGCGGCCCGGCCGTCCCTGCCGGAGGCCTTCCGCGCGATGTCGCACGGCGCCCTCATCGGCGCCCGCGGCAACTCCGGCACGATCCTGGCGCAACTGCTGCGCGGCATGAACGAGTCCCTCGCCGCCGACCCGGCGCCCCAGCCGGACGCCGCCGCCCTGTGCCGGGCCCTGCGCACGGCCGCCGACTCCGCCTACGAGGCGGTCGCCCACCCGGCGGAGGGCACGATGCTCACGGTCGCCGCGGCGGCGGCGACCGCGGCGGCGACGGCGCTGGAGGCGACCGCGGCCGGCCCGGCACAGGGCGCCGCCGCGGACCTCGGCCGGGTCGTGCGGGCCGCGCACCGCGGGGCGCGGGAGGCGCTGGCCGCGACGCCGGAGCAGCTCGGCGTGCTGCGCGAGGCCGGGGTCGTGGACGCCGGGGGTCTCGGGCTCGTCGCCGTGCTGGGCGCGCTGGCCGACGCCGTGACCGGGGAGGCGCCGCGCCGCCAGGAGGCCGTGGGCGCCGCCGCCCGGCCCGCCGCGGCGCGGGCGGAACAGGCCGCCGCCTGCCCGGAGGGGGACGCCGCGCCGGGCGGACCGGCGTTCGAGGTGATCTACCTGCTGGAGGCGCCGCCCGCCGCCGTCCCGCAGCTGCGGGCCCGGCTGGACCCGCTCGGCGACTCCCTCGTCGTCGTCGGCGGCGACGGGCTGTGGAACGTCCATGTGCACGTCGACGACGTGGGCGCGGCCATCGAGGCCGGTATCGAGGCGGGCCGTCCGCACCGCATCCGCGTCACCCACTTCGGCGCCCAGACCCAGCGCACGCCGGGCGACCGGGGGCCCGAGCGCGCGGTCGTCGCGCTGGTGCGCGGCGAGGGCATGGCGGCGCTGTGCGCACAGGCGGGCGCCGTGGTGGTCGCCGTCGGCGCGGGGGAGGCCCCGGCCAGCGGCGAGATCTCCGCGGCGGTCCGGCGCACGGGCGCCCGCGAGGTGATCCTGCTGCCCAACGACGCCGAGCTGCGCCCCGCGGCGGGCGCGGCGGCCGCGCAGGCCCGCGCGGACGGTGTGCGCGTCGCCCTCATCCCGACGCGCTCCGCGGTGCAGGGCATCGCGGCCCTCGCCGTCCACGAGCCGTCCCGCCGCTTCGACGAGGACGTGGTGGCGATGACGTCCGCCGCGGGCGCCACCCGCTACGCGGAGCTGGCCGTCGCCGAGCACGAGTCCTGGACGATGGCGGGCGTCTGCCAGGCCGGGGACGTCCTGGGGCTGATCGACGGCGACGTGGCGGTGATCGGCGCGGACGTCGCGGACACCGCCGCGCGCGTCCTGGACCGCATGCTCGCGGCCGGCGGCGAGATGGTCACCCTCGTGCTGGGCGCGACCGCCCCCGCGGGCCTGGCGACCCGGCTGGAGGCCCACGTCCGCGACACCCACCTCGCGGTGGACACCGTCATGTACGAGGGCGGCCACCCGTCCTGCCCGCTGCTCATCGGTGTGGAGTAGCGCCGCGCCCGCACCCGGGCGGCGGGGCCCCGGTTGTCGGTGGGGTGCGCGAGGATGGGGGCGATGACCGCGAATCCGTTGGACGAACCGCTGCGCAAGCTCGTCGGGGACCGCACCGCCAAGGTGCTCGGCGAGCATCTCGACCTGCACACCACCGGTGACCTGCTGCACCACTACCCGCGGCGGTACGCCGAGCGCGGCGAGCTGACCCGCCTCGCCGACCTGCCCGTCGACGAGTACGTGACGGTGGTCGCGCAGATCGCCAAGGCCGACAAGCGGACGTACGGCGGCGGTTCCGGAGTGCGCCTGGAGGTCGTCGTCACCGACGGCAGCGGCTCGCTCACCCTGGTCTTCTTCAGCAAGGCCGCCCACGCGCACGCGCACCGCCTGATCCCGGGCCGCCGCGGCATGTTCTCCGGCAAGGTGTCGGTCTTCAACCGCGTCCGGCAGCTCGCGCACCCCGACTACCAGCTGCTGGACGCCGACGACGACGGCAAGCAGGCCGCCGACGCGTTCGCGGGCCGCCGCCTGCCGCTCTACCCGGCCTGCAAGCAGATCACCTCGTGGAAGATCGCCCAGGCCGTCGAGACGGCGCTGAACTCGCTGGAGGCGACCGGCTGGGCGGGCGTCGGCGACCCGCTGCCGGAGCAGCTGCGCACCGAACGCGGCCTGGTGGGCCTGCCCGAGGCGCTCCAGAAGGTGCACCGGCCGCGGACGAAGGCCGACGAGGAGACGGCGAAGCAGCGGCTGCGCTGGGACGAGGCCTTCGTGCTCCAGGTCGCGCTGGCCCGGCGCCGCGCCGCGGAGTCGGCGCTGCCCGCGGTGCCGCGCCGCCCCGGTGCGGACGGGCTGCTCGCGGCCTTCGACGCCAAGCTGCCCTTCACCCTCACCGAGGGCCAGCGGGCGGTGTCCGCCGAGATCTTCGCCGACCTGGCCACCGACCACCCCATGCACCGGCTGCTGCAGGGCGAGGTCGGCTCGGGCAAGACCCTGGTCGCGCTGCGCGCCATGCTCGGCGTCGTCGACACCGGGGGCCAGGCCGCGATGCTCGCCCCGACCGAGGTGCTCGCCCAGCAGCACCACCGCTCGGTCACCGAGATGATGGGCGAGCTGGCCGAGTCCGCGGGGATGCTCGGCGGCGGCGACCTGGGCACCAAGGTGGTGCTGCTGACCGGCTCGATGGGCACCGCCGCCCGCCGCCAGGCGCTGCTGGACCTGGTGACGGGCGAGGCGGGCATCGTCATCGGCACCCACGCGCTCATCGAGGACAAGGTCAAGTTCCACGACCTGGGCCTGGTCGTCGTGGACGAGCAGCACCGCTTCGGCGTGGAGCAGCGCGACGCGCTGCGCGCCAAGGCGCCCAAACCGCCGCATCTGCTGGTGATGACGGCGACACCGATCCCGCGCACGGTCGCGATGACGGTCTTCGGCGACCTGGAGACGTCCGTCCTCGACCAGCTCCCGGCCGGCCGCTCGCCCATCGCCACGCACGTCGTGCCCGCCGAGGAGAAGCCGCACTTCCTGAGCCGGGCGTGGGAGCGGGTGCGCGAGGAGGTCGAGGGCGGCCACCAGGCGTACGTGGTGTGCCCGCGCATCGGCGACGACGAGGAGCCCGCGGGCGGCAGGAGCGCGAAGAAGACCGCCGGGTCCGCGAAGTCCGGCAAGCCCGCCGCGGACGCCGACGACGCCGAGCGCCGCCCGCCGCTGGCCGTGCTGGAGGTGGCCGAGCAGCTCGCGGCGGGCCCGCTGCGCGGCCTGCGCGTCGGGGTGCTGCACGGCAGGCTGGCGCCGGACGTCAAGGACGACGTGATGCGCCGCTTCGCCGCCGCCGAGCTGGACGTCCTGGTGGCCACGACGGTCGTCGAGGTGGGCGTCAACGTGCCGAACGCGACCGCGATGGTGATCATGGACGCCGACCGCTTCGGCGTCTCGCAGCTTCACCAGCTGCGCGGCCGGGTCGGCCGCGGCAGCGCCCCGGGCCTGTGCCTGCTGGTCTCGGAGGCGCCCGAGGCGAGCCCGGCGCGCGGCCGGCTGGACGCGGTGGCCGGCACGCTGGACGGCTTCGAGCTGTCCGAGATCGACCTCCAGCAGCGCCGCGAGGGCGACGTGCTGGGGCAGGCGCAGTCCGGCAGCCGCTCGTCGCTGCGGATGCTCACCGTGATCGGCGACCGGGAGATCATCGAGGAGGCCCGGCAGGAGGCCGTCGCCGTGGTCGCCGCCGATCCGGAGCTGACCGGCCACCCCGACCTGCGCAGCGCCCTGGACAGCCTGCTCGACGCCGAGCGCGAGCAGTACCTGGACAAGGGCTGAGCCGCGTGGCGCCGCGGCGGCGGATAGGGTGCCGAGGGTGAGCAGCTCATGACCCGTGTGATCGCCGGGGCGGCAGGCGGCCGCCGGCTGGCCGTACCGCCCGGCACCGGCACCCGGCCGACCTCGGACCGCGCCAAGGAAGCCCTCTTCTCGACCCTGGAGGCGCTGCGCGGCACCCTCGGCGGCGCCCGCGTCATGGACCTGTACGGGGGCTCCGGCGCGGTCGGCCTCGAAGCGCTGTCCCGCGGCGCGGCGCACGTCCTGCTCGCCGAGTCCGACCCGCGCGCGCTGCGCGCCATCCGGGAGAACGCTGCAACCGTCGGCCTGCCCGGCGCCGAGGTGCGCGGCGGCCGCGCCGAGAAGATCGCCGCGGGACCGCCGCCCGCCGAGCCGTACGACGTGGTCTTCCTGGACCCGCCGTACGACGTGCCGGACGACGAACTGCGCGAGATCCTGCTCACACTCGGTGCGGGCGGCTGGCTCGCCGACGACACACTGGTCACCGTGGAACGCAGGACCAGGGGCGGCGAATTCGGCTGGCCGGCCGGTTTCGAGGGGCTCCGCTCCCGGCGGTACGGCGAGGCCACTCTTTGGTACGGTCGCGCCGCCCCGGTTACCCACAGGTAACGCCCGTCAGCAGAGCGAGGAGCCTGTCATGCGCCGCGCAGTCTGTCCCGGGTCCTTCGACCCCGTCACCAACGGACACCTCGACATCATCGCCCGCGCCTCGCGGCTGTACGACGTCGTGCACGTCGCCGTGATGATCAACAAGTCCAAGCAGGGCCTCTTCGACGTGGACGAGCGGATCGCGCTCATCCAGGAGGTCACCGCCGACCTCGACAACGTGGTGGTGGAGTCCTTCCACGGCCTGCTGGTGGACTTCTGCAAGCAGCGCGACATCCCGGCCATCGTCAAGGGCCTGCGGGCGGTCAGCGACTTCGACTACGAGCTGCAGATGGCCCAGATGAACATCGGCCTGTCGGGCGTCGAGACCCTCTTCGTGCCCACCAACCCGGCCTACAGCTTCCTCTCGTCGTCTCTTGTGAAGGAAGTGGCCCAATGGGGCGGGGACATCTCGCACTTGGTACCCGCTCCCGTCCTGGAGGCGCTGAACTCCCGGCTGCGGCAGCGCTAGAGTCGAGACGTGGACGTCCAGAAGAAGCTCGACGAGATCACGGCCACCGTGGCGAACGCCCGGTCGATGCCGATGTCTGCCTCCTGCGTGCTGAACCGGGCCGAGCTGCTGGCCCTGCTCGACGAGCTCGCCGCCGCGCTGCCCGACTCCCTGGCCCAGGCCCAGGACCTGCTCGGCGACCGTGAGCAGATGGTGGAGCAGGCCAGGGGCGAGGCCCAGCGGATCATCGAGCAGGCGCACGCCGAGCGCGGCTCGCTGACCGCCGAGACCGCCGTCGTCCGGCAGTCCAGGGACGAGGCCGAGCGCATCCTCGCCGAGGCCCGCCGCGAGGCCGACGAGATCCGCGCCGAGGCCGACGACTACGTCGACAGCAAGCTGGCGAACTTCGAGGTGGTCCTCACCAAGACCATCGGCTCCGTCGACCGCGGCCGCGAGAAGCTGCTCGGCCGCCGCCCCGGCTACGACGAGGGCTACGAGCAGGAGTACGCCGAGGACGACCCGGAGGCCCCCGAGCGCAGCAGCGACCCCGAGACGCTGCGCCGCCGCGCGGACGACTACGTCGACGCCAAGCTCGGCGCCTTCGAGGCCGTGCTCAGCAAGACCCTGGAGGCGGTCGGCCGCGGCCGGCTCAAGCTCACCGGGCACAACCCCATCGACGACCTGGCCGCCCAGATCGCCGCGGCCGACCGGGAGGGCGGGGAGGACGGCCCGCACCGGCAGTCCGACGCCGACTACCTCGCGGGCCTGGCCGCCCCCGTCGCCGAGCAGGCCGACCTGTCGCAGTACGGCTACCGCCCGCAGGAGCCCGTGGAGCCGGCCGCCCAGGCCCCCCACGACCCCGGCTACGGCGGCTACCCGCAGGAGACCTACCAGCAGGGCTACGGCCAGGACGGCGACGGCTACCCCCAGGAGTACGCCCAGCAGCCCGGCTACGCGGACCCGTACGCCCCGCAGCAGCCTTACGGCCAGGAGCAGCAGCAGGGCTACGACTACGGGCAGCAGCCCGACTACGGCACCCAGCAGCAGTACCCGCCGCAGATCCCGTACCAGCAGCAGGGCCAGCAGGGATACCCGCAGGGCCAGCCCGCCGCGCTCGACGAGACCAGCTTCTTCGACACCGGCATGATCGACCTCGACCGGCTGCGCGAGCTGGAGCAGGGCCGCTGAGGAGGGGCGGGAGACCGCCCCGTTTGGGCGGGAGCGGCGGGTCCAGTATCCTGTCACTTCCAGCCGTGTGAATCGCCGGCGCTTCTGCCTGCCCACCCGCATCGAGCGACAGGGCAGGCGTGACCGAGGAAAGCAGGAGCCCTGAACACCCGCCTTGACCACCGCAAGCCCCTCGTGTTCGACACACACGAGCTGGGCAGGCGTCCGGGCGCGATGAAGAAGGTCGCCCGCTCGGTACCGGCCCCCGCCGACCTCGGGATCCGCGACGTCATCGCCGTGCCCGAGGGCGCGGCCATCGAACTGGACCTCCGCCTGGAGTCGGTCATGGAGGGCGTGCTCGTCAGCGGCACCGCCCACGCGACCGCCGAGGGGGAGTGCGTAAGGTGTCTGGAGCCCGTCGAGCGTGAGCTGGACGCGGACATCCAGGAAATGTTCTCCTACCCCGACGCCGACACCAGGACCGCCCGCAAGAGCGAAGCCGGTGCCGACGCCGAGGCCGACGAGGACGACGACATGCCGGTGCTGGAGGACGATCTCTTCGACCTCGAGCCGGTGCTGCGCGACGCGGTGGTGCTCGCACTGCCGATGCAGCCGGTGTGCCGGGACGACTGCCCGGGCCTGTGCTCCACCTGTGGAGCACGCCTCGCGGACGACCCCGGCCACCACCACGAGGCCACCGACATCCGGTGGGCGGCCTTGCAGGATCTGACGCTCGACCCGTCGGATCCGACCATCCAGCAAAACGGTGCCGGAAACGGCTCCGATGACGACCAGGAGAAGTAGCCGTGGCTGTTCCGAAGCGGAAGATGTCGCGCAGCAACACGCGTCACCGCCGTTCGCAGTGGAAGGCTGCGCCCGTGAGCCTCGTGGCGTGCGAGCGTTGCCACGAGCCGAAGCTGCAGCACATCGCGTGCTCCAACTGCGGCACCTACAACCGCCGTCAGGTCCTCGACGTCTGATCGGCAGGTGACAGGCTTTATGTCAGACGCCTCAGCGCCCAAGCAGGCCGCGAAGGACGCCGCGACGGAAACAGCCTCGTCCCACACGCTTCTGGAAGGGCGGCTCGGGTACCGACTCGAGCCCGCCCTTCTGGTACGTGCGCTCACCCACCGCTCGTACGCGTACGAGAACGGCGGGCTGCCCACCAACGAGCGGCTGGAGTTCCTCGGGGACTCCGTGCTCGGCCTGGTGGTCACGGACACCCTCTACCGCACCCACCCCGACCTGCCGGAAGGCCAGCTGGCCAAACTGCGGGCCGCGGTGGTCAACTCGCGGGCGCTCGCGGGCGTCAGCCGGGGGCTCGACCTCGGCGCGTTCATCCGCCTGGGCCGCGGCGAAGAGGGCACTGGCGGGCGGGACAAGGCATCGATCCTCGCGGACACCCTCGAAGCGGTCATCGGCGCCGTCTACCTCGACTGCGGCCTCGACGCCGCCTCCGAGCTGGTCCACCGGCTCTTCGACCCGCTGATCGAGGAGTCCTCCAACCTCGGCGCCGGCCTGGACTGGAAGACCTCCCTCCAGGAGCTGACCGCGAGCGAGAGCCTCGGCGTGCCCGAGTACGTCGTCTCGGAGTCCGGTCCCGACCACGAGAAGACCTTCACGGCTGCCGCCCGCGTCGGTGGTGTCGAGTACGGCACCGGCACCGGCCGCAGCAAGAAGGAAGCGGAGCAGCAGGCGGCCGAGGCCGCCTGGCGCTCCATCCGCAAGACCTCCGCGCCCGCCGCGGGGGGCGTCGCTACCGCGTAGGGGTCGGCGCCCCGAAGGGGCGCGGGGAACTGCGCGAGCAACCCGCCACCGGCCGGTGGTCCGGATCGGACCGAAGAGACCCTTCGGGCCGTGACGGCCCGCGCCCCGTTGGCGGGCTGAGCGCACAGTGGCCCGCGCCCCTGGGAGGCGGGTGCCCGGCGCGGCACGCGCACCCTCTGACCTCAAGCGCTTCGCAGAAGGGACGCCCATGCCGGAGCTGCCGGAGGTCGAGGTCGTACGGCGCGGGCTCGCGCGCTGGGCGGCGGAGCGCACCGTCGAGACGGTGAGCGTCCTGCACCCGAGGGCCGTGCGGCGGCACGCGGCCGGCCCTGCGGACTTCGCGGCGGGACTGCGCGGCACCGTGCTCGGCGAGCCCCGCCGCAGGGGCAAGTACCTGTGGATCCCCCTCCAGCCGGGCGCGGCCCTGCTCGCCCACCTGGGCATGAGCGGCCAGTTCCTGGTCAAGCCCGCGGGCGCCCCGCCCGAGACGCATCTGCGGGTCCGCTTCACCTTCGCCGACGACCTCGGCACCGAGCTGCGGTTCGTCGACCAGCGCACCTTCGGTGGCCTGTCGGTGCAGCCGACCGTGCCGGACGACCCGGACAGCCTCCCGGAGCCCCTCGCGCACATCGCGCGCGACCCGCTGGACGACGCCTTCGACGAGGACGCCTTCCACGCGGCGCTGCGCCGCAAGCGCACCACCGTCAAACGGGCGCTGCTCGACCAGAGCCTGATCAGCGGGGTCGGCAACATCTACGCGGACGAGGCCCTGTGGCGCACCCGGCTGCACTACGAGCGGCCGACCGCGACGCTGACCCGGCCCCGTACGGCCGAGCTGGTGCGGCACATCCGCGAGGTGATGGGCGACGCGCTGGCCGCGGGCGGCACGAGCTTCGACAGCATGTACGTCAACGTCAACGGGGAATCCGGGTACTTCGACCGCTCGCTGGACGCCTACGGCCAGGAGGACCGGCCCTGCCGCCGCTGCGGCACCCCGATCCGGCGCCGTCCGTGGATGAACCGGTCGAGCTACTTCTGCCCGCGCTGCCAGCGCCCGCCGCGCGCGGTGTGACACACCGGGCGCACCGGGTGCACCGCGCCCACCGGGTTCAGAAGCCGAAGTCCTGGGTCCACCACGGGCCGCCGGAGCCGAAGTGGACGCCGACGCCGAGCGTCGTGTAGTCGCAGTTCAGGATGTTCGCGCGGTGGCCGGGGCTGTTCATCCAGGCGGTCATCACCGCTTCGGCGGTGGCCTGGCCCTTGGCTATGTTCTCGCCGCCGAGGTTGCCGATGCCGCGGGCCTTGGCGCGGTCCCAGGGGTCGTCGCCGTCCGGGTCGGTGTGGTCGAAGAAGCCGCGGGCGGCCATGTCGTCGCTGAAGGCCTGTGCGAGGCCGTCCAGCGAGCCGCTGGCGGTGAGCGGCTTGCAGCCGGCGGTGGAGCGCTCCTGGTTGACCAGGGAGAGGATCGCGGCCCGGGTCGCGGTGAGCTTGTCCGTGTTCGGTGAGGCGGCCGGAGAGGTCGTCGCGGGCGCCGTGCGCACCGGGGTGGTGGGGGCCGCGCTGGTGCGGGTCGGGGTGGGTTTCGCGGTCGTGGTCCGCGGGGTCGGTGTCGCCGTGGGCGCGGTCCTGGTGCCGGTCGCACTCGCGCTCGGGGAGGGCTTTCCGGCGGCCGGGGTGGTGCTGCCCGGCAGCGGGGAGCCGGTGGTGCTCAGCGGGGAGGGCGAGTCGCTGCCGTCCTGCGCGGGGCGGTCGGGCGCGTCGGCCTGGGTCGTGCCCGAGCCGTCGTCGTAGCCGAGCCGGTCGGCGACCTGGGACAGCAGCCCGGAGGAGCTGACGACCGCGCCGACCGCGAGCGCGGTGGACGTGGTCAGCATCCCGGTACGCAGCGGGTGCTGCTTGCGCCGACCGCGGTGACCGCGTGGTGCGGCGGGCGGCTGCGGCGCGGCAGGCTGCGCGTGGCGGCTGTGTCGGCCCACGATTGCGCTCCTCATGCTCCACGGTGCCTCACCCGTTCGGGTGAAGTCCTGCTGCGGGGCGACTGTAGCGAATCGCGCCCGCCCGTGCCGTGATGCGGTCGCAACCGCGGCCCTGAGAACCGGATAACGTGCGGGCATGAGCGAAAATGTCCGGCTCACCGCCTGGGTGCGCGGCCGGGTCCAGGGTGTCGGCTTCCGCTGGTGGACCCGTGCGACCGCGCTGGAGATCGGCGGCCTGTCCGGTTACGCGAGCAATCTCGCCGACGGGCGGGTCCAGGTCGTCGCCGAGGGGGCCCGTGACCGGTGCCAACGCCTGCTCGACTGGCTGGGGGAGGGCGACACGCCCGGAAGGGTCGACGGGGTGACCGAGATCTGGTCGCAGCCGCGCGGCGGCTACGCCGGCTTCGAGATCCGCTGACCGTCGCGGCCGGACCGCGGGAGGAGTACCCGGACGGCCGATGTTTTGCGAACTGATGAGGACGACCGGTTGCCATATCCCGGATGTCGTGTCAGGCTGCCCCCATCGAGAATGATCTCGACTCCAGGCGGGTGGCCCCCGGCGTGTCGGCGCCGTGTTTTCTGAGGCGGATCCCGCGGCTGGGCTGTGATCGTGTTGACCGTCCCCTTATTTGGTGAGACGCTGGAAGCCCAGCGCAACGTGGCTCCATGGAATGCTCACGGCGAGCCACGACATACACCCTGCGCGTGGGCTTTACCCCCTCACCCACGACCCAAACCGCTCTCGGTCGGTCACTCAGCGTGGAGGACCACTCATCATGGCAAAAGCGCTTCTCGGTTACGTCGGCGGTCCCGACCCGCGACTCCTCGCCGAGATGCGAAGGCTGCAGCAGCGCGTTCAGGACCTGGAAGCCGAGCTGGTCAGGATGCAGGCCCGGAATGACGCTCTGACTGTCGCGTCGCACGAAGAGTCGCTGCTCAGCATCGACGTCGCTCACGGGGAGCCCGTCCTCGCCTGAGCCGGCGCAGCCTTCGCCGCCGCCGTATCACGCATCGCGCAGCACACGCACTCAACAGCTGTACGGCATCAGCAGTTCTCGCACCATCGCGGCACCGCCAAGGGACGCTTCGGCGTCCCTTCGTCGTGGTACTCCCCCCTCCCGTCACCGGGTGGTCACCGGCTCTTACCGTCTGATGTGCCCTGCACATTCCCTGGTGAAACCGCAGGCGGCTAGTAGAGTCGGCGGGCGTGCATCTCAAGAGCCTCACGCTGCGCGGCTTCAAGTCCTTCGCCTCGGCGACGACGCTGCGCTTCGAACCCGGAATCACCTGTGTGGTCGGCCCCAACGGATCGGGCAAGTCCAATGTGGTCGACGCGCTGTCGTGGGTCATGGGCGAACAGGGTGCCAAGTCGCTGCGCGGCGGCAAGATGGAGGACGTCATCTTCGCCGGCACCACCGGGCGCCCGCCGCTCGGCCGTGCCGAGGTGTCGCTGACCATCGACAACGCCGACGGTGTGCTCCCCATCGAGTACGCCGAGGTCACGATCACCCGGATCATGTTCCGCAACGGCGGCAGCGAGTACCAGATCAACGGGGACACCTGCCGGCTGCTGGACATCCAGGAGCTGCTGTCGGACTCCGGCATCGGCCGCGAGATGCACGTCATCGTCGGCCAGGGCCAGCTGGACTCCGTGCTGCACGCCGACCCGATGGGCCGCCGGGCCTTCATCGAGGAGGCCGCCGGCGTCCTGAAGCACCGCAAGCGCAAGGAGAAGGCGCTCCGCAAACTGGACGCCATGCAGGCGAACCTCGCCCGCGTCACCGACCTCACCGGCGAGCTGCGCCGCCAGCTCAAGCCGCTCGGCCGGCAGGCCCAGGTCGCCCGCCGGGCCGCCGTCATCCAGGCCGACCTGCGCGACGCCCGGCTGCGCCTGCTCGCCGACGACCTGGTCACCCTGCGCGAGGCACTGCGCGCCGAGGTCGCCGACGAGGCCGCCCTCAAGGAGCGCCGGGACACCGTCGAGGCCGAACTCGCCGCCGCCACCCGGCGCGAGGCCCGGCTGGAGGAGCAGGTGCGCGCCCTCACCCCGCGGGTCAACGAGGCGCAGGCCACCTGGTACGAGCTGTCCCAGCTCACCGAACGGGTCCGCGGCACGGTGGGCCTGGCCGAGCAGCGCCACCGGCACGCCACCTCCCAGCCCGCCGAGGAGCGGCGCGGCCGCGACCCGGAGGACATGGAGCGCGAGGCCGCCCGTATCCGTGAGCAGGAAGCCGAGCTGACCGAGGCGCTGGACGCCGCCCAGCGCGCCCTCGACGACACCGTCGGCCACCGCGCCGAGCTGGAGCGGCGGCTCGCCGAGGAGGAGACGAGGCTGCGCACCGCCGCCAAGGCCATCGCCGACCGGCGTGAGGGCCTGGCCCGGCTCGGCGGCCAGGTCAACGCCGCCCGCTCGCGGACCCTCTCGGCCGAGGCGGAGATAGAGCGGCTGACGGCGGCCCAGGAGGAGGCCCGCGAGCGCGCGGAGTCCGCGCAGGCCGAGTACGAGGAGCTGGCCGCCCAGGTCGAGGGCCTGGAGGCGGACGACACCGAGCTGGAGGAGCGCTTCGAGGCCGCGCGCGCCGAGCAGGCCGCCGCCGACGAGGACTTCACCGCCGCCCGCGAGGCCGCCACCGCCGCCGAGCGCCGCCGCGCCGCGGTCGCCGCCCGGCGTGAGGCGCTGGAGCCCGCGCTGCGCCGCAAGGACGGCAGCGGCGCGCTGCTCGGCGGCGCGGTCGCCGGGGTGCTGGGCCCGGCCGCCACGCTGCTGCGGGTCGCCCCGGGCTACGAGGTCCCGGTCGCCGCCGCGCTCGGCGCCGCCGCCGACGCGGTCGCGGTCACCTCGGTCGGCTCGGCCGCGGAGGCGCTGCGGCTGCTGCGCAAGGAGGACGCCGGGCGGGCCGCGCTGCTGCTCGCGGGCGCCCCGGAGCCTGCGCCGCGCCCGTCCGCCGGGCTCCCGGCCGGGGCGCGTCCGGCCGCTGAGCTGGTGACCGCGGGCGAGGAGGTGGCCGCCGCGGTGCACGTCCTGCTGCGCGACGTGGTGGTCGTCGGCTCGCTGGAGGACGCCGAGGCCGTGGTCACCGCCCGCCCGGAGCTGACCGCGGTCACCGCCGAGGGCGACCTGCTGGCCGCGCACACCGCGGTCGGCGGCAGTGCCAAGGCCCCCAGCCTGCTGGAGGTGCAGGCCCAGGTGGACGAGGCGGCCGAGGAGCTGGAGCGGCTCGCCAAGGAGTGCGCCGAGCTGGCCGAGCGTCAGGCCGGGGCCAAGGACCGGCGGGCGGTCGCGGCCCGCGCCGTGGACGAGCTGGGCCGCCGGCGCCGGGAGGCGGAGAAGGCGAAGTCCTCCGTGGCCCAGCAGCTGGGCCGGCTCGGCGGGCAGGCCAGGGCGGCGGCGGGGGAGGCCGACCGGGCCGCCGTCGCGGTCGGCCGCAGCCGGGAGTCGCTCGCGGCGGCCCGCGAGGAGTTCGAGGAGCTGTCCTACCGGCTCGGCGAGGCGCAGCAGGAACCCGGCGAGGAGGAGCCGGACACCTCGGCCCGCGACCGGCTCGCCGCCGACGGTGCCAACGCCCGGCAGACCGAGATGGAGGCCCGGCTCCAGCTGCGCACCCACGAGGAGCGGGTCAAGGGCCTGTCCGGCCGGGCCGACGGCCTGGATCGCGCCGCGCGCGCCGAACGCGAGACCCGGGCCCGGGCCGAGCAGCGCCGCCGCCGGCTGGCCTACGAGGCGTCGGTGGCCGCGGCCGTACGGGACGGTGCGCGCGGGCTGCTGGAGTGCGTCCAGGTGTCGCTGGCCAGGGCCGAGGCCGAACGCGCCGCCGCCGAGCAGGCGCGGGCCGAGCGGGAGGCGGAGCTGGGGCAGGAGCGGCGCCGCGGACGCGAACTGAAGAGCGAGCTGGACAAGCTGACCGGCGACGTCCACAAGGGCGAGGTGCTGGGCGCCGAGAAGCGGCTGCGGATCGAGCAGCTGGAGGCCAAGGCGCTGGAGGAGCACGGCATGGAGCCGGCCGGGCTGGTCGCCGAGTACGGCCCGGACCAGCCCGTGCCGCCCTCGCCGCCCGCCGAGGGGGAGGTGCTGCCGGAGGATCCGGAGGACCCGCGCAACCTGCCCCGCCCGTATGTGCGCACCGAGCAGGAGAAGCGGCTGCGGATCGCCGAGAAGGCCTACGCCCAGCTGGGCAAGGTCAACCCGCTGGCTCTGGAGGAGTTCGCGGCGCTGGAGGAGCGGCACAAGTTCCTCACCGAGCAGCTGGAGGACCTCCGCAAGACCCGGGCCGACCTGCTCCAGGTGGTCAAGGACGTCGACGAGCGGGTCGAGCAGGTCTTCACCGCCGCCTTCCACGACACCGCACGGGAGTTCGAGGGCGTCTTCTCCCGGCTCTTCCCCGGCGGCGAGGGCCGGCTGCTGCTGACAGATCCGGACAATATGCTCACCACGGGCGTCGAGGTTGAGGCCAGGCCGCCCGGGAAGAAGGTCAAGCGGCTGTCGCTGCTGTCGGGAGGTGAGCGCTCACTGACCGCGGTGGCGATGCTGGTGTCGATCTTCAAGGCACGCCCCAGCCCGTTCTACGTGATGGACGAGGTCGAGGCGGCGCTGGACGACACCAACTTGCAGCGGCTGATCCGGATCATGCGGGAGCTCCAGGAAAGCTCCCAGCTCATCGTCATCACGCACCAGAAGCGGACGATGGAGGTCGCCGACGCGCTCTACGGCGTGTCGATGCAGGGCGACGGCGTGTCCAAGGTGATCAGCCAGCGGCTGCGAGACGGGCAGCGGAAAACCGCCTGACGGCCTACTCCGAGTGGTGGCCGCAGGGGGCTCCGCCAACACTTGAAGCTCCGGTCCCCGGTTTTGGGGGCCGGACGCCGAAGGCGAGGAGATCTTGTGACCACCAGCGCGGAGCGAGCCTCCGGAACGGGCGACAGCACGCCGCCGGAGCATCTGGGCCACGTCATCTTCATCACCGCCGCCGCGGCCATGGGCGGCTTTCTCTTCGGCTACGACAGCTCCGTCATCAACGGCGCCGTCGAGGCCATCCGCGACAAGTACGACATCGGCTCGGGCACGCTGGCGCAGGTCATCGCCATCGCTCTGATCGGCTGCGCCATCGGCGCCGCCACCGCGGGCCGGATCGCCGACCGGATCGGCCGGATCCGCTGCATGCAGATCGCCTCGGTCCTGTTCACCATCAGCGCGGTCGGTTCCGCGCTGCCCTTCGCCCTGTGGGACCTGGCCTTCTGGCGGATCATCGGCGGCTTCGCGATCGGTATGGCCTCGGTCATCGGCCCCGCCTACATCGCCGAGGTCTCGCCGCCCGCCATCCGCGGCCGGCTCGCGTCCTTCCAGCAGGCCGCGATCGTGCTCGGCATCGCGGTGTCGCAGCTGGTCAACTACGCCATCCTGCAGGGTGCGAACGGCGACCAGCGCGGCAAGATCATCGGCCTGGAGGCCTGGCAGCTCATGCTCGGTGTGATGGTCATCCCGGCGGTGGTCTACGGGCTGCTGTCCTTCGCCATCCCCGAGTCGCCGCGCTACCTGCTCACCGTCGGCAAGGACGTCCAGGCGCGCAAGGTGCTCGCCGAGGTCGAGGGCGAGGAGACCGACCTGGACGCGCGCGTCGACGAGATCCGCACCGCGATGCGCCGCGAGCACAAGTCCTCCTTCTCCGACCTGCTCGGCTCGCGTTTCGGCTTCCTGCCGATCGTCTGGATCGGTATCGGCCTGTCGATGTTCCAGCAGCTGGTCGGCATCAACGTCGCCTTCTACTACTCCTCGACGCTGTGGCAGTCGGTCGGCATCAACCCGTCCGGCTCGTTCTTCTACTCCTTCACCACCTCGATCGTGAACATCATCGGTACGGCCATCGCCATGGTCTTCGTCGACCGCGTCGGCCGCCGCCCGCTGGCCCTCATCGGCTCCGCCGGCATGGCCGTGGCGCTGGCCCTGGAGGCGTGGGCGTTCTCGTACAAGCACGGCGACAAGCTCCCCACCGCCCAGGGCGCGGTCGCGCTGGCCTCCGCCCATGTCTTCGTGCTCTTCTTCGCCCTGTCCTGGGGCGTGGTGGTGTGGGTCTTCCTCGGCGAGATGTTCCCGAACAAGATCCGTGCCGCGGCCCTCGGCGTCGCGGCCTCCGCGCAGTGGATCGCCAACTGGGCGATCACCGCGAGCTTCCCGACACTGGCGGACTGGAACCTGTCGGCGACCTACGTGATCTACACGTGCTTCGCGATTCTCTCCATCCCCTTCGTGGTCTTCTTCGTGAAGGAGACCAAGGGCAAATCGCTGGAGGAAATGGGCTGAGCCCGCCGACACCCGCGGCGGGCCGACGCGGGCACCACCACGGCATAACCCGACCGTGGATACTGGTCGGGTTATGGAAATCGTCATCCTTGTCGTAGTCATCGCCCTGGTCGTGATCCTCGGGGCCGGCGGGCTGGTGGTGGGCAGCCGCCGCAGGAAGCAGCAGCTGCCGCCCGGCAAGCCGCCGAGCACGCCGACGATCACCTCTCCGCCCGCGGAACCGCAGGTCGGGGAGGAGACCGCGCCGCCGCAGGAGGAATCCCGGCGGACCATCGAAGAGGTCCCGCTGCCCGGGGCCACCGTCGCGCCCGAGACCGTCGAGGAGATCGAGCTCGAACCGGCGCCGCCCCTGGAGACGCCCGAGCCGACCGCCGGGCGGCTGGTCCGGCTCCGGTCGCGGCTGTCCCGCTCGCAGAACACCCTGGGCAAGGGCCTGCTGACCCTGCTCTCCCGGGAGCGTCTCGACGACGACACCTGGGAGGAGATCGAGGACACCCTCATCACCGCGGACGTCGGCGTGGCCCCGACCCAGGAGCTGGTCGAGCGGCTGCGCACCCAGGTGCGGGTGCTCGGCACCAGGACGCCGGAGGAGCTGCGCGGCCTGCTGCGCACCGAGCTGCTCACGCTCGTCGACCCGACCCTGGACCGGGCGCTGCGGACCGAGAGCCACGAGGAGTCCCCGGCCGTCCTGATGGTCGTCGGCGTCAACGGCACCGGCAAGACCACCACCACCGGCAAGCTCGCCCGGGTGCTGGTCGCCGACGGCCGCAGCGTCGTGCTCGGCGCCGCCGACACCTTCCGCGCCGCGGCCGCCGACCAGCTCCAGACCTGGGGCGAGCGGGTCGGCGCCCGCACCGTACGCGGCCCCGAGGGCGGCGACCCGGCGTCGATCGCCTTCGACGCGGTCAAGGAGGGCATCGCCGAGGGCGCCGACACCGTCCTCATCGACACCGCGGGCCGGCTGCACACCAAGACCGGCCTGATGGACGAGCTGGGCAAGGTCAAGCGGGTCGTCGAGAAGCACGGCCCGGTCGACGAGGTGCTGCTGGTGCTGGACGCCACGACCGGTCAGAACGGCCTGGTGCAGGCCCGGGTCTTCGCCGAGGTGGTGGACATCACCGGCATCGTGCTGACCAAGCTGGACGGCACCGCCAAGGGCGGCATCGTGATCGCGGTCCAGCGCGAGCTGGGCGTGCCGGTCAAGCTCATCGGCCTGGGCGAGGGAGCCGACGACCTGGCGCCGTTCGAGCCCGAGGCCTTCGTGGACGCGCTCATCGGCGAGTAGCGAGCAGCGCCGGCCCGGACGTGTAAGGGGCACCCCGCCATGGCGGGGTGCCCCTTACCCATGTCCCCGGCCTCCGCGCGTCCGGGCCGGACCGCTCCGCTCAGGCCGGGGAGCGGTCGCGGTGGCAGACGTACGCCAGCGTGCCCAGCAGCAGCCGTGCCTCGGGCGCGTGCGGCACGCCCTCCGGCGGCGGCTCGCGCAGCCAGCGCACCGGGCCCAGGCCGCCGAGGTCCGACGGGGGAGCGGTGACGTGCTCGCCGGGCCCCAGGCAGCGCAGGTCGAGGTCCGCGTCGTCCCAGCCCATCCGGTAGAGCAGGTGCGGGAGCTCGGCCGCCGCGCCCGGGGCGACGAAGAACTGCGCCCGCCCGGCCGGGGTCGCCAGCACCGGGCCCAGCCGCAGCCCCATCCGCTCCAGCCGCACCAGCGCCCGCCGCCCCGGTCCGGTGGCCACCTCGATCACGTCGAAGGACCGCCCGGTCGGCAGCAGCACCGCCGCGCCCGGCACCCGCGCCCACGCCTCCGCGGCGCACGCGGCCGGCGCTCCGGCCGGGATCTCGTCGGCGAAGGGCAGCGGATGCGCGCCCGGTGCGGGGCAGGAGGCGTCACCGCAGGAGCACGAACCGCCGCCGCGGGCGACCCGGGCGCCGGGTACGACGGCCCATCCGCAGCGACCCGTGTAGTCACCAACTGTGGTGCAGACCCCAGCGTGCAACCGACGGCGTACGCCAGGGCGCACTGGGGGGCGCGGCCGGGGAAGGTCCCGGACGCCGGTCCGCTGCTGCCGCGACTCGCGCGACTCCCGCATCCCGCTGATCGTGAACACCATGCACCTCCAACGGATCGCCGCCGCCGATGGTTACGCGTCCGCCCGCCCGTCACGGGACGCGCTGACCAGCGCTGTGTCAAGTGAATCGCCTGATGCAGCCGGGGAGTTCATTCGTTGGGGTGGCGAAAGGTGGCGTTTCGCCACGGGGGCTGCCGGGGTGCGTGATCGTAGGACTACTTTCGGTGGGTGAGTCCCCGGCGGCTGGCCGCATGCGTCCGCGCGTGCCGCGCGCCTATGCCGCGGGCATTTCCGGGCGGTTCGAGGCCGCGCTACCGGACCCCGGCACTTTCGGCAACCGGAGGACAGGACTCGGCGGACCCTGGTAATCACTGGGTGTCGGGGTCGGGCAAGACCAGGATGGGGGCTTGACCGTGGGCGGCGCAGCAGACAAGCAGCCCAACGCGCAGCTGAATTCATGGTTCGTACGCAGTGGCTGGTCCAAGGGCGAGCTGGCGCGTCAGGTGAACCGCAGAGCGCGCGAGCTGGGCGCGCACCACGTCAGTACGGACACCTCACGGGTGCGCCGCTGGCTCGACGGCGAGCAGCCGCGCGAGCCGATACCGCGCATCCTGTCGGAGCTGTTCTCCGAGCGCTTCGGGTGTGTGGTCCCGGTCGAGGACCTGGGCCTGCGTCCGGCGCACCAGCCGCCCGCGGGCGGCGACGTGGACCTGCCCTGGGCGGGCCCGCAGACCGTCGAGATGATCAGCGAGTTCTCCCGCAGCGACCTGATGCTGGGCCGCCGCGGCTTCCTCGGCGCCTCGCTCGCGCTGTCGGCGGGACCCGCGCTGATCGAGCCCATGCAGCGCTGGCTCGTGCCGACCTCGCCCGCCGGGTTCGGCGCGCCGGAGGCCCCGCCCAGGGCGTCCACGAGCAGGCCGTCGCGGCTGTCGGAGCAGGAGCTCCAGCTGCTGGAGTCGACGACCGTCATGTTCCGCGAGTGGGACAGCCAGTGCGGCGGCGGACTGCGCCGCAAGGCGGTCGTCGGCCAGTTGCACGAGGTCACCGACCTGCTCCAGGAGTCGCACCCGGAGGTGGTCGCCCGCCGGCTCTACCGGGTCACCGCCGACCTCGCCTCGCTGGCCGGCTGGATGAGCTACGACGTGGGCCTCCAGCCCACCGCGCAGAAGTACCTGGTGCTGGCGCTGCACGCGGCCAAGGAGGCCGGCGACCGGCCGCTGGGGGCCTTCATCCTGTCCTCCATGAGCCGCCAGATGATCCATCTGGACCGCCCCGAGGACGCGCTGGAGCTGATCCACCTCGCGCAGTACGGCAGCCGCGACTCGGCGACCGCCACCACCCAGGCGATGCTCTACGCGCTGGAGGCGCGGGCCTACGCCAACATGGGCCAGGTCAGCAAGTGCCACCGGGCCGTACGCGCCGCCGAGGACACCTTCACCGAGGCCCGCCCCGGTGAGGACCCCAGCTGGATCAGCTTCTTCAACGAGGCCGAGCTGCACGCCGAGAACGCCCACTCCTACCGCGACCTGGCCTATGTCGCGGGCCGCAGCCCCGCGTACGCCTCGCTGGCGCACCCGGTGATGGAGAAGGCCGTGGCGGGATTCCGGGACGACAACGTCCACCAGCGGGCGTACGCGCTCAACCTGGTCGGCCTGGCCAGCGTCCACCTGCTGCAGCGCCGTCCGGAGGAGGCGGCGCTGTGCACCGACCAGGCGATGAACGTCGCCAAGCGGCTGCGGTCGGAGCGCGTCAACACGCGCATCCGCAAGACCACCCGCACCGCGGTGCGTGATTTCGGCGACCTCCCGGCGGTCGTCGAACTCGCCGACCGCCTCTCGGTGGAACTCCCCGAGGTCGCGGAAACCGCCTGACCGGCCTTCCGGCCGGCTCTTCCGCGGGCCGCACGCCTTCCCGGTGTGCGGCCCGCGGACGTGTTCCGGTGATCTCCCGATCCCCCGCGTTCCCACCCGTATACACAATTCACCGAACCGGGGGACGGTTCACCCCGGCGTAACACACCCGACTTCTTCGTCACCGCGGCGAAACACCGTACGGCATCGGCGGAAACCCGGCTCAGCCAATCTCATGGCGAAAACCGGCCCACCCTGCACAGCCCGTTCGGGCCGTTCGGACGACGAGGAGACGCCGATGGCACCAGCCATCACGACGCTGGCCGCGGATGCGCCCACGCTCGACACCGGAAGTACGGCGTTCATGCTGCTCAGTGCGGCCCTGGTGATGGTGATGACCCCCGGTCTCGCCTTCTTCTACGGCGGCATGGTGAGGGTGAAGAGCGCCCTGAACATGCTGATGATGAGCTTCATCAGCCTCGGCATCATCACCATCCTGTGGACGCTGTACGGATTCAGTCTGGCCTTCGACTCGGGCAACGGATTCCTCGGCGGCGGCAACTGGCTCGGCATGCGCAACATAGGCATCGCCGAGCTGTGGCCCAACTACGGCATTCCGGTCTACGTATTCGCCGTCTTCCAGCTGATGTTCGCGATCATCACCCCGGCCCTGATCAGCGGCGCCCTCGCCGACCGGGTCAAATTCACCGCGTGGGCGATCTTCATCACGCTGTGGGCGACGGTCGTCTACTTCCCCGTGGCGCACTGGGTGTGGGGCGGTGACGGCTGGCTGTACAAGAAGGGCGTCATCGACTTCGCCGGTGGTACCGCGGTCCACATCAACGCCGGTGCGGCGGCCCTCGGCGTCATCCTGGTGATCGGCAAGCGGCACGGCTTCAAGCGCGACCCGATGCGCCCGCACAACCTGCCGCTGGTCATGCTCGGCGCCGGTCTGCTGTGGTTCGGCTGGTTCGGCTTCAACGCCGGCTCGTGGCTCGGCTCGGACGGCGTGGCCGCCGTCGCCTTCACCAACACGCAGGTCGCCACGGCCGCCGCGATGATCGGCTGGCTGATCTACGAGCGGCTGCGGCACGGCTCGTTCACGACCCTGGGCGCGGCCTCCGGCGCCGTCTCCGGCCTGGTCGCCGTCACCCCCGCGTGCGGCTCGATCTCGCCGCTCGGCGCCATCGCGCTCGGCCTGGTCACCGGCGCCATCTGCGCGGCGGCCGTGGGCCTGAAGTACCGCTTCGGCTACGACGACTCGCTCGACGTCGTCGGCGTCCACATGGTCGGCGGCATCGTCGGCTCGCTGTCCATCGGCCTGCTGGCCACCGGCGGTGTCGGCCAGACCGCCAAGGGCGTCTTCTACGGCGGCGGCTGGCACCAGATGGGCCTGCAGCTCACCGGTGTCGGCGCGGTGCTCGGCTACTCGCTGGTGTGCTCGGCGATCCTCGCCAAGCTCGTCGACATGGTGATGGGCTTCCGGGTCACCGAGGACGAGGAGATCGCCGGTGTCGACCAGGTCCTGCACGCCGAGACCGCCTACGACTTCACCGGCGTCGTCGGCGCCGCCCGTACCGCTCTGACCGGCTCGGACAGCGACGCCGGTGCTCCTGTGAAGAAGGTGGACGCGTGAAGCTCATCACCGCCGTCGTCAAGCCGCACCGGCTGGACGAGATCAAGGAAGCCCTCCAGGCATTCGGCGTCCAGGGCCTGACCGTCACCGAGGCGAGCGGCTACGGGCGGCAGCGCGGCCACACCGAGGTCTACCGGGGCGCGGAGTACACCGTCGACCTGGTGCCGAAGATCCGCATAGAGGTCCTGGTGGAGGACGCCGACGCCGACCAGCTCATCGAGGTCGTGGTGAAAGCCGCCAGAACAGGCAAAATCGGAGACGGCAAGGTGTGGTGCCTCCCGGTCGACACGGCCGTGCGGGTACGCACCGGCGAGCGCGGCCCCGACGCGCTCTGACCCCCGAACCAGCGCTGGAGAACGAGTGACCGACAGCGTCGAAGCGCAGGACGACAGTTACGCGGCGGCCCGGCTGCGCCTCCTCACCCAGGAGGCGCGGTCCGGGCCGCCGCGCCGCGCCGAGCTCGCGGCCCTCACCGACCGCTGGCTCGCCGGGCTCGCCGGCGCCGCCGCCGAGGCCACCGGCGCCACCGGCTGGGCACTGCTCGCCGTCGGCGGCTACGGCCGCGGCGAGCTGTCCCCGCGCAGCGACCTCGACCTGGTGCTGCTGCACGACTCCGAGCGCTCGGTCGGCGCCTTCGCCGACCGGCTCTGGTACCCGGTGTGGGACCTCGGCCTCGCGCTCGACCATTCCGTGCGCACCCCCGACGAGGCCCGCAAGGCCGCCGCCGACGACCTCAAGGTGCAGCTCGGCCTGCTCGACGCCCGCCATCTGGCCGGCGACCCCGCCCTCGGCTCCGCGCTGCGCACCACCGTGCTCGCCGACTGGCGCAACCAGGCCCCCAAGCGGCTGCCCGCGCTGCGCGAGCTGTGCCAGGAGCGGGCCGAGCGCCAGGGCGAGCTGTCCTACCTGCTGGAACCCGACCTCAAGGAGGCCCGCGGCGGCCTGCGGGACGCCACCGCGCTGCGTGCCGTCGCCGCCTCCTGGCTCGCCGACGCCCCCCGCGACGGCCTGGAGCAGGCCCGTACCCGGCTGCTCGACACCCGTGACGCCCTGCACCTCGTCACCGGCCGCGCCACCGACCGGCTCGCCCTCCAGGAGCAGGACCAGGTCGCCGCCGCCCTCGGGCTGCTGGACGCCGACGCGCTGCTGCGCCAGGTCTACGAGGCCGCCCGGCGCATCTCCTACGCCTCCGACGTCACCTGGCGCGAGGTCGCCCGGGTGCTCAAGGCCCGCGAGTCCCGGCCCCGCCGCAGGCTGCTCGGCCGCAACCGGACCACCCCCGCCGCGGGCGTGCCCGAGCGCGTGCCGCTCGCCGAGGGCGTCGTGGAGCAGGAGGGCGAGGCGGTGCTCGCGCTCGCCGCCAAGCCCGACCGCGACCCCGTGCTGCCGCTGCGCGCCGCCGCGGCCGCCGCCCAGGCGGGCCTGCCGCTGTCGCCGCACGCGGTACGGCGGCTCGCCGCCGCCGCGCGGCCGCTGCCCGTGCCGTGGCCCGCGGAGGCCCGTGAGCAGCTGCTGACGCTGCTGGGGGCCGGGGAGTCCACCGTGCAGGTGTGGGAGGCGCTGGAGGCCGAAGGCCTGGTCACCCGGCTGCTGCCGGACTGGGAGCGGGTGCACTGCCGCCCGCAGCGCAACGCCGTGCACCGCTTCACCGTCGACCGGCACCTGGTCGAGACCGCGGTGCAGGCCGCCCGGCTCACCCGCCGGGTCGGCCGCCCGGACCTGCTGCTGACCGCGGCGCTGCTGCACGACATCGGCAAGGGCTGGCCCGGCGACCACAGCGAGGCGGGCGAGGTCATCGCCCGCGACGTCGCCACCCGTATCGGCTTCCCCGCCGCCGACGCCGAGACGCTCGCCCTGCTGGTCCGCCACCACCTGCTGCTCATCGACACCGCGACCCGCCGCGATTTGGACGACCCGGAGACCGTCCGCGCGGTCGCCGAGACCGTCCGCGACACCTCCACCCTGGAACTGCTCGCCGCGCTCACCGAGGCCGACGCGCTCGCCACCGGGCCCGCCGCCTGGAGCACCTGGCGGGCCTCGCTGCTCGCCGAACTGGTCGACCGGGTCGCGGGCGCGCTGGACACCGGGGCGCTCCCGGAGGCCGCCGAGCGCGAGAGCACCGCCGAGGAGGAGCGGCTCGCCGTCGAGGCCGCGCGCACCGGGGGCCCGGTGCTGGCGCTGCGCGCGCACGCCGAGCCCGACGCGGAGGGCGAGGCGCCGCACGAGGCGCTGGGCGTGGAACTGCTGCTGGCCGTGCCCGACCGGCCCGCGCTGCTGGCCCTGGCCGCCGGTGTGCTGGCGTTGCACCGGCTGGGCGTGCGGGCGGCGGACCTGCGGGCCGTCGATCCGGTGGGGGCGGGCCAGATCGCCCTGCTGACCTGGCGTGTCTCGGCGGAGTACGGCGCCCTGCCGGAGGCCGCCCGGCTGCGCGCGGACCTGGCCCGCGCGTTCGAGGGCACCCTCGACATCGAGGCCCGGCTCGCCGAGCGGGAGGCCGCCTACCCGCGGCGGCGCGGCATCACCCCGCCGCCGCCCCGGGTCACGGTGGCGCCCGGCGACACCTCGCAGACCGCCACCGTGATCGAGGTCCGCGCCCACGACGCCCCGGGCCTGCTGCACCGCATCGGCCTCGCCCTGGCCGCGACCGGCGTCACCGTGCGCTCGGCGCGGATCTCCACACTGGGCGCGAACGCGGTGGACGCCTTCTACGTCGTCGGCAAGGACGGCAAGGCGCTGCCCCCGCACCGGGCGGCCGAGACCGCCCGGCAGCTGGAGGCGGCGCTGCGCTGAGCAGCCGCCGCGCGAGCCCTCGCCCGTCCCAATCCGGCGGGCGAGGGCTCGATGCCGTCCGGGCCGGATACCCTGGAAGGCGATCGTCTCCCGCCCCCTGACCCGAGGATCTGCAGCCACCGTGTTCGATACGCTCTCCGACCGCCTCGCAGCGACGTTCAAGAACCTCCGGGGCAAGGGCCGGCTGTCCGAGGCGGACATCGACGCCACGATGCGCGAGATCCGTATCGCGCTGCTGGAAGCCGACGTCGCCCTGCCCGTGGTGCGCGCCTTCGTCGCGAACGTCAAGCAGCGCGCCCTCGGCGCCGAGGTGTCGCAGGCGCTCAATCCGGCGCAACAGGTCATCAAGGTCGTCAACGAGGAGCTCGTCGGCATCCTCGGCGGCGAGACCCGGCGGCTGCGCTTCGCCAAGCAGCCCCCGACGGTGATCATGCTCGCGGGCCTCCAGGGCGCGGGCAAGACGACCCTGGCGGGCAAGCTCGGCCGCTGGCTCAAGGGCCAGGGCCACACCCCGCTGCTGGTCGCGTGCGACCTCCAGCGGCCCAACGCGGTGAACCAGCTCAGCGTCGTCGCCGAGCGCGCGGGCGTCGCGGTCTACGCGCCCGAGCCGGGCAACGGCGTCGGCGACCCGGTCAAGGTCGCGCAGGACTCCCTCGCGTACGCGAAGACGCAGCAGTACGACATCGTGATCGTCGACACCGCCGGCCGTCTCGGCGTCGACCAGGAACTGATGCAGCAGGCCGCGGACATCCGCGACGCGGTCCGCCCGGACGAGATCCTCTTCGTCGTCGACGCGATGATCGGCCAGGACGCGGTCAACACCGCGGAGGCCTTCCGCGACGGTGTCGGCTTCGACGGCGTGGTGCTGTCCAAGCTCGACGGCGACGCGCGCGGCGGCGCGGCCCTGTCGATCGTGCACGTCACCGGCAAGCAGATCATGTTCGCGTCGAACGGCGAGAAGCTGGACGACTTCGACGCGTTCCACCCGGACCGGATGGCGTCCCGGATCCTGGGCATGGGCGACGTGCTGTCGCTGATCGAGAAGGCCGAGCAGACCTTCAGCCAGGCCGAGGCCGAGAAGATGGCGGCCAAGCTGGCGAAGGGCCCCAAGGAGTTCACGCTCGACGACTTCCTGGCCCAGATGGAGCAGGTCCGCAAGATGGGCTCGATCTCCAAGCTGCTCGGCATGCTGCCGGGCATGGGCCAGATCAAGGACCAGATCAACAACCTCGACGAGAAGGACGTGGACCGCACCGCCGCGATCATCAAGTCGATGACGCCGGGCGAGCGCGCCGACCCGCACATCATCAACGGCTCGCGCCGGGCCCGTATCGCCAAGGGTTCGGGTGTCGAGGTCAGTGCGGTCAAGAGCCTGGTCGAGCGGTTCTTCGAGGCCCGCAAGATGATGTCGCGGATGGCGCAGGGCGGCGGCATGCCGGGCATGCCCGGGATCCCTGGCATGGGCGGCGGGCCCGGGCGGCAGAAGAAGCAGCAGAAGCAGGCCAAGGGCCGCCGGCAGTCCGGCAACCCGATGAAGCGCAAGGCCGAGGAGGCCGCCGCGGCCGCCCGCCGCGAGGAGCAGCAGAGCCAGGGCGCGGGCCAGGGCGACAGCCCGTTCGGCCTGCCGGGCGGCGGCCAGGACTTCGAACTGCCCGACGAGTTCAAGAAGTTCATGGGCTGAGCCCGGCAGCGGGGCGGGGCCGGGGATGATGGACGCATGCGCGTATCGATCAGAGAGCCCAGGCCCAGTGACGTCGAGGCCCACCGAGCGGCGGTGCTGCGCTCGGTGGAGCACCTCAGCCCGTGGAATCCGGTGGAGCCGGACAGCCTGCCGGACCTGCTGCGGCGGCAGGGCCCCGGGCTGCGCACGTTCCTGATCCTCGACGACGAGGACGGCGGCATCGTCGGCAAGTGCAACGTCGCCAACATCGTGCTGGCACGCTTCCGCAACGGCGCTCTCGGCTACGACAGCTATGTGCCGTACAACGGCACCGGGCGGATGACCGAGGGCCTGCTCCAGGTCGTCGACCGCTGCTTCACCGCGGAGGCGCAGGGCGGCCTCGGACTGCACCGGCTGGAGATCAGCGCCCAGCCGGACAACGTCCGCTCCGTCGCCATGGCCAAGCGGCTCGGCTTCCGGCACGAGGGCTTCTCGCCGCGGATGCTCTACATCAACGACGCCTGGCGCGACCACGAGCGCTTCGCCCTGACCGCCGAGGAGTGGCCGGGGCTGTAACCGCCCCGGGCCGCCCGCCTGCGCCGCTGCGCCCGCCCGCGGGCCTCAGCCGAGCAGGGGTGCGAGCCCGCCCTCGCGGCGGGCCAGCGCCTCCAGCTCGTCCAGCGCGCGGGCGGCCCGCCCCGCCGCGTCCGGGTCCCGGGCGGCCAGGCCGCTCGCGGCGAACTCGTCCTCGTCCAGCCGCAGTACGGTGCCGCCGTCGGCCGACACCCACAGGTCGAGGTCCAGGTCCTCCGACGTCAGCTCGCCGCCCGCCACGGCCACCGGGCGGGTGATGTCGCAGTACCAGCCCTTGAGCCCGCCCTGCGGGCCGCGCACCTCCTTGACGGCGAACCAGCGGTCGCGCCAGTAGTGCTCGGTGAAGACGTCGCCGGGTGCGAAGGTCACGAAGCCGAAGTCGCGGACGTGCGGCAGCGACCAGGGCGCGGTGACGGTCACCCGCACACCGTCGTCGGCGGTGACGGTCGCGGGGTAGCGGACCTTCTCCCGCCCGGCCTTGACCAGCCGGACGGTGACGGGGGCGCCGGGCAGCAGCGGCGCGGGGGAGTCGGGCACGGTGGCGGGCATGCCCTCACCCTCCCGGACACCGCGCCCGGCGGCCACCGAATTCCCGGCGGTCAGGTCCGGGCCACCAGGTAGCGGAAGACGTTGTCCATCCGGACCGAGCCGTCCGGGCGCCGGTACGGGTGCAGTGCCTCGGCCAGCTCCTTCTCCACCTGCTGCGGGTCGGTCGCGGCCACCGCAGCGTCGAACAGCCCCGTCGAGAGCAGCCCGCGCACCGCCGCGGTCCGGTCCGGGTAGCCGAACGGGCAGGACACCCGTCCCGAGCCGTCCGGGCGCAGCCCCGCCTCGGCGGCCAGCTCCTCCAGGTCGTCCCGCCCGCTGAGCCGCGGCTCCGGGCCGGTACCGGACCCGCCGCCCCGTTCGGCGAGCCGGGTCGCGACCCGCAGCACCGCCGCGGCCGCGCACCGCTCGGGCGGCCCCCACCCGGCCAGCACCACGGCGCCGCCCCTGCGCGCGGTGGCGGCGACGGCGGCCAGCGCGGGGCGTAACGCCGCGGCGGGCACCGCAGGGTCGAGGGCGGTGACCACGCCGTAGCCACCGCCGCGCAGCCCGGCGGCGTCCGGCGCGCCGGGGTGCAGCCGGAACGGCCCGGCATCGTGCGACGGACGCGCAGTATGTGCCGGACCCGCAGTATGTGTCGGCTCGGCAGTATGTGCCGCCCCGGGCGTCTGCCGCGCCTCCGCACCAGGTGCGTCCGCCCGCCGGGTGCCGAGACGTTCGCGGGCCAGCCGCAGCCGGGCGGGGTCGGTGTCGTACCCGGTGACCGAGGCGCCGCGGGCCGCCGCGAGCAGCAGGGCGAGCCCCGAGCCGCAGTTGAGGGCCAGCAGCCGGGTGCCGGGGCCGACGCCGAGCCGCTCGTGCACGGCGTCGTAGAGCGGTACGAGCATGCGCTCCTGGATCTCGGCCCAGTCGCGTGCCCGGTCGGTGTGCGCCTTCGCAGGCCTGGATCCGCGATAGAGGGTAGGTGCCATCGAAGCCCCAATCAGCCGCGTTCCGCCGTGAGCCCCCGTGGGAATGTGTGCCGCACGCTTCCCCGACAGCCAGACAACTGCTGTTTGCGGGCGCCGTCCAGGGGCGCGCGGAGGCGTTTTCGACCCGTTCCGCGCCCGGCCCCGCGCCCGTAACCGATTCGGAGTCCGGCGGCCTCGCCCCGTACCATCGCCTCCATGGCAAAGGCTCCCGTTCTCACCCCCCAGGCGGACGACTTCCCGCGCTGGTACCAGGACCTGATCAACAAGGCAGAGCTGGCCGACAACGGCCCGGTCCGCGGCACCATGGTCATTCGACCGTACGGCTACGGCCTGTGGGAGCGGATGCAGCAGGACATGGACGCGCGCATCAAGCAGGCCGGCGCGCAGAACGCGTACTTCCCGGTCTTCATCCCGCAGTCCTACCTGGCCCGCGAGGCCGAGCACGTCGAGGGCTTCGCGCCGGAGCTGGCCGTCGTCACGCACGGCGGCGGCAAGGACCTGGAGGAGCCGGTCGTGGTGCGCCCCACGTCCGAGACGATCATCAACGAGTACTTCTCCAAGTGGGTGCAGAGCTACCGCGACCTGCCGCTGCTGATCAACCAGTGGGCGAACGTGGTGCGGTGGGAGATGCGGCCGCGGCTCTTCCTGCGCACGAGCGAGTTCCTCTGGCAGGAGGGCCACACCGCCCACGCCACCTACGAGGACGCGCGGGACTACGCAGCGCGCATCCACCGCGAGGTCTACGCGGACTTCATGGCCAACGTGCTGGCGATGGACGTCGTCCTGGGCCGCAAGACGGCCAAGGAGCGTTTCGCGGGCGCCATCAACACCCTCACGCTCGAAGGCATGATGGGCGACGGCAAGGCCCTCCAGATGGGCACCAGCCACGAGCTGGGCCAGAACTTCGCGAAGGCCTTCCACACCCAGTACCTGTCCGCGGACGGCGAGCAGGAGCACGTCTGGCAGACCTCGTGGGGCAGCAGCACCCGCATGGTCGGCGGGCTCATCATGATGCACGGCGACGACAACGGCCTGCGGGTGCCGCCGCGGCTGGCGCCGGTCCAGGTCGTGGTCCTGGCGATCAAGGGCGACGACGCGGTCGTGGCCAAGGTGCGCGAGGTCGGCGACAAGCTGACGGCCGCCGGGCTGCGGGTCGTCGTCGACGACCGCACCGACACCCCGTTCGGCCGCCGCGCGGTCGACTGGGAGCTCAAGGGCGTCCCGGCCCGGGTCGAGATCGGCCCGCGCGACCTGGAGGCCGGCACCGCGATGCTCGCCCGCCGCATCCCCGGCGGCAAGGAGCCGGTCGCGCTGGACGCGCTCGCCGCGCTGCTGCCCGGACTGCTGGAGGAGGACCAGGCGCAGCTGCTGCGCGAGTCCCGCGAGCGCCGGGAATCCCGCACTGTGGACGTCACCGGCATCGACGAGGCGGCCGAGGCCGCGACCACCGGCTGGGCCCGGATCCCGTGGGCCGACCTCGGTCCCGAGGGCGAGGCCAAGCTCGCCGAGCAGGGCGTTTCGGTGCGCTGCCTGGTCGCCGCGGACGGCGGGGTGCCGGACGCGGACGACACTCCGGGGGCGCTCGCGGTCGTGGCGCGGGCCTACTAGCGTCCGCTGACCGAAAACGCACGTACGTAATACGTGGTTCGTCCGTCCGTGGGGCGGGTGCGCGGGTTCCTCACCGTCCGCCGCACCCGCCCCTCGTCATGCCCATCCCATGCGCATCATCCGTCATCATCCGCACATCAACCGGAACTGACCGATCAGTGCAAATTAATTGGGCTGGCCCGGAATAGGAACACCGGGAGCACCCGGCTCGTTGTCACGGCGTGAGCACGACACCACCTGTCCTTGCCGCCGAGCTGGCAGTCGCCTGGGCCGACATTCAACGGCACCACCCCGAGCTGCCCGATCTGGCCGCCCCCGAATCCCTGATCGGAGAGTCGTCGTCCGCGTGCGGAACCGAACTCTCCTTCGAGAGGCTGCTGCACGAGGCCGTGCACGGCATCGCCGCCGCCCGCGGCATCCGTGACACCTCCCGCGCGGGCCGCTACCACAACCGCCGGTTCCTGGCCATCGCCGACGAGATGGGCCTCGACCACGCCGACGAGCCGCACCCCAGCAGCGGCTTCTCCCTCGTGGTCATGCGCCCGGAGACCCGTAAGCGATATCGGCCGACCATCGAGCGGCTGCAGCGCGCCCTCAAGGCGCACACCGTGGCGACGACCGCGGACACCGCGCGCTCCTTCCGCGGCCCCGCCGCGCGGCACGGCTCGTCGGGCGGCGGCGTCCGGGTCAAGGCGGTCTGCGACTGCGGGCGCAACGTCCGAGTGGTGCCGTCCGTGCTGGCCCAGGCCCCCATCATGTGCGGTGCGTGCGGGCAGCCCTTCCGGATCCCCGAGGTCGTGGGCGCCGCCTGAGTGTGGCAGAATGGCCAGCTGAGAACTCGACAGCCGTGCAGGAACCCTCTCTCCTTCGGCTGACGCGTCCACCGGGCGCCCGACTCCCGCAACCCCACGTGGAAGCTCGTCGTGCCCAAACACGTCAAAAACCAGGAGAACCCACTCCCGTGGCAGTCAAGATCAAGCTGAAGCGTCTGGGCAAGATCCGTTCGCCTCACTACCGCATCGTCGTCGCCGACTCCCGTACCCGCCGTGACGGCCGGGCCATCGAGGAGATCGGTCTGTACCACCCGGTGCAGAACCCGTCGCGTATCGAGGTCGACTCGGACCGCGCGCAGTACTGGCTCTCCGTCGGCGCCCAGCCGACCGAGCCGGTGCTCGCCATTCTGAAGCTCACCGGCGACTGGCAGAAGCACAAGGGCCTGGAGGCCCCCGCGCCGCTGCTGGTCGCGGAGCCCAAGGCCGACAAGCGCGCCCTGTTCGAGGCCGCGGCCAAGGACACCGCCGACGAGCCCAAGGGCGAGGCGATCACGCCGAAGGCCAAGAAGGCCGACAAGAAGGCCGACGACACCGCCGAGGCCCCGGCCGCGGCTGAGTCCACCGAGGCCTGAGCGTGCTTGAGGAGGCTCTTGAGCACCTCGTGAAGGGCATCGTCGACAACCCCGACGATGTGCAGGTCGACATGCGCACCCTGCGCCGCGGCAACGTGCTGGAGGTCCGGGTGCACCCCGACGACCTCGGCAAGGTGATCGGCCGCAACGGCCGTACCGCCCGCGCGCTGCGCACGGTCGTGGGCGCGCTCGGTGGTCGCGGCATCCGCGTCGACCTGGTCGACGTCGACCAGGTGCGCTGACCGCCCGCCGTACCGCACGAAACACCGGCTCGGGCCGGGGGTGGCGCTGCCGCTCCCGGCCCGAGCCGTCTCACGTACCCGCCCGGCCACCAGGGGGGCGGGTACGGCCCCAGAGCCACGCACGAGAGGTGAAGCGCTCCATGCAGCTGGTAGTCGGCAGGATCGGCCGCGCCCACGGCATCAAGGGCGAGGTGAGCGTGGAGGTGCGCACCGACGAGCCCGAGCTGAGGCTCGCGCCCGGTGCCGTCCTCGCCACCGACCCGGCCGCCGCGGGTCCGCTGACCATCGCCACCGGGCGGGTGCACAGCGGGCGGCTGATGCTGCGCTTCGAGGGCGTCAGCGACCGCAACGGCGCCGAGGCGCTGCGCAACACCCTGCTGATCGCCGAGGTCGACCCGGAGGAGACGCCGGAGGATCCGGAGGAGTTCTACGACCACCAGCTGATCGACCTGGACGTCGTCACGACCGACGGCCGCGAGATCGGCCGGATCAGCGAGATCAGCCACCTGCCCTACCAGGACCTGCTGGTCGTGGCCCGGCCGGACGGCAGCGAGGTGCTGGTGCCCTTCGTCGCCGAGATCGTGCCGGAGATCGACCTGGAGGAGCAGCGCGCGGTCATCGACCCGCCGCCCGGCCTGCTCGACGACGAGCCGGAGGAGCCGGAGGAGCCGGAAGGCCCTGACGCGTCCGGCGAGAAGGCCGCGGGGGACGAGGGCTGACATGCGGATCGACGTCGTCACGATCTTCCCCGAGTACCTGGAGCCGCTGAACGTCTCGCTGGTCGGCAAGGCCCGCGCCGCCGGGCGCCTCGACGTACGCGTGCACGACCTGCGCGACTGGGCCCACGACCGGCACAACACCGTCGACGACACCCCGTACGGCGGCGGCCCCGGCATGGTCATGATGACCGGGCCGTGGGGCGAGGCACTCGACTCCACCCTGGCCGCGGGGTACGAGGCGGGCGCCGGCGGTCCCGCCCTCGTCGTCCCCACCCCGAGCGGGCGCCCCTTCACCCAGCAGCTCGCCGGTGAACTCGCCGCCCGCCCCTGGCTGATCTTCGCGCCCGCCCGCTACGAGGGCATCGACACCCGCGTCACCGACGAGTACCGCACCCGGATGCCGGTGTACGAGGTCTCCATCGGCGACTACGTGCTGGCCGGCGGCGAGGCCGCGGTGCTGGTCGTGACCGAGGCGGTGGCCCGGCTGCTGCCCGGCGTCCTCGGCAACGCCCAGTCGCACCGGGACGACTCCTTCGCCCCCGGCGCCATGGCCGACCTGCTGGAGGGCCCCGTCTACACCAAGCCGCCGCAGTGGCGCGGCCGCGGCATCCCCGACGTGCTGCTCAGCGGCCACCACGGCAAGATCGCCCGCTGGCGGCGGGACGAGGCACTGCGCCGAACCGTCGCCCACCGCCCCGACCTGATCCGGCGCTGCGACCCGGCGGCCTTCGACAAGAAGGACCGCGAGATGCTCAGCATCCTGGGCTGGCAGCAGGGCCCGGACGGGCGATTTGGGCCGAGCCCGCACGTCATGGAAGAATGAGCGGCTGCTGCCGGTCCCGCGCGCGCCCCTGCCACAGGGGGAACGACGCCCGCCCCCACCGGCCGCGAACCATCTCATCCGACTCGATGTTCCGCCGATGACCTGTGGCATCGGCGAGGAAGCAGACACCGACATGGCCAACCTGATCGCCGACGTCAACAGCGCCTCGCTGCGCACCGACGTCCCCGCCTTCCGCCCCGGCGACACCGTCAACGTCCACGTGCGCGTCATCGAGGGCAACCGCTCCCGTGTGCAGCAGTTCAAGGGCGTCGTCATCCGCCGCCAGGGCGCGGGCGTGAGCGAGACCTTCACCGTCCGCAAGGTCAGCTTCTCCGTCGGCGTCGAGCGCACCTTCCCCGTGCACACCCCGATCGTGGAGAAGATCGAGGTCGTGACCCGCGGCGACGTCCGCCGTGCCAAGCTCTACTACCTGCGTGAGCTGCGCGGCAAGGCCGCGAAGATCAAGGAGAAGCGCGAGAACTGAGCGCGCCGCGGGCCGTCCGCGGCGGCCGGATAGGCTCTGGCCCCGATGGACACCGATGTGACACCACCGGAACGCGACCGTTCCCCCGACGCCGACGAGGCGGAGACGGAGGAGCGGTTGCGTTCCGCTGTGTCCGGCGGCAGGTGGGCGCGCACACTGCTTGCCCTGTGGGCGGAGTGGCGGCGTACGATCCTCCTCGCGGCAGCGGGCGTGTGCGCGATGCTGCTGGTCACCACCTTCGTGGTACGGCCCTACCAGGTGCCGAGCGGCTCGATGGAGGGCACCTTGCGGATCGGCGACCGGGTGCTGGTCGACAAGCTCGCGTACCGTTTCGGCGGCACGCCGCGGAGGGGCGACGTGATCGTGTTCGACGGCGACGGCTCCTTCACCCAGCAGCCCGGCACGGACTACGTCAAGCGCGTGATCGGGGTCGGCGGCGACCGGGTCACCTGCTGCGACGCCCAGGGCCGGATCCTGGTCAACGGCCACCCGCTCGACGAGACCTACCTTTATCCCGGTAACACGCCCTCCCAGGTACGGTTCGACATCGTGGTGCCGGACGGAAAGCTGTGGGTGATGGGCGACCATCGCGACGACTCCCGAGACTCGCGGGACCACCTCGGCGACCCCGGCGGCGGCACCGTCCCGGTCGGCCGGGTGATCGGCCGCGCCGACTGGATCGCCTGGCCGGTCGGCCACTGGACCCGGCTGCGCCGTCCCGCGACCTTCTCCGACGTGCCCGCCCCGGCCGGCGCGCATGGGTAACCGCGGCAAGAGCCGCCGGACACTGTTCGGCGGCACGGTGGACACGGCCCCCGAGCCGGTCGAGGGCACGGAGGGCGCCGACGGCGACGAGCCGCCCCGGCTGTCCGGCAGCACCCGCGTCGAGCGGCGGCGGCTGGCACGCAAGGTGGCCCGCAGGCGGCGCCGCTCGCTGGCGCGCGAGGTGCCGCTGCTGGTCCTGGTGGCGCTGGTGATCGCCCTGGTGCTCAAGACCTTCCTGGTGCAGGCGTTCGTCATCCCGTCCGGTTCGATGGAGCAGACCATCAAGATCGGCGACCGGGTGCTGGTCGACAAGCTCACCCCGTGGTTCGGTGCCGAACCGCACCGCGGCGACGTGGTCGTCTTCAAGGACCCCGGCGGCTGGCTGAACGGCGAGCCGCAGCCCAAGTCCGACCCGGTGGTCGTCAAGCAGGTCAAGCAGGTGTTCACGTTCATCGGGCTGCTGCCGGCCAGCGGCGAGCAGGATCTGATCAAACGGGTCATCGGCGTCGGCGGCGACACGGTGGAGTGCTGCGACCCGCAGGGGCGGCTGCTCGTCAACGGCACGCCCATCGACGAGCCCTATCTGTACCCGGGTAATCCACCCTCATTGATGAAATTCACCGACCACGTGCCCAAGGGGCGGCTGTGGGTCATGGGCGACCACCGCTCGGATTCCGCCGACTCCCGCTTCCACACCGACCAGCCCGGCGGCGGCACGATTCCGGAGAGTCTGGTGGTCGGACGGGCTTTCGTGATCGGCTGGCCGATCGGCCACTGGCAACGGCTCAAGGAGCCGGACACGTTCGCGGGCGTCGGGGACCCCGGTTCCACGACGACGGCGGACACAGCCGCGACCACTAATGTGGGCTCGGCCAAGAACGGTCCAAGAACGGACCAGCTCGCGACCCCCGCGGAACTGTCACTCGTTATGGGTGCGACAGTGCTGCGCCGGCGGCGCGGCGGGCGGCGTTCCAGAGTGAGGAGTGGATGTGGGGGACCTGGTGGTCGGCGCGCGATCTGGACCCGGCGAGCCCGAGAAACGGGACGCCGCGGTGCCCCCGGCCGACGCGTCGGCAGCGGATGCCGCGGTCCCTGGACGTTCCGCGGCCGGGCCGTCGTACGCCGACGGTTCGGGCACCCCGTCCCTTCCGGGGGCTGGAGTGCCGTACGCCGACGGATCCGGCACGCCCCCCTTCCCGGGGACTGGGGTGCCGTACGCCGGCGGTTCCGGCGCGGCGTCCGCTCCTGCGGCGGGACCGGGTACGACGCCCGGCGCTGACCTGCCCGGCGGCGCGGGCGGCGCCGTACCCGGAGCCATGCCCGCGGGTCCCGGCTACCCGGCCATGACCGGCGGCGAGCCGGTCGGCCCGGTGGGGCCCGCCGACCCGGACCCGGCGGACGGTGACGGCGGCGACGGCGGTGACGGCCGCAGCGGAGGCGACGGCGAGACCGGCGGGCACGGGCGCGGCGCACCGGCGCGGCCGCGGTCGTTCTGGAAGGAGCTGCCGCTGCTCATCGGTATCGCGCTGGTGCTGGCGCTGCTGATCAAGACCTTCCTGGTGCAGGCCTTCTCCATTCCGTCCGACTCGATGAACAACACCCTGCTGCAGGGCGACCGGGTGCTCGTCGACAAGCTCACCCCGTGGTTCGGCTCCGAGCCGAGCCGCGGCCAGGTCGTCGTCTTCCACGACCCGGGCGGCTGGCTGCCGGAGAACCCCCAGCCCAGCAGCAACGTGGTGGTGCGCGGACTCCAGAAGGGCCTCAGCTTCATCGGCCTGATGCCCTCCGCCGACGAGAAGGACCTGATCAAGCGGGTGATCGGCGTCGGCGGCGACACCGTGTCCTGCAGCGGGACGGGCCCGGTGACGGTCAACGGCAAGGCGCTGAACGAGCCGTACGTCTTCCCGGGCAACACCCCGTGCAGCCCCGACAAGCCCTTCAAGGTGACGGTGCCCAAGAACCACATCTGGGTCATGGGCGACCACCGGCAGGACTCGCTGGACTCGCGCTTCCACATGGACCAGCCGAGCCACGGATTCGTCGACGACAAGTACGTCGTCGGCCGCGCCATCGTGGTGGCATGGCCGGTCAACCGCTGGGACTGGCTGTCGATCCCGTCGACCTTCTCGCAGCCGGGCATCTCGGCGGCCGGTGCCGCCGCTCCCGCGGCGGCGGGTGTGGCGGGAGCGCTGCCCCTGGTGATGTGGCGCAGGCGCCGGCAACTGCTCGCCGCGGGCGCGCCGGTGGCCGCCGACGGCGGTCCGGACGGTGCGTCGGGTGGCGACGGCGCCGCGGGCGGTGCGGACCGCACACCGGAAGACAGCTGACCGGGGGGCGTACCGCCGGGTAGGGTTCGGCTCCATGAGCAGCAGCAGCGGTGCGGTGGCCAGCACCACGCGTAGCGGAACCGCACGGCGGAGCACGTCCGGCGGCGGTGGCGGGATCGGGCACCGGGTGTCCGGCATCGTCATCGCCGTCGGCAGCGTGCTCTTCATCGGCTCGTGCGTGTGGGGCGCGCTCGTCTACCGCCCCTACACCGTGCCGACCTCCTCGATGGTCCCGACGGTCCAGCCGGGCGACAAGGTGGTGGCGCAGAAGATCTCCGGCTCGGATGTGCGCCGCGGCGACGTGGTCGTCTTCCAGGACAAGCTGTGGGGCAGCCAGCCGCTGGTCAAGCGGGTCGTCGGGGTCGGCGGCGACACCGTGCAGTGCTGCGACCCGCAGGGGCGGCTGCTGGTGAACGGCACGCCGGTCGACGAGACGTACCTCAACGGCGGCGCGCCCTCCGGCAAGGACGGCCAGGACCGCGCCTCCCTCGACTCCTTCCGTACCAAGGTGCCCGCCGGAAAGCTCTTCCTGCTGGGCGACAACCGCGCGGTCTCCGAGGACTCCCGGCTGCACCTGGCCGACGCGGAGGGCGGCGCGGTCCCGGCGAGCGACGTGAAGGCCCGGGTGGACGGGATCGCCTGGCCGTCGTCACGGATGGGCCTGCTGCACCGCACCTCTGCGTTCCACGCCGTCCCGGGCGGGTCTTCCCCCGGGCAGGGGCCACTGGGCATGCTGGTGGTCGCGGCGATCGTCGGGGTGGTGTTCATCCTGGGCGGCGCCGCCTACGACCCGCTGGCCAAGCTGCTGAGGCGCAGATGACTGTGACCGTGATCGTGTCGGCGCCTGTGTCGGCGGCTGTGTCCGCTGGGGTGTCCGCGTCGGCGTCCGCTTCGGTTGTGCGGGAAAGTCCCGCGGTGCCGTGGGAGCGTGTGACGCACAATGGGGTGCACGTACGGCTGAAGGGGAACACACGATGAGCGCCGAGGACCTCGAAAAGTACGAGACCGAGATGGAGCTGAAGCTCTACAGGGAGTACCGCGACGTCGTCGGCCTGTTCAAGTACGTGATCGAGACCGAGCGACGCTTCTACCTCACCAACGACTACGAGATGCAGGTGCACTCGGTGCAGGGTGAGGTGTTCTTCGAGGTCTCGATGGCCGACGCGTGGGTCTGGGACATGTACCGCCCGGCCCGGTTCGTCAAGCAGGTGCGGGTCCTCACGTTCAAGGACGTGAACATCGAGGAGCTGAACAAGGCGGATCTGGACCTGCCCTCGGACGATTCGGGGTTCGGCGGCTGAGGTGGCCCGGAGCGGCTGCCGGCGCGCGTTCGCGGAAGTTATCCACAGGGCGGGGATCAAGATCATCTTCGGCGGGCCACTCTCTGTCACAGTCGGTGACGGAGGTGGTACTCATGAACGCACGAGGTGCGCTGGGGCGCTACGGCGAGGACGTCGCGGTGCGGGCGTTGCAGGCCGCGGGCCTGCGGGTGATCGGGCGGAACTGGCGGCACGGCCGCAGCGGTGAGATCGACATCCTCGCGGCCGAGGGCGACGCCCTGGTGGTCTGCGAGGTCAAGACCCGGCGGGCCGGGCCCTTCCAGCACCCGCGAGAGGCCCTGTCGGCGGCCAAACTGACCCGGCTGCGGTCGCTGGCCGAGTGCTGGACCGCCGAGCACGGCGGGGCACCGCCGGGCGGGGTCCGGATCGACCTGGTGGGCGTGGTCCTCCCCGACCGCGGAGCACCCGAGGTCGACCATGTGCGGGGGGTGGCGTGATGGGCTTCGCCCGTACGTGCTCGGTCGCGCTGGTCGGTGTCGAGGGAGTGGTGGTCGAGGTCCAGGCCGATCTCGAACCGGGCGTCGCGGCCTTCACCCTGGTCGGCCTGCCCGACAAGAGCCTGGTCGAGAGCCGGGACCGGGTGCGCGCCGCGCTTGTGAACAGTGGCGAGATCTGGCCGCAGAAGAAGCTCACCGTGGGCCTGAGCCCCGCGTCGGTGCCCAAGGGCGGCTCCGGCTTCGACCTGGCGGTGGCCTGCGCGCTGCTCGCCGCCAACGAGCGGATCGCGCCGTCCGCCATCGCCGACCTGATGATGATCGGTGAGCTGGGGCTCGACGGCCGGGTGCGCCCGGTGCGGGGCGTACTGCCCGCCGTGCTCGCGGCGGCCGACGCCGGGTACCGCCAGGTGGTGGTGCCCGAGCGGACGGTGGCGGAGGCGTCGCTGGTGCCGGGGATCGCCGTGCTGGGGGTGCGCAGCCTGCGGCAGCTGGTGGCGGTCCTCAACGACGAGCCGGTCCCGGAGGAGGAGGACGGGACGCTGCCCGGCGAGGGCCGTCCCGACCCGATGCTCGCCGGGCTGACCGTGCCGGGCGCCGGGGTCGGCTCCGGGCTGGCCGTGAGCCTGGGCGGCTCCGACCGCGCGGGGACTGGCGCGTCGGCAGGGCTGGACCTCGCCGACGTGGCGGGGCAGGGCGCCGCCCGGCTCGCCCTGGAGGTGGCCGCGGCGGGGGCTCACCACCTCTACCTGAAGGGGCCGCCCGGGGCCGGCAAGACCATGCTGGCCGAGCGGCTGCCGGGCATCCTGCCACCGCTGACCCGGCAGGAGTCGCTGGAGGTCACGGCCGTCCACTCGGTGGCCGGAATCCTCCCCGCGGGGCGGCCGCTGGTGGACACCCCGCCGTTCTGCGCGCCGCACCACTCGGCGACGATGCCGTCCCTGGTCGGCGGGGGCAGCGGGCTCCCGCGGCCGGGAGCGGTCTCGCTGGCCCACCGAGGGGTGCTCTTTCTTGACGAAGCACCTGAATTCACCGTGAAGGCCCTCGAAGCGCTGCGGCAGCCGCTGGAGTCAGGCCATGTGGTGGTGGCCCGGTCGGCCGGGGTGATGCGGCTGCCGGCGCGCTTCACCCTGGTGCTCGCGGCGAATCCGTGCCCGTGCGGGCGCTATTCGATGCTGGGGGCCGGGTGCGAGTGCTCGCCCACCGCGGTGCGCCGCTACCAGGGCAGGCTCTCCGGCCCGCTGCTCGACCGGGTGGATCTGCGGGTGGACGTCGAGGCGGTCGGCCGCTCCGACCTGATCGGGCGCGGGCCGGGGGAGAGCACCGCCGTGGTCGCCGCCCGGGTACGGGAGGCCAGGGCGCGGTCCGCCGTCCGCCTCGCCGGTACGCCCTGGCGGGCCAACGGTGACGTCCCCGGGCACGAGCTGCGCACCCGCTGGCCGGTCGCGCCCGGCGCACTGCACGCCGCCGAGCGCGACATGGAACGCGGTCTGCTCACCGCGCGGGGCCTGGACCGGGTGCTGCGGGTCGCGTGGACGCTGGCCGACCTGGCGGGCCACCCCCGCCCCGACGCCGAGGACGTCCGTACCGCCCTGCAACTGCGGACGGGCGTCAGCCACGGCCTGGCCCCCGCCGGGAGCTCCTGATGCCGCCGGTCCCGCCGCCCGGCCCGCCGGACGAGGCGGCGCTGCGCGCGGTGTACGAGGAGGGAACGGACGACCGGGAGGCCCGGCCGTCACCGTGGACCGGGCTCGCGGTGGGGGCGAGGGTTGCTCCGGACGGCGGGGGCGCGCGGTACGGGCCGGCTGCCGTGGGTGGCAGGAGCGAGCCGGACGCCATGGCCCTCGGGGCTCCCTCGGGAGGCGGGGACGGAGGGGGCGAGGCGAGCGGGGCCCGGTCGGTGGTCGCCGGGCTCACCGCGGGAGCCGCGTGGGGGGAGCGGCTGGCTCGGGCCGCGCTGACCAGGATCGCCGACCCGGGGGACGAGGTGATGGGGCGGGCGCTGCGGGACCGCGGGGCCGAGGCTGCGCTGTGTGCCGCCCGAGCCGGGCAGACCCTGCCGGGGGCGAGCGCGGAGCGCACCGCGCGGTACGCCCGCCGTGCGGCGAGGGCCGACCCGGTGGCGGACCTGGCGGCCGCGCACCGGACGGGGGCGCGGTTCGTCTGCCCCTCCGACGGTGACTGGCCGGGGCAGCTGGACGACCTCGGACTCCAGCGCCCGTTCGGGCTGTGGGTCCGGGGGCGGCCGTCGCTTCGGCTGTGGGCGCTGCGGTCGGTCGCGGTGGTCGGCGCGCGGGCCTGCACCGACTACGGGGCCCATATGGCGTCCCGGCTCGGCGCGGGCCTGGCGGAGGCGGGCTGGGTCGTGGTGTCGGGCGCCGCCCACGGGGTGGACGGCGTGGTGCACCGCGCGGTGCTCGGCGCGGGAGGCGCCACGGTCGGGGTGCTGGCCTGCGGGGTGGACGTGGCGTATCCGCCGCGCAACGCCGGGCTCATCGAACGGATGGCCGAGCGCGGCCTGCTGGTGGGCGAGCTGCCGCCCGGCGACCACCCGACCAGGAGCCGCTTCGTGCTGCGCAACCGGGTGATCGCCGCGCTGACGCGGGGGACGGTCGTGGTCGAGGCCCGCTACCGCAGCGGCTCGCTCGTCACCGCGCGCCGGGCCGCGGCGCTGGGACGGATCACCATGGGAGTGCCGGGGCCGTGCACGAGCGGGCTGTCCGAAGGGGTGCACGAGCTGCTGCGGGACGGTGCGGCGGTGGTGACGGACGCGGCGGACGTCGTGGAACTGGTCGGCGAGATCGGCGCCGACCTCGCGCCGCCGCGGCGCGGACCGGTGCTGCCACGTGATCTGCTCGGTGCGGCGGCGGCCCGGGTGCTGGAGGCGGTGCCGGGCCGGGGCGCCGCGGACGAGCGGCAGATCGCCGAGGCGGCCGGGGCCTCCTGCGACGACACGCTGAGCAGGCTCGTCGAATTGCAGGCGCTCGGCTTCGTCGAACGGCTGGACGGGAGGTGGCAGTTGGTCCGTACCGCACGCGACAGCCCGGAGGAGCACGCCGGTTGACGTCGGCGGCACACCATCAGGTGACACCGCACGCCTGTGACCTGGGCCGATTGCGAGGAGCGGCACTCGGGCCACGGCGGCGGCCCATCATGTCCGGTGCGGGTCTTCCGGAGCAACCGTGCCGGGGACCGCAGTCGGCCCGGGGTCCGCGTGGCCATAGAGGAACGTATCTGCGCATGTTCCCGACGGGAGATGTAGCAATGAGCGACACCATGGTCACGCTACGCTCTCGGAGGCTCGATTCCCCGTCCACGTCACGGCAGAACGGCTCACAACGACGCATGCCCCAGCACACCCCCGGGTCCGAACGGGCGACGGCCGCGACCACCGCCCCCGCCACCGCTCGGCCCCCCGCCCCGACGTCGCTCGACGAGCTGTGGCGGACCTACAAGTCCACGGGGGACGCGCGGCTGCGCGAGCAGCTGATCCTGCACTACTCGCCGCTGGTGAAATACGTCGCCGGCCGGGTCAGCGTGGGCCTGCCGGCCAACGTGGAGCAGGCCGACTTCGTGTCCTCGGGGGTCTTCGGGCTGATCGACGCGATCGAGAAGTTCGATCCGGACCGGGCGATCAAGTTCGAGACCTACGCCATCACCCGGATCCGCGGCGCCATGATCGACGAGCTGCGCGCCCTGGACTGGATCCCCCGCTCGGTGCGGCAGAAGGCTCGGGCCGTCGAGCGCGCCTACGCCACCCTTGAGGCCAAGCTCCGCCGCACCCCGAGCGAGCCGGAGGTCGCCGCGGAGATGGGCGTCGGGCTGGAGGAGCTGCACGGCGTCTTCAGCGCGCTGTCGCTCGCCAACGTGGTGGCGCTGGAGGAGCTGCTGCACGTCGGGGCGGAGAGCGGCGACCGGCTCAGCCTCGTCGACACCCTGGAGGACACCGGCGCCGACAACCCCGTCGAGGTCGCCGAGGACCGCGAACTGCGCCGGCTGCTCGCCCGCGCCGTCAACACCCTCCCCGAACGGGAGAAGACCGTCGTCACCCTCTACTACTACGAGGGCCTGACGCTCGCCGAGATCGGCCAGGTGCTGGGCGTGACCGAGAGCCGGGTCAGCCAGATCCACACCAAGTCGGTGCTTCAACTGCGGGCAAAGCTCGCCGACGTCGGCCGCTGACGGGGCACCCCCACTGTCTACAGTGGAGGGATGCCCAGGATTCGAGCGGCCTCGGTGGCCGAACACCGCGCGATGCAGCGCAGGGCCCTGCTGGACGCCGCCCGCTCCCTGCTCTCCGAGGGCGGCACGGAGGCACTGACCTTTCCCGCGCTCGCCGAGCGCACCGGGCTCGCCCGCTCGTCCGTCTACGAGTACTTCCGGTCCCGCGCCGCCGTCGTCGAGGAGCTGTGCGCCGTCGACTTCCCGGTGTGGGCCGCCGAGGTCGAGGCCGCGATGGAGGCCGCCGGTCCGCCCGAGGGCCGCATCGAGGCGTACGTCCGCAGCCAGCTCGCCCTGGTCGGCGACCGCAGGCACCGCGCCGTAGTCGCGATCTCCGCGGGCGAACTGGACGCGGGCGCCCGGGAGAAGATCCGCGCCGCCCACGGGGGCCTGGTCGCCATGGTCGTCGCCGCCCTCTCCGACCTCGGCCACGCGCAGCCACGGCTCGCCGCGATGCTGCTCCAGGGCGTCGTCGACGCCGCGGTGCGCCGTATCGAGCTCGGTGCCGCCGAGGACCCCGAGGTGATCACCGCCGCCGCCGTCGCGATGGCCCTGCGCGGCGTCACCGGCTGACCCCGCCCGCCCGCGCGAGCACCACCCCGGCCCGGCACCCTCAGCGCGGCGCCGGGACCCCGGCGACGGGCAGCAGCCGTGACGGCCCGCCGCGCTGTATCCAGTGCGGCAGCAGCGACAGCGGATCCAGATAGACGTCCCCGCCCGGCCCCGAGCGCAGGAGCCCCCAGTGCAGGCAAGCCCCCGGGCAGTGCGCGAGCGCGCCCTCCACCGTGCCCACCGGCTGCCCGGCCGCCACCCGCGCGCCGACCGCGACCGCGGCGCGCACCGGCTCGTACGTGATCCGCAGATCCGGCCCGATCCGCAGCACCAGCACGCCCTGGCCGCCCACCCGCCCGGCGAAGACCACCTCGCCCGGGGCCGCCGCCCGTACCCGTGCACCTGGCCCGGCCCGCAGATCGACCCCGCGGTGCCCGGCGCCCCACGGCGTCGCGGGCGCCTCGAACGCCCGCAGCACCACCGGCCGCCCGCGCGGCCCCTGCCCGGCCACCGGCCAGCTGCGACCGCCGCCCGGCACCGCGGGGGACGGCCCGCCCGGCGGCCCGCCCGTCGCCGTGAGCAGCGCCGCCACCATCGTCAACCACACTGTCGTGAACGCCATGACACGACGATCCCGCATCCGGCCGCCGAAAGATGATCATGGTCGCGGCCTGTGGATAACCTGGGTGTCGCCTGGGACTCCGTGGGTCCCGTACACTTTCTCTGGCGATCCGGGTCACCGGGTCGACTTCGCACGCCCCGCCACCATCCCCCGTCTCCGGGGCGGTGGCCGCGCCCCTCGGTCCCTCGTGGCACGGCGCGCCGGGGCGTCAGGCGCGACCGCCGTCCGGCTGTCGCGATAACCGAGCACTTCAAGGAGTACGGCCATGGCCGTCGTCACGATGCGGGAGCTGCTGGAGAGCGGCGTCCACTTCGGGCACCAGACCCGCCGCTGGAACCCGAAGATGAAGCGCTTCATCTTCACCGAGCGCAACGGCATCTACATCATCGACCTGCTCCAGTCGCTGTCGTACATCGACCGCGCCTACGAGTTCGTCAAGGAGACCGTCGCGCACGGCGGCTCCATCATGTTCGTCGGTACGAAGAAGCAGGCGCAGGAGGCCATCGCCGAGCAGGCCTCGCGCGTCGGCATGCCCTACGTCAACCAGCGGTGGCTGGGCGGCATGCTCACCAACTTCTCGACCGTCTACAAGCGCCTGCAGCGCCTCAAGGAGCTCGAGGAGATCGACTTCGAGGACGTGGCCGCGTCCGGCCTGACCAAGAAGGAGCTCCTGGTCCTCTCCCGCGAGAAGGACAAGCTGGAGAAGACCCTCGGCGGCATCCGCGAGATGCAGAAGGTGCCGAGCGCCGTCTGGATCGTCGACACCAAGAAGGAGCACATCGCCGTCGGTGAGGCGCGCAAGCTCCGCATCCCGGTCGTCGCGATCCTCGACACCAACTGCGACCCCGACGAGGTCGACTACAAGATCCCGGGCAACGACGACGCGATCCGCTCCGTCACGCTGCTCACCCGCGTGATCGCCGACGCCGTCGCCGAGGGCCTGATCGCCCGCTCCGGCGCCGCGGTGGGCGACAAGAAGGCCGAGGGCGGCTCCGAGCCGCTGGCCGAGTGGGAGCGCGACCTGCTGGAAGGCGAGAAGAAGGCCGACGACGCTGCCGAGGCCCCCGCGGCCGCGGCCACCGAGGCTCCGGCGACCGAGGCCCCGGCGACCGAGGACCCGGCCACCGAGGCCCCGGCCGCGGACGCGCCGGCTGCCGACGCGCCGGCCGCCGAGGGCGACGCCGAGCAGGCCTGACCTGAGGCCGGCCGGCCGACACGGCCGCCGGCCCCACGCGTGACGACGGCGGGGGCCCTGTGCCCCCGCCGTCCACCCGTAGATCCACCGACCATTCGGGAAGAGACACAGACCCATGGCGAACTTCACCGCCGCTGACGTCAAGAAGCTCCGCGAGCTGACCGCCGCGGGCATGATGGACTGCAAGAACGCCCTCACCGAGGCCGAAGGCGACCTGGACAAGGCCGTCGAGATCCTCCGCGTCAAGGGCCAGAAGGGTGTCACCAAGCGCGAGGGCCGCTCGGCCTCCAACGGCGCCGTGGTGTCCCTGATCGCCGCCGACAACTCCGAGGGCGTCCTCGTCGAGCTGAAGTGCGAGACCGACTTCGTCGCCAAGGGTGACAAGTTCGTCGCCGTCGCCGACGCCATCGCCACCCACGTCGCCGCCACCAAGCCGGCCGACATCGCCGCCCTGCTCGGCTCGGAGATCAAGCCCGGCCAGACCGTGCAGGCGTTCGTCGACGAGGCCAACGCGACCCTCGGCGAGAAGATCGTGCTGGACCGCTTCGCGCAGTTCACCGGCACGTACGTCGCTTCCTACCTGCACCGCACCAGCCCGGACCTGCCCCCGCAGGTCGGCGTGCTGGTCGAGCTGGACAAGGCCGACGCGCAGACCGCCAAGGACGTCGCCCAGCACATCGCCGCCTTCGCGCCGAAGTACCTGACCCGCGACGAGATCGACGCCGAGACGGTGGAGAACGAGCGCCGCGTCGCCGAGGCCACCGCGCGCGAGGAGGGCAAGCCCGAGGCCGCCCTGCCGCGTATCGTCGAGGGCCGCGTCAACGGCTTCTTCAAGGAGAACGTCGTCCTGGAGCAGTCCTTCGCCAAGGACGCCAAGAAGACCGTGCAGAAGGTGCTCGACGAGGCCGGCGTGACGCTGAAGGCCTTCGCGCGCTTCCGCGTGGGCGTCTGACCCGGGAGCCCGCTAGGGTCGTACGCGACCGGCCGCCCGCCGGCCGGACGCAGAGGTGACAAGGAGGCCATTGCCGTCACGGGAACCCACAAGGACCCACGGCAATGGCCTCCTTTGTACGTGCACGAGGAGATCTCCATGAACCAAGCCGCCGCACAGGCCCCGACCGGCGCACCCGGCGCGGGTGCGGGCCGCCGTTTCCTGCTCAAACTGTCCGGCGAGGCCTTCGCCGGGGGCGGCGGGCTCGGTGTCGATCCCGACGTCGTGCACGCCATCGCCCGCGAGGTCGCCGCGGTCGTCGCGGACGGCTACGAGATCGCCCTCGTCATCGGCGGCGGCAACTTCTTCCGCGGCGCCGAACTCCAGCAGCGCGGCATGGACCGCGCCCGCTCCGACTACATGGGCATGCTCGGCACGGTCATGAACTGCCTGGCGCTCCAGGACTTCCTGGAGAAGGAGGGCGTCGAGACCCGGGTGCAGACCGCCATCACCATGGGCCAGGTCGCCGAGCCGTACATCCCGCTGCGGGCGGTGCGGCACCTGGAGAAGGGCCGCGTGGTGATCTTCGGCGCGGGTATGGGCATGCCCTACTTCTCCACCGACACCACCGCCGCCCAGCGGGCGCTGGAGATCGACGCCGCCGCCCTGCTCATGGGCAAGAACGGGGTGGACGGGGTCTACGACTCCGACCCCAAGCTCAACCCGGACGCGACCATGTTCGACGCCCTGGACTACGGCGAGGTCATCGCGCGCGACCTGCGTGTCGCCGACCTCACCGCCATCACCCTGTGCCAGGACAACAAACTTCCGATCCTGGTCTTCGAGCTGCTCGCCGAGGGCAACATCGCCCGCGCGGTCAAGGGTGAGAAGATCGGCACACTGGTCAACACCCAGGGCACCAGGAGCTAGCCGCAGGCCCGCCACGGGGCAACAGGGGATGGACAACACGCTGCCGGTCGGACACCGTGCAGGACAGACGCGCGCAGGGGCCGCGCCCGCAGGGCCCCGCCTTCTGAAAACCAGGAGCACATGGTGATTGAAGAAACCCTCCTCGAGGCCGAGGAGAAGATGGAGAAGGCCGTCGAGGTCGCCAAGGACGACTTCGCGGCGATCCGGACCGGCCGCGCGCACCCGGCGATGTTCAACAAGATCGTGGCCGAGTACTACGGTGCGGTCACCCCGATCAACCAGCTGGCGTCCTTCGCGGTGCCCGAGCCGCGGATGGCGGTGATCACCCCCTTCGACAGCAGCAGTCTGCGCAACATCGAGGAGGCGATCCGCAACTCCGACCTCGGTGTCAACCCGAGCAACGACGGCCGCATCATCCGGGTGGTCTTCCCGCAGCTCACCGAGGAGCGGCGGCGCGAGTTCATCAAGGTCGCCAAGGGCAAGGGCGAGGACGCCAAGATCTCCATCCGCAGCGTCCGCCGCAAGGCGAAGGAGACCCTCGACAAGCTGGTCAAGGACGGCGAGACCGGCGAGGACGAGGTGCGCCGTGCCGAGAAGGAGCTCGACGACACGACGTCGAAGTACGTCGCCCAGGTCGACGAGCTGCTCAAGCACAAGGAAGCGGAGCTGCTGGAGGTCTGACGGCCCCGACCGTTCCGCCCCCTCCAGGGGCCCCGCAGGGGCCCTTCACGGGCCTTGCGCGGCCCGTTCCGGGCCCCGGCCGAGGCCCGGGGGTCCCGCAGGCCCGCACCCGCCCCTCCGCACACCCCGACGACGACGCGAGGCGAAGCTCAGTGAACGACTCTTCCTGGGGCGCTTCGCCGCGCGCCGGTCACCGGGGAGTAACGGAGAACACCGCAGCCGCGGCCGCTGACGTCGCCCGGGCCGCGGTCACCGCCCCGGCGGCGTATTCCGCGGCGGAAAGCCGCACCGGGAGGAAGACTCCAGCTATGCCGCCCTCGCCGCCGGCGTCCGAGCCGACGCCCCCGCAACCCGCCCCCGCGAAGAAGTCCGCAGGGCGGAACCTCCAGGCGGCGATAGGTGTGGGCGTCGGGCTCGGCGTGGTCGTGCTCGCCTCGCTCTTCCTCGTCAAGCAGGTCTTCGTCGGTGTCGTGGTGGTGGCCGTCGCGGTCGGCGTGTGGGAACTGACCTCGCGGCTCGCCGAACGCAAGGGCATCCACGCGCCGCTGGTCCCGCTCGTGGCCGGCGGCGCGGCGATGGTGATCGCCGGGTATCTGAAGGGCGCCGACGGGGCGTGGGTCGCGATGGCGCTCACCGCGCTGGCGATCCTGGTCTGGCGCATGGCCCAGCCCCCGCACGACTACCTCCGGGACGTCACGGCGGCCGTCTTCGTCGCCTTCTACGTGCCCTTCCTCGCCACCTTCGTGGTGATGATGCTCGCCGCGGACGACGGCCCCCGCCGGGTACTGGCCTTCCTGATCCTCACCGTGGTCAGCGACACCGGCGCCTACGCGGTCGGCTGGCGCTTCGGCCGTACCAAGCTCGCCCCGCGGATCAGCCCCGGGAAGACCCGTGCCGGACTCGTGGGCGCGATCGGCTTCGCCATGGTGGCGGGCGCGCTGCTGATGGAGTTCTCCATCGACGGCGGCCACTGGTGGCAGGGCCTGGTCCTGGGCCTGGCCGCCGCGGTCAGCGCCACCCTCGGCGACCTCGGCGAGTCGATGATCAAGCGGGATCTCGACATCAAGGACATGGGCACCCTGCTGCCGGGCCACGGCGGCATCATGGACCGCCTCGACAGCCTCCTGCCGACCGCCCCGGTCGTCTGGCTGCTGCTGGTCGCCTTCGTCGGCCAGGGCTGACCGGCCCGAGCCGCGTTCCCAGAACGGACCCGTGCCGGGTTCCCTGTGGTGTCCACCGGCTCTCGTGGTCCACTCAGGCAGCCGTCGAACGGTTGTGACGGTTTGGCCGGTCGGCGGCGGTCGGCGACACGGTCGGTGGACTCCTTCGGCGGGGTCGGCGTCCGCGACCCGGACGGCTCAGGGCTCGCAGAAGGGCCGGGAAGCACCGCCCAGACCACCGCGAATCGGTACTGTGGACGGGAGCTGATTCCCTCGAACACCGGAACGAGCCCCCGGAGGCACTGTGACCGGCGAGAATGCGCCCGCCTACGACGTCGCCATGACGCACTTCATCGTGTCCGACGACGTCGAACGTTCGCGTCGCTTCTACACCGAGGTCCTCGGCGGCCGGGCCCTGCGCTCGGGCGTCCCCTCGATCATCGAGTTCCACAACGGCTGGATCATCATCAACGAAGGCGGCGGCCCCACCGACGACAAGCCGACCGTCGTGCTGGAGACTCCACAGGACCCGGACCGGGTCAGCAGCTTCCTGAACCTGCGGGTCTCGGACATCCACGCCGTGTACGCCGACTGGTCCGCGCGGGGGGCCGAGTTCATCACGCCGCCGATCGAAAAGGGTCACCCGGAGATCCGCTGCTTCCTGCGGGACCCCGACGGGCACCTGATCGAGGTGGGGCAGACCACTCGTCCGGGCGGGTGGCCGCCCAAGGCCCCCTGACCGGGGAGCCGCCGCGCCGAGAACTCAAGACCGGACGCCGGAGACGGCGGCACACGGCGGACGCCCGGGTTCCCGGGCGTCCGCCGCCCCCGGTTGGTCGGCCCCGCAAGGCAGGTCGGCCCCGCAAGGGTGCCCGACGGTGAGCGACGACGGCCCCTGCCGATCCGCTCTGAGAAGGCAACGCCGCGCGGTCTGCGACACTGGTAGGCATCATGCCTGCACCCGGAGAACTGACTTTCGCCGTGCCGCGCGGGGCCAAGAAGCCCCCGCGGCACCTTGCCGACCTCTCGCCCGCGGAGCGACGGGAGGCGGTGGCCGCGCTCGGGGAGAAGCCGTTCCGGGCCCGGCAGCTGTCCCAGCACTACTTCGCGCGCTACGCCGACGACCCCGCCGCCTGGACGGACATCCCGGCCGCGGCCCGCGGCAAGCTCGCCGGCGATCTGCTGCCGGAGCTGATGACCGTCGTGCGGCACGCCTCGTGCGACGACGGCGACACCCGCAAGACGCTGTGGCGGCTCTTCGACGGGACGCTCGTCGAGTCGGTGCTGATGCGCTACCCGGACCGCGTCACCATGTGCATCTCGTCACAGGCGGGCTGCGGCATGAACTGCCCGTTCTGCGCCACCGGCCAGGCGGGTCTGGACCGGAACCTGTCGACCGCCGAGATCGTGCACCAGATCGTGGCGGGCATGAAGTCGCTGCGGGACGGGGAGGTGCCGGGCGGACCGGCCCGGCTGTCCAACATCGTCTTCATGGGCATGGGTGAGCCGCTCGCCAACTACAACCGCGTCGTCGGGGCGATCCGCCGGCTGACCGACCCCGAGCCGGACGGCCTGGGCCTGTCGCAGCGCGGCATCACGGTGTCCACGGTGGGCCTGGTGCCGGCCATCCACCGCTTCGCCGACGAGGGCTTCAAGTGCCGCCTCGCGGTCTCCCTGCACGCCCCGGACGACGAGCTGCGCGACACCCTGGTGCCGGTCAACACCCGCTGGAAGGTGCGCGAGGTGCTGGACGCGGCCTGGCACTACGCCGAGGTCTCCGGCCGCCGGATCTCCATCGAGTACGCGCTGATCCGCGACGTCAACGACCAGGCATGGCGCGCCGACCGGCTGGGCAAGCTGCTGAAGAACCACCGGGTGCACGTCAACCTGATCCCGCTCAACCCCACGCCCGGGTCGAAGTGGACGGCCTCCCGCCCGGAGGACGAGCGGGCGTTCGTGGCCGCGCTGGAGGCCCACGGCGTGCCCGTGACCGTACGCGACACCCGTGGCCAGGAGATCGACGGCGCCTGCGGGCAGCTGGCGGCGTCGGAGCGCTGACCTGCTGCTATCGTACGGTCGGCGCTCGCGCGGACCTGCGATGGCAGTGGCGCGCGGTCGTACAACAGAACATTCCGACAGGGGAGCGCCTGCGACGGCGCTGAGAGTGCGGCGAGGGATCCGACGGAGGATCCCAGGCCGCAGACCCTCCCACCTGATCCGGGTCATACCGGCGTAGGGAGTCAGCACAGATGAAGACCACCGTCCGGCGTGCCGTGGGCGCGCTCGTCGCCGCAGGCGCGGCCGCGTCCGTCCTGGCCGCGTGCGGCAGCGACTCCGGCGGCGACGGCGACAAGGCGGCGGGCTCCGGCTCCAAGACCGTGACGCTCGTCAGCCACGACTCGTTCGCCGCGTCGAAGTCCGTCCTCGCGGAATTCACCAAGGAGACCGGCTACACCGTCAAGGTGCTGCGCGGCGGGGACGCGGGCGCGGCCGTCAACCAGGCGATCCTCACCAAGGACCACCCGCGCGGCGACGTCTTCTTCGGCGTCGACAACACCCTGCTGTCCCGCGCGCTCGACAACGGACTGTTCACCCCGTACGCGGCCAAGGACCTCGCGCAGGTCCCCGCCGACCTGCAGCTGGACGCCGCCCAGCACCGGGTCACGCCCATCGACTCCGGTGACGTCTGCGTCAACTACGACCGGGCCTACTTCACCGCGCACCACCTGGCCCCGCCGCAGACCTTCGCCGACCTGGCCAAGCCCGCGTACAAGAACCTGCTCGTCACCGAGAACGTCTCGACGTCCTCGCCCGGTCTGGCCTTCCTGCTGGGCAGCGCCGCGACCTACGGCGACGGGGGATGGCAGGACTACTGGAAGCAGCTCAAGGCCAACGGCGTCGAGGTGGTCGACAGCTGGGAGCAGGCCTACAACGACCGCTTCTCCGGCTCGTCCGCGGGCAAGCAGGCCAAGGGCGACCGGCCGCTCGTGGTCTCCTACGCCTCCAGCCCGCCCGCCGAGGTCGTCGGTGTGAGTCCGCAGCCCGCGCAGTCGCCCGTCGGCGTGGCCACCGGCACCTGCTTCCGGCAGATCGAGTTCGCCGGCCTGCTGCACGGGGCGAAGAACCCCGCGGGCGGCAAGGCGTTCATCGACTTCATGCTGGGCAAGACCTTCCAGCAGGACATGCCGCTGCAGATGTACGTCGACCCGGTGCGCGGCGACGCCGTCGAGCCGCCGGTCTTCGTCAAGTACGGCGCCAAGGTCGAGCACCCCGCCACCCTGGCGCCCGACACGATCGCGGCCAAGCGCGACGAGTGGGTCCAGGCGTGGAACGGGATCGTCCTGAAGTGAGCGTGACGTGAGCACGCTGCCGACCGCACCCCCGCGCGGCGCGCGGCGGGACAGGGCGGGCGGAGCGCGGGGCCGCGCCCTGGCGGTGCGCGCCGCCCTGACGGCGCTGCCGCTGCTCTTCTTCGCGGCCTTCTTCGCCTACCCGGTGGCGGCGATCGTCGGCCGCGGGCTGCACGAGGACGGCGCCTGGCACCTGGGCCGGATCGGCGACGTGCTGGGCGACCCGGGGATCCGGCACGTGCTGTGGTTCACCGTCTGGCAGGCCGCCGCCTCCACCGGGCTGACGCTGCTGGTCGGGCTGCCCGCCGCGTACGTCTTCGCGCGGCTGGACTTTCCCGGGCGGCGGCTGCTGCGGGCGGTCGTGACGGTGCCCTTCGTGCTGCCGACCGTCGTCGCGGGCTCGGCCTTCCTCGCGCTGCTCGGCCGCGGCGGCTTCACCGACTCGCTCCTCGGGGTGCGGCTCGACACAGGCGTGTGGGCCATCCTCGTCGCGCACGTCTTCTTCAACTTCGCCGTCGTGGTCCGCACCGTCGGCGGGCTGTGGGCGCAGCTGGACCCCGCGCAGGAGGAGGCCGCCCGGATGCTCGGCGCGGGCCGCCTCGCCGCCTGGCGCACGGTGACGCTGCCCGCGCTCGGCCCGTCCGTGGCCGCGGCCGCGCTCATGGTCTACCTGTTCACCTTCACCTCCTTCGGCGTCATCCAGATCCTCGGCGGACCGCTGTACTCGACGCTGGAGGTGGAGATCTACCGGCAGACCGCCGAGATCTTCGACCTGCCGGCCGCGGCCGTGCTGACCCTGCTGCAGTTCGCCGCGGTGCTCGCCATCCTCGCCCTGCACGGCTGGACGGTACGGCGGCGCGAGTCGGCGCTGAAGCTCGTCGACCCCGCGCGCACCGCGCACCGGCCGAGCGGAGCGGCCGAACGCACCCTCCTCGGCGCCGTCCTGGCGGTCGTCGCCCTGGTCATCCTGCTGCCCCTCGGTGTGCTCGCCGCCCGCTCCTTCGACACCCCCGGCGGCTACGGCCTGGCCTTCTACCGCGCCCTCGGCTCGTCCGACGGCGGCACCTTCAGCGTCGCCCCGTGGCAGACGGTGGGGAACTCGCTGCGCTTCGCGGCGCTGGCCACCGTCATCGCCCTGGTGATCGGCGGGCTCGCGGCGGCCGCGCTGGTGCGCCGGGCGGGGCGGCTGATGCGCGGCTTCGACGCGCTGCTGATGCTGCCGCTCGGCACCTCCGCCGTCACCATCGGCTTCGGCTTCCTCATCGCGCTGGACAAGCCGCCGCTGGACCTGCGGGACTCCTGGCTGCTGGTGCCGCTCGCGCAGGCGCTGGTGGGCGCGCCCTTCGTGGTGCGGGTGATGCTGCCGGTGCTGCGGGCCGTCGACACCCGGCTGCGCGAGGCCGCGGCGGTGCTGGGCGCCTCGCCGTGGCGGGTGTGGCGGGAGGTGGAGCTGCCGCTGGTCTCGCGGGCCGTGGCCATCGCCGCGGGTTTCGCCTTCGCCGTCTCGCTCGGCGAATTCGGCGCGACCGTCTTCATCGCGCGGCCCGACGACCCCACCCTGCCGGTCGCCGTCGCCCGCCTGCTGGGCCGCGCGGGCCCGATGAACTACGGCCAGGCCATGGCCCTGAGCACCGTGCTGATGGTGGTCTGCGCCGCCAGCCTGCTGGTGCTGGAACGTTTCCGTCCCACGAGCGCCGGGGAGCTGTGACCCGCGATGACGACCACCGATCCGACGTCCGCTCCCGGCCGTGTCGCCGGGCCGTCCGGCGCCGCGGGGCCCTCGCTCGGGGGCGGCGCCCTGCTGCGGCTGGACGCCGCGACCGTGCGCTTCGGGAAGCGGACCGCGCTGGACGCGGTCGATCTTGCCGTCGCCGAGCACGAGATCGTGTGCGTGCTGGGGCCCAGCGGCAGCGGCAAGTCCACGCTGCTGCGGGCGGTGGCCGGGTTGCAGGAGCTGGCCTCGGGGCGGGTGCTGCTGGACGGCGCCGACCAGCGCGGGGTGCCGCCGCACCGGCGCGGTGTCGGGCTGATGTTCCAGGACCACCAGCTCTTCCCGCAGCGCGACGTCGGCGGGAACGTCGGCTTCGGCCCGCGCATGCACAAGGCGTCGCGCGAGCAGCGCGAAATCCGGGTCGCCGAGCTGCTCGACCTGGTCGGGCTGCCCGGCGCGCAGTCCCGCGGCGTCGCGGAGCTGTCGGGCGGCGAGCAGCAGCGGGTCGCGCTCGCCCGCGCGCTCGCGCCGGAACCGCGGCTGCTCATGCTGGACGAGCCGCTCGGCCAGCTCGACCGCTCGCTGCGCGAGCGCCTGGTCGTGGAGCTGCGGCAGCTCTTCGGACGGCTCGGCACCACCGTGCTGGCCGTCACCCACGACCAGGGCGAGGCCTTCGCGCTGGCCGACCGTGTGGTCGTCATGCGCGACGGCCGGATCGCCCAGACGGGCACCCCGCTGGAGGTCTGGCAGCGTCCGGCGGACGAGTTCGTCGCCCGCTTCCTGGGCTTCGACGCCGTCACCGACGCCGTCGTGGCCGGCGGCACGGCCGCCACGGACTGGGGCGAGCTGCCCGTGCCGTCCGGCACCCCGGACGGCCCCTGCCGGCTGCTGGTCCGGCCCACCGGAGTGCGCCTGGTCGCCCCGGAGACGGCGGGCGCGCTGCGCTGCACGGTGGCCGCCCGCACTTTCCGTGGCGGGCACGTGGCCGTGACGCTGCGGCCCGAGCGCGGTCCGGAGCTGGAGGCGGAGTGCCCGCTGCGGGCCGCGCCGGGCGAGGGCGCGGCCGTCGCAGTGACGTTCGACCCGGAGGACGTCGTCGTCCTGCCCCGCTGAGCGCGCCCCGCCGACGGGCCCGCGCCGTCCTCCCCGCGAGGGGAGAAGCACACGAATGGGCACCGATGAGTTTCGCCCGCCCGGACCGTCCTATCTGCTGGAGGCGCAGGAGCGCCCAGCGGACGGCAGGACACGGACGAGAACGGAGCCCGTCATGCAGCAGAAGATCACGACGTTCCTCTGGTACGACGACCGGGCCGAGGAGGCGGTGGCCCTCTACACCTCGCTCTTCGACAACTCGCGCGTCGTCAAGGTGCAGCACTACGGCGAGGCCGGTCCGGGGACCCCGGGCAGTGTGATGATCGTGGAGTTCGAGCTGGGCGGGCAGCGCTTCCTCGCGCTCAACGGCGGCCCGGAGTTCACCTTCAACGAGGCGATGTCGCTCAGCGTCGACTGCGACTCGCAGGAGGAGGTCGACCGGCTGTGGTCCGCACTCACCGCGAACGGCGGCGAGGAGGGGCCCTGCGGCTGGCTCAAGGACCCCTACGGCGTGTCGTGGCAGATCGTGCCCACCCGGCTCAACGAGCTGATCAACGACCCGGACCAGAACAGGTCGCAGGCCGCCGTGAAGGCCATGCTCGGCATGAAGAAGCTGGTGGTCTCGGAACTGGAGGCCGCCGCCGACGCGGTCTGAGACGCCCGTCCGCCACCGCGTCGCGCGCCCCCGCCCCGGCTCACTTCTCCTCCAGCCGCTCCAGCGCGTCCGGCACCTCGGTCACCGAGTCGACCAGCGCGATGCGCCAGGCCATCGCGTGGTCGCGGGCCAGCGCGCTGAGCAGCGGCCACGCGGGCAGCTCGGTGGTCCAGTGCGCCCGGTCGACCAGCACCATGGGCGTCGGCTCGCCGCGCGAGGAGTAGTAGTTGGGCGTGGCCGCGTCGAAGATCTCCTGCACGGTGCCCGCCGCCCCGGGCAGGAAGACCACGCCGGAGTTGCAGCGGGCGAGCAGGGTGTCCTCGCGGACGGAGTTGGCGAAGAACTTCGCGATGTGCGACGCGAAGGCGTTCGGCGGCTCGTGCCCGTAGAACCACGTCGGCACGCCCAGCGAGGTGCCGCCCTCCGGCCAGCGCTCGCGCACCTCGAAGGCGGTCGCCGCCCACGCGCCGACCGACGGCCGGAAGGACGGGGCGCCGCCGAGCACCGACAGCGCCTTGCCGAGCATGACGTCCTCCTGCGGGGCGGCGTACGCGCCGAGGTTCGCCGCCTCCATCGCGCCGGGGCCGCCGCCGGTCGCCACGGTCAGGCCCGCGCGGGCCAGCTCCCGGCCGAGCCGGGCGGCGCCCGCGTAGGCGTCCGTGCCGCGCTTCATCGCGTGGCCGCCCATGACGCCCACCACCCGGGCCCCCGCCAGGTGCTCGTCGAGGGCGTCGGTCACCGCGTCGTCGTGGATCGAGCGCAGCATCGACGCCAGTATGTCGCCGCCCGCCGCGCTCTGCCGGTACCAGTCGTACGCGCGGGCGTCCGGCGTGTGCTCGTAACCCGCGGCCGCGAGGTCGGCGTACAGCTCGACGGGGCTGTAGAGCGTCGCCCGGTAGGGGTCGAAGGGCAGATGCGGGACGGGCGGGAAGACCAGCGCCCCGCCGGCCCGTACGTGCGCGAGCGCCTGCGGCTCCATCAGGCAGCCGAGGAAGACCGCCTGCGTGGTGTCGGCGACCAGCAGGGCGAACGTACGGTCCGTCAGGTCGACGGCCTGGACGCGGTATCCGGCGAACGAGCCGGTCAGCGCGACGCGGTCGAACTCCTCGAGCGTCTCGATCTCACGGGCGGGCGGGGGAGCGGTCTCGGCGGGCATGGCGGCACGATAGCCCGCCGGGCCCCTCACCCCGTCACCGCGTCGCCGGTACGGTCGCGACGGCCGCGACCACGGCTGTCAGCGGCACCGCGACGGCCAGCACCACGCCTGTGCGCAGCGCCACCGCGCCCCGCAGCAGCGCGGGCGGCGCGCCGATCTCGCGCAGCGCCGCCGTCGACCGGGCGCGCGCGCCCGCGGCCTCCGCGAGCGCGGTGCCCGCGACGGCCAGCACGCACACCCCGACGAGGGCCGCGGCGAAGGTCGTCAGCGGGCCCAGCCGGTGACCGGAGCCGTGCTGGAGGTCGTACACCGCGAGGGCCGCCGTCGCCGTCGCGCACAGCAGGCCCAGCGGCCGGCCGATCCGGCGGGCCTCCTGCTGGAGCGCACGGCCCGCCAGCAGCCGCAGCGCGCCCGGCCGGTGCAGCGCCAGGAGCCGCCCGCACAGATGCACCAGGCCCGGACCCGCCAGCACCATCCCGGCGGAGGCGACGACCCAGCCCGCCACCGTCGCCGCCGACACCGCGCCCAGCCCGCTTGGCAGTGGCAGCGCGGTCCCGCGCGGGGCGCTCACCTGTACCGCGAGCCCCACCACGGTCAGTGCCACGCCCCACGGCAGCCCCGCGGGACCGGCGCCCGGCTTCGGCGCCGGCGGCTGCCACAGCCGGGCGGCGACGGCCGCCGCGGCGCCCAGCGGCACCACCGACAGCAGCGTCACCACGCCCGCCGCGGGCAGCCCCTGCCCCGTTCCCAGCACCCCAGAGACCGAACCCGCATACGGCACACCGCCCAGATCGCCGCGCAGGTAGAGGAAGCCCAGCAGGGCGAGCCCGCTCCCGACCGCGCACGCCAGCGCGGCGCTGCCGGCGCCGACCAGCACCGTCGCCCGGCGGCCCAGCCCCACCGCGGCGAGCCCCGCGCCCGGCCAGCGCAGGGGCTGCGCGAGCCCTGCGGTGGCGGCGAGCTGCACGGCCGCGGCGACGGGCAGCACGCACCACACCAGCCGCACCCCGGCGCTCGCCCCGGGCTGCTGGTGACCCAGCGCCCACCCGAGCACCGACAGCAGCAGCAGTCCGGTGCCGCCCGCCGCGGCCACCACCGTCAGCCACCGCCCGAGCGCCCCGATCCGCGCTCCCCGCACCACCCGCCAGCTCAGCACGCCGCCGCCTCCCGTCCGGTCCGCGGGGCCGCTGCCCCACCACGCGCCTGCCCCGCACGGATCTGCCGCGCGCTCACGCTCAGCCCGAGCCCGGCCGCCGGGGACGCCTGCCGCCGCAGGGCCCGACCCGCGCGGTGGGCGCGCGGGGGCGGTGCGGGGCGCGCGCGGTGCCCGGGCGGGTGCTGTCGCACGGTGGGGTGGCCGGCCGCGCGGTGCGTCCGCCCGCCGTGGGAGCCCCACGGGCGCGGCCGCCGGGCGCCGTCGGGGCAGGCGTGGACGGTGCCGCTCGTACGGGGTTCGTAGTGGGGCGCAAGCAGGGTGCGGGGCCGCGCGCCGGCGGGGGTCATGCGTTCGCCGGGGCCGGGTCGGGGGTGCCGCGGTCCGGGGCGTGGACGGGGGAGTCCGTGCGGCCGTCGCGCAGGGCGACGGCGCGATCGGTGTAGCCGCCGGTCCCCGGGTCGGTGCCGGTCAGGACGACGGTCATCCCGTGCGAGCGGGCCGCGCTCGCCAGGGTGCGCAGCACCTGGGCGCGGTCGGAGTGGTGCAGGGGCGCCGCAGGGTCGTCGGCGAAGACGACCGCGGGCCCGCCGACCAGGGCGCGGGCCACCGCGACCCGCTGCTGCTCGGGGAGGAGCAGCGCCCCGGGGTGGCGGCGCGCGGCGCCGCCGATGTCCAGCCGCTCCAGCCACTCCTGCGCCTCGGCGCGCGCCGCCCGCGGCCGGACACCGCGCATCAGTAGCGGCAGTGCCGCGTTCTCCCACGCCGTCAGCTCCGGCAGCAGCGCGGGTTCGCTGCCGACCCAGCCGAAGCGCTCGCGGCGCAGCAGGTCGCGCGACGCCTCGGAGAGGGTGTGCACGGGGTTGCCGTCGAACCACACCTCGCCCTCGTCCGGCGCGATCTGGCCGGACAGGCAGCGCAGCAGGGTCGTCTTGCCGGAGCCGCGCGGCCCGACCACACCGAGGATCTCTCCCTGGCGGACGCCGACCGTGACGCCGAGCAGGGCCGGTGAGCCCCGGAGGGAGTGGCGCAGCGAGCGGGCGAAGAGCACGTCGTTGTCGGGCGGGGCCACCATGCCGTTCCTCCGCGGGTCGTCGTCCCCCGGCGGCGCGCTGCGCCGGTGCGCCGCGGGCGCCGGGGAGGGGCGGTCACTCCCCGGCACGGTAGGCAGGTGGCGGGCGGACGGACCGCAGGCGCGGCGGCGGAGGCCGCCGATCCGTCCGTTCGGGTGAGCCCCACCGGGGCCGGTCAGGGGGCCCGCCCGCCCGTCCGGCCCCGAGCACCGTCCACGGTCACGCCCCCGCCGCGGCCCACCCCCGCCGGACCCCGGCGGCGGCACCTCAGGGCCGAGCCCCCGGCATCCCAGAGCCGAGCCCCCTGCTGCCCACCGACGTGGACTCACCCGTGTTGCCCCGGCCGGGCCGCCGCCCTCCCCAGCGGCCTCCGGGGCCCGGGCCGGGCCCACCTTCCGGGGGTGACCCCGAGGCCGTCCCCCCGGCGGCAGCCGTCAGAGCTGGGCCCAGGCCCGTGTCAGGACGTCTCGCAGGATCTCCTCGATCTCGTCGAAGAGCTGCTGCCCGGCGATGAGGGGCGGGGCGAGCTGGACGACCGGGTCGCCGCGGTCGTCGGCGCGGCAGTAGAGGCCGTTCGCGAAGAGCTCGCGGGAGAGGAAGCCGTAGAGCACGCGCTCGGTCTCCTCCGGGGTGAAGGTCTCCTTGGTGGCTTTGTCCTTGACCAGTTCGATGCCGTGGAAGTAGCCGCTGCCGCGTACGTCGCCGACGAGGGGGAGGTCGCGCAGCCGGTCGAGGGTGGCGCGGAAGTCCGCCTCGTGGTCCCGTACGTGCCGGTGGAGGTCCTCCCGCTCGAACAGGTCGAGGTTGGCGAGCGCGACGGCGGCGGAGACGGGGTGGCCGCCGAAGGTGTAGCCGTGCAGGAAGTCGCCGTCGCCGCGGTAGAAGGGCTCGGCGACCCGGCCGGAGACGATGCAGGCGCCGAGCGGCGAGTAGCCGGACGTCATGCCCTTGGCGCAGGTGATCATGTCCGGTACGTAGCCGTACCGTTCGCAGCCGAAGGTCGCGCCGAGCCGTCCGAAGGCGCAGATGACCTCGTCGGAGACGAGCAGCACGCCGTAGCGGTCGCAGATCTCCCGGACGCGGGCGAAGTAGCCGGGCGGCGGCGGGAAGCAGCCGCCCGCGTTCTGTACCGGTTCCAGGAAGACCGCGGCCACCGTGTCGGGGCCCTCGAAGAGGATCTGCTCCTCGATCCGGTCGGCGGCCCAGCGGCCGAAGGCCTCGGGGTCGTCGCCGTGCACCGGTGCCCGGTAGAGGTTGGTGTTCGGCACTCGGAAGGCGCCCGGCACCAGCGGTTCGAACGGGGCCTTGAGCGCGGGCAGGCCGGTGATGGACAGGGCCCCGTGCGGGGTGCCGTGGTAGGCGACGGCCCGCGAGATCACCTTGTACCTGCCCGGGTTGCCGGTGAGCCGGTGGTACTGCTTGGCCAGCTTCCAGGCCGTCTCGACGGCCTCGCCGCCGCCGGTGGTGAAGAAGACCTTGTCCAGGTCGCCGGGCGCGAGGTGCGCGAGCCGCTCGGCCAGTTCCACCGCCCGCGGGTGCGCGTAGCCCCAGACGGGGAAGTAGGCCAGCTCCGCCGCCTGCCGGGCGGCGGCCTCGGCCAGCTCGCGCCGACCGTGGCCGGCGTTGACCACGAACAGCCCGCTGAGCCCGTCGATGTAGCGCTTGCCGCGGTCGTCGTAGATGTACGCGCCCTCGCCGCGCACGACGGTCGGCACGGGCGCGTCGGCGTAGTCGCCCATCCGCGTGAAGTGCATCCACAGGTGGTCGTACGCCGTGGCCGGCGGGCGTGCGCTCATGATTGTCGGGTTCCCCAGGAGTAGGTCTGCTTCCGGAGCCCCAGGTAGACGAAGCTCTCGGTGGACCGCACGCCGGGCAGGGCGCGGATCCGTTTGTTGATCAGTTCCAGCAGCTGGTCGTCGTCCTCCGCGACGATCTCGGCGAGCAGGTCGAAGGAGCCCGCGGTCACCACCACGTACTCCACCGCGTCCAGCCCGGCCAGGGCGTCGGCGACGGGTTCGACGTCGCCGACGACGGTTATGCCGACCATCGCCTGCCGCCGGAAGCCGACGGTGAGCGGGTCGGTCACCGCGACGATCTGCATCACGCCCTGGTCGAGCAGCTTCTGCACGCGCTGCCGCACCGCCGCCTCGGACAGCCCCACGGCCTTGCCGATCGCCGCGTAGGGGCGGCGGCCGTCCTCCTGGAGCTGTTCGATGATCGCTTTCGAGACCGCGTCGACGGAGGGTCGCGCGCCGTTCATGTCACGTGTGGCCACCCGGCCCACTGTGCAGGAGACTTCGACGGTCGGGCAAGGCGAAACCGATGAGATGCGCAGTATTGCAGCAGCGGATTCACCGATTCGGTCGTTGCCGGACAGCGGGTATGTCGGATCCCGCAGCCCTCCGGCTAGGCTGGGTACTGTCTCAGCCTGTGGACACCCGACACAGCAGCACGATCCGGACGACCAGGGAGCAAACGCCGTGACCGAACTCCGCACTCTGCGCAACCACATCGACGGGGAGTTCCGCGCCGCCGCGGACGGCCGCACCACGCAGGTGGTCAACCCGGCGACCGGCGACGTCTACGCCACCGCGCCGCTGTCGGGCGCCGCCGACGTCGACGCGGCCATGGCGGCGGCGGCCGCGGCCTTCCCCGGCTGGCGCGACACGACGCCCTCGGACCGGCAGAAGGCGCTGCTGCGGATCGCCGACGCGGTCGAGGCCCGCGCCGCCGAGCTGGTCGAGGCCGAGAGCGAGAACACCGGCAAGCCGATCGGGCTGACCATGAGCGAGGAGATCCCGCCCATGGTCGACCAGATCCGCTTCTTCGCCGGTGCCGCGCGCATGCTGGAGGGCCGCTCCGCGGGCGAGTACATGGAGGGGATGACGTCCTTCGTGCGGCGCGAGCCGATCGGGGTGTGCGCGCAGGTCGCGCCGTGGAACTACCCGATGATGATGGCGGTGTGGAAGTTCGCCCCGGCCATCGCCGCGGGCAACACGGTGGTGCTCAAGCCCTCCGACACCACGCCCGCCTCCACCGTGCTGCTCGCGGAGATCATGGCGGAGTTCCTGCCCAGGGGCGTCTTCAACGTCGTCTGCGGCGACCGCGACACCGGCCGGATGATGGTCGAGCACCACGTCCCGGCGATGGCGTCCATCACCGGCTCGGTCCGCGCCGGCATGGAGGTGGCCGGCTCCGCCGCCCGCGACCTCAAGCGCGTCCACCTCGAACTGGGCGGCAAGGCCCCCGTGGTGGTCTTCGAGGACGTCGACATCCCGCGCGCCGTGCAGGACATCGCGGTGGCCGGCTACTTCAACGCGGGCCAGGACTGCACCGCCGCCACCCGGGTGCTGGTGCACGAGTCGATCCACCAGGAGTTCACCGCCGCGCTCGCCAAGGCCGCCGCCGAGACGAAGACCGGCCTGCCGACGGACGAGGACGTCCTGTACGGGCCGCTCAACAACGCCGGCCAGCTGGAGCGGGTCAGCGGCTTCATGGACCGGCTGCCCGCGCACGCCAAGGTCGAGACCGGCGGCTTCCGGGTCGGCGAGGTCGGCTACTACTTCGCGCCCACCGTCGTCTCGGGCCTGCGGCAGGACGACGAGATCGTCCAGCACGAGGTCTTCGGCCCGGTCATCACCGTGCAGTCGTTCGCCGACGAGGACCAGGCCGTCGAGTGGGCCAACGGCGTCGAGTACGCGCTCGCCTCCTCGGTGTGGACCCGCGACCACGCGCGCGCCATGCGGATGTCGCGGCGGCTGGACTTCGGCTGCGTGTGGATCAACACCCACATCCCGCTGGTCGCCGAGATGCCGCACGGCGGCTTCAAGAAGTCCGGGTACGGCAAGGACCTGTCGGCGTACGGCTTCGAGGACTACACCCGCGTCAAGCACGTGATGACGTCCCTGGACTGACGCCCCTCAGCCCTGCGGGGGCGTCCCCCGGCGGCGCCGGGCGCGGCGGGCGACGAGCCGTTGCAGCGACGCGAGCCGGTTGGTGGTGATCGAGTCGGCCCCGAGCGACAGCAGCCGGCGCATCGACGGCGGCCAGTCCGCCGTCCACGCCGCCACCAGCAGGCCGTGCTCACGGGCGAAGCCCACCGTGGCGGCGTTCACCAGCCCGAAGCGCAGGTTCAGCCAGCGCGGCGCCACCTCGGTGAGCAGCGCGTCCGTGGGCCGGGCCGAGGTCTTCCAGGTCAGCGCGATCTCGGCGGCCGGGTCCGCGGCCCGCACCGCGCGCATCGCGGCGACGTCGCCGCAGTAGTAGACGCGCTCGCCCGCGCCCGCCGCCGCGACCGCCGCCAGCGTCGGCGGCACCTGCGCGGTCTCGGTCAGGTCGAGCAGCATCCGGCCGTGCGCGTGCCGGTCCAGCTCGGCCAGCGCGGCGGTGAGCGTCGGCACACCGCCGGCGGTGGCGTCCGCGACCTGGCCGAGGGTGAGCGCGCCGACCTCCCGCGGGTGGCCCCACAGCCGGTCCAGCGACCGGTCGTGCAGCAGCACCGGCACCCCGTCGCGCGTCAGCTGCACGTCCACCTCCACCGCGTCCGCGCCCTTCAGCAGCGCCGAGCGCACCGACGGCAGGGTGTTCTCGCGGTGCTCGTACGGGTCGCCGCGGTGGGCGACGGCCGTCACCATGCCGCGGTGTACGCGTCGATCTCGGCGGCGATCCGCGCCTTGCCGGGCGCGTCGAGGAAGGACGCCTCCACGGCGTTCTTCGCCAGCGCCGCGACCCCGCGGTGGTCCAGCTCCAGCAGTCGGGCGGCCACCGCGTACTCGGTGTTGAGGTCGGTGCCGAACATGGGCGGGTCGTCGCTGTTGACGGTGACCAGGACGCCCGCCTCGACCATGCGCCGTATCGGGTGCTCGTCGAGGGTGGCGACCGCGCGGGTGGCGATGTTGGAGGTCGGGCAGACCTCCAGCGGGATGCGGTGCTCGGCCAGGTGCTCCAGCAGCCGCGCGTCGCCCGCCGCGCTCGTGCCGTGGCCGATCCGCTCGGCGCCCAGCTCGCGCAGCGCGTCCCACACCGTCTCCGGGCCGGTGGTCTCCCCGGCGTGCGGGACGCTGTGCAGCCCGGCGGCCCTGGCCCGGTCGAAGTACGGCTTGAACTGCGGGCGCGGAACCCCTATCTCGGGCCCGCCGAGGCCGAAGGACACCAGGCCGTCGGGCCGCAGGTCCACCGCCATCCGCGCGGTCTCCTCCGCGGAGACCAGCCCCGCCTCGCCCGGGATGTCGAAGCACCAGCGCAGCGTCACCCCCAGCTCCGCCTCGGCCGCCTTGCGCGCGTCCTCGATCGCCGCCATGAACTCCCGGTCCGGGATGCCCCGCCGGGTCGAGCTGTACGGAGTCACGGTCAGCTCGGCGTAGCGCACGTTCTGCCGCGCCATGTCCCGCGCCACCTCGAAGGTGAGCAGGCGCACGTCCTCGGCGTCCCGGATGAGGTCGACGACCGACAGGTAGACCTGGATGAAGTGCGCGAAGTCCCGGAAGCTGAAGTAGTCCGCGAGCGCCTCCGGGTCGGCCGGGACCGCCGAGTCCGGGTGCCGCGCGGCCAGCTCCGCCACGATCCGCGGGGACGCCGATCCCACGTGGTGGACGTGCAGTTCGGCCTTCGGCAGCCCGGCGATGAAGGTGTCGAGCCCGCCTGCGGCGGCGCTGTCGGGCATGCGGATCCTCCTGGGAGCGGGTGGCGGGCACCGGCTGCGGTGCCGCCTCATCGTAGAACGCCGCCCCCGCGGCGCGTGCGGCCCGCCGGTGAACGCGCAGGTGGGAACGGGCGGAGAGGGGTTCTTCCCGGGGCCGGCACCGCGTAACCGAACGGCAATATCCGAAAACTTGTTGGGGGACGTCCGTTCTGTCAGGATCAGCGGTCGATCCGGTCATTGGCCACGCGTCGGGCTCCGGGCGGTGTACGGCGCGCAGGACGGTTCGCGCGGTCCGCGCGACGGCACGACCGGAAGGCACCCCCATGCAGCGTCACGACCCCCTGCCCGGATCCCCGCCCGGTCCCGTGCGCGACGCCCTGCGGCGCAGCCTGGCCGGCGGCCGCGCCGCGACCGGCCGCCGCACCCTGCTGCGCGCCGCCGGGCTCGGCGCGGCCGGCGCCGCGGGGCTGGGCGGCCTGGCCGGGTGCGGCATACCCGCCGCCCGCCGTACCGGCGACGGCACCGCCTCCGACGACCGCTCGGCGCGCGAGCACACCGTCGCCTTCTCCAACTGGACCGAGTACGTCGACGTGTCGGACGACGGCAGGCACCGCCCGACGCTGGAGGCCTTCACCCGGCGCACCGGCATCACCGTGAAGTACACCGAGGACATCAACGACAACGTCGAGTTCTTCGGCAAGATCAAGCCCCAGCTCGCCGCGGGCCAGGACACCGGACGCGACCTGATCGTGCTCACCGACTGGCTGGCCGCCCGGCTCATCCGCCTCGGCTGGGTCCAGCCGCTGAACCCGGCCAACCTGCCGCACGCCTTCGCCAACCTCGAACAGCGCTTCCGCACCCCCGACTGGGATCCCGGCCGCGCCTACTCCTACCCCTGGCAGGGCACCGCCACCTGCATCGCCTACAACCGCAGGGCGACCGGCGGGCGGGCCGTCACCTCCGTCTCGCAGCTGCTCGACGACCCCGCGCTCAAGGGCCGGGTGGCCCTGCTGTCGGAGATGCGCGACACCGTCGGCATGGTGCTGCTGGAGATGGGCCACTCGCCCGAGCACGTCACCGACGACGCGTACGACGCGGCGCTCGCCCGGATCCAGCAGGCCGTCGACCGGGGCCAGATCCGCCGCTTCACCGGCAACGACTACACCGACGGGCTCAGCAAGGGCGACATCGCCGCGTGCCTGGCCTGGGCCGGCGACCTGGTGCAGCTGCGGCTGGACGACCCGGCGATCGCGTACGCCTTCCCGGCGACGGGCTTCCTGTTCTCCACCGACAACCTGCTCGTCCCGGCCGGTGCCCGGCACAAGGCCAACGCCGAGCGGCTCATCGACTACTACTACGAGCCCCAGGTCGCCGCCCAGGTGTCCGCGTACATCGCCTACGTCTGCCCGGTGGCGGGCGTGAAGCCCTACCTCGCGAAGATCGACCCCGCGCTGGCGGACAACCCGCTGATCCTCCCGGACGCGGCGATGGACGCGACCTCGCACGCCTTCCGCACCCTCAGCGAGGCCGAGGAAACCCGCTACGAGAAGAAGTTCTCCACGCTCATCGGCGCCTGACCGGAGGGGATTACGCCATGACCACCGCACGCACCGGCATGCCCGGCGACGCCGTACGCCTCACCGCGCTCGGCAAGTCCTACGGGTCCTTCACCGCCGTCCACCCGCTCGATCTGGCCGTGCCCGCCGGGTCCTTCTTCGCGCTGCTCGGCGCGTCCGGCAGCGGCAAGACCACCACCCTGCGGATGATCGCGGGCCTGGAGGAGCCGACCACCGGCACCGTCGCGCTCGGCGGCCGGGACGTCACCGCGCTGCCGCCGCACCGCCGCCCGGTCAACACCGTCTTCCAGAACTACGCGCTCTTCCCGCACCTGGACGTCCACGAGAACGTCGCCTTCGGGCTGCGCCGCCGCGGGGTGCGCGACGTGCGGCGGCAGGTCGCGCAGATGCTGGAGCTGGTGCAGCTCGAAGGCCTCGCCCGGCGCCGCCCGCACCAGCTCAGCGGCGGCCAGCAGCAGCGGGTCGCGCTGGCCCGCGCGATCGTCAACAAGCCCGAGGTGCTGCTCCTCGACGAGCCGCTCGGCGCCCTCGACCTCACCCTGCGCCGCCGTATGCAGCTCGAACTCAAACGCATCCAGACCGAGGTCGGCATCACCTTCGTGCACGTCACGCACGACCAGGAGGAGGCCCTGACGATGGCCGACACCGTCGCGGTGATGAACGCCGGCCGCATCGAGCAGCAGGGCACCCCCGCCGGGCTCTACGAGAACCCCGAATCCACCTTCGTCGCCAACTTCCTCGGCACCTGCAACCTGCTCCCCGCCGAGGTCACCGGCACCGCGGGCGCCGACCTCACGCTGGCCACGGCCGCCGGGCCGCTCGCCGTGCCCGCCGCCCGCTGCCGCGCGGCGGCCGGCCGCGGCACCAGGGTGCTCGCCGGGGTGCGGCCGGAGAAGATCACCCTCGTCCACGCCGACGACGAGGCCGCGACACCCGCCGGCCGCAACCGGATCGCAGGCCGCGTCACCGGCTCCCGCTTCACCGGCGCCGCCACCCAGTTCACCGTGGACGCCCCGGGCCTGGCGGCCCTGCACGCCGTGCTGCCGAACGTCGACCACGACCCGCGGATCGTCCCCGGCGCCCCCGTCGTCCTGCACTGGAACCCCGCGCACACCTTCGGCCTCGACGCCGCCCAGGACGCGGGCGCCGGACGCGAGCCCGGCGGCGACGCGGGCGCGGACACCGCCGTCGGCGCCCCGGGCGGCGCCGAGGGCCTGGAGGCCGCCGTATGAGCCCCGGCGCCGCGCTGCGGCGCAGGCTGACGCCCTATCTGCTGCTGCTCGCCGGGGTGGGCTGGCTGCTGGTCTTCTTCGTGGCGCCGATGGTCTACCAGGCCTCGACGTCCGTCCAGACCGGCTCGCTGGAGCAGGGCTTCACCGTCACCTGGCACTTCGCCACCTACTGGGACGCGCTGCACGCCTACTGGCCGCACTTCGTGCGCTCGCTGCTCTACGCGGCCCTGGCGACCGCGGCCTGCCTGGCGATCGGCTACCCGCTCGCGTACATGATCGCCTTCCGCGCCGGGCGCCGGCGCAACGCCGTCCTGGTGCTCGTCGTCGCGCCCTTCCTCACCAGCTTCCTGATCCGCACGCTGGCCTGGGAGACGATCCTGTCCGACCAGGGCCCGGTGGTGCGGCTGCTGAACGCCGTGCACGTCCTGGACGTCACCTCGTGGCTCGGCGTCACCGAGGGCCACCGGGTGCTCGCCACGCCGCTCGCCGTCGTGTGCGGCCTGACCTACAACTTCCTGCCCTTCATGATCCTGCCGCTCTACACCTCGCTGGACCGCATCGACGCCCGGCTGCACGAGGCCGCGGGCGACCTGCACGCCACACCGCTGGCCACCTTCCGCACCGTGACCCTCCCGCTGTCCATGCCGGGCGTCGTCGCGGGCACGCTGCTCACCTTCATCCCGGCCTGCGGCGACTACATCAACGCCGAACTGCTCGGCTCCACCAACGACAAGATGATCGGCAACGTCATCCAGGCGCAGTTCCTGCGGGTGCTCGACTACCCCACGGCCGCCGCCCTGTCCTTCCTGCTGATGGCCGCCATCCTCGCCGTCGTCACCCTGCACATCCGCCGGGCCGGCACCGAGGAGCTGGTGTGACGCGCCCGCGCCCGCTGTGCTGGGCCCGCCGCAACGCCGTCGTCGTCGCCGGGACCCTCGCGCTGTGCTACCTGATCCTGCCCAACCTCGTCGTGCTCGCCTACTCCTTCAACAAGCCCCGCGGCCGCTACAACTACACCTGGAACCACTTCTCCACCGACGCCTGGCAGCACCCCTGCGCGCCCGCCGGGATGTGCGCCTCGCTGTCGCTGAGCCTGCGGCTCGCCGTCTGCGCCACGGCCGGCGCCACACTGCTGGGCACCATGACCGCCTTCGCGCTGGCCCGCCACCGCTTCCGCGGCCGCTCCGCCGTCAACCTGCTGATCTTCCTGCCGCTGGCGATGCCCGAGGTCGTGATGGGCGCCTCGCTCGGCACGCTCTTCCTCAACATGCGGATCGCCTTCGGCTTCGGCACCCTGCTGATCGCGCACGTCATGTTCTGCCTGAGCTTCGTCGTCGTCGCCGTCAAGGCCCGGCTCGCCGGGCTCGACCCGCTGCTCGAACAGGCCGCCCAGGACCTCTACGCCACCCCCGCGCAGACCTTCCGGCACGTCACCCTGCCGCTCGCCGCGCCCGGCATCGCGGCCGGCGCGCTGCTCTCCTTCGCGCTGTCCTTCGACGACTACATCGTCACGAGCTTCAACGCGGGCAGCGCGGTGACCTTCCCGATGTTCGTCTGGGGCTCGGCCCAGCGCGGCACGCCCGTGCAGGTGAACGTCATCGGCACGGCCGTCTTCCTGCTCGCGGTGCTGCTGGTGGTCGCCGGGCAGCTGGTCGCGGGCCGCCGCCGCGGGGGAGCGGACGAGGCCGCCGGGCACGGTGTGAGCCGCGTCACTACCAGTCGGTAGGAGAACCCGCGTAAGAGCCGCCGCCCCGCCCGCTCTCGTCCAGTGACGGATGTGCGCCACGCGGCAGAAGGAGGAGCGGGCATGTGCAGCGCCGGAGCGAGGAGCGCGGTCGACTGGCTGGTGTCGGCGGCACACGACCCGGCGGCCGTCCGCCGGGAATGGGAGAACAACCCGCTGGGGGTCGTCCTGCTGCCCGCCGGACGGCTGTGGGACGTCCTGATCCTGCGCGGGGAGCTGGGCCACCCCACGCTCGACGTCCTGACCGGACTCGCCGGCCGGCCCGGCCCCGTGCTCGCCGACTTCGGCGACACCCGGCTCGGCTTCTTCGTGCCCGCGGGCACCACCGACCGCTGGCTGGCCGGCGGGGTGCGCGGGCTCGGCAGCGGCGCCTGGATCGTCGTCCCCTACCCCGGCCGCCCCACCGGCGGGGTGCGCTGGCTCGTCCCGCCGGACGGCACCGGGCACCTCACCGACCCGGAGGCGCTGGAAGCCGCGATGCACGAGGCGGCCGCGCAGCTCGCGGGCGGCTGACGCCCGCGCCCCGTACCCGCGGCTCCCCGCCGCGCGCCCGTACCCGTACGGCGGCGTGCGCCGCGTGGTGCTTGAGGCGCGCCGCCCGCGCGGTGAGACTGGCGGGACGACGACGGCGACGCAGGAGGGGCAGGCAGTGACACACCCGCAGCCGCAGCGCATCACCCACCGGATCGCCGGGCGCCCCTGGACCGGCACCGCCGCACGCCGGGGCGACGTCCACGACCCCGCGACCGGCGCCGTCACCGGGCGCGTCGACCTCGCCTCGGCCGGCGTCGTCGACGAGGCGGTGGCCGCGGCGCTCGCCGCCTTCGCCGACTGGCGGCACGCCTCCGTCGCCCGCCGCAGCGCCGTCCTGTTCGCCTTCCGCGAGCTGGTGGCCGCCCGCCGCGAGGAGCTGGCCGCCGTCGTCGTCGCCGAGCACGGCAAGATCCACGCCGACGCGCTCGGTGAGATCGCCCGCGGCCTGGAGGTCGTCGAGTACGCGTGCGGCATCCCGCACCTGCTCAGGGGCGGCTACACCGAGCAGGCCTCCACCGGCGTCGACGTCTACTCGCTGCGCCAGCCGCTCGGCCCGGTCGCCGTCGTCTCGCCGTTCAACTTCCCCGCGATGGTCCCGATGTGGTTCTTCCCGATCGCGATCGCCGCGGGCAACACCGTCGTCGTCAAACCCTCCGAGAAGGACCCCTCGGCGGCGAACCTGCTGGCGGACCTGTGGCGCGAGGCGGGGCTGCCGGACGGCGTCCTCAACGTCGTGCACGGCGACGCCGAGGCCGTCGACCGGCTGCTGGAGCACCCGGACGTCAAGGCCGTCTCGTTCGTCGGCTCCACCCCGGTCGCCCGGCACGTCCACGAGACCGCCGCCCGGCACGGCAAGCGCGTCCAGGCGCTCGGCGGTGCCAAGAACCACATGCTCGTCCTGCCCGACGCCGACCTCGACCTCGCCGCGGACGCCGCCGTCAACGCCGGGTACGGCGCCGCGGGGGAGCGCTGCATGGCCGTGTCGGTGCTGGTCGCCGTGGACCCGGTCGGCGACGAGCTGGTCGCACGGGTCAAGCGGCGTGTCGCCGGGCTCACCGTCGGTCCGGGCTCCGCGCCCGAGTCGCACATGGGCCCGCTCATCACCGGCGCCCACCGCGACCGCGTCACCTCCTACCTGGACGCCGGGGTCGCCGCGGGCGCCGAACTCGCCGTCGACGGCCGCAAGCACCCGCTGTCCCGCGCCGCCCGGGACGGCGGCTTCTGGCTCGGCCCGACCCTCTTCGACCACGTCCGCCCCGGCATGCCGGTCTACGACGACGAGATCTTCGGCCCCGTGCTCAGCGTCGTCCGCGTCGCCTCGTACGACGAGGGACTCGCCCTGATCAACGCCAACCCGTACGGCAACGGCACCGCGCTCTTCACCAACGACGGCGGCGCCGCCCGGCGCTTCCAGCACGAGGTCGAGATCGGCATGGTCGGCATCAACGTGCCCATCCCGGTGCCCGTCGCCTACTACTCCTTCGGCGGCTGGAAGGCCTCGCTCTTCGGCGACACGCACGCCTACGGCGAGGACGGCGTCCGCTTCTTCACCCGCACCAAAGCCGTCACCCAGCGCTGGCCGGACCCCTCACACGGCGGGATCAACCTCGGATTCCCCACCCACACCTGACTCCCCGCTCTCGGGGCCCGATCCGCCGCGTCCCGTTCTTCCGCCTCCCGGGCCCGGCCCGGCCCCGCCCGCGCCCGCCGCCACCGCCAGCACCCGGGCCGCCGCCACGACCGACAGCAGCGACGCCGCCAGACACCAGCTCGCCACCACGTCCAGCGGCCAGTGGTAGCCGTGCCACACCAGCCCCGCGCCCACCCCCGCGGCCAGCAGCAGCGCCGCCGCGTACAGCGCCCGGCGCAACACCGCCCGTCCGACCGCCGGCAGCACCAGCAGCGCCGCGCAGCCCACCGCCACCGACGAGGTCGCCGTGTGGCCGGACGGGAAGAAGCCCGCGTAGCCGTCCGGCCCGAGCCGCAGCTTGCCCGGCGCGGGCCGCGCCACCGCCGACTTCACCTGCCCCACCACCAGCGGCACCAAGGCCATCGCCAGCACCGCGGCCAGCGGCGGCAGCCACCACAGCGGCAGCCCGGACCGCCGCCCGCGCACCCCCGCGGCCACCACCGCCGCGAGCAGCAGCGGCACCGCCACCTGCACGTTGCCGACGTCCGAGAGCACCTGCGCCGGGCCGGTCAGCGCCGGATGCGCCGCCGCCGCGCGCTGGAACCAGCCGAGCACCGCCCAGTCCCGCGCCACCAACCGGCCACCACCGGACACCTGAGCGGTGAGCACCGCGAAGAGCGCGACACCGGCACAGAAGACGACGGCGAGCGCGGTCAGGACGCGCGCGGGACCGCCGCTCGGGGAATTCCGGGGGCTGCCGGCGCCATGGGCGCCCAAGGCAGCAGAATGCCGCCCCGGAACAGGGGGGAGAGCTCCGGGGCGGCCAGGGCGACCGCCGAACCGCCCGTCCCGGGGGGTGTGGGACGAACGGCCGACCGATCGGCGAGGTGTGCCGGGCCCACCTGCGAACCCGGCGGTTTCGTGCGCGAGGGCACTGCCGTACCGGCGATGGGGAATCGCCGGGCCGTTGCCGCTCTTCGCCGGATCCACCGGAACCGGCTTCGAGCGGGGTGTTCGCAAGAAACGGTAGGGCACCGCGAGGGGGCCGGACAGCCCGATCACCCGTCCGCCATCAGGCCCGCACACCTTCTTCACGACCCGCCGTCCCCCGCTCGCATCCGTCCGCGCGGCGCCGCCGCACCCGGCCCAGCGGCGCGCTCGCGCCCCAGCTCACACCCCGTGCCGGGCGGTGTGCCCGGCCCGCGGCGCGTCCCCCCGGCGCCGGGCCCAACCCCGCGCCGGGCCACTTCCGTGCCGGGCTCACACCGCCCCGGCGAAGGCCTCCTCGATGATGCCGAGACCCTCCTCCAGCAGATCCTCCCCGATGACCAGCGGCGGCAGGAAACGCAGCACGTTCCCGTACGTCCCGCACGTGAGCACCACCAGCCCGGCCGCGTGGCAGGCCTTGGCCACGGCCGTCGTCAGGGCCGCGTCCGGCTCCTTCGTGCCCGGCCGCACCAGCTCGACCGCGATCATCGCACCGCGCCCGCGCACCTCCCCGATCGCCGGGTACTTCTCGTGCAGCGCGCGCAGCCGCGGCGTCATCACCTCGCCGATCCGCCGCGCCTTCGCCGGCAGGTCCAGCTCCTTCATCGTCGCGATCGCGCCCAGCGCCGCCGCGCACGCCACCGGGTTGCCGCCGTAGGTGCCGCCCAGACCGCCCGAGTGCGCCGCGTCCATGATCTCCGCGCGCCCGGTCACCGCCGCGAGCGGCAGCCCGCCCGCGATGCCCTTCGCGGTCGTGATGAGATCCGGCACCACGCCCTCGTCCTCGCACGCGAACCACTGCCCCGTCCGGCAGAAGCCGGTCTGGATCTCGTCCGCGACGAAAACGATCCCGTTGTCCTTCGCGAACTGCGCCATCCGCGGCAGGAAGCCGCGCGCCGGCACGATGAAACCGCCCTCGCCCGCGATCGGCTCGATCACGATCGCCGCCACGTGCTCCGCGCCGATCTGCTTGGTGATGACGTCGATCGCCTGCGCGGCCGCCTCCTCGGCGGCGTGCTCCGGCCCGGTCAGCCAGCGGTAGCCGTACGCCAGCGGCACCCGGTACACCTCCGGCGCGAAGGGCCCGAAGCCCTCCTTGTACGGCATGTTCTTCGCCGTCAGCGCCATCGTGAGGTTGGTGCGCCCGTGGTAGCCGTGGTCGAAGACGACGACCGCGGGCCGCTTGGTGTAGGCGCGGGCGATCTTCACCGCGTTCTCCACCGCCTCGGCGCCGGAGTTGAACAGCGCGGACTTCTTGGCGTGGTCGCCCGGCGTCAGCGCGTTGAGCTGCTCGGCGACCTCGACGTAGCCCTCGTAGGGGGTGATCATGAAACAGGTGTGGGTGAAATCGGCGAGCTGCGCCGACGCCCGCCGCACCACCTCCGGCGCGCTGTTGCCCACCGACGTCACGGCGATGCCCGAGCCGAAGTCGATCAGCCGGTTGCCGTCCACGTCCTCCACGACACCGCCGCCCGCGCGTGTCACGAACACCGGCAGCGTCACACCCACCCCGTCCGCCACCGCCGCCGACTTCCGCCCCAGCAACTCCCGCGACCGCGGCCCCGGCACCTCGGTGACCAGCCTGCGCTCCTGCGGCAATCCGCCCATGACGCCCACTCTCCTCGATTCCCTCACCAGCGACCCATCCGGACCCTCCCCGCGAGGCTAGGCTCCCCCTTCCCGCCCCCGCATACGCCGAACGGTCACACTCCCCGGCGAGTCTTCGCCGCAACGGCCAGTGCCAGCCGCCCCCGCGGCGGGTGCCGTCCGGCCAAGATCCTTTCGTCCGGCGTAGCGGTGCGACTACATTGTGCGCATCGGGCGGCGACGAGGGGCAGACGCGCCATGGAAGCCATGGATTACGAGGGCAGGCAGCGCCGGTCCGGCGGCAAGCCGTTCCCACCCCCACCCCCCGCGGTCCCACCCCCACCCTCCACCCCTCCCGTCCCCCGCCCCACGGCCCCCCCACCCGTCCCCACCCACTCCCCGCCCTCCTCCGCCCTGGAAGGCTGGCTGCGGACACCACGCGCGGTGGACGCTCCCGGCATCTACGGCTTCGGGCACACGCCACGCCCGAAGCCGGATCCCAACCGCCTGTCCACCCGCCATCTCCTCGGATTGGCCACCCTCACCGCCCTGACCGCCGCCTTCCTCTGGTCCCTCTTCTTCAACGGCGGCGATCTCGCGTATCAGCTGGTGGTGGGCATCCTGCGGATCTTCGTACCCGACGGCTGGACCCACACGACGTTCTTCTACACGGTCTTCGGATATTCCGGATTTGCCGTCGTCGTCTTCCTGCTGGGACTCATGCTCGGACGCAAGGGGCAGTGGACCGAGGTCTGGCGGCGTTTTGTGAGGCCGGTGCTCGGCAGGCTGATCGGCACCCCGGCGCCCGGCGCCGCGCCCAACGACCCGCGCGAGGACTTGGCAGCCTGGCCCGATCTGCGGGCGGTCAACGAGCATGCCCTCGCCGACCGGCTCACCGGTGAGGTGCGGGTCGGGCGGATGAACGACGTGGACTACGTGCGGATCAGCCGCGCCTGGTCGGTCGCCAGGGCGGGGGCCGGGGGAGTCGCCGCCTTCGGGGACGCGGTGCTGCGGGAGGGCGCCGAGGCGTTCACGCATCCGTCGGGCGAGCGGGACCTGCCGCGCCGGGCCGCGCCGCACGACCTGCTGGCGCGGCAGGTGCGGATCGGCCGCGGCACCGACGCCGAGCGCAACCCGTACCAGCACCGGGGCTCCGGTATCGCGCTCGACCCGGCGCTGCTGGGCACCGGGCTCCTGGTGGTCGGCCCCTCGGGGTCGGGCAAGACCCGGCTGGTTGTGCGCCCGGTCGCGGAGTCGATGTGCCTTCAGGCGCTGACCGGTCAGGCCGCAGTGGTGGTGGTCGGTACGGCGGGGGCGGAGCTCGGTTCGGCCGACGCGTACGACGTCGTCATCGGCCTCGCCGATCCCGCCTCCCGCTACGACCTCGACCTCTACGGCAGCGACGACCCCGACGTGGCGGCGGGAACGCTGGCCGAGGCGCTCGTCGACGGCCCCGGCGCGGGGCAGCAGGACGTACGCCGGGCGGCGACCGCGCTAGGCCAGGTCCTCGGCCCGTTCCACGCGGCCTTCGGCCGCTTCCCCGCCGTCCCGGAGCTGCGCGAGCTGCTCGACGGCGTCCCGCACGCCTTTGCGGCGCTGCGCCAGGCGCTGGACGCGGCGGGCGCCCCGGGGCTGGTCAGGGAACTGGACGCCCGGGAGCGGCAGCGGGCGCAGCGTGGCGACATCGCCGCTCAGCTCGCCGACCGGATCGCGCTGCTCGACCGTCCGGCCTTCGCCGGGTTCTTCGACGTGACGGGTCGGTCGCGGCCGTTCACGATGCGGGCGCTGGAGCACCCGGTACGGGTCCGTATCGATCTGCCCGCGCGCGGTCACACCGAGGCGGCACGCATCCTGGTGCGGCTCGTGCTCGCGCAGTTCACGGCCGCGATGAGTGCGCGGCGCGACCGGTCGCTGTTCGCCTGTCTCGTCCTCGACGACGCCGCCCACGCGGTCGGCGCGGAGTCCGTGCGCGGTTTCGCCCGGCTGCGTTCGGCGAACGCCGGGGTCGTCCTGGCGCTGCGGACGCTGGACGAGGTGCCGGACGACCTGCGGACGGCGCTGGTCGCGGCGATGGGCTGCCGGATGGTCATGTCCGGGGTCACCACCTGGGACGGCAAGCGCTTCGCCGAGGCGTGGGGCACGGCCTGGGTGCAGACCAGGGACGTCACGCGCACCCCCGACCAGTCGGGGGGCTTCACCCGCCGCCTCACCCGTGGTGTCCGCAAGGTCTTCACCGGGGAAGCGGTCACCACCGAGTCGGTGACCGTCAGGGAGGTGGAGCGGGAGCGGTGGTCGGCTTCGGATCTGGCGAACAGTGTGCCCGCCGGGCACGCGGTCGTGTCGTTCACCACGACCGCGGGGGAGAGCGCGCCGCCGGTGCTGGTGGATCTGTGGGGGTGACGGGGACGGGGCGGGTGGTGCGGCACAATTGCGGGGGGCGGCCACTTCCGGTCGGCCGAACGTCCAGCGATTGCCGGTACTGGTCCGTATGCCCCTCACCCTCGCGTCCCTCGCGCAGCACTCGGCGCTGAAGCTCACCGTTCTCACCGGCGGGGACCGGCTGGACACCGAGGTGCGCTGGGTGCACACCAGCGAGCTGGACGACCCGGGACCGTATCTGGAGGGCGGCGAGCTGCTGCTCACGACGGGGCTCGCGCTCGACGTCGGGGATCCGGAGTCGCTGCGCGGGTACGTGCGGCGGCTGACCGGCGCCCGTGTGGTGGGGCTCGGCTTCGGGGTCGGGGTCGGGCACGACACGGTGCCGGACGCGCTCGTGGAGGCGGCGGCGCAGGCGGGGCTGCCGCTGCTGGAGGTGCCGCGCCGGACGCCGTTCATCGCGATCAGCAAGACCGTCTCGGCCGCGCTGGCCGCCGACCGCTACAAGGCGGTGACCGCGGGCTTCGAGGCCCAGCGGGACCTGACCCGCGCCGCTCTCGCCCCGGACGGCCCCACCGCGCTGCTCGCCCGCCTGGCCGGTCACCTCGACGGTTGGGCCGCGCTCTACGACGCGTCGGGCGCGGTGCTGGCCGCGGCCCCGGAGTGGGCGGGGAAGCGGGCGGCCCGGCTGGGCGCCGACGTGGAGCGGATGCGGGAGATCCAGGGGCCGGCGGGCGCCGCGGTCGCGGGGCCCACGGGGTGCGAGGACCGCGTGGAGATCCAGTCGCTGGGCACCGCGCGCCGCCCGCGCGGCTATCTGGCCGTCGGCACGGAGAGCCGTCTGGACACCTCGGCGCGCTATGTCGTCAACGCGGCGGTCGCGCTGCTGACGCTGTCCCTGGAGCAGTCCCGCACCCTCCAGGAGGCGCACGTCCGGCTGGCCGCCGCGGTGCTGCGGATGCTGCTCGCCGGCGAGGCCGGGCACGCCCGGAGCACCGCGGGCGACCTCTACGGCGCACTGCTCGACCACCCGGTGCGGGTGATGGTCGCCGAGCCCGCGGACGACCGGCTCGGGATCGAGGCGCTGGCCCGGCTCGCCGAGCAGGTGGACGCGACCGCTGCGCGCTCGGGCGAGCCGCTGCTGACCGTCCACGACGGCGCCCGGCTGCTGCTGCTCGCCGCCGAGGACGCCACCGTGCTGGCCGCGGCGGCGGATCTCGCGGAGGCGGAGGACGCGCTGTCGGCGGGGCTGTCGGCGGCGGTGCCGCCGGAGGAGGTCCCGGAGGCGTACCGGCAGGCGGAGCGGGCGCTGGCCGTCGCGGTGCGCCGCGGGCGCAACCTGGTCGAGCACGGCGAGGTCGGGGCGGGTTCGGTGGTGCCGCTGCTCGCGGCCGACGCCGTACGCGCCTTCGCCGAGGGGCTGCTGCGGCCACTGCGGGAGCACGACGCGACGTCCCGGGGCGACCTGGTGGCGTCGCTGCGTGCCTGGCTGTCGCACCACGGGCAGTGGGACGCGGCGGCGGCCGACCTCGGCGTCCACCGGCACACCCTGCGCTACCGGATGCGGCGGGTGGAGGAGATCCTCGGCTGCTCGCTCGACGACCCGGACGTGCGGATGGAGCTGTGGCTCGCCCTGAAGACCGAGGAGGGGACGGACGGCTGAGCAGCCCGCTCCGGGGCGCTGCTACGGCGTCCCGGTGGAGTCGGCCGGATCAGCTGGGTCCACCGGATCCGCCGGGTCCGTGCCCGAGCCGCCCGTAGCCGCCGCCCGCCGGGCCGCCAGGTCCCAGGAGAGCTTCACCGTCAGCCCCGCCTCCGCTCCGGCCTCCGCGATGACGCCGAGCAGCTGGCCGGACTTCACCGCGAGCTTGAGGCCGAACTCGACCTCGAAGGAGTCCGGGGCGCCTGCCGCGCCGCCCTCGGTGACGGTCTCTGCGGCCCACCGGCCGACCGCGCGGACGGTGTCGCGTACGCCGTCGAGGGTGAGGGTGACGGCGGAGCCGGCGGCCGCAGCGCGCGACCGGATGCCGACGTCGCTGAAGGCGCCCGAGTCGTCGGGGTTCTGGAAGGGCACCTGGCCGACGACCTCGGCCCGTACCTCCGTGCCGTCGCCCAGCGCGATCGTGACCGTCTCCGCCATGTGCGTGCCCCCTCCGCCGTCCGGGCGGCCAGGATAGGGGCGGCGGCGGGGCGGCGGGGGCGGCTTCGGCCGGGTTCGCCGGGGGAGGGGACCGGCCGGGGACCGTACCGGACGCGGAGGCGCTGGCCAGAGCGTCACGTGCATGCGCGTCGGTACTCCGCTGTGGACAACATCCGCGCCCGGCCGCGGTGTCTACCGTGGGGCCCGGCGTGCGACACCCCCGACAGGAAGGCGGAACCCACCGTGACGAGCGTGGCGACGGCGGAACCGTACGCGTTCTGGCTGGCCGGCACCCGGGCCACCGGCCGGGACGCCTTCGACGTGACGAGCCCCTGGGACGGCTCGGCCGTCGGCCGGGTGAGTGTGCCGGACGAGGCGCAGGTGGAGGCGGCGGTCGCGGCGGCGGCCGGGGCCCACCGGGCCTTCGAGGCGACCCCGGCGCATGTGCGGGCCGCGGCGCTGGACCACGTCTCGCGGCGGCTGGCCGAGCGCGCCGAGGAGGCCGCGCGGCTGATCACCGCGGAGAACGGCAAGCCGCTGAAGTGGGCCCGCGGCGAGGTCGGCCGCGCGGTGTCGGTCTTCCGCTGGGCGGCGGAGGAGGCCCGCCGCTTCAACGCGGGCGAGGCGCAGCGGCTGGACACCGACCCCGGCGGCGTGGGGCGGCTCGCGCTGACCCGGCGCTTCGGGCACGGGCCGGTGCTGGGCATCGCACCGTTCAACTTCCCGCTGAACCTGGTGGCGCACAAGGTCGCCCCGGCGCTCGCGGCGGGCGTCCCGATCATCGTCAAGCCCGCGCCCGCGACCCCGCTGTCCGCGCTGCTGCTCGGTGAGATCCTGGCGGAGACCGAGGGGCTGCCGGCGGGCGCGTGGAGCGTGCTGCCGGTGCCGAACGACCGGATGCCCGCACTGGTGCAGGACCCGCGGCTGCCGGTGATCTCCTTCACCGGCTCCGACACGGTGGGCCACGCCATCGCCGACTCGGTGCCGCGCAAGCACGTCACGCTGGAGCTGGGCGGCAACGCGGCGGCCGTGGTGCTGGCCGACTGGTCCTCGGAGGAGGACCTGGAGTGGGCGGCGTCGCGCATCGCGACCTTCGCGAACTACCAGGGCGGCCAGTCCTGCATCTCGGTGCAGCGGGTCGTCGCCGACGCGGCCGTCTACGACGCGCTGGCCGAGCGCGTCGTGGCGAAGGTCCGGGCCCAGGCCACCGGCGACCCGTCCGACGCCGCGACCGACGTCGGCCCGCTGGTGAGCGAGGCCGCGGCGGTACGGGTCGCGCAGTGGGTGGACGACGCCGTGGCCAAGGGCGCGACGCTGCTGGCCGGCGGCAGCCGGGACGGCGCGAGCTACGCGCCCACCGTGCTGGCCGACCTGCCGCCGGACGCGGTGCTGGCCACCGAGGAGGTGTTCGGGCCCGTGCTGTCACTGCACCGGGTGAACGGCGCCGACGAGGCCTTCGCCGCCGTCAACGACTCCCGGTTCGGCCTCCAGGCCGGGGTCTTCACGCACGACCTGCGGCTGGCCTTCCGCGCCCACCGCGAACTGGAGGTCGGCGGCGTGGTCATCGGCGACGCGCCCTCCTACCGCGCCGACCAGATGCCGTACGGCGGGGTGAAGGACTCCGGCAGCGGGCGCGAGGGCGTGCGCTTCGCGATGGAGGACTACACCTACGAGCGGGTCCTGGTGCTCACCGGCCTGGATCTGTGAGGGCTCCCCGCCGCGGGCGGCGGGCGGGGCGCTGACGGCTCGTCTGGTGAGGTTGCCGGAATTCGGGTAGTACGGACTGGTAGCACCGGTTGGGAACCGGCTACCCGGAGGTGACGCACCCGTGTCCGCACCCGCCACAGCACCCAAGGTCACCGAGCGTGAGGCCCGTCAGGTCGCAGAGGCCGCCCGCGAGCAGGACTGGCACAAGCCGAGCTTCGCCAAGGAGATGTTCCTCGGCCGTTTCCGGCTCGACCTGATCCACCCGTATCCGCAGCCCGCGCCGGAAGCCGCGGCCAGGGGCGAGGAGTTCCTGGCCCGGCTGCGGGAGTTCTGCGAGACGTCGGTGGACGGCGCCCTCATCGACCGCGAGGCCCGCATCCCGGACGAGACGATCCGCGGCCTGAAGGAACTGGGCGCCCTCGGGATGAAGATCGACCCCGCGTACGGCGGCCTCGGCCTCACCCAGGTGTACTACAACAAGGCCCTGGCCCTGGTGGGCTCGGCGAGCCCCGCGGTCGGCGCGCTGCTGTCGGCCCACCAGTCGATCGGCGTACCGCAGCCGGTGAAGATGTTCGGCACCGAGGAGCAGAAGCAGGCTTTCCTGCCGCGCTGCGCCCGCACCGACATCAGCGCCTTCCTGCTCACCGAGCCCGACGTCGGCTCGGACCCCGCCAGGCTCGCCACCCAGGCGGTGCCCGACGGCGACGACTACGTGCTGGACGGCGTGAAGCTGTGGACCACCAACGGCGTCGTGGCCGACCTGCTGGTCGTCATGGCCCGCGTCCCGGAGTCCGAGGGGCACAAGGGCGGCATCTCGGCCTTCGTCGTCGAGGCCGACTCGCCGGGCATCACCGTGGAGCACCGCAACGCCTTCATGGGGCTGCGCGGTATCGAGAACGGTGTCACGCGCTTCCACCAGGTGCGGGTCCCCGCCGCGAACCGCATCGGGCCCGAGGGCGCCGGGCTGAAGATCGCCCTGACCACCCTGAACACCGGGCGGCTGTCGCTGCCCGCGGGCTGCGTCGGCGCCGCCAAGTGGTGCCTGAGGATCGCCCGCGAGTGGTCCGCCGCCCGCGAGCAGTGGGGCAGGCCCATCGGGCGGCACGAAGCGGTCGGCTCCAAGATCGCGTACATCGCCGCGACGACCTTCGCGCTGGAGGCGGTGCTCGACCTGTCCTCGCAGATGGCCGACGAGGACCGCAACGACATCCGGATCGAGGCCGCCCTCGCCAAGCTCTACGGCTCGGAGGCCGCCTGCCGGATCGCCGACGAGCTGGTGCAGATCCGCGGCGGGCGCGGCTTCGAGACCGCCGACTCGCTCGCGGCGCGCGGGGAGCGCGCGGTGCCCGCCGAGCAGTTGCTGCGCGACCTGCGGATCAACCGCATCTTCGAGGGCTCCACCGAGATCATGCACCTGCTGATCGCCCGGGAGGCCGTCGACGCCCACCTGTCGGTGGCCGGCGACCTCATCGACCCGGACACCTCGCTCGGCGACAAGGCGCGCGCCGGTGCCAAGGCCGGCGGCTTTTACGCGAAGTGGCTGCCCAAGCTCGTCGCCGGGCCGGGGCAGCTGCCGAACGCGTACGCCGAGTTCGACGGCCTGGCCACGCACCTGCGGTACGCCGAGCGGGGCTGCCGCAAGCTGGCCCGCTGCACCTTCTACGCCATGTCGCGGTGGCAGGGCCGGATGGAGACCAAGCAGAACTTCCTGGCCCGGATCGTCGACATCGGCGCCGAGCTGTTCGCGATCAGCGCCGCGTGCGTGCGCGCCCAGCACCTGGCCGCGAGCAGCGACCACGGGCCCCAGGCCCGGCTGCTGGCCGACACCTTCTGCCGGCAGGCGCGGATCCGCACCGACGAGCTGTTCGCCCGGCTGTGGACCAACACCGACGGGCCGGACCGCGCCCTGACCCGGGCGGTGCTCGGCGGCGACACCGAGTGGCTGGAGGCGGGCGTCGTCGACCCCAGCCGCGAGGGGCCGTGGATCGCGGACGCGACGCCGGGCCCGTCGCAGACCCCTGACGTGCACCGGTCGCTGCGCTGAGCTGCGGCTGCCGCGGGTTGTCCACAGGGAGTGCGGGGTGCTGGACGCGGGGTGCTCCGCGCACGACACAATGGCCCCATGACGGACGCTCTCGCAGACCCGCACTACCGCCCGCACGTCACCGGCGACCCGGCGGACGGCCCCCGCGACATCGTGATCCTCGGCTCCACCGGATCCATCGGCACCCAGGCGATCGACCTGGTGCTGCGCAACCCGGACCGCTTCCGTGTGACGGCGCTCTCCGCCGCCGGAAGCCGGGTCGAGCTGCTCGCCGAGCAGGCGCACCGGCTCGGGGTACGCACCGTCGCCGTCTCCGACGAGGCCGCCGTCGGCCCGCTGCGTGAGGCACTCGCCGGGCAGTACGGCGCGGGGGCCGTACTGCCGGAGATCCTCGCGGGGCCGGAGGCCGCCACGCAGGTCGCGAGCCTGGAGTGCCACTCCGTGCTCAACGGCATCACCGGCTCGATCGGCCTGCGCCCGACGCTGGCCGCGCTGGAGGCCGGGCGGGTGCTGGTGCTGGCCAACAAGGAGTCCCTGATCGTCGGCGGCCCGCTGGTCAAGGCGCTCGCGAAGCCGGGCCAGATCGTGCCGGTCGACTCCGAGCACTCCGCGCTCTTCCAGGCGCTGATGTCCGGCCGCCGCGAGGAGGTGCGCAAGCTGCTGGTGACCGCCTCCGGCGGCCCCTTCCGCGGCCGCAGCCGCGCGGAGCTGGCCCATGTCACCCCGGCCGACGCGCTCGCCCATCCCACGTGGGCCATGGGCCCGGTCATCACCGTCAACTCCGCGACACTCGTCAACAAGGGCCTCGAGGTGATCGAGGCGCACCTGCTGTACGACGTGCCGTTCGACCGCATCGAGGTCGTCGTGCACCCGCAGTCCTACATCCACTCCATGGTCGAGTTCGTCGACGGCTCCACGATCGCGCAGGCCGGGCCGCCGGACATGAAGGTGCCGATCGCGCTCGGCCTGGGCTGGCCGGACCGGGTGCCGGACGCCGCCCCCGCCTTCGACTGGTCCCAGGCCATGTCGTGGGAGTTCTTCCCGCTCGACGACGAGGCGTTTCCCTCGGTCGCGCTGGCCCGCCACGTGGGTAGTCTCGGGGGCACCGCGCCCGCGGTGTTCAACGCGGCCAACGAGGAGTGCGTGGACGCCTTCCTCGCGGGCCGGCTGCCGTTCACCGGCATCGTGGACACCGTCGCGAAGGTCGTCGAGGAGCACGGCACACCCGGGACGGGAACTTCCCTGACGGTCGAGGACGTCCTGGAAGCGGAGGCCTGGGCACGCGCCCGGGCGGTGGAACTGGCCCAGGCAACGGAGGCAGCACGCGTATGACCGGTCTCATGACGGTCCTCGGCATAGTGGTCTTCGCCGTCGGCCTGATGGTCTCCATCGCCTGGCACGAGCTGGGGCACCTGTCCACGGCCAAGCTCTTCAAGATCCGGGTCACGCAGTACATGGTCGGCTTCGGCCCGACGGTGTGGTCCCGCAAGAAGGGCGAGACGGAGTACGGTTTCAAGGCCGTCCCGCTGGGCGGCTACATCCGCATGATCGGCATGTTCCCGCCCGGTGAGGACGGGCGGATCACCGCCCGCTCCACGTCGCCGTGGCGCAGCATGATCGAGGACGCCCGCTCGGCGGCCTTCGAGGAGCTGCAGCCGGGCGACGAGACGCGGCTGTTCTACACGCGCAAGCCGTGGAAGCGCGTCATCGTGATGTTCGCCGGCCCGTTCATGAACCTGATCCTGGCCTTCGGCCTCGCGCTGTCGGTCTTCATGGGCATCGGCGTGGCCAAGGACACCACCACCGTCGCCTCCGTCAGCGACTGCGTGATCGCGCAGACCGACGTGGCCAAGCGCGACGCGGACAACCCGTGCCAGGCGACCGACCGGGTGGCGCCCGCCAAGCTCGCGGGACTCCGGCCCGGCGACCGCTTCCTGGAGTTCAACGGACGCCCCGTCAAGGACTGGGCGCAGCTCTCCCAGGACATCCGCACGGGCGTCGGCCAGGCCACCATCGTCGTCGAGCGCGACGGCAAGCGCGTCACGCTGCACCCGGTGATCACCACCAACGAGGTCCCGAAGACCGACAGCGACGGGCAGCCGACGGACCACGGCACCGTCATCGCGGGCTTCCTCGGCTTCAGCCCCGCCAGCCAGATCTCCCCGCTGAGCTTCACTGGCTCGGTGAACTACATGGGCGACATGGCCCGGCAGGGCGTCGACTCGCTGCTGCGGCTCCCGCAGCGCATCCCGGACCTGTGGCGAGCCACCTTCGAGGGCGCCCCGCGCAAGGCCGACTCGCCGATGGGCGTGGTGGGCGCGGCCCGTGTCGGCGGCGAGGTCTTCTCGCTGCACGAACCGGCCATCGACCGCATCGCCACCATGGTGATCCTCGTCGCGGGCTTCAACCTGTCGTTGTTCCTGTTCAACATGCTTCCGCTGCTGCCGCTGGACGGCGGACACGTGGCGGGGGCGCTGTGGGAGTCGCTGCGGCGGCACACCGCCCGGGTCTTCCGCAAGCCCGACCCGGGGCCGTTCGATGTGGCGAAGCTCATGCCTGTCGCCTACGTCGTCGCCGGCATCTTCGTGTGCTTCACGCTGCTGGTTCTCATCGCCGACGTGGTGAACCCCGTCAAACTCAGTTCCTGATGTCCCGAGCCGGGTGAGCCGCGGGGAGCGGGTGACGTAATCTCGACCCCGGAGCCCGCCCACGCCGGGACTTGTGCCACACCATGGGGATGCCACGCAGATGACAGCGATTTCGCTCGGTATGCCGGATGTTCCGATCAAGCTCGCCGACCGCCGCAAGAGCCGTCAGATCCAGGTCGGCAGCGTCGCCGTGGGCGGTGACGCTCCGGTTTCCGTGCAGTCCATGACCACCACCCGGACCTCCGACATCGGTGCCACACTGCAGCAGATCGCCGAGCTGACCGCCTCCGGCTGCCAGATCGTCCGGGTGGCCTGCCCGACCCAGGACGACGCGGACGCCCTGTCCACGATCGCCCGCAAGTCGCAGATCCCGGTGATCGCCGACATCCACTTCCAGCCGAAGTACGTCTTCGCCGCGATCGACGCCGGCTGCGCCGCGGTCCGCGTGAACCCCGGCAACATCAAGCAGTTCGACGACAAGGTACGGGAGATCGCCAAGGCCGCCTCCGGCGCCGGGGTGCCGATCCGCATCGGCGTCAACGCGGGCTCCCTCGACAGGCGCCTGCTGGAGAAGTACGGCAAGGCCACCCCCGAGGCGCTGTGCGAGTCCGCGCTGTGGGAGGCGTCGCTCTTCGAGGAGCACGGCTTCCGCGACATCAAGATCTCGGTCAAGCACAACGACCCGGTCGTCATGGTCAACGCCTACCGGCTGCTGGCCGAGAAGTGCGACTACCCGCTGCACCTCGGCGTCACCGAGGCGGGCCCGGCCTTCCAGGGCACCATCAAGTCGGCGGTCGCCTTCGGTGCGCTGCTGTCGGAGGGCATCGGCGACACCATCCGCGTGTCGCTGTCCGCGCCGCCGGCCGAGGAGGTCAAGGTCGGCATCCAGATCCTGGAGTCGCTCGGCCTGCGCCAGCGGCGGCTGGAGATCGTCTCCTGCCCGTCCTGCGGCCGCGCCCAGGTCGATGTCTACAAGCTCGCCGAGGAGGTCACCGCCGGCCTGGAGGGCATGGAGGTGCCGCTGCGCGTCGCCGTCATGGGCTGTGTCGTCAACGGTCCCGGCGAGGCCCGTGAGGCCGACCTCGGTGTCGCGTCCGGCAACGGCAAGGGCCAGATCTTCGTCAAGGGCGAGGTCATCAAGACCGTGCCGGAGTCGAAGATCGTGGAGACCCTGATCGACGAGGCCATGAAACTCGCCGACCAGATGAAGGACGCCGGTGTGGCCTCCGGCGAGCCCCAGGTGAGCGTGTCCTGACCGGCACCCTCCCGCACCGGGCCGCACGGCCCGCCCGCCGCTCCCGTCCCGCCCCGCGCCCGCCTGCGGCCCGCGCGGGGTGGGGCACACCCGGGCGGGGTAAAGTGCGCACTCCACCCCACGCCTGCGGCAGCGGCCCACGGGCCGAAGACGGTGAGGCCCCCACGTGCTGACCCACTCGACAGCCCGCGTCCTGGAACCGGGTGACCTCGACGCCGCCCTCGCGGTGCTGCACCGCGAACCGGTCGCCAACGCGTTCGTCACCTCCCGGGTCAACATCGCCGGGCTCGACCCGTGGCGGCTCGGCGGCGAGATGTGGGGCTGGTACGAGGCCGGGCGGCTGGTCTCGCTGTGCTACGCGGGCGCCAACCTCGTCCCCATCTGCGCCACCCCCGAGGCGGTCGCCGCCTTCGCCGAACGCGCCCGCAGATCCGGCCGCCGCTGCTCGTCCGTCGTCGGCCCTGCCGGACCCACCGCCGACCTGTGGGCCCGGCTGGAGCCGCACTGGGGCCCGGCCCGTGAGGTGCGCCGCCACCAGCCGCTCATGACGACCCGCTCGCTGCCCGCGGACGTCGCGCCGGACCCGCTGGTGCGCCGGGTGCGCAAGGACGAGATGGACGTGATCATGCCGGCGTGCGTGGCGATGTTCACCGAGGAGGTCGGCGTCTCCCCGCTGGCCGGCGACGGCGGGCTGCTCTACCAGGCGCGGGTCGCCGAACTGGTCTCCAACGGGCGGGCGTTCGCGCGGATCGAGGACGGCCAGGTGGTCTTCAAGGCGGAGATCGGCGCCGTCACCCGGCAGACCTGCCAGATCCAGGGCGTCTGGGTGGCCCCCGCGCACCGCGGCAGGCGGCTGTCCGAGACGGGCATGGCCGCCGTCCTGAGCTACGCGCTGCGCGACGTGGCGCCGGTCGTCAGCCTCTACGTCAACGACTTCAACACCCCGGCGCGCGCCGCCTACGAGCGGGTCGGCTTCACCGAGGTCGGCTCGTTCATGTCGGTGCTCTTCTAGGGTGCGTCCGCGTCTCGTCCGGCGGCGGCGCTGGCCTGCGCGATCATGGGCCGGGCGGGACGGCGGGGTAGTCTCCGGGCCCATGGAGAACGTGGTGGTCGAGCCGGCCGATCTCGCCGCGCATGTCGACGAGGCCCTCGCCGTCCAGGCCGTCGCCTTCGGGCTCGGGCCCGAGGAGGTGGCCATCCGGCGGCAGATCGTGCTGCGGCACCTGGCCGACCCCGGCGCTCGGGCCCTCACCGCGCACACCCCCGGCGGCCGCATCGTCGGCTTCGTCTACGGACTGCCCAACGACCGCGGCCACTGGTGGTCCAGCGTCGTGCAGCCGTACCTGCGCCGGGAGGGCAACGACGGCTGGCTGGACGACTCCTTCGTGATCACCGAGCTGCACGTGCTCCCCGACTTCCAGGGCCGGGGCCTGGGCCGCGCCCTGATCACCGCGCTCACCGACGCCGCGAGCGAGCCGCGCAGCATCCTGTCGGCCATCGACGCCGACACCCCCGCCCGGCACCTTTACCACGCGCTCGGCTACCGCGATCTGGCCCGCCCGGTCCACTTTCCCAGCGCCGCCCGCCCGTACGCCGTGATGGGCGCCCCGCTGCCGCTGCTGCGCTGAGCCGTACGCACACCTGTCGGCAGGCCCAGGCCCGTACCGCTAGAGCCAGCTCGCGAACTCCAGCAGCAGCTCGCCGTCCTCGCGCCCGCCGACGGACAGGTACCACACGCCCGCCTCGACGGCGCGGAAGACGGACCAGCCGCGCAGCCGCTCCGCGTCCACCTCCAGGGCGTCGGCGAGCTTCGCGATCCGGCGCCGCGCTGTGCTGCGCGAACCCGGCTGCGCGGCGAGTGTCGACAGCCGGTCCCTGGCCAGCCACGCCAGGTCGAACGCCCGCTCCCCGACCAGCGGTTTGGGGTCGATGGCCAGCCACGGCACCCGCTCACCGGCCAGCACGTTGCCCTGGTGGTAGTCGCCGTGCAGCAGCACCGTCTCCACCTCGCCCGCGGAGCCCGCGAGTTCGGCCTGCGCCGCCAGCGCCTCGTCGATCAGCGGCGCTGCGTCGGCCGCCCAGGGCGCCGCGCGGCGGCCGCGCAGCAGCTCCGCCAGCTCGCCGGTCATCGCGGAAACGACACGGAACGGGTGGTCCGCGGCGGGCGGCACCCACAGCCGCTGCAGCACCTCCTCGGCCTCCAGCAGCGCCTTGGCCTCGGCCAGCGAGCGCAGCGACACATCGGCCTGCAGCCGCTCCAGCAGCATCGCGCCCTCGTCCGGATCGGCCCGCAGCAGGCGTACGGCGCCCCGCCCGTTCCAGTGCGCCAGCGCGGCGTGCTCGTGCTCGGTCTCCCGGTTGACCATGCCGACCTTGAGCACCGCCGGGTCGCCCTCCGCGGTGCGCACCAGCAGGATCATGCTGATCTGGCCGCCGGCCGCGACGACCCGCTCCACCGTCAGCTCCCAGCGGGTGAGCAGCCGGGCCACCCGGCCGGGCAGCTGCGCGAGCCACTCCCGGCCCGCCTCGCCCTCCCAGGCGGTGACCGTACGCACCAGCCGCTCCGGCGGCTGCGGGCCGTCGGCGGACGGCTGACTATGGTGCGCTGCTGAACCCATTCGCTCTGCCCTGCCCTCCGTGCGGCCCGTCGCTCGCCCGGCGGGCGCGGTCAGCCGCGTTCCGCCAGACCCGGGAAGGCTACGCTGCCGCCGCGCCACCGTACGGCACGCACCGCCGCGTCACGCATCGCCGATGCCGCGTCCTGCCGCAGGCCGCCCAGCGCGGTGCGCACCACGTCTCCGTAGGCGCCCGCCACGTGCTCCTCGATGGAGGCCGCGAGCCTGGCCGCGGATTCCGGCCCGGTCACGGCGAAGGGCAGCGTGTATCCGGCCGGCTCGGCGGCGGGCCGGGCGCCGAGGTCGGTGACCGTGCGGACCAGGGCGTCGCGGCGCGCGCGGTGGGCGTCGTAGGCCTGCCGCGCGTCGTCCTGCCGGGAGCCGGTCAGGTGGCCGCCGACGACGCCGTAGCCGTACACCGCGGCGTATTCGGCGGCCAGCGCCGCCTGCGCCGCGTCGATGACCGCGTTCACCGATCCACCCCTCAGCCCTCGTCCCCGTCGTCGCTCGCGGTCCCGTGCCCGCCCTTGCCGTCCTGGTCGTCCTTGCCCGCCCTGACCGTTTCGGGGGCCTTGCCGCTCAGCAGCGCCGCATGGCCCGCACCGCAGGCCGCGGCGGACGCCAGCAGCCGGGCCAGTCCGCCCGGCACGGTCAGCAGCGCGGCCGCCCTGGCGTCGGCGAGCTTGCGCTCGGCGGCCGCCAGCGCGGCGAGCGCCTTGGCGGGCGTGGCCGCCGCTGCGGCGGCGGGAGAAGCCGGAGCGGCGGGCAGGCGGCCGCCGAAGGCCTCGACGTGCCGGGCGACCTCGTCCCGCAGCGGGGCCAGCCGGGCAGTGAGCGAGGGGTGCGCCGCCACGGCGGCGTCGTACCGTCCCGCCAGTTCCACGCTGTCGCGCGCGGCCCCGGCCTGCTCCGCCGCGCCGGGCACGGCCGCCTGCCGCGCGCCGCCCTTGCCGTCGGCGCCGGTCGTGTGCGCCGAGCACCCGGTGCCGACCGCCGCGACCGCCGCCGCCATCACGCTCCGCCTGCTCAGCCGAGCCGCCGCCTCCGGGATCATGGAGGGAGTGTACGGGGGCCGAAGTGGCGCGGTGCGCCGCCCCGGCTCGGGTAGCCTTGCCTTTACACACGACCTTCCACCACAACAGCACACGCGGCCGAGGAGTCACCCGGATGAGCACCACCCAGAGCGAGAGGCTGCGCGCGCTGTTCGAGCCGCTCGTCGACAAAGCGGGCCTCGAACTGGAGGAGGTCACGCTGAGTGCCTCCGGCCGTCGCCGCCAGCTGCTGGTCGTGGTGGATTCCGAGGAGGGCGTCCAGCTCGACGCGGTGGCCGAGATCAGCCGCTCGCTGTCGCAGGCGCTGGACGCCTCGGACGTGATGGGCGAGGCGGAGTACGTCCTGGAGGTCACCTCGCCGGGCACCGACCGGCCGCTGACCGAGCCCCGGCACTTCCGGCGCAACACCGGGCGGCTGGTGAAGCTGGCGCTCAAGGAGCGCGGCGAGCTGATCGCACGGATCATGGCGGTGGACGAGACGGGTCTCGACCTGGAGGTGCCGGGCGTCAAGGGCCGCAAGCCCAAGCCCGCCCGAGCGGACTTCGCGGAGATCGCGAAGGCCCGGGTCGAGGTCGAGTTCACCCGCCGTGACGGCGCGCCCGAGGACGCCGACGGCGACACGGACCTCGACGGCGACGACCTCGACAGCGACACCGATACCGACAGCGACATCGACGAGACGACCGAGGAGGCGTAGCCGTGGACATCGACATGAAGGCCCTGCGGGGTCTGGTGCAGGAGCGGCAGATCTCGTTCGACCTGCTGGTCGAGGCCATCGAGTCGGCGCTGCTGATCGCCTACCACCGCGAGCCCGGCAGCCACCGGCGCGCCCGGGTGGAGCTCGACCGCACCAGCGGACACGTCACGGTGTGGGCCACCGAGGAGCCGGACGAGGTCGCCGAGGGCGCCGAGCCCCGCGCGTTCGACGACACCCCCTCGGGCTTCGGCCGCATCGCCGCGTCGACCGCCAAGCAGGTGATCCTGCAGCGGCTGCGCGACGCCGAGGACGACGTGACGTTCGGCGAGTACGCCGGCCGCGAGGGCGACATCGTCACCGGTGTCGTCCAGCAGGGCAAGGACCCCAAGAACGTCCTGGTCGACATCGGCAAGCTGGAGGCCCTGCTGCCGGTGCAGGAGCAGGTCCCCGGCGAGGAGTACAAGCACGGCACCCGGCTGCGCACGTACGTCGTACGGGTGGCCAAGGGTGTCCGTGGGCCGCAGGTCACCCTGTCGCGCACGCACCCCAATCTGGTGAAGAAGCTCTTCGCGCTGGAGGTGCCGGAGATCGCCGACGGCTCGGTGACCATCGAGGCCATCGCGCGTGAGGCCGGCCACCGCACCAAGATCGCGGTCCGCTCGGCGCGCTCCGGGCTCAACGCCAAGGGCGCCTGCATCGGCCCGATGGGCGCCCGGGTGCGCGCGGTGATGGCCGAGTTGAACGGCGAGAAGATCGACATCGTCGACTGGTCGGACGACCCGGCCGAGATGGTGGCGAACGCGCTGTCACCCGCCCGGGTGTCCCGGGTCGAGGTGGTGGACGCGGGCGCCCGCTCCGCACGGGTGACGGTGCCCGACTACCAGCTGTCCCTGGCCATCGGCAAGGAGGGCCAGAACGCGCGGCTCGCCGCCCGGCTCACCGGCTGGCGGATCGACATCCGTCCCGACACCGAGGGCACCGAGCAGCCGCCGTCCGGCGGCCAGTCACCGGTGCAGTCGCGTCCGGAAGGCTGAAACCCGCCCCTGCGCGGCCGGATCACGTGCTCCGCGGGGCGAACCAGAAACGAACAGCCGTACGTGGGCGTACTCGAAGGAGTGACGTCCGTGCGGGGAGGTAGACTAAAGAGTGTCTGGTCGGACGCTGTCGCCAGCATGCCCGGAGCGTACGTGCGTCGGGTGCCGTCAGCGAGCGGCCAAGAGCGAACTGCTGCGTGTGGTGAGGAGCGGGGACGCGTGCGTCCCCGATCGTCGCGGTACGCTGCCCGGTCGGGGTGCGTATGTGCATCCCGCCCTTGCCTGCCTCGACCTGGCGGTACGCCGCCGGGCGTTCGGCCGGGCCTTCAAAAGCCCGGTGGCGCCCGACACCGCGGAAGTGCGCCGGTTTGTCGAGCAGCAGGCAGCCCCGTAAGAAGTGCAGTGAAGAAGTACGGCACGGGCCCGTCCCGTGCGATCAGGTACCTCGCGAGATGGAAGTAGGTCGAGATTGCGATGAGCACTCGATGAGTACGCGATGAGTACGCCCATGAAGTAGCGACGGTCCGGTGGACACCCCGGACCTAAAAGGAGCGATGTGGCTAAGGTCCGGGTCTACGAACTCGCCAAAGAGATGGGAGTCGAGAGCAAGGTCGTCATGGCCAAGCTCCAGGAACTCGGCGAATTCGTCCGTTCGGCGTCCTCGACCATCGAGGCACCGGTCGTCCGTAAACTGACCGACGCTTTCCAGGGACCGGGCGGCGGCAACGCCGGCAAGTCCGCTGCGAAGCCCTCGGCGCCGCGCAAGAGCGCGCCCGCCAAGCCGGCTGCCCCCACCCCGGGTGCGCCGGCCCGTCCTGCTGCCCCGGCGCCCAAGCCGGCCGGCGGCTCCACCCCCGCGGCCCCCGCCGCGCCGGCCGGCGGCTCCGCGCCGTCCTCCGGCCCGCGGCCCGGCCCCGGTGCGCCCAAGCCCGGCCCCGCCGCGCCGAAGCCCAGCCCCGCCGCCCCTGTGCCGGCCGCTGAGTTCCAGGCGCCGCCCGCCGCGCCCCCGGCGAACCAGAACCAGAATCAGAACCAGCAGAGCCGTCCTGGCCCCACCCCCGGTCCGCGCCCGGCGCGTCCCGCACAGGGCGGCGGTCAGCGTGAGGGCGGCCAGCGTGACGGCCGTGACTCCGGCTCCCGTCCCGGCGGGCGTCCCGCGCCCGGTCAGGGCGGTGCCCCGCGTCCCGGCGCGCCGCGTCCCGCGGGCCCGCGTCCGGGCAACAACCCGTTCACGTCCGGCTCCACCGGCATGCCGCGCCCGGGTGGCGCGCCGCGTCCCGGCGGCGGCCAGGGCGGTGCCCCGCGCCCGGCAGGGCCCGGCGGCGGCGCCCCGCGTCCCGGCGGCGCTCCGCGTCCGGGTCCGGGCCAGGGTGCTCCGGGCGCCGGCGGTGCCCGTCCGAGTCCGGGCGGCATGCCCCGTCCGCAGGGCTCCGGCCCGCGCCCGAACCCGGGCATGATGCCGCAGCGTCCCGCCCCGTCCCCCGGCGGCCGTCCCGGCGGTCCCGGTGGCCGTCCCGGCGGTCCGGGCGGTCGTCCCGGCGGTCCGGGCGGTCGTCCCGGCGGCGGTGGCGGCGGCTTCGCCGGCCGTCCGGCCGGTCCCGGCAGCCGTCCCGGCGGTGGCGGCGGCGGCTTCGGCGGCCCGCGTCCCGGCGGCGGTGCCGGCGGTGGCGGTGGCGGCTTCGGTCCCCGTCCCGGCGGTTTCGGCGGTCGTCCCGGCGGCCCCGGCGGCCGTGGCGGCACACAGGGCGCGTTCGGGCGCGGCCCGGGCGGACGCCCGGCGCGCGGCCGTAAGAGCAAGCGCCAGCGGCGCCAGGAGTACGAGGCCATGCAGGCCCCGTCCGTGGGCGGCGTGCTGCTGCCCCGCGGCAACGGCCAGACCGTGCGCCTGTCGCGCGGTGCCTCGCTCACCGACTTCGCCGAGAAGATCAACGCCAACCCGGCGTCGCTCGTCCAGGTGATGCTCAACCTCGGTGAGATGGTCACGGCCACCCAGTCGGTCTCGGACTCCACCCTGGAGCTGCTGGCCGGCGAGATGAACTACGTGCTGGAGATCGTCAGCCCGGAGGAGGAGGACCGCGAGCTGCTCGAGTCCTTCTCCATCGAGTTCGGCGAGGACGAGGGCGGCGAGGAGATGCTCGTCTCCCGCCCGCCGGTGGTCACCGTCATGGGTCACGTCGACCACGGCAAGACCCGCCTGCTCGACGCGATCCGCAAGACCAACGTGGTCGCGGGCGAGGCCGGCGGCATCACCCAGCACATCGGTGCCTACCAGGTGGCCACCGACGTCAACGGCGAAGAGCGCGCGATCACCTTCATCGACACCCCGGGTCACGAGGCGTTCACCGCCATGCGTGCCCGTGGTGCGAAGTCCACCGACATCGCGATCCTGGTGGTCGCGGCCAACGACGGTGTGATGCCGCAGACGATCGAGGCGCTGAACCACGCCAAGGCGGCTGACGTGCCGATCGTGGTCGCGGTCAACAAGATCGACGTCGAGGGCGCCGACCCGACCAAGGTGCGCGGCCAGCTCACCGAGTTCGGTCTGGTGGCCGAGGAGTACGGCGGCGACACCATGTTCGTCGACATCTCCGCCAAGCAGGGTCTGAACATCGACAGCCTGCTGGAGGCCGTGATCCTCACCGCGGACGCCTCGCTCGACCTGCGGGCCAACCCGGAGCAGGACGCGCAGGGCATCGCGATCGAGGCCCACCTGGACAAGGGCCGCGGCGCCGTCGCGACCGTCCTGGTCCAGCGCGGCACGCTGCGGGTCGGCGACACGATGGTCGTGGGCGACGCCTACGGCCGGGTGCGCGCCATGCTCGACGACAAGGGCGAGAACGTGGACGAGGCGACTCCGTCGACCCCGGTCCTCGTCCTCGGTCTGACCAACGTGCCCGGCGCCGGCGACAACTTCCTGGTCGTCGACGAGGACCGCACCGCCCGGCAGATCGCCGAGAAGCGTGCGGCCCGCGAGCGCAACGTCCGCTTCGCCCGCAAGGGCGTGCGGTTCTCCCTGGAGAACCTGGACGAGGCCCTCAAGGCCGGTCTGGTGCAGGAACTCAACCTCATCATCAAGGGCGACGCGTCCGGTTCGGTCGAGGCCCTGGAGTCCTCGCTGCTCCAGCTCGACGTCGGCGAAGAGGTCGAGATCCGCGTGCTGCACCGCGGTGTGGGTGCGGTCACCGAGTCGGACATCGACCTGGCGACCGGCTCCGACGCCATCGTCATCGGCTTCAACGTCCGCGCGGCCGGCCGTGCCGCGCAGATGGCCGAACGCGAGGGCGTGGACGTCCGCTACTACTCGGTGATCTACCAGGCCATCGAGGAGATCGAGGCGGCCCTCAAGGGCATGCTCAAGCCGGAGTACGAGGAGGTCGAGCTCGGCACCGCGGAGATCCGCGAGGTCTTCCGCTCCTCCAAGCTCGGCAACATCGCCGGTGTGCTCGTGCGCTCCGGCGAGGTCAGGCGCAACACCAAGGCCCGACTGCTCCGCGACGGCAAGGTCATCGCCGAGAACCTCAACATCGAGGGCCTGCGCCGCTTCAAGGACGACGTCACCGAGATTCGTGAGGGTTACGAGGGCGGTATCAACCTCGGCAACTACAACGACATCAAGATCGACGACGTCATCGCGACGTACGAGATGCGCGAGAAGCCGCGCGGCTGACACGCGTCAGGGGCCGGGGTCCGTCGGCGGGGAAATCCCGTCGATGGCCCCGGCCGTCGCCTGTACCGTCGTATCCATGTATGCAGGCACATTGCGCTTCGACCTGCTCCTGGGTGACGTACGGTCCCTGAAGGAGAAGCGGTCGGTGGTCCGTCCGATCGTCGCCGAACTGCACCGCAAGTTCGGTGTGAGCGTGGCCGAGACCGGGGAGCAGGACCTCTACCGCAGGGCGGAGATAGGACTCGCGGTGGTGTCCGGGGACCTCGGGCACGTCAAGGACGTACTCGACTGGTGCGAACGCTGGATGTTCGACCGGCCCGAGGTGGACCTGCTGTCGACACGGCAGCGGATCCACGGCGACGACGACTGAGCGGGCGGGAGCCCGCCGCCCGGCCGGTGACGGCCCGGCGGCGGCCGCCCGCGCCGCCTCCCCGCCGCCGAGCACGACGAACCAGGACAGAGAGAGAAGAAGACGATGACCGACACCGCGCGGGCGCGCAAGCTGGCCGACCGCATCCGGGTCGTGGTCGCCGAGACCCTGCAGCGACGCATCAAGGACCCGCGGCTGGGCTACGTGACGATCACCGACACCCGGGTCACCGGCGACCTGCGGGAGGCGACGGTCTTCTACACGGTCTACGGCGACGACGAGGAGCGGGCGGCCTCCGCCGCGGCCCTGGAGAGCGCCAAGGGCGTGCTGCGGTCCGAGGTCGGACGGCAGACCGGGGTGCGCTTCACGCCCACCCTGGCCTTCGTGGCCGACGCCCTGCCGGACAACGCGCGCACCATCGACGACCTGCTCGCCAAGGCGCGGGCGGCCGACGAGGAGGTCCGCAAGACCGCCACGGACGCGCAGTACGCCGGGGACGCCGACCCGTACCGCAAGCCCGCGGACACCGATGCGGACCTCGACGACGCGGACCTCGACGACGCAGAAGAGGACGGGCCCGACGACGACTCGGCGGCTCCGCAGGACAAGGGCACCGAGGGCGGTACGTCGCAGGCATGACGCGTCCCACCGCCCCGTCCGGGCTCGTCGTCGTCGACAAGCCCGGCGGGCTCACCTCGCACGGCGTGGTCTCCCGCGTGCGCCGGTTCGCCGGCACCCGCCGGGTCGGCCACGCCGGCACGCTCGACCCCATGGCGACCGGTGTGCTGATCGTCGGCGTCGAGAAGGCCACCCGGCTGCTCGGCCACCTCGCGCTGACCGAGAAGGAGTACCGGGCCACCATCCGGCTCGGCCGGAACACCGTCACCGACGACGCGGAGGGCGAGGTCACCGACTCCGCGCCGCCCGCGGCCGTCGCCGCGGTCACCCGGGAGGCCCTCGACGCGGGCATCGCCGCGCTCACCGGGCCCATCCAGCAGGTGCCGTCGAAGGTCAGCGCGATCAAGGTCAACGGCGTCCGGTCCTACACCCGGGTCCGGGAGGGCGAGGAGTTCGAGCTCGCGGCCCGCCCGGTGACCGTGCACTCCTTCACCGTCCAGGACGTACGGCCCGGCGCGCCGGACGAGGGCGTCCTCGACCTGGACGTCACGGTGGTCTGCTCGTCCGGTACGTACATCCGCGCGCTGGCCCGCGACCTGGGAGCGGGTCTCGGCGTCGGCGGGCACCTCACGGCGCTGCGCCGTACGCGGGTCGGCCCCTACGACCTGACCGGCGCGCGCACCCTCGACGAGCTGGCCGACGACTTCGCCGTCCTCCCCCTGGAGGACGCAGCGGCCGCGGCCTTCCCCCGCTGGGACGTCGATCCCGACCAGGCGCAGCTCCTCTCCCACGGCGTCCGCATCGCCGTCCCCGACCTGCCTCCCGGCCCGACCGCCGCCTTCGCGCCCGACGGCCGCCTGCTGGCCCTCGTCGAACCCCACGAGGGCCAGGCCCGCATCCTCGCGGGCTTCCCCTCCTGAGGTTCCCTCCCCGGGCTGTCCCTTGCGGCTGTGCAGCCGCCGTCCGCGGGTGAGGGTCGCGCGCGCCGTTCCCCGCGCCCCTTTCGCCTCGGGCTGCCCCTTGCGGTGGTGCCGCGACCTTCCGCGGGTGGGGGCCTGTCGCGCCGTTCCCCGCGCCCCTTCGAGGCGCTGCCCCTGCGGAGGGCGTGACGCATCAGGGGCGCGGGGAACGGCGCGCGCAACCCCCACCGTGGTGAAGGTCCCTCGACGGCGAGTCGTGGCAGCCCTCGGGGAGGATGTCGACGGCGCGGGCCGAGCGCGTCGAAGGGGCGCGGGGAACTGCGCGCGCAACCCCCGCCGACGGACGGCCGCGGCACCGCCGCGAACGGCATCCCGGAGCGTCCGGCGGCGGAACGGGCAAGCGGCAGCCCCCCGAATGGCGGAGCGCGCGGCGCGAAACCGCGGCGCACAGGTGGCGTAACCCCCCTCGAAGTGTCGTCCGGCGACACATCGCGCCGTACCGTCGAAGCGGGACGAACGGGGCACGGCAGCACGGGGGGAGGCGACGTCCGGATGACAGTGACAGTGGCGGCAGCGAAGAACGGCGGACCGGACTCCGCCCTGATCCGTGTCTGCGACCTCGCGGGCCGCCCCCGCGGCACCGGTTTCCTCGCCGACGCCCACGGCACGATGGTGACCAGCCACGAGGCGGTCGACGGCCTCGCCCGCCTCGTCCTGCACGCCCCCGGCGGCCGGCTCTGCCTGGCGGAGTCCGCCGCGATCACCCCGCTGCCCGAGCAGGGCCTCGCGCTGGTGGCCACCGAGGGCCTGGGCGTGCCGCCGCTCCCCGTGGCGGTGGGCGGCCCCGCCCACCCCGAGCGGCGGATACGGGTCCGGCTGCCGCACCGCACGGACGGCGCGGTCATCGGCGCGGCCGCGGTGACCTACACCGCGACCGACCGCTTCCACCTGATCGAGAACGTCTACGAACTCGCCCTGGACGGCGCGGACATGTGCCGGGTCGCGCCGCAGGCCTCGGGCGCGCCGGTGATCGACGCGGCGACCGGCGCGGTGCTCGGCGTCGTCGCGACGGCGCTGCACACCGGCCACCGGGCGGCGGGCTTCGCGCTGCCGCTGCGCCGCGCGGGCGCCCCGCCCGCCCTCGCCGAGCTGCTGGACCGCAACGCCACGACCGTTCCCGGCTACGGTCCGCACCTCAACCTCGCCGGGGCCCTGCAGCTCACCGCGACCTCGGTCGGCACCGCGACCGGCCCGGGGGAGTGGCGCGAGCCCGTCGCGCGTCCCGACGTGGCCGTCGTGCTCCGGGAATTCCTCGCGCTCGGCGACGACGCCCCGCTGGTGCTGGGCCTGGTCGGCGAGCCGGGCAGCGGCCGCTCCACGGAGCTGGCCCGGCTCGCCGCCCGCCGGGCCCGCGGCCCGCTGCCCGCACCGACCGTGTGGCTGCGCGGCGCGGAACTGCGGCCCGCGGACGGCGGGGTGCGGGACGCGGTGGAGCGCTCGCTGCGCACCGCCGCCCGGATCGTCGGGGCCGGGGCGTCCGGCGAGCCGCCGTACGCCTCGCCGGACGCGGTCGCGGCGCTGGCCAGGGCCGCGGGCCGGCCGCTGCTGGTCCTGCTGGACGCGCCGGAGGAGATGCCGCCGGTCCTGGCGCACGCGCTCGCCGACTGGGCGGCGGGCACCGCGGACTGGCTGCGCGCGGGGAACGCGCGGCTGGTCGTCGCCTGCCGCCCGGAGTTCTGGGACCGCGCCGGGCGGCTGCTCCCGCCCGCGCTGCTGTACGGGCCGCCGGGCCCGCCGCACGCGCACGGCGCCCCCGCACTGCCCGCGTGCCTGCGGCTCGGCGACCTGGACGGCCCGCAGGCCGCGGCCGCGCGGCTGCGCTACGGCGTGCCCGAGGGCGCGCTGGGCGAGGCCGACGCGGCGCACCCGCTCACGCTGCGCCTGCTGTCCGAGGTGCGTGCCGCCCTGCCGGAGGACGCCGGCGGCAGCCCCTCACGGGCGGAGGTCTTCGCCGCGCACCTGGACCTGGTGTGCCTGCGCGTCGCGGTACGGCTCGCCGCCGCCGCCGAGCCCCCGGTGCGGGGCGGCGGGGTGCGACGGCTGGCCGCGCGGGTCGCCGGGCAGGTCCACGAGGCCGCCCGGCGCTGCCTCGGCCCCGGCCAGGGCGAACTGGACCGCGAGGCCTTCGAGGAGCTCTTCCCGTGGCGCACCGGCTGGGCCTCGGCCGTGCTGACCGAGGGCCTGCTCGTGCCCGCGGGCGCGGGCTACCGCTTCGCCCACGAGGAGGCCGCCGACTGGCTCCAGGCCCTGCACCTGGACCTGGACGCGGCCCTGCACGCCCTGGTGCACCGCTGGTTCGCGCTTCCCCCCGCGGCCGCCGCCGAAGCACCGGTCCGGCTGCCGTCCCGTCCGGCGGCCCGCGCGGGGCAGCTGCCGCCGGTGCCGCCCGCCCCGCCGGTCGCGCCGCCGTCGGCGCCCCGCTCCCTGCCCGTCCCGCGGCACCGTGCGGGCCCTGTGGTGCAGGGGCTGCTGGCGGCTCCGCCGGAAGCGCTCCGCCGGCATCTGACCGGCCTGCTCCGCGCACTGGACCGGCGGACCCCGCCACCCACCCGCTGCGCGCCGCGCAAGCCCGCGCCGCCACCTCCTCCCGCCCCCGGACTCGATCTGGACCTGTACGCGGACACCGTCCCCGACCCGCGCTCGCCGCACCCCGTCCTTCCCGCGGCCCCCGCGCCCCCTGCGGCCTCCTCCGCCCCCGGAATCCCCGTGCCTCCGGCCGGTCTGCCCGGATGGCTGGCCCGGGGCATCGAGGAACGCCCGCCGACCCGTCCGGGACGGCGCTCGCCGCGCGGTGGCCGCACCCAGGAGCCGCCGCCCTGGCCCGGCTGGGGCGCGACGGGCGGCCCGGCGGGAGGGGTGTGGGAGCTGCCGCACGGCGGACCTGCCGCGTCCGCGGCGGGCGCTACGGCCCTCCCGGCCGGTGGCGGTACGACCCGCAGCGGGTCGGGCACGGCGGCCTGGCGGCCCGCAGGCCGCGGAGGACCGGGAGCCCGCCCGACCGCCGGGTCCGCGCAGGCGTGGCGGCAGGACGGCGAGCCGGGCGGGTGGCCGGAGGAGGTGGCTCCCGCCGGGCGGGTGGCCGCGCCGGGCCCCGCCGAACGGCAGGACGACGCCCTGTGGTGGGCGGCGCATCTGCTGCGCGAGGTGCTGCTGCGGCTGCCGGACGCCGCGGTGTGCCTCGGCGTCCTGCGCGACCTGGCCGCGCGCGTCGCGGTCCGCGCCGTCGAGCGCGGCGGCTTCACCCCGGAGGGCATGGGCGCCCTCGGCGACTTCGGGCCGTGGTTCTGGCGCCGGGTACGGCTGCCGCTCGCCGAGCGCCTCGACCTGCTGCGCCTGCTGCTCCCCGCGGACGGGCCGCCGGGTGGCCCGCCCGGCGGTTCGTCGGGTGGCTTCCCGGGTGGCCGGGCCGGTGGCGGCGCTTCCGGTGGCCCGGACCGCGCCGACCGCTTCCTGACCGCCGTGGCCGGCCTGCTGTGCGCGGCGCCCGCCGCGGTGCTGCCCGTCGTGTGCGGCTGGTTCGACGACGACCGCCCGCTCCAGGCGTCGCCGGGCATGCCGGGGCCGCGGCTGACCGTGGCATCGGCCGCTCAGGCCCTGCTGCACACCCACCGGGGGCTCGCCGTCGACGATCTGACCGAGGCCCTGGTCGCCGCCGCACACCCGTGTGCGGACGAGCTGCTCGCCGCGCTCGCCGAGGACGAGCCCTCGGCGGTGTGCCGCGCCGTGGACCGCTGGGCGCACGATCCGCGCCCCGTACGCCACGCGGCGGCGGCCGCGTACGGGCCCCGCACCGCGCTCGCCGTCCGCTCCGGCGCCGACCGGGAACTGCTGCGCTACGCCGCGCTCGCCCTCCTGTCCCGGCCCGGCGACGCCTCGCTGCACGGCGCCGCGCTGGGCATGCTGGTCCGGGACCCGGCCACCCGCGGCCGCCATCTGCCCGCCGCGCTCGACCGCTTCGCCGCCGCCGACCCGCGGCTGCCCGCCGCCGCACTGGCCGCCGCCCTGCCGACCCACCCCGAGCCCGTACTCGCCGCCTTCCGGACCCGGCTGCGGGCCGCGTCGCCCGGCCGTGACGAGGCGGACCTCCTCGCGGAGCTGGCCGCCGTGACCGAACCGGCGCTCGCACGCCGGACGGCCGCGCTGGTCCAGGACCACCTGCGGTACCGCCCCTCGGGCGCGGCGGGGGCCGCCCGCTTCCTGGACGTGCGGCTCGAACAGGGCCCCGGCGTCCGGTCGGTCGTGCTGCCGCTGACCACCGCGCTGCTGCGGGACCACCCCGCCCCCGTCCGCGGCGCCCTGGTGGCCGTCCTGGCCGCGCCGGGGAGCCATCTGTCCCGCCCGCTGCGGCAGGAACTGCTGGACGTCGCGCTGGAGACCGAACGTGACCCCGACGTGCTCGACGCGCTCCTCACCGCCGCGGCGGACGGCGCGGGCCGCAGGCCACCGCCGCTCACCCACGACCTGGTCCGCCGGGTCGCGCTGCTGCTCGGCCGCACCCCGGAGGGCGCCGCGCGCTTCGACAGCCGCGTCGTCGAACTGGCCGCCACGACCCCCGATTTCGCGCGGCTCCTGCTGACCTGGCTGACGGACACGGCCGTCTGGGACCCGCTGCTCGGCCCCAGCGCCCGCCGCCGCCTCGCCCGCACCCCGTGACCCGCGGGCGGCGGACGGCCCTCCTGCGCCGGGCCGCCGGGCGGATGTGCGCCGAATCGCGGGCCGCCGTCCAGGGGGGACGCGCGCCTGCGGGCACCGGCATGGCAGTCTTGGCCTTGCAGAAAAGTGAGAGTCAGTGATTCAGCGAGGAAGCGGAGCGTCAAGGTGCAGCGCTGGCGGGGATTGGACGACGTTCCCGGTGACTGGGGGCGCTGCGTCGTCACCATCGGTTCCTACGACGGAGTCCACCGCGGCCATCAGCTGATCATGGGCCGTGCGGTGCAGCGGGCGCGCGAGCTGGGGCTTCCCTCGGTGGTCGTGACCTTCGACCCGCACCCGAGCGAGGTCGTCCGGCCGGGCAGCCACCCGCCGCTGCTCTCCGCGCACCACCACCGCGCCGAGCTGGTCGCCGCCCTGGGCGTGGACGCCCTGCTGATCCTCCCCTTCACCAGCGAGTTCTCCCAGCTGTCGCCGAGCGACTTCATCCGCACGGTCCTGGTGGACGGCCTGCACGCCCGCCATGTCGTGGAGGGCCCCAACTTCCGCTTCGGCCACAAGGCGGCCGGTGACGTGGAGTTCCTCTCCGCACTGGGCCTCAAGTACGACTACGAGCTGGAGGTCGTCGACCTGTTCGTGCGCGGCGAGGCCGGCGGCGGCGAACCCTTCTCCTCGTCCCTCACCCGGCGGCTCATCGGCGCGGGCGACGTCGAGGGCGCCGCGGAGGTGCTGGGACGCCCGCACCGCGTGGAGGGCGTCGTCGTCCGGGGCGCGCAGCGCGGCCGCGACCTCGGCTACCCGACGGCCAACGTCGAGACGCTGCCGCACACCGCGATTCCCGCCGACGGCGTCTACGCGGGCTGGTTGCGGGTCGGCGACGAGGCCATGCCCGCCGCGATCTCGGTCGGCACCAACCCGACCTTCGACGGCACCGCCCGGACCGTCGAGGCCTACGCCATCGACCGCGTCGACCTGGACCTCTACGGGCTGCACGTCGCCGTCGACTTCCTCACCTACCTGCGGGGCATGGAGAAGTTCGACACGATCGAGGCGCTGCTGGAACGTATGGCGGACGACGTGAAGCGGGCCCGCGATCTCGTCACCGCCGCCGACCAGGCCGGGGACCCCGCCGCGCAGGGCCCTCTCCCCGCCTGACGGGACCGTGCCCGCGGCTCAGGCCGGGTGGACCAGCCGCGACTCGTACGCGAAGACCACCGCCTGGACCCGGTCACGCAGCTCCAGCTTGACCAGGATCCGGCTGAAGTGCGTCTTCACCGTGGCCTCCGCCAGATGCAGCGACGCCGCGATCTCGGTGTTGGACAGGCCCCGGCCGACCTCCACCAGCACCTCGCGCTCCCGGGCCGTGAGCCGCGACAGCCGCTCGGCGCTCTCCAGCCCCTCCGCTCCGCCCGCCGCGGGCAGCTGGTGGGCGAAGTGCTCCAGCAGCCGCCGGGTGATCCGCGGTGCCACCACCGCGTCACCCGCGGCCACCGAGCGGATCGCGGTCAGCAGCTCCTCGGGCAGCGCGTTCTTCAGCAGGAAGCCGGACGCTCCCGCGCGCAGCCCGGCGAACGCGTACTCGTCCAGGTCGAAGGTCGTCAGGATCAGCACCCGCGACTGCGGGCAGCTCTCGACGATCCTCGCCGTCGCCTCGATCCCGTCCGTACCCGGCATCCGCACGTCCATCAGCACCACGTCCGGACGCAACTGCCGCGCCATCCGCACCGCCTGCGCCCCGTCGCCGGCCTCGCCCACCGCGGCCATGTCGGCCTGCGCGTCGAGCACCATGGTGAAGGCCATGCGCAGCAACGGCTCGTCGTCCACCAGCAGCACCCGGATCGCCGGAGCCGCCTGTACCGTCGCGGGGGAAGCCGTCCCCTGCCGAGCGGTCGCCGGTGCTGATTCTGCGGTCACAACTCCTCCGGATTCGTCAGGGTGAGAACGGCGGCCACCTGCCAGCCACCGCCGGGCAGCGGCCCAGCCGTGAGTCGCCCGCCGTACGCCGCAGCACGCTCCCGCATTCCGTGCAGCCCGTGCCCCGCGGGCCGCCCCGGGTCGGGTACGGGCCCCGCGCCCGCGCCGTCGTCGGTCACCGTCACGGTCACCTCCTCCGGAGTGCAGCCGATCCGCACATCCGCCCGGGTCTTCGCGGGGGCGTGCTTGAGCGTATTGGTCAGTGCCTCCTGCACCAGCCGGTAGACCGTCAGCTGAGCCGCCGCCGGAACCGGTGCCGGATCACCCGTCACACTCAGCCGGGTCGGCAGCCCCGCCGCCCGCACCTGCTCCACCAGTGCCGGGAGCCGGCCGATACCCGGCATCGGGTGCCGCAGCGCGTCGGGCTCGTCGGCTCGCAGCACTCCGAGGAAGCGCCGCATGTCCGTGATCGCCTGCCGTCCGGTCGCCGACACCTGCCGCATCGCGGCCGTCGCCCGCTCCGGCGACTGCTGCTGCGCGAAGGCCGCACCGTCCGCGAGCGCCACCATGACCGACAGGTTGTGGGTCACGATGTCGTGCATCTCCCGGGCGATCCGGGCCCGCTCCCCGGCCACGGCCAGCTGCGCCTGCTGGTCCCGCTCCCGCTCCAGCCGCACCGCCCGGTCCTCCAGCGCCGCCAGCCGGTCCCGCCTGCTGCGCATGTTCAGCCCGAGCACCATCGCTGCGGTGGCCATCGCCGACAGCGACACGAACGTCCCCGTGCCTCGGTCGTGCACCGACCACCGCAGGGTGGCCAGCAGGATGCCGAGCTCCAGCAGGCCGAAGGCCAGCAGCGTACGGCGCCGGGTGCTGTAGGCGGCCACCGCGTAGAGGGCCAGCAGCAGTGTGATGTCGGTCGGGATCCGCACATCGCACGCCCACTGGACGAAGGCCGCTCCCGCGATGCAGCAGAACACCGTCATCGGAGCGCGCCGCCGCCGGACCAGCGGCAGTACCAGGGCGGCATGCAACGGCAGGAGCAGCGCCGGCCGGTCGCCGATGGGTACGCGCAGCGCCGCCACCGTCGCCATGAACAGCCCCGTCGCCAGTACCGCGTCCACCGCCGTGGGCGACAACCGCAGCCACGTTCCGACCCACGCGTAACCCTCCCGGGCCACCCGCTCCGCCCGCACCCTCGCCCGTCCCACGGCCTCCTCGCCCCGCCACCACAGCCGCACCGAGACCGCGGGCGAACCGCCGTCCGGCGACAGCGTCCCCGGCAACCCCGGCCCCCGTACCGCCGCGCCCGGCCCCTCCGCCCTCCCCGGCGTCGTACCGCCGGGAAGCTGTGGTGCCACCGTCACGGCGCCGCCCTCATACGTCGCGTCGCCGCAACAGCACCGCGGCAGCCGCGAGCGCCATCAGCGCGTACAGGCAGAACACCGCGAATCCCGTCCACGGCGCCAGCGTATGCGCCTCACGGTGCAGGGTGAGAACGGACTGGCCCGCGTTGCTCGGTAGCCATTGGTCGATGTGGTTGGCCCACGAGGTGGGAAGCGCCTCCGCGAGGACCGGCACCACCAGCAGCAGGCCGAACACCGTGGCTATGCCGCCCGCCGTGTTCCTGATGAGAGCGCCTATCGCCAGCCCGAGCAGCCCCACGACGGTCAGATACAGCCCGACGCCCATCACCTGGCGCAGCTCCCCGGGGGCGCCCAACGACGTCTGCACATGCTGGGAGGACAGCAGGGCCTGCCCGACCGCGAAGGCGAGGAACGCGCCCGCCGTCATCAGCCCCCACACGACCACCGCGTAGAGCGCGGCCTTCGCCCACAGCACGGGCAGTCGGCGCGGCACCGCCGTGAGAGACGCCCGGATCGTTCCCGTCGCGTACTCCCCGCTGACCATCAGCACCCCCAACACGCCCACCGCGAGCTGTGCCAGGAAGAACCCGCGCAGGCTGGTGATGCCGGGCTCGAAGCTCGCCCGTTCCCGTGCGCTCATGTGATCCCAGTGGCCCGCGGTGAAGGCCGCGAACAGCGCACCGAGCCCGACGAGCGCCACCACGGCGGCTATCAGGGTGAAGAACGTGGAGCGAAGACTGCGCATCTTGATCCACTCGGAGTGCAGCACCCGAAGCTGGGTCACTTCGCCGCGTTCGCCGGTCGTCAGGACCGGGGGAGGGAAGCCGCCCGTCACGGCCGTGCCCGTCGTCGTACTCATGCCGGCTGTCCTTCCCGCTCGTGTGCGGGGCCGGCCTGGTACTCGACCGCCCCCCGCGTCATCTCCATGAAGGCGTCCTCCAAAGACGCCTGCCGAGGTGTCAGTTCGGCCAGGGCGATCCCAGCGTCCGCCGCCGTGCGGCCGATCCGGTCGCTGCTCAGACCTGTGACCTCCAGGACGTCGCGCTCGGTGGAGCTCACCGATATGTCCGGTCCCGCGAGCAGGCCTCGCAGCCGCGCCGCCTCGTCCGTCCGTACCCGTACGGTGCCGCCCGCTGCCGTGACGAACTCCGCCACCGACACGTCGGCCATCAGCCGGCCCCGGCCGATCACGATCAGATGCTCCGCCGTCAGCGCCATCTCCGACATCAGATGCGAGGACAGCAGGACCGTCCGGCCTTCTGCGGCAAGCCCCTTGAGCAGGTTGCGGATCCACAGAATCCCCTCGGGATCCAGGCCGTTCACCGGCTCGTCCAGCACCAGCGTCGCCGGATCACCGAGCAGCGCGCTGGCGATACCGAGCCGCTGGCCCATGCCCAGGGAGAATCCGCCCGCCCGCTCGCGCGCGACGTCGCGCAGGCCGACGATGTCGACCACCTCGTCCACCCTGCGACGGGAGATTCCGGTCGTCGCGGCGAGCGCCAGCAGGTGGTTGTACGCGCTGCGACCGGTGTGGACCGCGCGCGCCTCCAGCATCGCGCCGACCTCGTGCAGCGGTGCCCGGTGCTCCGCGTACCGCTTGCCGTTGACCGTCGCCCATCCCGAACTCGGCGCGTCGAGCCCGAGGATCATGCGCATCGTGGTCGACTTGCCCGCACCGTTCGGCCCGAGGAAACCCGTCACGGCACCCGGGCGGACGGTGAAGCTGAGGTCGGACACGGCGGTGCGCTCACCGTAGCGTTTGGTCAGTGCGTGGGCCTCGATCATGACTGGTCCTCGTGAGGTGCGCGGTACGGACGATCAGGATGTCCCTATCGTCCGTTCTCGCCGACCCCGTCCGCGACGGACCACGGGCGGATTCTTCCCCCGCGCCACTGCATCCCCGGGGGGACCCGGCGTACGACCGCCGGGGTATTCCGACCCCGAGAACCCGTACACGCCAAGGGCCGTCGCCGTGGGTGTCCACGGCGACGGCCCGATGACCGCGTGAGCTGCGCGCAGCCGCCCGGCACGCTCCGGCCGGGCGGCCCGCGGCCGTTACTGCTGCGGGGGAGGCGGCGGCGGGTAGCCGTACCCCTGCTCGGCGCCCTGCTGCGGCGCCGGCCAGCCCTGCTGCGGCTGGGGTGCCTGCGGCTGAGGCGACTGCGGCTGGAACGGCGCGGCCGGCGGCTGGCCCGCGGGACCGGGCGGCGGATACCCCTGCGGAGCCTGCGCCGGAGCCCCGTACTGCGCGGGCGGGAACTGACCGGGCGGCATCGGGGGCTGGCCGTACGGCTGCTGCGGCTGCGCGGGCGGGACGGGCTGACCCGGTTGAGCCGGCTGTGCGGGCTGACCCGGTTGACCCGGCGGCGGGTAGCCGGCCGGCGCTCCGGCGTAGGGGGCGGCCCCGTACTGCCCGGGCATCGGCGGCGCGAGCTGCGGCGGCTGGCTCTGGCCGTCACCCGTCCACAGCCCCTGCGCCTGCTGTGCCCGGGCGAAGTCCTCGGCGACCATCGCCGAGAGGTGGAAGTAGGCCTCCCGGGTCTTGGGCCGCATCATGTCCAGGTCCACCTCGGCACCGGCCGCCAGGTGTTCGTCGAACGGCACCACCTGCACACCGCGGCAGCGGGTCCGGAAGTGCGCCACGATGTCCTCGACCTTGATCATCTTGCCGGTCTCGCGCACCCCCGAGATCACCGTGATGCTGCGCGCCACCAGGTCGGCGTAGCCGTGCGCCGACAGCCAGTCCAGCGTCGTGCTGGCACTCGAGGCACCGTCGACCGACGGCGTCGACACGATGATCAGCTGGTCGGCCAGGTCGAGCACCCCACGCATGGCGCTGTAGAGCAGGCCGGTGCCCGAGTCGGTGAGGATCACCGGATACTGCCGGCCCAGCACGTCGATCGCCCGGCGGTAGTCCTCGTCGCTGAAGGCCGTCGACACCGCCGGATCCACGTCGTTGGCGATGATCTCCAGCCCGGAGGGCGCCTGCGAGGTGAAGCGGCGGATGTCCATGTAGCTGTTGAGATACGGGATCGCCTGCACCAGGTCGCGGATCGTCGCGCCGGTCTCCCGGCGCACGCGGCGGCCGAGCGTGCCTGCGTCCGGGTTCGCGTCGATCGCCAGGATCTTGTCCTGCCGCTCGCTCGCGAGCGTCGCCCCGAGCGCCGTCGTGGTCGTCGTCTTCCCGACGCCGCCCTTGAGGCTGATCACGGCTATCCGGTAGCACGACAGCACCGGGGTGCGGATCAGCTCCAGCTTGCGCTGCCGCTCCGCCTCCTCCTTCTTGCCGCCGAGCTTGAAACGGCTCGGCTGCGCGTTGGCCCCGGGCTTCCGCGGCTTGGGCTGGTTGCGCAGCAGGCGGTCGGACGACAGCTCGACGGCCGCCGTATAGCCCAGCGGGGCCCCGCCCTGCGCGGTGCGCTGCCGCTGATCCGGCGTCACCGTCGGCCAGCCGCCGGACCGCGGGTCCACCGGACCTGCGGGAGGAGGAGCGGGCTGCTGCGCCTGAGGCTGGCCGAAGGCGTGCGCCTGTGCCTGCCCCGCGGGGTCGTTCTGCTGCCGCGGATCCGGTACGGGAGCGGGCACGGGGCCCGGTGCCGGGATCTGGCCCTGCGGCGGCACAGGTCCCGGCGCCGGGAACTGTCCGGGGACCTGCCCCGGGACGGCCGCCGGCCCCTGTGGCGCGGCATAAGGAGCCGGGAGGTTCTGCGCGGGAGGCTGCTGCGGGAATCCGTAACCGCCCTGCGCGGGCAGCGGAGGCAGCGGTCCCGCCGCCTCCGGCTCGGCCGCCGCGCCCTGCGCGTGCGCCGGGTGCTGGGCCGGCGGGAAGCCGTAACCGCCCTGCGGCGGCACCACCGGTCCGGCGTCCACGGGCGCTGGCTGCTGCGGCAGCCCGGTCGGCACCACGCCCTGACCCTGCGGGGCGGGCGGGAAGCCGTAGCCGCTCTGGGGGCCGGACTGCGCCGGAGCGGGCAGGTGCGGGGCCTGCTGCGGAAAGCCGTAGCCGCTCTGCGGGGCGGGCTCGACCACGGCGGGGGCCGGGGCGGGCTCGGGAGCGGGCGGAGCCGGGGCGGGCGCGGGCGTGGGCAGGTTCTGTGCGGGCTGCGGGAAGCCGTAACCGCTCTGTGCCTCGGGCTGGGCCGGGGCGGGCGGCACGGGTGCGGGGTAGCCCTGACCCGGGTACGGGACGGGGGCCGCGGGCCCCGGCGCGGGGTAGGCGGCAGGCTCCTGCGGCGGCGGGTAGGCGGCGGCCGGCCCCTGCGGCGGGGGATACGCGGCGGCGGGTCCCTGCGGCGGTGCAGTCTGCGGGGGCGCACCCTGCGGGGGTGTGCTCGGCGGCGGTGCGCTCTGTGCCACAGGCGGGGCGGCGGGCTCCGGGAAGGCCTGCGAGGACTCCGGCGTAGGCGGCTGCGGCTCCGCACGTTCGAAGTGCGGCGGCAGCGGCGGCATCGCACTCTGCGGACCGGGCGGGGCCCAGGGCGCGGGTTCCGCCACAGGCGGCTGGGGCAGCGGAGTCCAGACGGGCACATGAGGTCGCGCGTCCTCCGGCTCGGGTGCGGCGGCGGGCGGCGCCGGGGCCTCCCGTCGGGCGTCCTCGGGCTCGGGCGCGGGCTCGGCCGCGGGCGGCTCGGGCACGGCGTCCTCCGGCTCTCCCGTCGGGCGCGGCGGCCCGAGTGGACCCGCCTGCCCCACGTCCTCGATCCGCACCCCGGCACGCTCCTCGATCTCCTGGCGCAGGGCCGCCGCGGAGAACCGCACGGTGGCGCGGCCCCCCGGCTCCTCCGGCTCTGCTTCCTCCCCCTGCCCCTGCGCCGTGAACGGCGCGGGCGCTGCCTCTTCTTCCGCTTCCGGCGCGGTCTCCACAGCGGGTTCCGCTTCCGCCCGGTCGGGCGCGGTCACCTGCACCGAGACCACCGACGTGACCGGGATCCCGGACCAGACCGGCTGCTCGGCCGGGTCGGTGGACACGGCCGGCAGCGGTACGGCGGTGGCCGACCAGGATCCGGCGCCGGCCAACGCGGTGGGACCCGAGGCGGATTCCTGCGGAGCGCGCGGCGGCAGCGGTTCCCAGACCGGCACCCGCGGGGCCTCTTCCACCGCGGATGGGCCGGATTCCGGTACCGCGGCCTCGGGGCCGGGCGACGCCGGGGCCGCGGGCGTGACGGGCCCGGCCTCCTCCGGCTCCTCCTCGTCCGCGCCCCCGCTGCCGTTCTGCATGTACCAGGCCGGCGGGGTGAAATCGAAGCGGTATTCGCCCGTCACGTCGCCTTCGGCCGGTGCGTCGACAGGGGCGGCCCCGCCCGCGCGGTTGTCGTCCCGATCGCTGTTCACTGTGCCTCCCGGTCTGCGTCGGGGAGTTGCCCCGTAGCTCTCCCCGCCCCGTACGCCGCAGGGCGAGGCCCTCCGCCGCTTCCTGCCGCTCTCGACGGACAGCCTAATCGCCGGGGTACGTCCGTTGTCAGGCCGTCTTGTTCCGGCTTCCGCTCGTCCCCGCAGGAGGGCCCGGTGGCAGGCGGGCGGACGCTGCGGGGATCCGTCGGCGCCTGCGCCGAGTGTTTCCCTCGCTCGGTATATACCCGCACCGCGGGGGACATTGCCGCGTTCTCCGGGGCCCGTTCGCCGCCACCGTGGGAGACCGTGGTGCGGGGGCGTGCGGTTCCGCCTCGGGGCGTGTTCCCCGGCGGAGGGGGGCTCGTTCAGTCGATACGCCGGGCCTCGCCCAGCAGCTGCGACTCGTCGGGGGCCGGCGCCAGTCGCGCGAACCGCCGGTGACGCGCGGTGCACCACAGCACGGCGTCGTCGTCGAGACCGGGAAGTGCTGCTGTCTGCTGCGGGTCCAACCGCAGCGTGCCGGCCAGGACTTCCGCTTCCTGTGGCGAGACCCGCTGGACGCCCACCAGTTCCGCCTCGGCCGCCAGTTCTCCCGCCTGCGGGCCGAGGAACGGTAGCAGGGTCAGCGCTGCCTGCCAGGGCGCCCGCGCGAGCGTGCTCGGCGGTGGCTGCGCCCCGCAGTCCCGGACGACGAGGACAGGGCTCCGCAACCCCGGCTCCCGGTGCGGGACTTCCTCCACGCCGTACACCGTGAGGCGCCACCGCCCCGCCGCGGCCCCTGACGCCAGGGGCGCCCAGAGCCGCGGGCGGGCCGACTCCACGGAGACCTCCGCCCCCGCCTCGACGGCGCGGACGGCAAGCAGTTGCGCCGTCCACACGCTGCCGATCACCACGGCGTCCAGCGGGGTGGGCCGGAAAAGGCCGAGGACCACGGGGTCGCCCGCAGTGTCCGTCCCGGCCAGGACGCCGTCGTCACCGAGCGGCAGCGACAGGCCCGTCAGCTGGGACCTCGACCAGGTCTCGGCAGCGCGCCGCGGACCGGGCAGGCCGAGGCCCGGCCGCGCCGTGCGGAGGGCCGACGCCCCTTCCGAGGCGGCCGACCGCGGATCGCCCGCTGTCCGGCCTGTCCGTCCCGGGGCCGTCACCGGGTGCCGCCCAGGGGCATCGTGGCCAGCAGGCCCGGAACCTGCTCGTGGTCCAGCCGTGCGGGCTCCACCCCGTGCCGATCCGCCGTGCTCTCCAACGCATCGCAGGCCGCCATGAGTTCGGCGTCGGTATCCGTCGTGAGCCGCAGAAATCCGCAGACCGTCCGCGCGCCTCCCGGCCCGCGGGCCAGTGCCAGCGCGAAGGTGCACGCCGTTGCCGGCACCGATGTGAGAGCGGTGACCGCCCGTGTGGCGGCGGGCGCGTTGCCCAGCGCGTACGTGGTGTGCCGGCGGCCGTCGCAATGCCACGCGCGGCTTTGCTCCGTCCCTCTGCGACTTCCCGTGCCCGAGGGGGCTGCCTCCGCCGCACCGAGGCATGCCGAGGCGGCGAGCGCCGCGATCAGCTCCTCCTCGTCCAGCACCGCCGTGTCGAAGCCCTCGCCCACCAGACGGCTCGCCAGATGGTCCGCCGCCCGCAGCACGGCGCGCTGGGCGCCGCCCACCCCGCCGCCCCGGGCCAGAACCGCTGCCGGGCACAGGTGCGGATCCAGTTTCAACGCCACCCAGGTGACGCGGGTGGCGCGTATTCCATGGTGCGGCAGGCCGGCATCCGGCGACGGTGCCCGCGGTGCCGGACGCGGGGCCGGAACCGCGCGTACCTGCCGGACCACCTGCACCGACGCCAGTCGCACATCCTCGACCTCCAAGGCGTCGAGGAGCGGCCCCAACGGCAACGGCCGTGCGGCGCGCAGGAGCGCGTCGTCCGCCCGCACCACCAGCACCGCCGTCAGGAACGTACCGTCGCCCACCATCCCGACGCGGCGCCCGCTGCGTCCGGCGAAGGCGTACGTCCGCAGCGCGGGTGCGCAAGCGCCGAGCGGTGCCAGCGCCAGGCCGAGCAACCCCACCGGGTCCGTCGCCGCCTGCCGCTGCCTCCGGCGCATCGCCAGCACGGCGACCGACCGCTCGGGCAACGGCAGACCCCGGTGGTGCACGGTCGCCGCGGCCACCAGAACCGCGGCCACCGCTACCGCCGACGTCAGACCGAGCAGACCCGGCGCCGTCCTCCCGGCGACCGCGCCGACCAGGACCAGGGCCACTGCAACCTCCAGCAGCACAAGGCGCCACAGCCCCGGCACGCCGGTCCGCCCGGCGCGCGGCTTCGGACGCGCGGGAGGCGCCGCGGTCGCCTCGCCGCCACGACGCGATGCCGTACCCGTAAGCATGCCCAACACCCCCTTTCCCGCCGCACCCTGACTTTCCCTCACGGTAGCGGCACCCTCTGACATTCGGCACATCCGGCATAGTGAGGGTGGATCCCGCCCATAGGGCGACGCGTGCCGGATCCGTCGCAGCGGACACCACCCCGGAGGAAGAACGCCGGACCATGGCCTCACGCAAGGAACAGCTCAACGCTCACGGGTTCGCGCGCAGGCGCGTCGTGGCGGCCTTTCTCCACCCCGGGGCCGCGGGCTCCGACGACGGCGCCCCGCGCCCGCTGCACGCCCTCCTGCCCGGAGCCGTCCTCGGCGCCGTACTGCTCGCGGCATCCGGCGCCTGGGGCCTCATGAGACCCTCCGCGCCGACCGGCTGGGACACGCCCGGCAAGCACGTGATCGTCGCCGACGAATCCACCACCCGCTACGTCGTGCTGAACGACTCCCGCACCCATGAGCCCGTACTGCACCCGGTGCTCAACATGGCCTCGGCGCGGCTGCTCCTCGACCCCGGCGGCTACGACGTCATCAAGGTCAGGGAATCCGCACTCGACCACAGCGGGATCGAGCACGGCGCGCCGCTGGGCATCCCCTACGCGCCCGACCGCCTGCCCCGGCCCGCCGACGCCGCCGAAGCGAAGGTCTGGGCCGTCTGCGACCGTCCGGACGGCGGCAGCGGCCGGACCGTGCGCCAGGCCGTCTTCGTCCTCGGCCGCGACGAGGCGGCAGACGTGGGCGGACCGTCCCTGCTGACCGGCGACCAAGTGCTCTACGTACAGGACGAGCAGGCGAGGCAGTACCTCGTCGACGCCGGGGGCACCAGATTCCGGCTCGGCAGGGCGGGGCCCGCCGGTCGGGCCAAGGGCGGCGGGGACGCGGACCTGCTGCCCCGCACCCTCTTCGGCGAGGACCCGCGGCCGCAGACCGTGACCGACGACTGGCTCGGCTCACTCACCTCGGGGACGCCTGTCGACTTCCCGGCCGTCGAAGGCCGCGGAACCCTCGTACGGGTCGGCGGAGTGCCCTCCGGCCACGCCACCGTCGGCACCGTGCTGCGGGCCACGTCGGCAGCCGGTGAGGAGTACTACGTCGTCACGCGGCGCGGAGCCGCCCCCGTCACCCGCTTCGCGGCGCTCCTGCTGCTCCAGGCCAACGCCCAGACCGACCCGGTCAGAAGCAGCCTCCCGCCCGCCCCGCAACCCGCCTTCCTCCCCGCCGACTGGCCCCGCGGCGACCCGCACCAGGTCAACGCCACGACGGGCGAATCACCCCGTGAGGTGGTGTGCGTCGTCCTCCACGGCACATCTGTGGCGCCGAGCGCGCCGCGCCTGCGGATGTGGACCGGCCGGGAATATCCCGAGCGGGTCGTCGAAGGCACCACATCCGCCTACGTCACACCCGGAAGCGGCCTGCTTTACCAGGAAGTCAGCGGCAGCGACACCAGCGGGGGAACCCGCTACCTCGTCACCGACACGGGGCTGCGCTACGCCGTTCCCCGCACCGGTACCGGCGGCGGCCCCGCTGACGCGAGCCGCCCGACCGACGAGGTCGCGACCCGGCTGGGCTACGCGGACGTCAACCCGCTGCCGATCCCGATCGGGTGGTCCGAACTCCTCCCCAGGGGCCCGGTACTGGACACCGGGAGCGCTGCTCGGCCACAGGGATCGTGACGTGGCCGTGTACGAACGCGCCGCCAAGCTGCCTGCGTTGAACAGTGCGACTGTCAATACCGAAGAGGCAGGAGTGATCATCCGATGAGCGCATCCCGTGGCGGCAGCGGCTTGTACGTCGCCCTGGAGGATCTGCGCGCCTTCAGGACCCGCGTGGACGCCCTGCTCGCCGATCTGGACGCCTCCTACGCCGCCCCGCAACGCGTCGCTGAGCAGCGCGTCGCCTCCGCGCGGTTCGGTACCGGATTCGGCGCGGCCGAGAACCTGGCCGCGGCATACACAGACGTCCACGGCCGGTTCGAACAGCTCTCACAGACGCTGGCCGACCAGATCGAGGCCATGAGCCTTTCGCTGCGGATCGGGCACAAGACGTTCGCGGACGTCGACCTCGACACGCAGCGCAGGCTCCGGACTCTAGGCGATCGGCTCCTCCGTCCGGCCCATGGCCCAGGGCCGGACCGCGATGCCGAAGCCGTCGGAACTGCCGGAACGCCGGGAACTGCCGGAACCGAAACGCGCGAGGGAAACCCGGGATGACAGGAAGCCGCAACTCTCGCGTGGACGATCAGGCGGCGGACCCGAGCCGGGCGGATTTCGAGAACTGCTCGCACGAGCAACTGCTGGCCATGATCCGGCACGCCGACCCCGGGACGATCGAGTCCGTCGGCGATCACCTGGGCCGGGCCGTCGAGGACATCGCCCGTATCGGCGCCTACCTCGACCGGCACATCGCCTACGTCGACTGGGAGGGTGCCTCTGGCGTCGCCTTCCGGGACTGGGGCAGCAAGGTCGCCCGCGCCACCTTCGGGCTGAGCGACTACGCCCGCTCCACCGCCAAGGCCCTCACCCATGCGGCGGACACCCTGCGCACGGTCACCCGCGACATGCCGCCCGTTCCGGCCGCCGCCCGGAGCACCTTCACCGGCCTCGGGAACGACCCGACGGTTCGCCACGACCCGGACGCCCAGGCACTGATGGCCCACGCTCACGCCGAGATGGAGGCCGCCCGCATCGAGGCGGCGGATCAGATGCGCAAGCTGGCGCAGGCGTACTCCCTCTCGGCGACGGTCATGAACACGGCGGAGGCGCCGGAGTATCCACCGATGCCGTCGCCGTTCGTGCCCCCGGCCGGGCGGGCCCGTCCGATCGGCGTCGCTTACGACGACGCCGTGACGAGCCCAGGCGAACCACCGCACGTGCGCGGCGCCGTGGCGGCATCCCTCAGCGATGCGGCCGGACATGCCAGCGAGGCGCCGCCTCTGACGCGCACGCAGTCGGCGGACGTGCCGGTGCCTGCGGGGTCCGATCCGCGACCGAGCGGCAGTGCGCCGTTCGGTGACGGCCTGCACACCGGCTCGCCCGCGCCTCCGGGAGGGTACGTCGCCCCGTCACTCACCAGCGGCCCCTTCGTCCACCGTTCCGGCGACGTCGAGGCGTCCGGAACGGGATGGCAGCTGTCGAGGAAAATCCCCCGGCAGAAGCAGCCGAGAGGCGCGTACGAGCCGTTCCCGGACGCTTCTCCCACCCGCGCAGGCCACAACCACGGCATCGTCGGCGGCAGCCCCGTCGATGAACCGGCAGCTTCGGGCAACCCCGCGCAGGGGGTGGCCGCGTACGGCGTTGTCGGTGGATACGGGCCGCCCACCCGGCCGCCCGCAGTCGGTACGGTGAGCGGCCACGGTGCCGGCCGACCTGCCTCCGGCGCGACGGAGGCACGCCGCCTCGCAGCGGAACCGGGTGGTGTGGTGGGCCCCGCTCCCGCCGCCGTCTTCGCACCTCGTGTTCTGGGCACTACAGGCACAACGGGCGACAGAGGCGAAGAGCGCGACGGCACCGAGCGTGCGGACGGCCCTCTCGGCATGGGCGACTGGGGACCGCGTCGCGACGACGTGGCGCCGCCGGTCATCCGCTGAGGCGTCCGGGGCTCGCATTCATCGCGCACTGGTCAGCAACTCGGTTCGCAGGGTGTCACGTTGAGGTTGGGCGGAGGAACGCCGGTACAGTGAACACGCAAGGTGACCATCCGTGGTTTTACGTGCACAGTATGTGCGCGGGGGAGGAATGGGCGTCGTGACAGCCGGTATGAAAGTCACCACCGCCTCGCTGGCCAGGCTCGAAAGCGATCTCGACGTCATGGTGGGCTCGATGGACCGCCAGGTCCGGGCACTCCAGGCCGTGATCGACAACCTTGAAGGCCACTGGCACGGCATCGGCGCCAACGCCTTCAATGCCCAGCAGGCGCTCATCAACGACGACCACCGCGTGCTCGCGATGCTGCTCGGCAGGATCGTGCAGGCCGTGCGCGACACGAACGTCACGGCCGCCGCCACCGAGGAGGGCGTCCTCCAGGACATGAAAAGCATCGACATCAACGGCAGCGCCCCCGGAAGCGGCATCGCCGGCCTCTGACACCGCGCCGCGCCCCCTGCCGCCGCCGTCCGCTCGACGCCGGCCGCACCACACCCACGAGGTATCCATGCTCGATCCCGGCCAGCTCAAAGTCACCTACGCCTCCCTCGACGAGGCCGCAGGTGTGATCAGGCATCAGGCCACACAACTGCAGAGCGACCTGGACAACCTGCTGACACGCGTCCGCGCGGTCGCCGGGTATTGGGAGGGCGATGCACAGCACGCCTTCCTTGCCGTCGCACACGAGTGGGCGCACCGTACACATCACATGCACGACGTGCTGGAGTCGATCGCGAGCAAGGTGCAGATCGCCGGCGGCCACTACCACGCGGCGGACAGGAAGGCCGCGTCCTACTTCGGCTGACGACGATGCCTGGGCTGGCAGTGGAGGGCTGCCCCCGCGTGCGGCGGGCCCCCGTGGCGACGGCGCTTGCGGTGATTGCCGCCGTCGTGACGGGGTGTCCAGGGACGGCCGCACTGACCGCTGCGCCTGCCGCGCACACCGCACCGGTCCTCGACGGCGACGGAGAATGCACCTTCCCCGCCCCCGACGTTCCGCAGACGCCGTGGTCGCTGCAACGCGTGCTGCTCAACCGGCTGTGGCAGAACACGCGGGGCAAGGGTGTGACCGTCGCCGTGATCGACTCCGGGATCGACACCCGGAACCCGCAGTTGGCCACCGCGGTCGACGTCTCGCGCAGTCTCGACCTGACAGCCCCCGGCGGCCGCGGCACCACCGACCCGGTGGGCCACGGTACGGAAGTGGCAGGCATCATCGCGGCCCGGCCCTCCCCGGCGACCGGCTTCGTCGGACTCGCTCCTGAGGCGACCCTGATCTCGCTCCGGCAAGCGGGCGAGGACGGGACGGGAACCGTGGACGGCCTGGCCCGCGCGCTGCGGAAGGCGGTTGCCGAGGGCGCCGGGGTCATCAACATCTCCCAGGACACCCCGCGCGGCACCCCTGGCCTGGCGGCTGCCGTCGCGGCTGCCGTGGCGGCGGACGCCGTGATCGTCGCCTCCGCGGGGAACGGCGGATCGGACGGTGTATTCCGCACCACCTACCCCGGCGGCTATCCCGGCGTACTGGCGGTCGGCGCCTCGGACCGCAACAACGAACGTGCCCCCTTTTCGCAGGCGGGCGACTTCGTCGGAGTCGCCGCGCCGGGCGTGGACATACTGTCCACGGTGCCCGGCGGTGGCCAGTGCCTCGACAACGGAACCAGTTTCGCCGCCCCGTACGTGGCGGGCGTCGCCGCGCTGATCCGAGCCGAGCACCCCACGTGGACCGCGGCGGAGGTGATCGCCCAGATCGAGCAAACCGCGCAACGCATCTCTCCAGGGCACGACGCGCTTCTCGGCTGGGGTGTGGTGGACCCCGTCCGCGCGCTCACCGACGGCGCCACGGCGATCGAGACGCCAACTCCGGACCCGGCCGAACGCCCGCATCACGCCTCCGCGATCCCTGCCGCCCTCACCGTGGCCGATCCCGCCCGGCACCGCGAGAAGCGCACGGCGGACTACCTGGTGGCCGGGGCGGTCGCAGCCCTGCTGCTCGTCACCGCCACGGCGATCGTCCTCCGCGACCGCAGACGCCGCCCTTGGTAGGAGAGGCTGTGCTCTACGGCCACGCCGTCCCGGACCCGCCGGATTCCCCTGACTTCCGGAAACCCCAACGACGCCGTGCGCGCCCGCGAGGGCTGGGCACGGGGGGAGGTGGCGGTGGCTGAGCGCGAAAGCGCCGATACAGCTCGGCGGTTCCTTCCTCGCCGTGGTAGGGCAGCACTGTCATCTCGCCGGTCTGCTTGTCCACGATGATGGCTGCGGCGCCGGGCGAGTCCGTTCGCGGGGGATCGCCCAGGCACGGCGGTGGTAGTGGCGTTGTAGACGGGAATGAGGGCATCACGATGAATCCCTCATCAAATTCGGTGGCAAGCATCGGCGCCATGCTGCCGTCTGCTAGTTGGCAGCCATAGCGACTGGCAGCAATACGCTGTGCCTCTTGGGCGTTGATAGGAATGGCCGTTCCTTCCGTTACGAGGTTCCTATTCATGGGGTCGCTGAGTCGGCCACCGCTGTCCCGGCCGTGACGATGGGTTGCCGATCAGGGTCCAGGGCGTAGTGGTAGACGTGTGCAGCCTGTAGGTGAATCGGCTCGGTACTTACAGCGCCGGACTGCGGGTCGAACCAGAAGGTCTGTCCATCGTGATTCAAAGCCGTGAAGACGTGCGAGGTGAGATCGCCGTTCTCCTGCAGGGGCCACTCGATGTGCACAAGAGCACTTGAACCATGCCCCGAGATGCGAATTTCGTCAGCCACTTCCTGGTAGGCGTTTGGGCCTGGTCCCGTGTAGCGAATACTTGTGCCTCCCCAGGCGTTGCCGTTCTCCACTCCTCGCTGCTCGGCTGTCCGCACGTCCAGCGTGCCGTTCGGCATTGGCGACACCGTCCTCGCCGCTGCAACCTGCGGGTTGCCGTACCAGGTTTCCAAAGCCGACCGCACCGCATCCGCACAGTTGTTGGAGCGGCCCGGCACGCTCATCCCGCCGGCGTTGAGGCGGGCCGTCCATGGGCCGCGTGGGTCGGGGTAGCGCTGGAAGCTGCCGTTGCGGTTGCGCGGGATCGCCGCCTCCAGGGCGCGTTGGTCTGCGGGGTCGACGGGTTGGAGTCCGTCGGGGCCGCCGCGTAGAGACGCGCGGATCTCCTTCAGCGGTGTGCCGTGCGTGGGCACCGCCCTGCGCCAGCCCGGGGCTCGTGCGCGGGCGGCCGCGGCGCCGTCCGTGCCTGCGGCGTAGAGGAGGTTGGCGAACAGCCGGCCTGCCGCCTCGTCGGCGTCGCGGCCCCAGCCGGTGCCGAGGACGGCGGACGGGAGCCGTTCGGGGTGTACGGCGAGGTCCAGGAGCCCGGCGGCCGTGGCGTTGAGGTGGGTCAGGTATTGCGCGGGGTGGGTCAGGTTGTACGGGTCGTAGGGGTCGAGGCCTCGGGTGAAGCGGACGGCGTCGCACGCGGCGCGGACCATGCCGCCGGCGACGTGTTCCAGCCGGATCGGCACGGTGCTCAGCAGGTCGTCGGTGCGGGCGGCCAGGCGGTCCGTGAAGCTCGGCATCTTCGGCGCGAGTCCGGCCGCGTAATGCAGCGTGGCCGCGGTGGAGCGGGCCACGGAGTCGCGCTGCTCGCGGGCGGCGACGAGCATGTCGTGCGCGGCCTCCCGGGCCTCCGCCCCCGGGTCGGTGAAGGGCTCGGGCGCGGTGGGCGTTCCGCCCGCCGCCCGCGCCGCCTCGTACTGCGCCACTTGCTCGTCGTGGGCGGCGGCGGCCTTCTTGCGAGCCCGGACCCCGCTCTCCCACAGGCGTACCGCCTCGGCGGCCCGGCCTTTCGCCCAGTCCACCGTGGACGCGTAATGCTCCAGGGCGTCGGCGGCGTCCCGGCACGCGGTCGCGGCGCGGCCCCAGGCGGCGGGCTGGGGCGTGAGGGCAGCGCGGAAGGCGTCACCGCCCTGGCCGAGCCAGCCGTCGGCGCCGAGCCGCGAGATGCCGCGGTGGCCGGTGTCGAAGGCGGTGTTCAACCGCCGTAGGTGCCCGGCTGTGGCGCGGATGCGCGCGGGGTCGCCGTGCAGCAGTTCGCCGGGGTCGTCGCTGCCGCCGAGGTCGATCTCCGGGACGTGCGCGCCGAGGGAGTCGGCGATGTGGTCGCCGGTCTTCAGGGCCCAGTCGGCGGCTCCGTGCAGACCCAGTGCGTCGAGGCCGCCGGCCACCAGGCGGGCGTCGTCGTCGATCAGGGCGCCGGTTTTGCGCTCGGCGGAGTCCAGCAGCCGCCCGCCCACGGTGCCGGCCTCGTCGACGAGCCACTCGATGCCCATCAGTCGCCGCCCTGCGACCGGTTGCTCCCGCCGTCCGTGCCTGCCGGACCCCCGGCGAGCCAGCGGTCGTACTCCTCACCCGTTCCGGTCACTGCGGCTGCGGTCTCCGACACGAGGTTCCGGCCCATGTCGCGGGCTGTGTCCTGCCAGGTCTGCCCCACGTCGGACAGGCCCTGCCGGGCCGACGCGGCACTGAGGTCGGGGTGGAGGAAGTCCTCGACGGGGTTGTCCGAGCCGATCCTGCTCCAGGGCATGGCTTCCTCCTGGTCCTCCGTCAGGTCCGGGTTGCCGAGGGCGGAGGCCGCGACCACCTTGAGGGTCTGCCCCGCGTAGTGGTCCATCTCGTAGTACGTGCCGGCTGCCAGGCCCAGCCGCTCCGCGGTCCGGTCGGCGTCCTGGACGAGGGTGCGCACCCCCCACTCCCAGCGGTCGCAGAAGCGGTCGAGGGCGGCGGTGAGCCCGTCGTGCCCGACCTGCATGCCCGACAGTTTCAGGTGGTCGAAGCCGCGGCCGATGTCCGCCGCGGCTTCCTGGCCCATCGTCTGGAGTTCGTGGATCACGCCGCCCAGCCCCGCGGCCGTCTGCCGCAGTGCCGCCTCCCCGACGTCGTAGCCGCCGCCCCCGGTCATCGGTCCTCACCTCCCGAACCTCCCGAACCTCCTGAACCTCCCGACGCGGCGGCGTGCACCGCCGCGTCGTCGCGCACCACGCCCACGACGGGCGGGAAGAGCATCGGCAGGCGTCCTGCCACGTCAAGGGCCACACCGGCCGGTGCGCCGACCGCGGGTACGACCTCGTCGAGCAGCCGCCACCCGTGCACGGTCACGTAGTCCACGTCCCCGCAGGCGGACACATCCGAGTGCTCACCCGCGGGCGCGGCTGCGCCACGGTCCGCGGGAGGACGCGTACCGGCGGCGAACCGCGCCAACTCCGCGCCGTCGGAGAAGGCGAACACCCAGTGCACACCGCCCGAGGTCGCCGTATGCAACCCGCCTTCGACCATCGGTACCAGCAGCACGCTCTCCCGGAAGGCTTCGACCAGCGCGTCCGGATCGCCGTGTCCCGCGTGCAACTCGCCCAGCTCGGCGACCAGTTCGCCGTGCGCGTCCCCTCGTGCAGGATCCGGGAGCACCGCACATGGTGACGGGGCCGGGGCATTTCCCGCGGCGGCCACCAGATCCGCCAGCCGCGGCCCCGGCAGGTGCGGACCCGCGCGCCCGGCCGGCCCGGCGGGGGCACCCCCCGAAGGCAACAGTGCATCGGACGGCCCACCGGACTCGCGGCCCGGCCACGGTTCCGCCTCACCGCCGGATCCGGACCTCCACTCCCACTGCGACGTCATGACCGTCCCCCGTCGATACCGCAGCCCGGAGCGGGGTTCCCCGCACCCCGAACTGCTCAACCACTCTCAGTGATCAAAAGGTAGCAGTAAGTCGCGGCCGTCGAATCCGGTTGTCCACAGGCCTGACAGGCCAGACCCTCACTCCGCCTCCCACGCCAGCTGCACCAGCCGCGTGCCGCCCCGGCGCGCGGCGAGGACCGCCCGCCCCGGCGGCATCCGTCGCGGACGCACGCCACCCAGCAGTTCACCCTCGTCGGGGTCCCCGGACAGGACGAGGGCCTGCGCCCCAAGCTCCCTGGCCCGTTGGACGAACGGCTCGTACATGGCCCGCCCCGCTCCGCCCGCCGCACGGGCCAGGACGAAGCGCAGGCCCACGTCCCGGGCGAAGGGCAGCGCGTCCGCGAGCCCCGCCAGTGGACTGCCGCCCGCGGCGACCAGTTCGTAGTCGTCGATCAGCACGAAGAGCTGCGGGCCCGTCCACCAGCTGCGGTCGCGCAGTTGCCGCGGCGTCACATCGGGGCCGGGCATGCGCCGCTGTACGAGTGCGGCGACCTCGGCCATGTGCGTCTCCAGCTCGGCAGGACCGGTGATGTACTCCACCAGGTGGCTCTCGGGCAGGGCGCCGAACAGGGTCCGCCGGTAGTCGGCGACGACCAGCCTGGCCTCCTGCGGGGTGCAGCGGCGGCTCAACTGCCGGGCGATGAGCCGCAGCACGGCCGTCTTGCCGGACTCGCCGTCACCGAGCACGAGCAGGAGGGGGTCGGTGTCGAAGTCGACGACCACCGGTGCCAGCGCCGTTTCGTCCACGCCGATGGCCACCCCGCGACGGGGGAGAGCGGCACCGCCCGGCAATTGTGCGGCGGGCAGCAGGCGGGGCAGCATCCGGACGGCCGGGGCGCGCTCGCCGTTCCACGCGCCGTCCACCGCCGCGACCAGGGCCGCCGTTCCTTCCGCGAGGTCCGACACGCCGTGGCCGCCGTCGATCCGCGGCAGGGCCGCCAGGAAGTGCAGTCCGCCCCGGACGATGCCGCGGCCGGGCGCACCGGCCGGGACGTTCGCCGCCGCCCTGCGGTCCAGTTCGGAGTCCATGGCGTCGCCGAGGCGTAGCTCCAGGCGGTTGAGCAGCTGGTCCTTCAGCGCGGCGCGGACCTCCAGATGGCGTGACGCGGTGAGCACGACGTGCACGCCGAAGCCGAGGCCGCGGGCGGCGATGTCGGTGACGACCGGCTCCAGTTGCTCGTGGTCCTGGCGGAAGGCACCCCAGCCGTCGACGAGCAGGAAGACGTCGCCCCAGCGCTCGCCCGGCCGTTCACCACCCGCCCGCAGCGCACGGTACGACGCCATCGTGTCGATACCGCGGCTGCGGAAGAGTTCCTCGCGGCGCGCCAGCACGCCCGCGACCTCGGCGACCGTGCGCCGTACCCGGTCTGCCTCCAGCCGCCCCGCGACGCCGCCCACATGGGGCAGGCCTGCCACCGTACGCAGCGAGCCGCCGCCGAAGTCCAGGCAGTAGAACTGCGCTTCTCGGGGGGTGTGCGTCAGTGCGAAGGACGCCACCAGGGTGCGCAGCAGCGTCGATCTGCCGCTGCGCGGGCCGCCGACGACCAGGGCGTTGCCCGCGGCGCCGCCGAAGTCGAGCACCAGGGGATCGCGCCGCTGCTCCAACGGCCTGTCCACGACTCCCACCGCGACCCGCAGCGTCCCGGGAGCCTGTGAGCCGGCCTCCCGCGGGCCTTGCCCGGGCACGGCGCCGCGCGGCACCAGTGCGTCCAGCCCGGGCGCGGCGCCCAGCGGCGGCAGCCACACCCGGTGGGCCTCGGGCCCGCGTCCCGTGAGGCGGCCGACGAGGACGTCCAGCACAGTTTCCGCCGCGGTCCCCGCGCGTCGCTCGTCCGACCGTGCCGGGGGCCTGCCCACCGGCACGGTCGCGGCGGTGAAGGGCACCGCTGGCTGCCCCGCCGCCTCGGCGGCGGCCTCCGGGCCGCCGCGGTACGGACCCGACACATATGCGGCCTTGAAGCGGACGATGTCCCCCGTGGGGGTCTTGAGACACGCCGACCCCGGTACGGGCGGCAGGTGGTACGCGTCCGGCACGCCGAGGGCCGCGCGCGACTCCGACGCGGAGAAGGTGCGCAGGCCGATCCGGTAGGACAGGTAGGTGTCGAGGCCGCGGAGCCGGCCCTCCTCCAGACGCTGGGAGGCCAGCAGGAGGTGCACGCCCAGCGAGCGGCCGATACGGCCGATCTGGAGGAACATGTCGATGAACTCCGGTCTGGCCATCAGCAGCTCGCTGAACTCGTCGATGACCAGCACCAGCGTCGCCAGCGGCCGCAGGTCGGCGCCCGCGGCTCTCGCCCGCTCGTAGTCGTGGACACCGGCGTAATTGCCCGCGGACTTCAGCAGCTCCTGACGTCGGCGCAATTCCCCCGTGAGCGCGTCCCGCATGCGGTCGACCATGGTCAGGTCCTCCGCCAGGTTGGTGATGACGGCCGACACGTGCGGCAGCCCGCTCAGGCCCGCGAACGTCGCACCGCCCTTGAAGTCGGCGAGGACGAGGTTCAGCCTCTCGGGGGAGTGCGTGACGGCCAGGCCGAGCACCAGGGTGCGCAGCAGTTCGGACTTGCCCGAGCCGGTCGCCCCCACGCACAGACCGTGCGGGCCCATGCCCTCCTGCGCGGCCTCCTTCAGGTCCAGGTGCACAGGTTCGCCGTCCTCTCCCACACCGATCGGCACCCGCAGCAGCTCCTGGCGGTCGCGGGGCGCCCACCCGAGGGACGCGTCGAAGGAGCCCGCGTCGCCGATACCCGTCAGGTCGGTGAAATCGAGGTCCGCCGACAGCGGTTCACCGTCGCCGCCCGCGGGCCGCAGCGGGGCGAGCCCGCGGGCCAGCGCCTCCGACTCCGTTTCGCCCAGCGCGTCCGGCACGCCGCCGTACACCTGGCCCGTGGGTGAGCGCAGCAGCATCTTCCCGGCCGTGCAGTGCACCCGCAGATCGCCGTGCGGCTCGCCGTCCTCCCCGGGAACCAGCTCCAGGACCGTCACGCCCTGCAGCCCCACGGCGGCGGGCGGGGGGAGCGCGCCGCCGTCGAGGAGGAGGAGCACGTGCGGCCGGTCGAGCAGCGGCGCCGCGTCCGGCTGGAAGCGCGGGCGGTCCTCCAGCGCCGAGCCGAGCAGCTCGGCCAGGCCTGCCGCCCCGTCCGCCACCAGGCGCCGGGCTCCGGCGCCGTCCGCCGCGGTCGGTGACTGGGCATGCGGCAGCCACTTGACCCATTCCCACGCGGGCAGCGCCGCGCGGGAAGCTGCGACGCCCAGGACCATGTCGGCGGGCGAGTGCAGCGCGGCCAGTTGCGCCACCACCGCCCGTGCCTGCCCGCGGACGGCGGCGGCGTCACCGGTCAGCACCACGTGTGAGAAGGCCCGCAGCGACACCGCGAGCGGCAGGTCCTCGACCGTCCCGTAGGCGGCGACGAAGGACCGCAGGGCGTGCGCGGTCAGCGGCTCCAGCCGGTCCACAGGCGCGGTCTCCGGCACGACGAGCGGGGTCGCCAGCTGCTGCGGCGCGAGTCCGATCCGGACCTGCCCGAAGTCGTCGTCGCCGGGGCGCCGCTCCCACACCCGCCGCCCCTCGGCCACCAGCGCCCACAGCTGGTCCGGCGCGGGGTGGGTGTAGAGCCTGCCGCTGCGCTGGAGGGCGGCGGTGCGGCGGACCGCGCCGCGCTGCCGCGCCAGGTGGGCGAGGTAGTCCCGGCGGCTGTCGGCCATGTGCCCGCTCGCGCCCTGCCGGGCCCGCACGAACTGTACGGCGCCCAGCGCGACCGCCGACGCCAGCATGAGCGCGCCCATCACCTTCATGACCGGCTGCGATCCCGGCATGAAGAAGTACGCCGCCGAACCGCCCATCGCCAGCATCGGCAGGAGCAGCGCCAGCAGCCCCTGCTCCTGTCCGCGCCGCAGCTCCGGCGGCGGTTCGAGACGGATCTCCCCGGAGGGCACCTCGGGCGGCCGCACGCGCGCCGGGCGTTTGACGATGACCGAACCCACAGATGTGCCCGCCCCAGGAAGTCGCCGCCGCGGCTGATACGGTGCCGCCGCAGATGCCACGGAGGGCAATCATATGGACACTCTTCGTCACCTATATGCAGGGCGGCAGGCCCCGGACGTTCCCGCACAGCGGCGCACGCAGGTCGGGGGCACCGCGAACGCCGCCCCCGACAGGGGATCCGCGGGATTCTGCCGCGTCACGATCGTGACGCCGGACAGCAGGGCCGACGTCGCCCTTCCCGACGACCTGCCGGTCGCCGACCTGCGCCCGGACATCCTGCGGCTGTCCGGGCAGGTGCAGGACGCGGCGGAACCGACCGGGTACCACCTCGTCCGCCGCGACGGCACGCCGCTCGACCCGGCGCTGTCGCTGTCCGCCCAGCGCGTCCTGGACGGGGAATTCATCCTTCTGCGCACCATTGCCACGTCGTTGCCACCTGCCGTCCACGACGACGTGTGCGACGCGGTCTCGGCAGCGACGGTGCGCGGCCGCCGCCACTGGACCGACGACCTGACCCGCCCCACCGCGCTCACCGGCGGCGCCGTGCTCCTGGCCGCGCTCTGCTGGGTGCTGTGGCAGACCGACCCGGTACGGCACGACATGCACGGCCCGCCGGGCGTCGTGGCCGCAGTGACGGGCACGGTGCTCGCCGCATGCGCCGCCGTACGGGCCAGGGTCTACGGCGACCGCACCGCCGCGGCCGCCCTGGGCCTGGCCGCGATGCCGTACCTGCTGGTCGCCGGGGCGGGCCTCACCGCCCCCGCGGCAGACCACGGAGCGGGCCGGCTGCAATTGCTGTCCGGCTGCGCGACCGTGCTGGTGGCCTCGGCGGTCCTGGTCGCGGTGCTCCCGGCCGGGGACGCGCCTTTCGTGGCCTCCGCCGTCGTGGCCGCCGCGGGCGCCCTGGGGGCGTACGGCGCTGTCGCCGCCGACGCGGAGCCGCAGAACGCCGCCTGCGTCGTGGCGGTCGCAGCGGTCGGGCTGATCGGCTTCCTGCCCGGCTGGTCCGCCCAGCTGGCCCGGCTGCCGATCGGCTTCGGCGACCCGGAGCCCGGCACCGGCGCCGTCGCGGAGCACCGCGCGGGCGAACGCGATCCGCGGGCGCCCTTCGGCCACGAGGCGGTCGCCGCCCGCGTCCGCCGCGGCCATGAACTCCTGCTCGGCATGGTCGGCGGCTGCGCGGCCACCACGGTGGGCGCCGCCGCCGTCCTCGGCTGTTCCCGGACCGCTCCCGCCCAGCTTCTCTCCCTGGCCACCGGCCTCGCCGTCCTGCTGCGCGCCCGGCTCTTCCGTGACACCGCCCAGGTCGGAGCGCTGGTCGCGGCCGGTGTCCTCGCGCTCGCACTGCCCGTGGCCTGGCTCGCACCGGGCGCAGGCGCCTGCGGGCCGCGCGCACTGTGGCTGCCCGGTGCCGTCGCGGCAGCGGCCGGGGCGCTCGTCGCGGTCGGACTGGCCGTGCCGGGCCGGGGGGTGTCCCCGTTCTGGGGCCGCTGCCTGGAGGTCGTCGAGGGCGCCGTGCTGCTGACGCTGGTCCCGCTGTGCCTGGCTGTGCTCGGGACGTACGGCGCGGTGCGCGGGCTGGGCGGCGGCTGAGTCGCACACCCCCGCGCGGTGGGCGCCACCGTCGGACGTACCGTCGTACGGACCGCCGGAGGACCGGCCACCCTGTGCCACCGTCCGCCCGGTGACCCGCGGTAAATCGCCCGGCAACCGGCTGGTACCCTGGGTGACGGTCACCTGTGTGCTCACACCGGGTGACCGAGAGCCGTGCGAGTCATATGAGAACTCCCCGCGAAGAAGACCGGGGGCGCTCGCCGGCAGACGATCCCTGGAGGAGTCCGTATGGCGCTCGACGTCGAGACGAAGAAGCAGATCATCGCCGAGTTCGGCACCAAGGAAGGCGACACCGGCTCCCCCGAGGTCCAGGTCGCGCTGCTCTCGCGGCGCATCTCGGACCTGACCGAGCACCTCAAGACCCACAAGCACGACCACCACTCGCGCCGCGGTCTGCTCATCCTGGTCGGCCAGCGTCGCCGCCTGCTGCAGTACCTGGCCAAGAAGGACATCACGCGCTTCCGTGAGCTGCGCGAGCGCCTCGGCATCCGTGCCGGTGCGGCGGGCGTTCGCTAGGACGCGTGCAGGGGAGCGGTTCCCGTCGGACGGGGCCGCTCCCTTTGCCATATGCACCGGCACGGTGCACCGGTCACGCAACCGTCTTGTACGAGGTCGGCCACGTATCGCCCACAGGACGTGCGCGATACGTGCGTCGTCTGATGCAATGGTGCTGTTGACTGCTGTTGACAACGTATGAGGAGGAGCGTCCTCCTATCCGCCGCAGCTGCCGGTCCTCGGTAGTGGCCTCCGGGTGGTTGCACCCCCGGCGGCTTCGATCGAAGACCGGCCCCGGCAGGACGCCCCTCCACCGATGGCCCGCCGGGAGACGCCCTGCGGGCGAGGACGAGGAGAAACCCCATAGTGGAGAACGAGACCCACTACGCCGAAGCCGTGATCGACAACGGGTCCTTCGGCACCCGCACCATCCGCTTCGAGACGGGCCGGCTGGCCCGTCAGGCCGCCGGTTCCGCCGTGGCCTACCTGGACGACGACACCATGGTGCTGTCGGCCACCAGCGCTTCCAAGCAGCCCAAGGAGCACTTCGACTTCTTCCCCCTCACGGTGGACGTCGAGGAGCGCATGTACGCGGCCGGCCGCATCCCCGGCTCGTTCTTCCGCCGCGAGGGCCGCCCCTCCGAGGACGCCATCCTGACCTGCCGGCTGATCGACCGCCCGCTGCGCCCGTCCTTCGTCAAGGGCCTGCGCAACGAGATCCAGATCGTCGCCACCGTCATGGCCCTCAACCCCGACCACCTCTACGACGTGGTCGCGATCAACGCCGCCTCCTGCTCCACGCAGCTGGCCGGCCTGCCCTTCTCCGGCCCGATCGGCGGCGTCCGCGTCGCGCTGATCCGCGGCCAGTGGGTGGCCTTCCCGACGCACAGCGAGCTGGAGGAGGCCGTCTTCGACATGGTCGTCGCCGGCCGGGCGCTCGACGACGGCGACGTCGCGATCATGATGGTCGAGGCCGAGGCCACCGATCGCACGATCAAGCTCGTCGAGGGCGGTGCCGAGGCGCCGACCGAGGAGGTCGTCGCGGCCGGCCTGGAGGCCTCCAAGCCGTTCATCAAGGTGCTGTGCAAGGCGCAGTCCGAGCTGGCCGCCAAGGCTGCCAAGCCGACCGGCGAGTTCCCCGTCTTCCTCGACTACGAGGAGGACGTCTTCAGCGCACTGGAGTCCGCCGTCACCGACGAGCTGGCGCAGGCGCTGACCATCGCCGGCAAGCAGGCCCGCGAGGCCGAGCTGGACCGCGTCAAGGGCCTGGCCGCCGAGAAGCTCCTGCCGCAGTTCGAGGGTCGCGAGAAGGAGATCTCCGCGGCCTACCGCTCGCTGACCAAGAAGCTGGTCCGCCAGCGCGTCATCCGTGACAAGGTCCGCATCGACGGCCGCGGTGTCACCGACATCCGCACGCTGGCCGCCGAGGTCGAGGCGATCCCGCGGGTGCACGGCTCGGCGCTGTTCGAGCGCGGCGAGACCCAGATCCTGGGGGTCACCACGCTGAACATGCTGCGCATGGAGCAGCAGCTCGACACGCTGGCGCCCGAGACGCGCAAGCGCTACATGCACAACTACAACTTCCCGCCGTACTCCGTCGGCGAGACCGGCCGCGTCGGCTCCCCGAAGCGCCGCGAGATCGGCCACGGCGCCCTCGCCGAGCGCGCCCTGATCCCGGTGCTGCCGACCCGCGAGGAGTTCCCCTACGCGATCCGGCAGGTCTCCGAGGCGCTGGGCTCCAACGGCTCGACGTCGATGGGTTCGGTGTGCGCCTCCACCATGTCGCTGCTGAACGCCGGTGTGCCGCTCAAGGCACCGGTCGCCGGTATCGCCATGGGCCTGATCTCGCAGGAGATCGAGGGCAAGACGCACTACGTGGCGCTGACCGACATCCTCGGCGCCGAGGACGCCTTCGGCGACATGGACTTCAAGGTCGCCGGCACCAAGGACTTCGTGACCGCCCTCCAGCTGGACACCAAGCTCGACGGCATCCCGGCGTCCGTCCTGGCGGCGGCCCTCAAGCAGGCCCGTGACGCCCGGCTGCACATCCTCGACGTGATGATGGAGGCCATCGACTCCCCGGACGAGATGTCGCCGAACGCGCCGCGGATCATCAGCATCAAGATCCCGGTGGACAAGATCGGTGAGGTCATCGGCCCCAAGGGCAAGATGATCAACCAGATCCAGGAGGACACCGGCGCCGACATCTCCATCGAGGACGACGGCACGGTCCTGATCGGTGCGACGGAGGGCTCGCAGGCCGAGGCCGCCCGCACGATGATCAACCAGATCGCCAACCCGACCATGCCCGAGGTCGGCGAGCGCTACCTGGGCACGGTCGTGAAGACGACCACCTTCGGCGCCTTCGTGTCGCTCATGCCCGGCAAGGACGGTCTGCTGCACATCTCGCAGATCCGCAAGCTCGCCGGCGGCAAGCGCGTGGAGAACGTCGAGGACGTCCTCGGCGTCGGCACCAAGGTGCAGGTCGAGATCGCCGAGATCGACCAGCGCGGCAAGCTCTCGCTCGTCCCCGTGATCGAGGGCGAGGACGGCGACAGCCAGGACGCGAAGGACGAGTCGGACAAGTGACGACCCGCTCCACCGCCGTGACGGCCCGCCCCTCCACCAAGGGGCGGGCCGTCCGCACGCGGACCCTGCTGCCCGGAACCGACGGCGTCGGCACCGTTCGCCGCAGCGTGCTGCCGGGCGGCCTGCGGGTCGTCACCGAGACGCTGCCGACCGTCCGCTCCGCCACCTTCGGCATCTGGGCGGCCGTCGGCTCCCGCGACGAGACCCCGGCGCTGAGCGGCGCCACGCACTACCTGGAGCACCTGCTCTTCAAGGGCACCGAGCGGCGCAGCGCGCTGGAGATCTCCGCGGCAGTGGACGCGGTCGGCGGCGAGATGAACGCGTTCACCGCCAAGGAGTACACCTGCTACTACGCCAGGGTGCTCGACACCGACCTGCCGCTCGCCGTCGACGTGGTGTGCGACATGCTCACCGGCTCGCTCATCCGCCAGGAGGACATCGACGCCGAGCGCGGTGTCGTCCTGGAGGAGATCGCGATGACCGAGGACGACCCCGGCGACCAGGTGCACGACCTGTTCTGCGAGGCGATGCTCGGCGACACCCCGCTCGGCCGCCCGGTGCTGGGCACCGTCGAGACGATCAACGCCCTCACCCGTGACCAGGTGGCCCGCTTCTACCGCCGGCACTACGACCCCACGCGCCTCGTGGTGGCCGCCGCCGGCAACATCGACCACGCGAGCGTCGTACGCCAGGTCCGCCGCGCCTTCGAACGGGCCGGCGCGCTGCGCGACCCGGACGCGGTGCCGCAGGCCCCGCGCGGCGGCAGCCGCACGCTGCGTACAGCGGGCGTCGTCGAGGTCCTCGACCGGCGCACCGAGCAGGCCCATGTCGTCCTCGGCATGCCGGGCCTGTCCCGCACCGACGACCGGCGCTGGGCGCTGAGCGTGCTCAACACCGCCCTCGGCGGCGGCATGAGCTCGCGGCTCTTCCAGGAGGTCCGGGAGAAGCGCGGCCTCGCGTACTCGGTGTACTCCTACACCTCCTCCTTCGCCGACTGCGGCCTGTTCGGGGTGTACGCGGGCTGTCAGCCGGGCAGGGTGCCCGAGGTGCTCAAGATCTGCCGGGACGAGCTCCACCACGTCGCCGAGCACGGCCTGACCGACGAGGAGCTGCGCCGCGCCATCGGCCAGCTGGCGGGTTCGACAGTGCTGGGCCTGGAGGACACCGGCGCGCTCATGAACCGGATCGGCAAGAGCGAGCTGTGCTGGGGCGACCAGCTGTCCGTCGACGACCTGCTCGCGCGGATCGCCGCCGTCACCCCGGACGAGGTGCGCGAGGTCGCCCGTGACGTCCTCGGGCAGCGCCCGTCGCTCGCCGTCATCGGCCCGCTCAAGCAGAAACAGGCCGCCCGCCTGCACGAAGCCGTCGCCTAGCCGCGGGTGCGCGGCCGCCCCGGTCCGGCCCGGCCGCGCGTCCGCGCACCCCGATCCGCTCGCCCCGTACGCGCTGCCGTACGCAGACCTGGAGGACCCCCGAACGATGAGCAAGCTCCGTGTGGCCGTGATCGGCGCCAAGGGCCGTATCGGCTCGGCCGCTGCCGCCGCCGTCGAGGCCGCCGACGATCTCGACCTGGTCGCTGCGATCGACCGCGACGATCCGCTGGAGGCGCTGACCGAGGCGGGCGCGCAGGTCGCCGTGGAACTGACCCACCCCGACTCGGTCATGAACAACCTGGAATTCTGCGTCGGGCACGGCATCCACACCGTCGTCGGCACCACCGGCTGGACCGAGGAGCGCCTGGACCGGCTGCGCGAGTGGCTGGCCGCCGCGCCCGGCACGGGTGCCCTGGTCGCACCGAACTTCTCCATCGGCGCCGTCCTGACCATGCAGTTCGCCCGGCAGGCGGCCCGCTGGTTCGACTCGGCCGAGGTCATCGAGCTGCACCACGACAACAAGGCCGACGCCCCCAGCGGCACCGCAACGCGCACCGCCCAGCTGATCGCTGCCGCCCGCACCGAGGCCGGCCTCGGCCCGCAGCACGACCCGACCACCCACGGCCTGGAGGGCGCCCGCGGCGCCGCGGTCGACGGCGTGCCCGTGCACTCGGTACGGCTGCACGGCCTGCTCGCCCACCAGGAGGTGCTGTTCGGCGGCACCGGCGAGACCCTCACCATCCGGCACGACTCGCTGCACCACAGCAGCTTCATGCCCGGCATCCTGCTCGCCGCCCGCACCGTCCCCGGCGTCCCCGGCCTGACTTACGGCCTGGAGCACTTCCTGGACGGCACCGAGCCGGACGGCCGGGGAGCCTGAGGCATGCGCGCCAGACTCAGCTACACCGTCTCGGCCCTCGCGCTGGTCTTCTACTTCGTGCTGGTCGGCGACCGCGGGGTGCTGCTCATCGCCGACGGTCGACCGGTCACGGTGGCCTTCGGCCTCGCGGTGCTGGTGCTGCCGCTGATCGGCGCCTGGTTCCTGTGGCAGACCACGCAGTTCGCCCGCAACGCCGGACGGCTCGGCCGCGAGCTGGAGGCCGAGGGCGGCCTCCCCGTCGACGACCTGGCCCGTACGCCCAGCGGCCGGATCGACCGGGACGCCGCTGACGCGGTCTTCGCACAGCGGCAGGCCGAGACGGAGGCGGCGCCGAACGACTGGCGCACCTGGTTCCGGCTGGCGGTCGCCTACTTCGACGCCCGCGACACGCCGAGGGCGCGCAAGGCCATGCAGCGGGCCATCGCCCTGCACGACGGCAAGACACCTCGCTGAGCCCCGGGCGGGGCCGTACGCCCCGCCCCAGGGCCCGTCAGCAGCCGTCAGCGCAGCTCCGTGGCCCAGCCCTCGATGGCGTCGGCGGCCACGTCGAAGGCCTCGGCCCGGCCGAGGAAGTCCGCGTTGTGATCGGTGAACTGCGGGCGCAGGGAGTCCCCGCTCGTGCGGGTGATGATCAGCGCCTGCCCCTGGACGGTCCGCGGCAGCCCCAGCACCTTCACCGGCTGCTGCGCCGTACGCACCGCGGCGACCTTGCGCCACGGCACGGTCACGGTGCTGAAGAAGCTCGTCTGACGCAGCCCCCGGCCGCTCACCCATACGCCGACCCGCAGCATCCGCAGCGACGCCGCGATCACCAGCAGCGCCGCCAGCAGGCAGAACGCGCCGCCCTGGGTGTTCTGCGCGGCCACCATGATCAGCGCGGCGAACAGCAGGTAGGCCGCCAGCATCAGGGCCAGCGCCGCCGTCCCGACCCGCCACGGACCGACGCCGTAGGGGCGCATCCAGCGGTCCTGGTCGAGGTGCGGCAGCGGGCGCTCCGCCTCCAGCTCGTCGGCTTCGGCGGTCGCAAAGGTGTGGGGCAGGGACACGCGGAGGATCCTCTTCGGGTTCCGGTGGGACGGGCGAGTGCACTCTGACGGGTGAGGCTAGCCGCCGAAAGCTGACTCGGCCACTTCGGGTGGGCCGATCGGCCGCGGCCGGACTGTCGTACCCACCGCCTAGGCTTGTCGGCGCAATGCCGCCCACAGGAAGGACACCACCGGTGCCGACCGACCTCCCCGACGGGGCCCCCACCAGCGCTCCGGCAGCCCCCGTCGAGTTCCGGGACGACGTGACCGTCGAACTGATCAAGCACAGCGCGTCGGACACCGACGTCCTGTGGGCGGCCCGGGTCTCCACCGCGGGCGAGCAGTCCCTCGACGAGCTGAGCAAGGACCCGGAGCGCTCCAAGGGCTTGATCAACTACCTGATGCGGGACCGTCACGGCAGCCCTTTCGAGCACAACTCGATGACGTTCTTCATCAGCGCCCCGATCTTCGTCTTCCGGGAGTTCATGCGGCACCGCGTCGGCTGGTCCTACAACGAGGAGTCCGGCCGCTACCGTGAGCTGCAGCCCGTCTTCTACGTGCCGGGGCCCGACCGCAAGCTCGTGCAGCAGGGGCGCCCGGGAAAGTACGAGTTCGTCCACGGCAGCCCCGAGCAGCACAAGCAGGCGGTGGCGGCCATGGAGGAGTCCTACGCGCAGTCCTACGCGGCCTACCAGGCGATGCTCGCCGACGGGGTCGCCCGCGAGGTGGCCCGCGCCACACTGCCGGTCGGCCTGTTCTCCTCGATGTACGCCACGTGCAACGCGCGCTCGCTGATGCACTTCCTCGGCCTGCGGACACAGCACGAGATGGCCAAGGTGGCGTCCTTCCCGCAGCGCGAGATCGAGATGGTCGGCGAGCGCATGGAAGCGGCCTGGGCGGCCCTGATGCCGCTCACCCATGCGGCGTTCAACGCCAATGGGCGTGTCGCCCCGTAGCCCCGGCCCAGGCCGACCGTCATAGCCAAATGTCCGAAGTGTTCGGATTGCAGGCATTCGTGAGGTTCATCTAGGCTGCAGAAACGGACCCCGGCGGTGCCTGAACCCCCGAGCAGACACCGCCGGAGTCCTTTGCGCAGGTCCCGTGGCTGCGTGCTCCCGTACACACCGAGTAGCGTGGGACCCATGGCTCCGACCTCCATCCCCAAGGCCCCCTTCGGGCGGGTACTGACCGCAATGGTCACGCCGTTCACCGCGGACGGCGATCTCGACCTCGCCGGCGCCCAGCAGCTCGCCACCCACCTGGTGGACGCGGGCAATGACGGCATCGTCGTCAACGGCACCACCGGGGAGTCGCCCACCACGAGCGACACGGAAAAAGCCCAGCTCGTACGGGCAGTCCTGGAAGCCGTCGGGGACCGGGCCGCCGTCGTCGCAGGAGTCGGCACCAACGACACCCGGCACAGCACGGAGCTGGCCCGCCAGGCCGAGCAGGCCGGCGCGCACGGCCTGCTCACCGTCACGCCGTACTACAGCAAGCCGCCGCAGGAGGGCCTCCGCCGGCACTTCACCGCCATCGCCGACGCCACCGGCCTGCCCGTGATGCTCTACGACATCCCCGGCCGCAGCGGCGTCCCGCTGGACACCGAGACCATCGTCCGGCTGGCCGAGCACCCCCGCATCGTCGCCAACAAGGACGCCAAGGGCGACCTCGGCGCCGCAGGGTGGGCCATCAGCCGCAGCGGCCTGGCCTGGTACTCCGGTGACGACATGCTCAACCTGCCGCTGCTGTCCATCGGCGCCGTCGGCTTCGTCTCGGTCGTCGGCCACCTCGTCACACCCGAGCTGCGTGCGATGCTGGACGCGTACACCGGTGGTGACGTCGCCAAGGCGGCCGAGATCCACCAGCGGCTGCTGCCGGTTTTCACCGGCATGTTCCGCGCCCAGGGCGTCATGACCACCAAGGCCGCCCTCGCGCTGCGCGGACTGCCCGCGGGCCCGCTCCGGCTCCCGCTCACCGAACTGGATCCGGACGCCACGGAACGCCTCAGGAAGGATCTCGCCGCCGGCGGGGTACACCTCTGAACACAGACTTCACAACTGAATACGCAGGACCCGACCGCAGCCGCGCCGCCCGGGACGAAACCCGACCAGCGACACGCTGCGCGCCGGACGTATGACGATCACACACAGTGCCGCACGCCACGGCCCAGGAAGGCCCTTTCGGCGTGCGCGACAGGGAGAAAACCTTTGAGTCATCCGCATCCAGAACTCGGCCCGCCGCGGCCGCTGGCCGAAGGCGGCCTGCGCATCACGCCGCTCGGCGGTCTCGGTGAGATCGGTCGCAACATGACCGTCTTCGAATTCGGCGGCAAGCTGCTGATCGTCGACTGCGGCGTCCTCTTCCCCGAAGAGGAGCAGCCGGGCGTCGACCTCATCCTTCCCGACTTCAGCTCCATCAGGGACCGCCTCGACGACGTCGTCGGCGTGATCCTCACCCACGGCCACGAGGACCACATCGGAGCCGTCCCCTTCCTGCTCAGGGAGAAGGACGACATCCCGCTCATCGGCTCCAAGCTCACCCTCGCGCTGATCGAGGCCAAGCTCCAGGAGCACCGTATCCGCCCCTACGCCCTTGAGGTGAAGGAAGGCGACCGGGAGCGCATCGGCCCCTTCGACTGCGAATTCGTCGCCGTCAACCACTCCATCCCGGACGCCCTCGCCGTCGCCATCCGCACCCCCGCGGGCATGGTCGTCGTCACCGGCGACTTCAAGATGGACCAGCTCCCGCTCGACGGCCGCCTCACCGACCTGCCCACCTTCGCCCGGCTCGGGGAGGAGGGCATCGACCTGCTGCTCTCCGACTCCACGAACGCCGAGGTCCCGGGCTTCGTGCCGCCGGAGCGCGACATCTCGCAGGTGCTGCGCCAGACCTTCGCCAAGGCGGAGAAGCGCATCATCGTCGCGAGCTTCGCCAGCCACGTGCACCGTATCCAGCAGGTGCTCGACGCGGCCCACGAGCGCGGCCGCAAGGTCGCCTTCGTCGGCCGCTCCATGGTCAGGAACATGGGCATCGCCCGCGACCTCGGCTACCTCAAGGTCCCCGGCGGCCTCATCGTGGACGTCAAGGTGCTCGACGACCTGCCGGACGAGCAGGTGGTCCTCGTCTGCACCGGCTCCCAGGGCGAGCCGATGGCGGCGCTCTCCCGGATGGCCAACCGCGACCACCAGATCCGCATCGTCGAGGGCGACACCGTCGTCCTCGCCTCCTCGCTGATCCCGGGCAACGAGAACGCGGTGTACCGCGTCATCAACGGCCTCACCCGGTGGGGAGCCAACGTCGTCCACAAGGGCAACGCCAAGGTGCACGTCTCGGGCCACGCCTCGGCCGGCGAGCTGCTGTACTTCTACAACATCTGCAAGCCGCGGAACCTGATGCCGATCCACGGCGAATGGCGCCACCTGCGGGCGAATGCCGAGTTGGGACAACTGACCGGCATTCCCAAGAACCGCACGGTCATCGCGGAGGACGGCGTCGCGGTCGACCTCGTCGGCGGTGAGGCGAAAATCGCCGGCAAGGTCCAGGCGGGCTACGTGTACGTCGACGGGCTCTCGGTCGGCGACATCACCGAGTCCTCGCTCAAGGACCGCAGGATCCTCGGCGAGGAGGGCATCGTCTCGGTCTTCGTCGTGGTCGACACGACCACCGGCAAGATCGTCGGCGGCCCGAACATCCACGCGAGAGGCTCGGGTATCGAGGACGAGGCCTTCGCCGCGGTCATCCCGAAGATCGAGGAGGGCCTGTCGCGTTCCGCCTCGGACGGAGTGATGGAGACCCGCCAGATCCAGCAGCTCATCAGACGGTCCGTCGGAAAGTGGGTGTCCGACACCTACCGACGCCGCCCGATGATCCTCCCGGTGGTCGTCGAGGTCTGACCCACCGTCAACATCCCCACCACGAGCGGGCCGCCGGATTTGCATCCGGCGGCCCGCTCCAGTACGTTGGCACAACCGCTCCGAACGAGACCCGCGGAAACGCGCGCTCTTGAATCGGGGGTGGTAATTCCGACAGAAAATCTTCTGATAGAGTCGGAACACAACGAAGGGAAAGCCCGGAGGGGCCGGTGAAACGGTCTCGAAGGAAGCTTCCGTTCCTTGAGAACTCA